>JAIYCR010000008.1 GCA_027487905.1 Rubrivivax sp. | reverse complement strand
GTTCACGTGCGGCTTGGTCCGCTCTAACTTGCCTTTTGCCATCTAACGAGCTCCGTGAAAGATCTGGAGGAGAAGAAGAAAACGAACCCGAAAACAATCGTGGTGCCCATGACGCGGATCGAACGCGTGACCTCTCCCTTACCAAGGGAGTGCTCTACCACTGAGCCACATGGGCCGATGACCTGAGGTCAGTCGTGCAAGCCCTCCCCGAGGCACCGGGCAAGGGAAACACCCGGAAGGGCTTGCACGACTGGAGCGGGAGACGGGAATCGAACCCGCGTCATTAGCTTGGAAGGCTAGGGTTCTACCATTGAACTACTCCCGCTACGGAGCGTTGCTGAGACGGTCACCGGACAGGACGAGCGGGGCCGCAACCACAACAGCCGCGAAGCCCCACCGACACAAACCGGTCGCCTTGGTGGAGGAGGCTGGATTCGAACCAGCGTAGGCGTAAGCCAACAGATTTACAGTCTGCCCCCTTTAGCCACTCGGGCACCCCTCCGAGGCGAACCTCAGAGTATAGCGCCGTTTCAAGACAGTGGAAGACCCTCAGGCTGCAAGCGGGCGCTGCGGGTTTCGCGCCACTGCAACACCACGGCGGCGAGCCACTCCCGCTGCCGCTCGGCGTGTTGCGGCAGGGGGTGCCGGTAGCGCAGGCCGTCATCGCTCAGGCCGAGCACCGGATGACCCCGGGTAGCGGCGATGGCCGGCTCCGCCAAGGCCTGAAGCGCCGGCCCCAGCCCCCAGGCTCTGAGCACGGGCGTGCCAGGCGGGCCGAGCAGGCGCTCACATTCCGTACGACGGGATGGGTCGAACACGCTGTGGCGGCCATCGGTCAGCCCGCGCAGCCAGCCGAAAAGCTCGGCGCTCTGCGGCGTGCGCAGGTCCGACAGGTTCAGCACCCGCAGGTGGCGGATCGGCGGCGCGCCGGGAGTGGCCTGGCCCACGCTTTCCGCCAGCTTCATCAGCTGCAGCTGGGTGCGGTCGGGTTGGGCGAGGCTCCAGCCGCGGGCATCCGGCGCGGCCAGTGGCCGCGAGCCGCCCGGGTTCATCATCACCGCGACGAGATCAGGCGGGCCGCTGATGGCCTCTTCGGCGCTCAGGCCCTGCCCGAAGAGCTCCAGCCGCGACCGCGCCGGCCAGCGGCGCCCGTCCAGCAGCAGATCCTGGTAGCAGCCCCAGACCTGCCAGCGGCTGCGCCAGTCGAAGGCCGCGCCGCCCATCAGCCGAAAAGCTGCGCGAGCGCGGCGCCAGGGTCCGGTGAGCGCATGAAGGCTTCGCCGACGAGAAAGGCGTTGACACCCGCGGCGCGCAGGCGGGCGACGTCGGCGGCGGCCAGGATGCCGCTTTCGGTGATCAGCAGCCGTTCGGCCGGCACCTGGTCGAGCAGGCCCAGCGTGGTGTCCAGGCTCACCTCGAAGCTGCGCAGGTTCCGGTTGTTGATGCCCAGCAGGGGCGTGCGCAGCGCGAGCGCGCGCTGCAGCTCCGCGCCGTCGTGCACCTCCACCAGCACCGCCAGGCCGAGGTCGAGTGCCTGGGCCTCCAGCGCCGCCATGCGGGCGTCGTCCAGGCAGGCTGCGATGAGCAGGATGGCGTCGGCGCCCATGGCCCGGGCCTCGACCACCTGGTAGGCGTCGACGATGAAGTCCTTGCGCAGCACCGGCAGCGCACAGGCCGAGCGGGCGGCCTGCAGCGCCTCGGGCGAACCCTGGAAGAAGTCGCGGTCGGTGAGCACGCTCAGGCAGGCCGCACCGTGCCGCTCGTAGCTCAGCGCGATGGCAGCGGGGTCGAAGGGGTCGCGCAGCACACCCTTGCTGGGGCTCGCCTTCTTGACCTCGGCGATCACCGCGGGCTGACCGGCGGCCACGCGGCGCCGCAGCGCCCCGACGAAGTCGCGCGGCGCGGGAAGCTCAGCGCAGCGCGCCTCCAAGGCAGCCAGCGGCGCGGCCTCGCGCGCGGCGGCCACCTCGCGGTGCTTGACCGCGACGATGCGCTGCAGGATGTCGGAGGCGGCCGGCGGCGAAGAAGCGGAGGGTGTCATGGGGTCGGTTCCTGCTCAGCCCGCCGCCGGGGCGAGTTCGCGCGAGCGGGCGACGAAGCGGTCCAGCCGCGCCCGGGCGGCGCCGCTGGCCAGCGTGCGGCGGGCGAGCGCCACGCCCTCGGCCATCGTGGGCACGACATCGGCGGCGTAGAGCGCCACGCCTGCGTTGAGCAGCACGATGTCGCGGGGCGGTCCGGGTTCGTCATCGAGCACGGCCATCAGCATCGCGCGGCTCTGCTCGGGTGTCTCCACCTTCAGCGCCCGGTTGCTCGCCATGGTCAGGCCGAAATCCTCGGGGTGGATGTCGTACTCGCGGATGGCGCCGTCGCGGTATTCGCCCACCAGCGTGGACGAGCCCAGCGACACCTCGTCCATGCCGTCGCGGCCATAGACCACCACCGCATGGGTGGCGCCCAGGCGCTGCAAGGCCCGCACCTGGATGCCCACCAGGTCGGGGTGGAACACGCCCATCAGGATGTGCGGCGCATCGGCGGGGTTGGTCAGCGGGCCCAGGATGTTGAAGAGGGTGCGCACGCCGAGCTCGCGCCGCACCGGCGCCACGTTCTTCATCGCCGGGTGGTGGTTGGGCGCGAACATGAAGCCGATGCCGGTGTCGGCAATGCACTGGGCGATGGCCGCGGGGGGGAGGTTCAGCGGCACGCCCAGCGCTTCGAGCACGTCGGCGCTGCCGCTCTTGCTGGACACGCTGCGGTTGCCGTGCTTGCTCACCCGGGCGCCCGCCGCGGCGGCCACGAACATGCTGCAGGTGGAGATGTTGAAGGTGTGCGAGCCGTCGCCGCCCGTGCCCACGATGTCCACCAGGTGGCGGCGGTCGGCCACCTCCACCCGGGTGGAGAACTCGCGCATCACCTGCGCGGCGGCGGTGATCTCGCCGATGGTCTCCTTCTTCACCCGCAGGCCCATCAGCAGCGCGGCCATCATCAGCGGCGTCATCTCGCCGCCCATGATGCGGCGCATGAGGGCGAGCATCTCGTCGTGGAAGATCTCGCGGTGCTCGATGCAGCGCACGAGCGCCTCGGTGTCGGTGATGGGCATGGGTGGAATCGTCTAAGGAAGGGACCGGGAACGATCGGGACTCAGGCGCGTTCGGGCGAACGCAGGAAGGCGCGCACCGAGGCGATGGTGCGGTCGATGCCCTCGGCATCGACGTCCAGGTGGGTCACGAAGCGCAGGCCCAGCAGGCCGGTGGCCAGGATGCCGTCGGCCTCGAGGTGGGCGAGCAGCGCGGCGCCCTGCCCGCTGGCCAGCGTGGCGAAGACGATGTTGGTGTCCGGCGGCGTCACCTGCACGCCGGGCAGCGCGGACAAACCTTCGGCGAGGCGCCGGGCCAGCCGGTGGTCGTCGGCCAGGCGATCGATGTGGTGGTCCAGTGCGTGCAGGCCGGCGGCGGCCAGCAGGCCCACCTGCCGCATGCCACCGCCCAGCATCTTGCGCTGCCGGCGTGCCCGGTCGATGAAGGCGCGGCTGCCCACGAGCATGGAGCCCACCGGTGCGCCCAGGCCCTTGCTCAGGCAGAAGGACACGCTGTCCCAGCCCTCGGTGAGGCGCGCGGCCGCAACGCCGCTGGCCACCACCGCATTGAAGAGGCGCGCGCCGTCCAGGTGGGTGGAAAGCCCGTGCCGGTGGGCGAGTGAGGAGGCCGCGTCCAGATAGGCCTGCTGCAGCACCTGGCCGTTCCAGGTGTCCTCCAGCGTGAGCAGGCGGGTGCGGGCGAAGTGCTCGTCGTCGGGCTTGATGGCCGCTTCGATGTCCGCGAGCAGCAGGCTGCCGTCGCTTTGCTGCGCCAGCGGCTGGGGCTGGATGCCGCCCAGCACCGCGGCGCCGCCACCCTCGTAGCGGTAGGTGTGGGCGTACTGGCCGAGCAGCACCTCGTCGCCGCGCTGACAGTGGCTCAGCAAGGCGCACAGGTTGGCCTGGGTGCCGCTGGGCATGAAGAGCGCTGCCTCCTTGCCCAGCAGCGCAGCGCTGCGCTGCTGCAGCGCGTGGACGGTGGGGTCGTCGTCGAAGACGTCGTCGCCCACCTCGGCGCGGGCGATGGCCTCGCGCATGGCCGCCGTGGGCCGGGTGACGGTGTCGCTGCGCAGGTCGACGACCGGGCGTCCTGCGCTGGCGCTGCGCTCGGCGCTGCGGGGCGCGCCGGCCGGGTAGGCGTTGCTCATGGACGTCGCTCCAGGAAGTTGCGCAGCAGGGCGTGGCCGTGCTCGGTGAGGATGGACTCGGGGTGGAACTGCACACCCTCCAGCGGAGTGGCCGTGCCCACGAAATCGCGGTGGCGCACGCCCATGATCTCGCCGTCCTGCGCGGTGGCGGTGACCTCCAGCACCTCGGGGCGGCTGGCCGGCTCGATGGCCAGCGAGTGGTAGCGCACCACGGTGAAGTCCTGCGGCAGGCCGTGGAACACGCCCTGGGCGTTGTGCTGCAGCCGATCGGTCTTGCCGTGCATCTGCGTGGCCGCGCGCACGATGCGGCCGCCCATCGCAGCGCCGATCGCCTGGTGGCCCAGGCACACCCCGAGGATGGGCAGGCGCCCGGCGAAGTGGCGGATGGCGTCGATGCAGATGCCGGCCTCGGCCGGCGAGCAGGGGCCGGGCGACAGCACCAGGTGGTCGGGCTGCATCGCTTCGATGTCGGCAAGCGTGAGTTCGTCGTTGCGTCGCACCCTCACCTCCTCGCCGAGCTCGCCGAAGTACTGCACGAGGTTGAAGGTGAAGCTGTCGTAGTTGTCGATCATCAGCAGCATGTCACCCCCTCAGAAGCCTTCTTCGACCAGCTCGGCGGCGCGGATCAGCGCCCGCGCCTTGTGCTCGGTCTCCTTCCATTCCATCTCGGGCACGGAGTCGGCCACCACGCCGGCGGCGGCCTGCACGTAGAGGGTGCCGTCCTGCACGATGCCGGTGCGGATGGCGATGGCCAGGTCCATGTCGCCGGCGAAGCTCAGGTAGCCGCAGGCGCCGCCGTAGATGCCGCGCTTGACCGGCTCGAGCTCGTCGATGATTTCCATCGCGCGGATCTTGGGCGCGCCGGTGAGCGTGCCGGCGGGGAAGGTGGCGCGCAGCACGTCCAGGTTGGACAGGCCCGGCTTGAGGCGACCCTCGACGTTGCTCACGATGTGCATCACGTGCGAATAGCGCTCGATGGCGAAGGCGTCTGTGACCTTCACCGAGCCCGTCTCGGCGATGCGGCCGATGTCGTTGCGCGCCAGGTCGATGAGCATCAGGTGCTCGGCGCGCTCCTTCGGGTCGCCGGACAGCTCCGCTTCGAGGGCCTTGTCCTGTTCGGGCGTGGCGCCGCGGGGGCGGGTGCCGGCCAGTGGCCGGATGGTGACCCGCTCGCCCTCGGCGGTGCGCTCGTGGCGCACCAGGATCTCGGGCGAGGCGCCGACGATCTGGAAGCCGCCCATGTCGTAGAAGTACATGTAGGGCGAAGGGTTGAGCGAGCGCAGCGCGCGGTACAGGCTCAGCGGGCTTTCGGTGTAGCGCTTCTTCAGGCGCTGGCCGATCTGCACCTGCATCATGTCGCCCGCGGCGATGTATTCCTTGCTGCGCTCCACCGCCTTCAGGTAGTCGGCCTTGGCGAAGTCGCGTTCGACGCCGTGGGCGCTGACCCGCTTGACGGCCGGCGCGGTGACGCTGTAGCGCAGGCGGTCACCCAGCTCGGACAGGCGGCGCTTGGACTTGAAGAAGGCCTCGGGCTCGGACGGGTCGGCATAGACGATGAGGTAGAGCCGGCCGGACAGGTTGTCGATGACGGCCAGCTCCTCGCACTGCAGCAGCTGGATGTCCGGCGTGTCCAGACCGCCCGTCTTCCAGGTTCCGGCCAGGCGAGGCTCGATGTAGCGCACCGCGTCGTAGCCGAAGTAGCCGGCCAGGCCGCCGCAAAAGCGCGGCAGCCCGGGGCGCAGCGCCACCTTGAAGCGGGCCTGGTAGGCGGCGATGAAGTCCAGCGGGTTGCCCTCGTGGGTCTCCACCACCGACCCGTCGCGCACGACCTCGGTGCGAAAGCCGCTCGAGCGCAGCAGCGTGCGGGCCGGCAGGCCGATGAAGCTGTAGCGCCCGAAGCGCTCGCCGCCCACGACGGATTCCAGCAGGAAGCTGTGGCGGCCGTTGCCGTCGGCATGGGCGAGCTTCAGGTAGAGCGACAGCGGGGTCTCGAGGTCGGCGAAGGCCTCGGCGATGAGCGGGATGCGGTTGTAGCCCTGGGCGGCCAGGCTCTTGAATTCGAGTTCGGTGATCACGGTTCGGCTTTCCGGTTCCGGCGTCGGCGATGCGGCCGGCGGGAGGGTTCGTCTGGCGCTGCAACCCCGGGGCGGACCAGGGGCCGGCGCGGGCAGGCAGACAGGCGGCGTGCGCCCTCAGCGGGCGACGGAGGAGGCCGGGCGGAGGCGGTCGGTGCCAGGCACCGGGCGCAGCGCCCGTCCGGGATGCGGCGAGCGGCGCCAGGGCCAGGCTCCCCGGTCAAGGGACCTGTCCTCGGGGGCGGCTGCCGGACCGTGAACGCGCGTGAACATGATGCGAATGAGTCTATCAGCGCGAAACCGGCCAGCCCAGCGGGTGCGCCGGGTCGATCTGGTCGAGCCGGTCCACGCAGGCATCCGCACCGGCGGTCTCCACCGGCTCGCCGTGGTTGTAGCCGGTTCTGACCAGCACCACCGGGCAGCCTGCGGCGCGGGCGGCGAGCGCATCGTTCAATGAATCGCCCACCATCAGCACCGAGTGGGGCGGCAGGGCCAGGCGCCGGCAGCCCTCCAGCAGCGGCAGCGGGTCGGGCTTCTTGCGGTCGAAGGTGTCGCCGCCGAAGACGAAGTCGAACCAGGCCGACAAGCCCTTGCGCTCGAGCAGCACCCGGGCGAAGGCCTCGGGCTTGTTGGTCAGGCAGCCCAGGCGCCAGCCGGCGGCCGCCCAGCGCTCCAGCGCGGCGAACACGCCGTCGAAGACGGGTGCGTGCTGACCGTTGATGGCCCGGTAGTGGTCCTGGTAGGCCCGCCAGGCACTCTCGAAGCGATCCGGCGGCAGCCCCGCCTCGGCCAAGGTGTGGCGCAACAGGTGCTCGGAGCCCTTGCCGATGGTGCGCTCGATGAAGGCCCGCGACACCGGCGCGGCACCCAGGCCGGCCAAGGTGCGCGACAGCGCGGCCTCGAAGTCGCCGAGGGTGTCGACCAGGGTGCCGTCGAGGTCGACGAGGGCGGCGTGGATGCGGGTCATGGCCCGATTCTGGCAAGCCCGCAGCCACCGCCCGCCACAATCGGCGCCGGGCCAAGGCCTGCCTGACCGGACGACCCGGCGACCGAACGACCCCCGGCTGGAGCCCCCGAATCGACCCCGTCCCGCACAACCCGCTGCAAGCCGCCGCAGCGCAGCCACCGTCCGGCAACGCCCGGGTGCTGATCGCCATCCCGGCGGTCTACTTCCTCTTCGTCGCCGGCGAATTCGCCGCGATGACGCACATGACGCTCACGCTGACCCAGCGCGGCGCCTCGGCCTTCTGGGTGGGCGCGCTGGCCTCGGCGCTGTGGCTGGGCATCCTGGCCAGCAGCCTGCTGGCGCACCGGGCGGTGGAGTCCTTCGGGCATGCCCGGGTGTTCGTGGCGGCCACCGCGCTGTCGCTGCTGGCCCTGCTGACGCTGCCCTGGCACGCCAACGCCACGGCCTGGATGGCCGCGACGGCCACGCTGGGCATCGGCGGGGGCCTGGTGTGGGTGGCCGGGGAGTCCTGGCTGGCTGAAGCCGCGCCGCGCGAGCGCCGGGGCCTGTACATCGGGCTCTTCGAGACCTCGGTGGGCCTGGGCCTGATGGCCGGACCCGCCGTGGTGCACCTGTGCCTGCAGTGGGAGGCGCCGCCGCTGTGGGTGGCCGTCGCGCTGATGGCCTGCGGCGGCCTCGCGGCGCTGCCGCTGCTGCGCGCCCCGGCGCCGGGCGATGCCCTGCGCCGGCATGGCGAGCCGCCGTCCCGCGCAGCCGAGCCGGCTGCCTGGCGGCCGGTTGCGTTGCCGCTGGCCGCAGTGGCGGTGGCCAGCGGCCTGATGGAAAGCGGCGTGTCGTCGCTGCTGCCGTCCATTTCCATGCGGCTGGGCTTCGACATGGCCGCAGCGGCCTTGCTGGGCACGGTCATCGGGGCCGGCAGCGCGCTGCTGCAAGGCCCCTTCGGCTGGCTGGCCGATCGCGCCGGACTCGTTCGCGCGATGGCGCTGGCCTGGGCGGTGGTGCTGACCACGCTGGCCACGCTGCTGGCCGCTGCGCAGGAACCGCAGCGCGTGCTCTGGGCGGTGGGCTTCGTGCTGGCCGGCGTGGGTGGCGCGGTGTACACCCTCGTGGTGATCGAGCTCGGCCACCGCCTGGGCGGCTCCGGCCTGGTGCGGGCCATGGGCCTGCTGGTGACGGCCTACACGGTGGGCACCACCGCAGGCCCGGCGCTGGGCGGCTGGCTCTTCGATGCCGCCGGGCTCGCGGGCCTGGCCGCCGCGCTGCTCGGCGTGGGCGCGATCGGGGCGGCGCTTACCGCGCGGGCCTTGTGGGAAGCGCCGACAGCTCGGCCCGCATCCGGTCGATGACGGCGCGGTAGTCCGGCTGGCCGAAGATGGCGCTGCCGGCGACGAAGGCATCGGCCCCGGCCTCGGCCACGCGGCGGATGTTGTCGGTCTTGATGCCGCCGTCCACCTCCAGTCGGACCGCACGGCCGCTGGCTTCGATCAGCCGGCGCACCCGCTCGGCCTTGCGCAGCGTCGACGGAATGAAGCTCTGCCCGCCGAAGCCGGGGTTCACGCTCATCAGCAGGATCAGGTCGAGCGCATCGGCGTCCTCGCCGAGCACCCACTCCAGCACGTCCAGCGGCGCGGCCGGGTTGAACACCAGCCCGGCCCGGCAGCCGGCCGAGCGGATGGCCTGCAGCGAACGGTCCACATGGGTGCTGGCGTCGGGGTGGAAGCTGATGATGTCCGCCCCCGCCCGCGCGAAGGCCTGGGCGAGCGCGTCGACGGGGCTGACCATCAGGTGGACGTCGATGGGAACGCGGCGGCCATCGGCGGTGACGGCGTGGGGGCGCAAGGCCTCGCACACCATCGGTCCGAAGGTGAGGTTGGGCACGTAATGGTTGTCCATCACGTCGAAGTGGATCCAGTCGGCACCGGCGTCGATGACCGCGCGCACCTCTTCTCCCAGCCGGGCGAAGTCGGCCGACAGGAGGCTTGGGGCAATGCAGAAGCGCGGCTCGGTGCTCGCGTCGGCGCGGGGGGGAACAGGGGCGGTCATGGGCGGGGCTCCGACAGCGCCGACCCGTGGCGGCACTGCGATGGGGGAATGGCAGTCGCTGCGATTCTAGGAAGCGGGACCGCGCCGCACGGCGCTGCACTGCAGTTCGCACCGCCTCCCTAGAATCGGTGGCATGAGCCGACCGGAACTGCACTGCAGCGTCATTGCCCGCCACGTCCCCGAGCAGTCCCGGCCGGACGCCGGCGTCTATGCCTTCAGCTACGCCGTCACCATCCACAACCGGGGCGACGTGGCGGCCCAGGTGATCGCCCGCCACTGGATCATCACCGACGCCACAGGCTCGGTCGACGAGGTGCGCGGCCTGGGCGTGGTGGGGCATCAGCCGCTGCTGCAGCCCGGCGAGAAGTTCGAGTACACCAGCGGCGCTCGCCTGGCCACGCCCACCGGCAGCATGCGCGGGCACTATGTCTGCGTCACCGACGACGCCCGCGTGTTCGAAGCGCCCATCGCCGAGTTCATGCTGGCCGTCACCGCGTCGCTGCACTGACCGCGATGGCCCTGGCGATCCAGCCCCTGACCGCCACCCGGACCTGGGACCTGCCCGCGCTGCTCACCGCGGCCGACGCCGGCGCGTCCCGCGCCGAGCGCCACACCTGGCTCTACCGGCTGGTGCAATGGATCCGGCAGCCGGCCCGTCGTGCCGAGGCGCTGGCCGAACCCGCGCAAGACGCACCCGCTGCGACGCCTCCGGGCGCGCTGCGGCTACGCCACCTGACCAATGTGCTGGCCCGCAACCCCGAGCAGGCCGAGCGCGTGGGCGCGCTGATGGCGCGCATCGTCCGCGACAGCGAACCCATGTCGGTGCTGGCCGACTTCGGCTTCGCGCCCCGCACGGGCATCGTCTCCGAGGCACTTCGGCGGCTGGGACAACGGGTGCTGCCCCGCACACCCGACACGGGCAACCTGGCCGAACTCTTCCTGCTGCTGCGGCCAACCGCTGCCGATGCCCAGTGGATCGCCGCCTTGGACGCGACGACCCTGGACCGGCTCTCGGCGCTGACCCAGGCCCCCGACGAGGACGCGGCCAGCCCGGGACAACGCCGGCCACCCGTTCCGCTGTCCATCCTGGATGCGGTGTCCTCGCTGGCCAGTGCCATCCATTCGGCCGGGCTTTCGCCGGCGATGCGTCAGCGCATGGACCCGGCCCTGCTGGTGGAGCGGCCCTTCATGCAGCTCATCCGCACGGCGGAGCGCTGGCGCGATGCGATCGAGGCGCGCGATGCCGCAGCGGCGGCGCGCGAGGCGCAGTGGCTGCATGCGCTGCTGGCGCGCTGCAGGGCCTGCGCACTCAGCGTGCGCGAGCACCTGGCCGAGCACGGCGTGTCGGTATCGCTCGTCTACGAGGTCGACCAGCTCGGGCGGCGCACCGAGCGCATCGCCGACCTGATGGCCCTGGCGATGGCCGGGCTGCCGGGTGCCGGGCCGCAGGACTGGCATGCACCGCTGCGCCACCTGCTGTGCGAGCTGGTGCGCAGTGCCGATGCGCAGCGCAGCGTGCGCCGGCTGTTGAGCGAACAGACCGCGCTGCTGTCGCGCAAGGTCTCCGAGCGCAGCGCGGCCACCGGCGAGCACTACATCACCCGCAACCGCCGCGAATACGCGTGGATGCTGCGCGCCGCAGCCGGCGGCGGTGCGGTGCTGGCAGGCACCACCTTCGCCAAGTTCGCCATCATGGCGCTCGGTCTGGGCACGCTGTGGACCGGTTTCTGGGCGGGCATGAACTACGCGGTGAGCTTCCTCATCGTGATGGCGCTGCATTTCACGGTGGCCACCAAGCAGCCCGCGATGACCGCCCCGGCCATGGCCGCCCGCCTGGGCGACCTCGGCGACGAAGCGGCCGCCGAGCGTTTCGTCGACGAAGTGGCGCACCTGCTGCGCTCCCAGGTGGCCGGCATCGTGGGCAACCTGGGTGTGGTCGCCCCGGTGGTGCTGGCCTTGCAGGGCCTGGCCTGGTGGCTGGCGGGGCGGCCCCTGCTGGACGAGGCCCACGCGAACTACGTGCTGCACAGCCTGACGCTGCTCGGGCCCACGGCGCTCTTCGCCGCCTTCACCGGCGTGCTGCTCTTCGCCAGTTCGATCATCGCCGGCTGGGCCGAGAACGCCTTCGTCTGGCACCGGCTGGACAGCGCGCTGGCCCACAACCCCGCCATCGTGGACCGTCTCGGCGCCGAGCGGGCGGCGCGCTGGGCGGCCTGGTGGCGCGCCAATGTGTCCGGCGTCGTGGCCAACGTCAGCCTCGGGCTGATGCTCGGCCTGGTGCCCGCACTGCTGCACATCCTGGGACTGCCCATCGATGTCCGCCACGTGACGCTGTCCACCGGGCAGCTGGCAGCGGCCGTGGGCACGCTGGGCACCGCGGTGCTGGCCACGCCGGCCTTCGCCTGGTGCGTGGCCGGTGTGGTGGTGACCGGCGTGCTGAACCTGGTGGTGAGCTTCAGCCTCGCGCTGCAGGTGGCACTGAGGGCCCGGGGCCTGCACCAGCGGGATCGCGCCGAGGACCGCCGGCGGCTGCGGGTGGCGCTGCGGCGTCGCATCCGCAGCCAGCCAGGCAGCTTCCTGTGGCCGCCCGCCGACCCGGTGTCGCGCAAGGGTGCGGCCTGAGTGGCCCATCCGGCCTTGGCGGCGCCTTCGGCTGCGCGGTGCTCCGGTTTGGCCGCTCAGGTTCCGAGGTCAGTGGGTGGGTGCCTGGCCGGTGCCGATGCCCGCGCGGGATCTGCGGGCGACGCTTCGGTGAGGACGTCAGGAGCGACAGGGTCGGCCTGGCGCTCGCCGCCCCGACGGCCGGAGAACATCGTCCACCAGACCAGGCCGACCAGCAGCAGCAGTGCAGCGAATGCTTCGAGAAGGATCACCCACATGGGATGGATGCGCCGGGCGGAGTTGACGACGACAGCGCTCATTTTAGGAATCGCCGCCGGTTGTGCCGGGGGCCCGGGCCCTGCGCCATCAGGGGCATCGCAGCCCGGGTCGGCGCCCACCGCAGCCGGCGCTCTGGGCCAGGGGCAGGGGCAGGGGGGGCAGGCTCCGACCCCACCCGCCACAGGCGCCGACGCGAGCCCGAACGCGAACACCTCGGCAACGCCTGCAGCGGCAGCGCCGCCCCCTGCGGCGCCCGGCGCATGGCCCACCGTGGCAGGCCCGTCCACCCGGCAGATGCCACGATCGCGCTGGTTGGCAGCCGACTGGGCCGACCTGCCCGGCTTCGCCAGCGATCGCCTCACGCAGTGGTGGCCCGCCTTCATCGCGGGCTGCAGCCGGCCCGCCCGGCCCTGGTCCACGGTCTGCGCCGAGGCACAGCTTCGCCCGCCGATGGGCGAGCCCGCGCTGCGTGAGTGGATGACCCAACACCTGCAGCCCTGGCGCGTGGAGCCGCTGCCGGGCGCCGCGGAGCCGGCCGGTGGCCTGCTCACCGGCTATTTCGAGCCGCTCATCGAGGCGCGCCGCAGCCGCCAAGGCGCCTTCACCACGCCGCTGCACGCCGCACCCGCCGACCTGACGCTGCGCCGCCCCTACTGGAGCCGCCAGGAGCTGGACACGCTGCCGAACGCCCAGGCCGCGCTGCGCGGGCGGGAGATCGCCTGGGTGGCGGACCCGCTGGATGCACTGGTGATCCAGATCCAGGGTTCGGGCCGGCTGTGGTTCCCCCAGGGCGACGGCCGGCAGGTGACGCGGCTGGCCTTCGCCGGCCACAACGACCAGCCTTACCGATCGGTGGGCCGCTGGCTCATCGATCAGGGCGAACTCCGCCCCGGAGAAGCCTCGTGGCCGGCCATCAAGGCCTGGGCCCAGCGCAACCCGCAGCGGGTGCAGGAGATGCTGTGGGCCAACCCGCGGGTGGTCTTCTTCAGGGAGGAGCCCCTGGCCGCCGGGCCCGGCTCGGCGCTGCCAGGGCCTCGCGGTGCCCAGGGCATCCCGCTGACCGCCGGGCGCTCCATCGCGGTGGACCCGCAGAGCATTCCCTATGGCACCGCGGTGTGGCTGGACTCCACCGAGCCGCTGAGCAGCACGCCGCTTCAACGCCTGGTGATGGCCCAGGACACCGGCAGCGCGATCGTCGGCGCTGTGCGGGCCGACTTCTTCTGGGGCAGCGGCGATGAGGCCGAGGCCCAGGCCGGGCGCATGAAGCAGGCGCTGCGGCTGTGGGTGCTGTGGCCGAAGGGCGCGGCGGCCCGCTGAGCGCAGCCCGTTCGACAGACCCGGGCCGCAGCGCCGGGCAGCGGCTGAGTTCAGTCGCCTCCGCCTGCGCCGCCTCCATCTCCGCCACCCCCTGCGCCGTCGCCGTCACAGGCCCCGGGGCCATCGTCGTCGCGCCCGCCTCCGCCGGGTGAGCTTGCATCCGCCCGCCCGTCGCGCTCGTCTCGGCGGGCTCGACCCGCGTGACGCCCCGACGAAGCACCGACCGAGCGCACCACGGTGACCGGCACCGGGCTTTCCGCAACCAGCGTGCGTGCGGTCGAGCCGAGCAGAACATGGCGCAACAGGCCGGTGCGGTGCGCCCCCACGACGATGGCCGAGCAGCCGTGGGCCTGGGCGATCTCCAGCAGCGCGTGGGCCGGATCCCCTTCGGCCATCCGGACCTCATCCTCATGCGACACCCCGGCAGCGTCCAGCAGGGTTCGGGCAGGCTGCAGCAGGTGCTCGCCCGCGGCCATCCCGGCACGGCCGATGGCCGACGGGTCGCGTGCCGCGAGCACCTCGAGCGGTCCTGGCGCCTCCTGCACATGGGCGAGCACGGCCTGCAGGCGAAGCCCGTTGCGGGCCAGGAATGCAACGTGCCTGGCGGCCTGCAACGAGGCCTCCGAGCCGTCCACGGCCACCAGCATCTTCATCATCACGGCTCCTGCCATCGGGTTGCGGATCTGCAGGCGAGCTTACGTCCGGCCTCGCGGCCGGAGCGTGGTTCCGTCCACAGGCTTGACCGAGCGCAAGATCGCTGAGACCTGCTGCAGTGCAGCATGCGTCCGCGAGCGTGCCTGCGCCCGCCCGCGCGGGCTTGCAGCCTGTCATCCCACGCCCTCACTGAAGGTCGAACCGCCATGAGCATCCGCAACCTCGACTCCCTCTTCCAGCCGGCGCGCATCGCGGTCATCGGGGCGTCCGACCGACCGGCCAGCGTGGGGGCCACGGTGTGGCGCAACCTGCGAAGCGCCGGGTTTGCCGGGCCCATCGACGCGGTCAATCCCGGGCGCCGTCTGCTGGACGGGCAGAAGGTATTCCCGACCGTGGCCTCGCTGAGCGAGGTGCCCGAACTGGCGGTGATCTGCACCCCGCCGGCGACCGTGCCCGGCCTGATTGCGGAACTGGGCGAGCGCGGCACCCGAGCCGCGGTGGTGCTGACCGCCGGGCTGGACGCGGCGCAGCGCCAGGCGGTGCTGCAGGCGGCCCGGCCGCACCTGCTGCGCGTGCTCGGGCCGAACTGCATCGGTCTGCTCTCGCCGCATGCCGGCTTGAACGCCAGCTTTGCGCATCGCGCCGCCGCGCCTGGGGAGATGGCCTTCGTGTCGCAATCCGGTGCGCTGATGACCGGGCTGCTGGACTGGGCCCATGGGCGGGGCATCGGCTTCTCGCACTTCATCTCCCTGGGCGAAAGCCTGGACGTCGACTTCGGCGACCTGCTGGACTGGCTGGCCAGCGACCCCCGGACCCGCTCCATCCTGCTCTACGTGGAGGCCATCCACGCGGCACCCAAGTTCATGAGCGCCGCCCGCGCGGCCGCGCGCAACAAGCCGCTGATCATCGTCAAGGCCGGAAGGTCCAGCCAGGGGCAGGCCGCCGCCCGGTCACACACCGGTGCGCTGGCCGGCTCGGATGCGGTGTTCGACGCAGCCATCCGAAGGGCCGGCGGCCTGAGGGTGGACACGCTGCAGGACCTCTTCCTCGCAGCGGAGACGCTGGCCCGGGGCCGGGCGGCCGGCGCGCCCGCCCCGACGCACGGCGACAGCGCCGCCGCCGCCTTCACCCAGGCACTGGATGGCCTGGAACCGCCGGGGCGCGGGCTGGTCATCCTGACCAACGGGGGCGGGGCCGGCGTGATGGCCGCAGACGCGGCCGAGGCGCTCGAACTGCCGCTGGCCCGCCTGTCTGCGGCCACCGTGGCCCGGCTGGACGCGGTGCTGCCGGCGAACTGGTCGCGCTCGAACCCGGTGGACATCATCGGCGACGCTCCGGCGCCGCGCTATGTGGCCGCACTGGAGGCACTGCTGGATGACCCGGCGGCTGAATCGCTGCTGTTCATCCAGGCGCCCACCGCCATCGTGGACAGCGACACCGTCGCGCAGGCCCTGATGCCCCTGGCGCTACGGGCGGGGGCGCGGCTGGTGAGCTGCTGGCTGGGCGACGGCGCCACCGGGGCGGTGGCCGGCGCGTGCCGCAGGTTCAGGGAGTCGGGCATCCCCGTGTTCGAAACCCCCGAGGAGGCGGTGCGGGCGCTGGCCATGCGGATGAACTACCGGCGCAACCAGACGCTGCTGATGCAGGCACCTGCGCCGTCCCCGCCGAAGGCAGCTCAGGCGCCGGCCGCCGCGGCGGCCGCGGCGTCGCCTGCAACCGACGCCGGCATTGCCCAGGCCCTGGCGCAAGGTCGCGAGATGCTGACCGAGCCCGAGGCCAAGGCGGTGCTGGCCGCCGCCGGCATCCCGGTGGTGGCCACGCGCGAGGTCCGCTTCGAAGCGGACACGGGTGGCCGGGCGGACGCGGACGCCGGCCTGGCCGGGCTCATCGGCCGCGCCGTGACCGAGGCGCAGTCCATCGGCTGGCCGGTGGCGCTGAAGCTGCTGTCGCACGACATCTCGCACAAATCCGACGTGGGCGGCGTGGCGCTGGGCCTGCCCGACGCGGCCTCGCTGGAGGCGGCACTGCGCGACATGCTCAAGCGCGTGCGGCGGCTGCGGCCGCAAGCGTCCATCGAAGGCTTCACCGTGCAGGAAATGGCCCGTCGCGGCCACGCGCAGGAGCTCATCGTGGGCACCAGCGTCGACCCGGTGTTCGGGCCGGTGATCCTCTTCGGCCAGGGCGGCACCGCCGTGGAGGTGGTGGCTGACCGGGCGCTGGCGCTGCCGCCGCTGAACGAGCCGCTGGCGCGCGATCTGGTCGATCGCACCCGGGTGTCGCGCCTGCTGGCCGGCTACCGCGACGTGCCACCGGCCGACCGCGCGGCCTTGCACCGCACGCTGGTGGCGGTGTCCGACCTGCTGGTGCGCTGGCCGGAGATCGTCGAGCTGGACATCAACCCGCTGCTGGTGGACGAGCGAGGGGTGCTGGCGCTCGATGCCCGCATCCGCGTGCGGGCCGACCGCCCGGGCGGTGCGGCGCATTTCGCGATCCAGCCCTATCCGTCGGAGTGGGTCCGCGCGCTGCAGTGGCAGGGCCGGGCGCTCGAACTCAGGCCCATCCGTCCGGAGGACGAGGCGCAGCACCTGGCCTTCCTGCGTTCGCTCGACCCGGAGGACCTGCGCCTTCGAATCTTCCAGACGCGACGGCACATCGAGCGCAGCGAACTGGCCCGGTTGACGCAGATCGACTACGCCCGCGAGATGGCGCTCATCGCCGTGGAGCGGGATGCCCAGGGCGTGGAGCGGACGCTAGGCGCGGCGCGCGCGGTGTGCGACCCCGACAACCTGAGCGCGGAGTTCGGCGTCATCGTGCGCAGCGAACTGAAGGGGGCCGGACTTGGGGAGGCGCTGATGCGCCTGCTCATCGAGATCCAGACCGCTCGCGGCACCGAGCGGATGGTGGGCAACGTGATGGACGGCAACGACCGCATGCTGTCGCTGATGCGCCGGCTGGGCTTCGAGCTCGGACCCTCGGACAGCACCGAAGGCATTCGCGCGGGCGTTCTGCGGCTGCAGCCGGACAGGGGGCAGACCGAGCGGGCCGCGGGCTGAGTCGAGCCGAGCCGAGTCGAGCCGAGCCGAGCCGAACCGAGGTTGACGGCGCTCAGCGCGCGGCGCGGTGCCGGGCCCAGCGCTGCGCCAGCAGCGGCAGCGCCAGCGCCGCGAGCACCACCGCCGCACCGGCGAGCTTCCACGCCGGCATCGGCTCATCCAGCCACAGCCAGGCGCTGGCCAGGCCCACCACCGGCACGCCCAGCGCCAGCGGCGACACGCTGCCCGCCGGGTGCCGTGCCAGCAGCCAGCCCCAGGCCGCGTAGCCGAACAGCGTGTTGCCTACCGCCTGCCAGAGCACCGCGGCCCAGGTGGCGGCTGTGGCAGCACCCAGACCGCGGGCGATCGCTGCCGGGCCTTCCACGAGCAGCGACAGCAGGGCCAGCGGCGGGACGGCGAAGGCGCTGGCCCACACCACGAAGGCGAGCATGTCCATGCGGGGCGCCCGCATCACGACCAGGTTGGCGCAGGCCCAGGAGGCTGCCGCCAGCAGCACCAGCAACAGGCCGATCGGCCGGGCGGCGCCGTCGCCCTGCCAGGCGATGCTGGCCAGGCCGCACACGGCCAGCAGCAGTCCGGCGAGCTGAGCGGGCCTGACCCGCTCGCCGCGCAGCGCCACGGCAAGCCCGACGGTGAAGAAGACCTGTGTCTGGATGACCAGCGACGCGAGGCCCGGCGAGATCCAGCCGCCCGGCGCGCCGCTGGCCGCCGCGCCGGCGCCCAGCGTGCTGCCACCGCCCATGGCGATGAAGAGCAGCCCGAACTGGCCCACGCCGACGGCCAGCCCGTACAGCGCCAGCGTCGACCAGGGCACGGCCGGCCGCGGAAGGAAGAACACCGCGGGCAGCAGCGCGAAGACATAGCGCAGGGTGGCCAGCGTGAGCGGGGGCAGATGCTCCAGCGCCACGCGGATGACGACGAAGTTGCTGCCCCAGACGGTGATCACCGCCAGCGCCAGCAGCAGGTGGCGCCAGGGCATGGCCGGCGCGGCGGAGCCTGCTCGGACCGACAGGGTCGGCTTCACCGCAGGGGCGCCGCAGGGTCGCGGGTGAGCCCCCCGCCCGACGTCGGCGGGAGCCCCTCACGCAGCGGCGCGACGACCGACGGGTCATGACACTCGGCGAACACCCGGACGTGGCAGCGTGCGCACCGTTCGGGGTCCAGCCGGCGACAGATGCTGGCGATCGCGCTGCGCTTGTCGGCAAAGAGATGGTCGGCGCCGAGCTCGTCCAGGAAGCCGTCGCGCCGCCACTGCTCCAGCACCGGCGGGCGCGGGCGGTGGAAGTAGAGATCGCCGCCCTGGGCCCGCCGCGTGCGCAGCTCGGCCAGCCAGAGATCGGCGCCCGCGGGGTCGAGGAAGTTCATGCTCTTGCTCATCACCAGCAGGTGGGGGGCGCTCGGGCGCTCGTCCCGAAGGGCCTGCAGGCGGTCCGACACATGGGCCGTGGCGGCGAAGTAGACCGGGCCTTCCATGCGCAGCAGCTTGAGCTGCGGGCATTGCGGCCGCGCACCGGGCGTGTCCTCGACGACGATGAAGGGCCGGTCGGCGCCATCCCGGTCGAAGCCCATGCTGCGCATGGCCGGGTGGGCGGTGCGGTGGAGGTACAGGCCCAGCGACAGCGCGCTGCCCACCAGCACCGCCTGCTCCAGCGGCAGAAGCAGTGTCGCCACACCGGTGATCGCTGCCACCGCAGTTTCGGAGCGGCTGCTGCGGGCCAGCCGCTTCCAGCGTGCGAAGTCGAAGAGCGAGAACGCCACCAGCAGTAGCAGCCCGGCCATGGCGGCCAGCGGCAGCAGCGCGAGCATCGGTGCCGACAGCGCCACCATCGGCACCAACAGCAGCGCGGCACCGACGGCGGCCAGCGGCGTGCGCGCGCCCGCCTCCAGGTTGGGGAGCGATCGGTTCAGCGAGCCGCAGGCGATCAGCGACTGCGTGCACCCGCCCACCAGGTTGGCCAGCCCCTGGCCGACGAACTCGCGGTTGGCATCGAGCCTGTGGCCGCTTCGCGCGGCCACCACCTGCCCGATGGCCATCGACTGAGCGAGCGCGACGACGGTCAGTGCCGCAGCCAGCCCGAGCAGTTCGCGGGCATGGGTCAGGCCTTCGGCCGGCCAGGCGAACTGCGGCCAGGGAACGGGCACTGCGCCCAGCTTCGGGATGGCGGCCAGCCCCGCCCCGGCTTCAAGCACCCAGGCGAGCGCACTGCCGACGAGCAAGGCGATGAGCAGCCCTGGCCAGCCCGGGCGCCACGCCCGCAGCACGAGGCCCGTGGCCACTGTGGTGGCGGCCACCGCGAACGCCCCCGGCTGGACGGCGCCCAGCCACTGCAGCCACCCGGCGCCCGTCACCGCAGACGGCTTGGGCAGCGCCAAGGCATCGGGCAGGGCGTGCCAGGCGATCAGCACCGCCGCGCCGCTGGTGAAGCCCAGCAGCGCGGTGGGCGAGATGAAGTTCGCCAGCGCCCCCAGGCGCAGCGCACCCACGGCGAACTGCAGCAAGCCGACCATGAAGGTGAGCGCCAGCGCCAGCTGGAGATAGAGCGGGGTGCCGGCCAGCGCCAACGGCGCCAGCATGGCCCCCAAGGCGATCGAATTGGCGTTGGTCGGACCCGTCACCACCTGGCGGCTCGAGCCGGCCAGGGCCGCCACCAGCGCGGGCAGCACGGCAGCGGCCAGGCCCATCTGCGGGGGCAGACCCGCCAGGCTGGCGAAGGCAATGCCCTGGGGCAGCACCAGCAAGGCCCCTAGCAGACCGGCCAGTGCGTCGGCGCGCAGCGAAGTGGCCGAGACCTCGCCGGCCCAGGGAAACCATCGGTTCAGTCGCGGCGGGTGCCGCCCGGCGGCGGCGGACGGGCCGCCGGAGGACTGGGGGCTGTGCATCGGGTGCAAGCATAGCCACCCGGCCGGCGCGAGGACCGCACCGGACAGCCGCTCACGCCCCCAGGTGAGACAGCGGCAGCGCGCCACCCGCCTTCACCTCCCCCAGACTGAAGGAGGTGTGCAGGTCCTTCACATGCGGCAGGCGCAGCAGCACGTCGCGCGCGAAGCGGGAGAAGGCGTCGAGATCGACGGCCAGCACCTCGAGCTCGAAAGTGCCCGAGCCGCT
>JAIYCR010000040.1 GCA_027487905.1 Rubrivivax sp. | reverse complement strand
CCAGGTGCGCCCCGCCTGGATCGTCGCCCAGAGGTCGCGGAAGGCCTCGGACGGCATGTCCGGGTGGCGGACGAGGTTGTGGGTCTGGCCGATCAGTTCCTCGGACGAATAGCCCGAGATCCGGACGAAGGCCGGATTGCAGTAGGTGATGACGCTGCGCAGATCGGTCGTCGACACCAAGGTGTCGCCATCGGCCATCGGGTGTTCGCGCTGGGTCACCGGAAGGTTGTTTCGCATGTCGGGGCTCCTGTGCACGGCCGGGATGCCGGATCACCGACAGGAGTCTGGGCTGCCGCGTGTCGGGTCATGCCCGGGTCAGAGGGGCAATCGGGCTGCAAATCCCTGCATGGGTCAGGGTCTTGAGGGGCCGACTGGCCCCTGCGGCGTTCGGGCTCGACCCACGGACCATCAGTGTGAAGCGGGCCGATAGGCCGGATTCTGTGCAGCGGACCCCCTTGCGAAGGCCCGCCGTGACCGCCATTCCTCTGGGCCGGGGGTCGCCCGCCCGGCTCGATGCCACCTACCCGCCAGCTCCGCGGAGCCACATCGACGCTGGCCTATTTGGTGTTGCTGCGCGTAGAGATTGCCCGTTTCACCCGGAGCCGGCCGCACTTGCGCACGGCCCGCCCCGACTCGTCTCTGTTGCTCTGATCCTCACCTCACGGTGGACAGCCGTTAGCTGCTACGCCGCCCTGTGCAGTCCGGACCTTCCTCCAGTGCGACCTTTCGGTCCCTGCACCAGCGGCGGTCTGGTCCGCTTCACCCCCGCATTATCCCGCGGCGCGCGGTCGGGGCTGATCCGCATCAAGCCGGCTCCATCTGCACAGCCCCGATCGCCCTGCCCCGCCACGCGTCTGCGCCAGCGCAAGCCGGGCGCGGCGGGCCGGCGGCACAGTGCGGCCCATCGGCGCACTGCGCCCCGCAACGGGAGTCCCGACATGTACAAGCGCATCCTCGTTCCCGTCGACGGCAGCGGCCTGTCCGACCGGGCCATCGGCGAAAGCGTCGACCTCGCCCGGCAACTCGGCGCGACGCTGGTGGGCTTCATCGCCGAGCCGCTCGCGCCTATTCCCACCACGGTGCGGGCAGTCGAACTCATCGAGCAGGAAGACCTGGACCACGAGATCCGCACCCGTGAGCACGGCCAACCGGTGCTCGCCCGGTTCGCCCGCGCCGCCGAGGCTGCGGGCGTGCCCTTCGAGGGACACCTGGACCGGGTGGCCCGCATCGACCGCGCCATCGTGGCCGCCGCCGAATCGCACCGGTGCGACCTGATCGTCATGGCCACCCATGGCCGGGGGGCGTTCGGCGAGTTCCTGTTCGGCTCGCAGACCAAGGCGGTGCTGGCCGGGACCAGCCTGCCGCTGCTGGTGCTGCATTAGGCGCAGGTCACCGCGCTGCGCTGCGGGCGTCCGAGCCCGAAGGCATCCACGCGTGGGCGGCGCAGGGTCACACCCCTGTCAACCTGCACGCCGAGCATGCGGATCGCAACCGAAGCGATCCGCCCATGACCACCGTCGATCTCGTCTACTTCAACGCGGGTGGCGGCCACCGCGCTGCGGCGCAGGCCCTGGCCGCGGCCATCGCATCCGCCGGCCTTGACTGGCGCGTGCGGCAGGTCAACCTCTTCGATGCGCTGGACCCCAAGGGCCGCTTCGAGCGGCTCACCGGCATCCCGCCCGAGGCCTACTACAACCAGCGCCTGGCCCGGGGTTGGACGATCGGTCTGGCCCAGGAACTCAAGCTGCTGCAGGCGTCGATCCGCCTGGTCCACCGCACGCTGGTGCGCCGCCTGCAGCTGCACTGGCTCGATGACGAGCCCGACCTCGTGGTGTCGCTGGTGCCGAACTTCAACCGCGCCATGCAGGAGGCACTGGCCAGCGCCCTTCCGGGCGTTCCCTTCGCCACGGTGCTCACCGACCTGGCCGACATGCCGCCACGGTTCTGGATGGAGCCGCGCGGCGCAGCGCACCTGGTCTGCGGCACCGACGAAGCCGTGCGACAGGCGCTGGCGATGGGCCATTCGCCCGACCATGTCCATGCGGTGCGCGGCATGCTCCTGCGCGAGGACTTCCATCGGCCACCGCCCAGCGCCGCGGAAAGGGCCGAGGCCCGTCGCGCCGCGGGGCTGGATCCGCAAGCCTTCATTCCCATCGTGATGTTCGGCGGCCACGGTGCCCGCGCGATGAAGGACATCGCCCGGCGGCTGGCCCACACGCCGCTGATCCTGCTGTGCGGCCACAACGCCGCGCTGGCCGAAGCCCTGCGCGCCTTGCCGGCCCGGGCCGAGCGCGTGGTGGTCGGCCACACACCGGATGTGGCGCGCTGGATGCGCCTGGCCGACGTTTTCATCGGCAAGCCCGGACCGGGCAGTCTGAGCGAGGCATTGCAATGCGGGCTGCCGGTGATCACCTGCCGCAACGCCTTCACGCTGCCGCAGGAGCGCTTCAACACCGACTGGGTGCTGGCCCATGGCGTGGGCGTGGTGGTCAACGACTTCGACGACATCGCCGACGCGCTGGCCCAGGTGCGCGCCAACGCTGTCGCGATGCGGCAGGCCGTCGGCCGCATGAGCAACCAGGCCGCCGAGGAGGTGCCTCGCGTGCTCGCCCGGCTGCTGCAGGCCAGCCGCATGCCGGCGCGCGGCCAAGGGCCCGAAGTCACCGCCCATGGCGATACCGTGGCCGGGGCCACGGCCACGGCCACGGCCGATACCCAGAGCCCGTGAGCGACCAAGGAGAGCGCATGCTGCCCACCCCCTGGAGCGGTGCCACCCGGATGAGCCGCCAGAGCCTGGCTTCAACGGCCGGCCTGACCGCAGCGGAACCGCCCGCCGATGCGTCCGATGCGCCCACCGATCCAGTGCTTCGGGTGCGCACGGTCTGGATCTCCGATCTGCACCTGGGCACACCGGGCTGTCAGGCGCTGCACCTGCTGGCCTTCCTGCGTGCCGTGGAATGCGAGACCCTCTACCTGGTGGGCGACATCATCGACGGCTGGCAGCTGCGGCGTCAGTGGTACTGGCCTCAGGCTCACAACGACGTCATCCAGAAGCTGCTGCGCAAGGCCCGCAAGGGCACCCGGGTCGTCTTCGTGCCGGGCAACCACGATGAGTTCGCGCGCCGTTACCTGATGCAGAACTTCGGCGGCATCGAAGTGGTCGAGGAGGCGATGCACCGCACGGCCGACGGCCGTCAGCTGTGGGTCACGCACGGCGATCTCTACGATGGGGTGATCCAGTGCGCGCGCTGGCTGGCCCTGCTGGGGGACCGGGCCTACGAGTTCACGCTCAAGCTGAACCGGCACCTGAACTCGGTCCGCGCCCGGCTGGGCCTGCCCTACTGGAGCCTGTCGCGCTACCTGAAGCTCAAGGTCAAGCGCGCGGTGAGCTATGTGGGCGACTTCGAGCGGGCCGTCGCCCAGGAGGCCCGCAAGCGTGGCGCCGATGGCGTGGTGTGCGGCCACATCCACCACGCCGAACTGCGCGACATCGACGGCGTCCTGTATGCGAACGACGGCGACTGGGTGGAAAGCCTCACCGCGCTCGTGGAACATGCGGACGGCCGGCTCGAGGTCATCGACTGGCAGCAGTGGCGCTCCAGGCCCGTCGCGGCCGGGTGCGCCGCGCCCGAGCCGGTCATGGTCTAGCCACGGCACCTTCACCGGACCTTCACCCGCCGATCACCGACCGGTCACGGCGGCTGCGCAAGATGAGGGCATGGCCCATGTCGACCACGCCCCGCCGCTTTCCACCCTGCTGCAGCGCTACGGCGCTCCGCCCCGAAGCGCCGACGAGCGCGCCCGGGCCCGCCTGCAGGCCACCTGGGCCCGCAGCGAAGACGACGTGCGCGCCGCCCAGGCGCTGCGCCACCGGGTCTTCGCCGGCGAGATGGGTGCACGGCTGAGCCCGGTTCCCGGCACGCCGCCAGGGCACGACGCCGACCTCTTCGACCCCTTCTGCGAGCACCTTCTGGTTCGCACCGTGGAGACCGACGAGCATCCGAGCGAGATCGTCGGCACCTACCGGGTGCTGACGCCCGACGCCGCCCGCCGGGTGGGTGGCCTCTACACCGACACCGAGTTCGACCTCGTGCGGCTGGCAACGCTTCGCCCCCGGATGGCCGAGCTGGGCCGCTCCTGCACCGACCCGCAGTGGCGCACCGGCGGGGTGATCCTGATGCTCTGGGGTTCGCTCGCCCAGTTCATGCAGCGCAACGGTCTGGACATCATGATCGGCTGCGCCAGCGTGCCGATGGCCGACGGCGGCCGGCACGCCGCGGCGCTCTGGCACCGGCTGGCCGCCACCCACCTGGCGCCCATCGAGCACCGGGTGACGCCCCGCCTGGCGCTGCCGGTGGACACCCTGCCCGACGGCAGCGAAGCGCCCACGCCGGCGCTGATCAAGGGCTATCTCGCCTGCGGCGCCAAGGTGCTGGGCGCGCCGGCCTGGGACCCGGATTTCGGCTGCGCCGACCTGCCGCTCATGCTGCGTTTCGCCGATGTGCCGCCGTCCTACCAGCGGCGCTTCCTGGCCGCCGCCTGAGCGCGGCCAGACCCCGACGCGTCGATCGCCCGGCTGCTAGGGAACCGGGCGGAGCACCCGCGTCTCGCCGAGCGCCGGCAGGAAGAAGGCCCTGTCGGCCACGCCAGCGCGTTGCCGCGCGGCGGGCAGGCCGTCCAGCGGCGCTTCGATCGGGTCGTCGCACAGCCGGAAACTGCCCCAGTGCACACCCATGGACAGGCGGCTGCCCACATCCTGGTGGATGCGCACCGCCTCGTCCTCGTTGACATGCTGATCCTTCATGAACCAGCGCGGCAGGTAGCAACCGACCGGAATCTGCGCGAAGTCGAAGCCACCGAAGCGGCGGCCGATGTCGGCGAAATCAGCCGAGTAGCCGGTGTCGCCGGCGAAATACATGGACCACGGCGAGCCCGAGACCTGGGCCTGCAGCACGAAACCTCCCCACAGCGTGGCGCTGCGGTCGAAGGGTGAACGGCTGGACCAGTGCTGGGCCGGAACGAAGTGGATGCTCACGGCCCCTGCGGGCGCCGGGTGGTCGAAGCGATCCCACCAATCCATCTTGCGCACGCTGCGGATGCCCTGATCGGCCATCCACCGGTCCACGCCCAGCGGCACGACGAAGAGCGGCGGCCCGCCGGGCTGGGCCTGCAGTGCCAGCACCGTGCCCCGGTCCAGATGGTCGTAGTGGTTGTGGCTGATCAGCACCACGTCGATGCGGGGCAGATCGGCGAGCCCCAGGGGCAGCGGCGTTTCGCGGCGGGGGCCGGCGAAGGCCACCGGCGAGGCCCGCTCGCCCAGGTGCGGGTCGGTCAGCAGGTTCAGGCCGTTGATGCGCCACAGCGCCGATGCATGGCCCAGCCAGGTGACGCTGACGTCGGCGGTGGGTGCCTTCAGCGCCTGCCGCTGGGCCGCATCCAGCGCAGCCACCGGCACCCGCTCGGGCCGGGAGGGCGGCGGCGGGTTGCGCCACCGTTCCCACTGCCAGCGCCAGAAGCTCGGCGCGTCGGCGGCGAAGTTGTCGTGGTACCGGTTGTTGAAGCCGTCCGCCCGGTGATGCGGCCGATCGGGGTTGAAGTCGGGGTTCACCGTGCCGCAGGCCGCCAGCGCCAGCAGGGCCAGCGCGCCCGCCCACCGCAGCCCCACCGCGCTCAGCCCTGCGCCTGCTGGAGGCGGCGGATGCGTTCCTCGATCGGCGGGTGCGTGGAGAACAGCGCCATCAGGCCGCTGGGGCGCGAGCTGATGCCCATGGACTGCAGCGCCTTGGGCATCTCGCCCGGGTCGAGGCCGCCCAGGCGGGCCAGCGCGTTGATCATCGGCTGGCGGCGGCCCATCAACTGGGCCGCACCGGCGTCGGCGCGGTATTCGCGCTGGCGCGAGAACCAGGCCACGATGATGGCGGCGACGAAGCCCAGCAGGATGTCCATGACGATGGTCGTCACGTAGTAGCCGATGCCCGGACCGTCGCTGGTGTTGCGCAGGATGATCTTGTCGACCACGTAGCCGACCACCCGCGACAGGAACACGACGAAGGTGTTCATCACGCCCTGGATCAGCGTCATCGTGACCATGTCGCCGTTGGCGATGTGGGCCACCTCGTGGCCGATGACCGCATCGACCTCTTCTCGGGTCATCGAGGTGAGCAGCCCCGTGGACACGGCCACGAGCGACGAATTCTTGAACGCGCCGGTGGCGAAGGCATTGGGCGGGCCGTCATAGACGGCGACCTCCGGCATGCCGATGCCGGCCTTCTCGGCGAAACGCTGGACCGTCTGGACGATCCACACGTGGTTGGGGTCGTTTGAGCCGTTGATGACCTGGGCACCCGTCGTCCACTTGGCCATGGGCTTGCTGATCAGCAGCGAGATGATCGCGCCGCCGAAGCCGAAGACGAGCGAGAAGCCGAGCAGGCCGGACACGCTCAGGCCGTTGGCCGTGATGAACCGGTTCAGGCCGAGCACGTTGACCACGATGCCCAGCACCACCATCACCGCCAGGTTGGTGAGGATGAACAGCGCAATGCGTTTCATGGAGCAGACTTTCCGAAGTGGAATGGGACGGCAGGATGATAGGGACGAGTCCGCCGATTCAAAGGGCTGCGCCCCCAGAACCTTGGGGTCATCGGGTCATGGGGCCCGGGCGGGCCCGCGCCGCTCGCCTGGTCAGCCGCGGACGAACTGCACCGTGTTGGGTTGCCCCGTCGGCGCGAGGATGAAATGCGCGGCATGGCGGGCGAAGAGCCGGGTGGACGCGGCGTTGCGCGCCAGGAGCCCCGCCGCGCGCAGGCGTTCGGCCGCGATGCCCAGGGCCACCGGCTGGCCGGCGGCCAGCGACGGCACCGCCTTCAGGATGGCGTCCACCGCATCGGGCAAGCCCGCCGGCGCCGCGCGACGGCGCGTGGACGGCGCGGCAGGCGCGGCAGGCGTCGCGGCCGAAGCCGACCCACCAGCCCCCACCCCGGCGGCGGAAGTGGCCTGCGCACCCTGGGCCGTGCGCGGCTTGCGCACCCGGGCCGGCGGATCGGCGGCCGCCGGCATGGCAGCCGGCCCGTCGCCGGCCGTCCCCGCGGCCCGGGACTCCCTCCGAGGCGCCGCCTTGCGGGCGGGACGGGCGGGCGTCGCCGCGCGGGACGGCAGCGCGGCGGAACGGACGGCCGAAGGTGGGGGGGAAGGCTCCAGGTCGAGCAGCAGATCCACCGCCGGCTGCTCATCGGCCACCGTGGCGGTGGCGCGACGGCGGGTGGTGCGCGCAGCGTCGTCGGCCGCGGCAGCGGCCCGGGCGGAGGTCCGCGACGCAGCGGCACCGGCCCGCCGGTGGGCCAGGTCCAGGAAGGCGTCGTAGACGCCTTTGGACGCCTCGCCCGTCTTGCCCTGCTGGCCGATGCCTTCCACCCGGCAACCCTTCTCCCGCAGGCGCAGCACCAGGGGCGCGAAGTCGGAATCGGACGACACGATCACCGCCACTTCGGGGCGCTCGGAGATCGCCAGGTCCAGCCCGTCGATGGCCAGGGCGATGTCGGTGGCGTTCTTGCCGGTGGACAGGTTGACCATCGGACGCAAGGACAGGCGCTTGAAGAGGCTGGCGTTCTTCACCGCCGACTCCGGCGTGCAGTAGGCGCGGCGGATGTGCGCCGCGCCGTGGTCGCGCAGCACGGCCTCCATGGCCTGTTCCATCACGTCGGCCGACACGTTGTCCGCGTCGACCAGCAACATCACCCGCGCTCGTTTCGAGTTCATCAGAGGCTTCCAGCAAAGGTCCAGGCCAGGGTCTCGCCACCGCACAGCGGCTTGAGTTCGGTGTCGCCGAAGGGCACGGCGGCGGGCACCGTCTGCGCGCGTCGTTCGAGCACCACCCGGCCGGCGTTGCGCGGCAGGCGGTAGAAATCGGCGCCGTGGTGGCTCGCGAAGCCTTCGAGGTGATGCAGCGCCCCGGCCTCGTCGAAGACCTGGGCGTACAGCTCCAGCGCCGTCAGCGCCGTGTAGCAGCCCGCATGACCCATCGACGACTCCTTCAGCACCGCGGCGTGCGGCGCGCTGTCGGTGCCCAGGAAGAAGCGGGTGCTGCCGCTGGTGGCCGCCGCCACCAGGGCCAGGCGGTGCTCCTCGCCCTTGAGCACCGGCAGACAGTAGTAGTGCGGCCTCAAGCCGCCCTGGAAGATGGCATTGCGGTTGAACAGCAGATGCTGCGGCGTGACCGTGGCCGCGAGGTTCTGGTCGTCTTCCTGCAGCACGTACTGAGCCCCTTCGCGCGTGGTGATGTGCTCGAACACGACGCGCAGGCCCGGGAACTCGCGCCGCAGCGCAATGAGGTGGCGCTCGATGAACACCGCTTCGCGGTCGAAGAGGTCGACCTGCGGGTCGGTGACCTCGCCATGCACCAGCAGCAGCAGGCCTTCGCGCTGCATGGCTTCGAGCGTCCGGTAGGTGCGGCGGATGTCGCTGACGCCGGCATCGCTGTTGGTGGTGGCGCCCTGGGGATAGAGCTTCAAGGCCACCACACCGGCCTGGCGGGCGCGGACGATCTCCTGCGGCGCGGTGTTGTCGGTGAGGTAGAGCGTCATCAACGGCTCGAATCCCGAGCCGGGCCCGGTGACCGCACGCGCGGCCAGGATGCGCTCACGGTAGGCCATCGCTTGTGCGGTGGTGGTCACCGGAGGACGCAGGTTGGGCATCACGATGGCCCGCGCGAACTGCCGGGCCGATGCAGGCAGCACCGCGGAAAGCGCCGCGCCGTCGCGCAGGTGCAGGTGCCAGTCGTCGGGCGTGTCGATGACCAGTCGGTCGATGGTGGCTTCACTCATGCCCAAAGTGTCGCACCGCCCAGCCAGCGCGCCCGCCGGCCTCGGGCCGCCGCCGCGCCTCAGTTGGGAACCTGGTCGGTGGGGTATTTCCAGAAGTCGCGCAGCAGGTGGTTCATCGGCAGGCCGAGCGCCACGTTGCGCGGCGCGATGGGTTGCAGGAACCAGCGGTCGTAGAGGGCATGCGCCTCGCGGCTGCCGATCAGGCGTCGCATCTCGTCGTCCACGATGCGCTTGAAGGCGGCGTCCTCGCGGCTGAGCGCGATGGCCAGCGGCTCCACGCTGAGCAGCTTGCCCACCACCTTCAGCGGCGGCGGGTCGGTGCGGCCGGCGATCAGGCCGTAGAGCAGCACGTCGTCCATCGCGAAGGCACTCGCCTCGCCGCTGGCGACCATGGCCACGCCCTTGGCATGCTCGCTGGCCTCGACCACGTTGAGGGCCAGGCCGCGCTCGCGGCTGAACTCACGGATGACCTTCAGCGGCGTGGAGCCGGCCGTGGACGCGACGCGCTTGCCGGTCAGGTCCTTCAGTTCGGCCACCGGGCTGTCCGCCTTGACCAGCAGGCGCGCGCCGGTGATGTAGTGCGGAATGGTGAAGGCCACCTTGGTGCGACGCTCGGCGTTGTTGGTCGTCGAGCCGCACTCCAGGTCGACCTTGCCCGCAGCCACGAGATCGATTCGGTTGGCCGAGGTCACCACCTGGTACTGCACCGGCAGTGCCTTGAGCTGCAGGCTGCGGCGCACCGCATCGGCCAGCTTCAGGCACAGGTCCACCGCGTAGCCCACCGGCCGGCCGTCGGGCAGCACATAGGAAAAGGGGACCGAGCTTTCGCGGTGGCCAATGACGAGCTGGCCGGATTGCTTGATGCGGTCGAGCGTGGGGGATGAACTGGCGGTCTGGGCCTGCAGGGGCGCGGGCGCCGCCACGAGAGCGAGGCAGAAGGCCACCAGGCCCGAGGCCTGCGTGGCTTGCGATCGGATGGACATCGACAGGACCCCTGGTTGGCGCCGACGGCGCGGCTCGCAACCCGCACTCTAGCGGGCGCACCGCGGTGCGCCACGCCCGCGCTCAGTGCTGCAGGATCTTCGACAGGAAATCCTTGGCACGCGGCGAGCGCGCGTCGGGGTTGCCGAAGAAGTCCTCCTTCTTGCAGTCCTCGACGATCCGACCCTGGTCCATGAAGATCACCCGGTGGCTGACCTTGCGCGCGAAGCCCATCTCGTGGGTCACGCACATCATGGTCATGCCCTCATGGGCAAGTTGCACCATCACGTCGAGCACCTCGCCCACCATCTCCGGGTCGAGCGCCGAGGTGGGCTCGTCGAAGAGCATGACGATGGGGTCCATCGACAGCGCCCGGGCGATGGCCACGCGCTGCTGCTGGCCGCCGGAGAGCTGACCGGGGAACTTGTCCTTGTGCGCCATCAGGCCCACCCGGTCGAGCATCTTCAGGCCCCGCGCCCTGGCGTCGTCGGTGGAGCGGTTCAGCACCTTGATCTGCGCGAGCGTGAGGTTCTCGGTCACGCTCAGGTGCGGGAAGAGCTCGAAGTGCTGGAACACCATGCCCACCCGGCTGCGCAGCTTGGGCAGGTTGGTCTTGGGGTCGGAGATGGAGATGCCGTCGACCACCACGTCGCCCTTCTGGAAGGGCTCGAGCGCGTTGACCGTCTTGATGAGCGTGCTCTTGCCCGAACCCGATGGACCGCACACCACCACCACCTCGCCCTTGCGGATGGAGGTGGTGCAGTCGGTGAGCACCTGGAAGCTGCCGTACCACTTGCTGACGTTCTGGATGTCGATCATGTCGGTTCCGTTTTGCCGGGGGCGCTAGCGGATGATGGCGATCTTCTTCTGCAGCCGACGCACGAGCATCGACAGGCTGAAGCAGATGATGAAGTAGACGACGGCGGCCACCAGGTAGGTCTCCACCGGCCGGTTGAAGTTCTTGCCCGCCACCTCGAAGCCCTTGAGCAGGTCGTAGGCACCGATGGCGTACACCAGCGAGGTGTCCTGGAAGAGGATGATGGTCTGGGTGAGCAGCACCGGCAGCATGTTGCGGAAGGCCTGCGGCAGCACGATGAGCTGCATGGTCTGCGAATAGCTCATGCCCACCGCATAGCCCGCGGCCACCTGCCCCTTGGGCACGCTCTGGATGCCCGCGCGCATGATCTCCGAGAAGTAGGCCGCCTCGAAGAGCGTGAAGGTGATCATGGCCGACACCTCCGCGCCCATCGGCCGCCCGATGAGCAGCGGGATGAGCAGGAAGAACCAGAGGATCACCATCACCAGCGGAATGGACCGCATGGTGTTGACATAGGCCGCGGCCGGCAGCGCCAGCCAGCGCTTGCCCGACAGGCGCATCAGCGCGAGCGCCGTGCCGAGCACGATGCCGCCGACCATCGCGATCAGCGTGAGCTGCACCGAGAAGATCAGCCCGTTGAGCACGAAGGCCCGCAGCACCTCGCCGGAGAGAAACGAGAAATCGAGCGCGGCCAGCATGTCAGCGGCTCCCGATCATGCCGGGCACCTGCACGCGGTTCTCGATGAACAGCGCAATGCGGTTGACGGTGAAGGCCGAGACGAAATAGAGGATGGACACCGCCAGGTACATCTCCACGTTGCGGCTGGTTTCCTCGCCCGCCTGCAGCGCGAAGAGCGTGAGCTCGGAGATGGACACCGCGAAGGCCACCGACGAGTTCTTGATGATGTTCATCGACTCGCTGGTCAGCGGCGGGATGACGATGCGAAACGCCATCGGCAGCAGCACGAAGCGGTAGGTCTGAGGCAGCGTCAGGCCCACGGCCAGCCCGGCGTAGCGCTGGCCCTTGGGCAGGCTCTGGATGCCGGCCTTCACCTGCTCGGAGATGCGCGCGGAGGTGAAGAAGCCCAGCGCCAGCACCACCAGCACGAAGCTCGGCACCTCACGCCGCATCTCGGGCGACAGCAGCAGCGCGGGCACCACGTGGTACCAGAGGAAGATCTGCACCAGCAGCGGCACGTTGCGGAAGAGCTCGGTCCAGGCATTGCCCAGGAACACCAGCCCCTTGTTCGGCACGGTGCGCAGGATGCCCATCAGCGAGCCAACCAGCAGCGCCACCACCAGGGCAAGCAGCGCCACCGACAGCGTCCAGCCCCAGGCGGACACGATCCAGTCGAGGTAGGTGGTGTTGCCGCCGATGCCGAAGCAGCGGGGCGAGAACTCTTCATCGACGGTGCTCTTGCAGAACACCTGCCATTCAAAGATCACGCGGAGCCTTCCCGTGGGGTGAGATCACTAGCGCCGAAGTCTCTCCGGGCCAAAAGAAAAGCGCGACACGGGGAAGCCCCCAGGCCGCGCTTTTTTTCTAGCAAGACGCGGGCCGAAGCCCGCCACGACGAATCACTTCTTGGCGTAGTCCTCGGCCGGCTTGTCGTTCGGCGCCGCCCAGGCCGCCTTGGTGGCGTCGCTGGCGGGCAGGCCCACGCGGGTGTTGGTCGGCGGGATGGGCTGGGTGAACCACTTGTCGTAGATCCGGGCGATCTCGCCGGACTTCATCATCGCCATCAGGCTGTCGTCCACCGCCTTCTTGAAGGCGGGGTCGTCCTTGCGGATCATGATGGCGATGGGCTCGACGTTGAGCACCTCGCCGACGATGCGGAAGTCCGCGGGCGCCTTGGAGCGGGCGATGTTGCCGGCCAGGATCTGGCCGTCCATCACGAAGGCATCGGCGCGGCCGCTTTCCAGCAGCAGGAAGCTGTCGGCGTGGTCCTTGCCGAACACCTCCTCGAAGTTCACGCCGTTGGCGCGCTCGTGGCGGCGCAGCAGCTGTACCGAGGTGGTGCCGGTGGTGGTGGCCACCTTCTTGCCGTTGAGCTGGGCGATGGAGGTGATGCCCGAGTTGGCCTTGGCCGCGATGCGCACCTCTTCGACATAGGTGGTCACCGCGAAGGACACATCCTTCTGGCGCGCGGCGTTGTTGGTGGTCGAGCCGCACTCGATGTCCACGGTGCCGTTCTGCACCAGCGGGATGCGGTTCTGCGAGGTCACCACCTGGTACTTGACGTCCAGCTTGGGCAGCGCGAGCTGCTTTTGCACATCGGCCAGCACGCGGGTGCACAGCTCGATGTGGTAGCCGGCGAACTTGCCGTCGCCCAGCGTGTAGCTCAGCGCGCCGGAGGACTCGCGCACGCCCATCGTGACGGCACCGCTGTCCTTGATCTTCTTGAGCGTGTCCGCGTGGGCAATGCCGAAGGCGGCGAATGCGGCGAGGGCCAACAGGGTCTTCTTCATCTGTGCTCCGGTGGAAAGGGGATGTGAGGGGCTCGTACGGGGTGGCCGTGCTGGATTTCACGTCCTGTGAGGTCGGTCGACCTGCGGAGGGATCAGCAAGTTCCGTGCTTCAGTGTAGCCAGCGCCCGCTCAGGGTTCACCCGTATCCAAGCCCTCCACAGGGGTCATGCGCCGGGTTCGCCAGACGGCGGCACCACGGCCTGCGGTGCGTCGGCTGACTGCTGCAGCGCCCACATCCGCGCATAGCGGCCATCCCGCGCGAGGAGCTCCGCGTGACGCCCGCGCTCGACGATGCGGCCCCCTTCCATCACCAGGATCTCGTGCGCATCGGCCACCGTGGACAGCCGGTGCGCGATGACCAGCGCCGTCTTGCCCTGCGCGGCGCTGCGCAGCTCCTCCTGGATGGCGCGCTCGTTGGCCGAGTCCAGCGCCGAGGTGGCCTCGTCGAAGATCAGCACCGGCGGGTCCTTGAGCAGCGTGCGGGCGATGGCCACGCGCTGCTTCTCGCCACCGGAAAGCTTCAGCCCGCGCTCGCCCACCATCGTCTCGTAGCCCCGCGGGGTGGACGCGATGAAGTCGTGGATGTGCGCGGCCCGGGCCGCGGCCACCACCGCATCCTGGCCGACACCCGGGCGGCCGTAGGCGATGTTGTAGGCGACCGTGTCGTTGAAGAGCACGGTGTCCTGCGGCACCACGCCGATGGCCTGGCGCAGGCTTTGCTGCGTGACCTGGCGGATGTCCTGGCCATCGATGCGGATGGCGCCGCCCTGCACGTCATAGAAGCGAAAGAGCAGGCGCGCCAGCGTGCTCTTGCCCGACCCCGAAGGCCCGACCACGCCCACCGTGCGACCGGCCGGAATCTCGAAGCTCACGTCGTGCAGGATGGGCCGGTCGGCGTCATAGGCGAAGCGCACCCCCTCGAAGCGCACCGTGCCGCCCTGCACGGCCAGTGGCCGGGCATCCGGCGCGTCGGCCACCTCGCGGTTCTGGCCGAGCAGCGTGAACATCTTCTCCATGTCGATGGTGCACTGCTTGATCTCCCGGTAGATCACGCCCAGGAAGTTCAGCGGGATGTAGAGCTGGATCATCAGCGCATTGACCAGCACCAGGTCACCCAGCGTCATGCTGCCGTCCACCACGCCGACGGTGGCGCGCCACACCAGCAGGGTGACGGCCACCGAGATGATCAGGCTCTGGCCCAGGTTGAGCGCGGACAGCGAGGTCTGCGACTTGACGGCCGCGTGCTCGAGCTTGCGCAGGTTCTCGTCGTAGCGGGCCTGCTCGAAGCGCTCGTTGCCGAAGGTCTTGACCGTCTCGTAGTTGATGAGGGCGTCGATGGCGCGGGTGTTGGCCCGGCTGTCCTGCTCGTTCATCGCCCGGCGGAAGCGGGTGCGCCACTCGGTCACCGCCACCGTGTAGGCGATGTAGCTCACCAGCGCGCCGAGCGTGATGGCCGCGAACCAGCCGTCGAACTTCGCCGCCAGCAGCGTGATGACCAGCGTGATCTCCACCAGCGTGGGCAGGATGTTGTAGATGGTGTAGTTCAGCAGCGAGTGGATGGCCCGCGAGCCGCGTTCGATGTCGCGCGACACGCCGCCGGTCTGGCGCTCCAGGTGGAAGCGCAGGCTCAGCGCCAGCAGGTGCTCGAAGGTCTCGAGCGACACCCGGCGGGCGATGCGCGCGGCCACCGGATAGAACAGGAACTCGCGCAGTTCGGTGAAGAGGGTCACCGACAGGCGCAGCGCGCCGTAGGCCAGCAGCAGGGCCACCGGCACCACCAGCACCGCGGCGGGGTCGCCGGGCTTGAGATCGAGCGCGTCGACGATGCGTTTGAGCACCAGCGGCACGCCCACGTTGGCGAACTTGGCTGCCACCAGGCAGGACAGGGCCAGCAGCACCCGGCCCCGCCAGGCCCACACATAGGGCAGCAGCAGCTTCCAGGTGCGCCAGTCCGAGCGCGGGGCGGCGGTGCCGGCTGCAGCCGGCGCAGGAGGGGAAAGGGCAGGAGAGGGGCGCATGGGCGGAGGGGCTTCGGAATCCCCGGATCGGGCGGCTTCGCGCCTGGATCCGGTCGGGCAACATGCCCCGAGTGTGCGGCGGCTCCCCTAAGCTGTGCGGATCGTCGCCTTCCAGAGCCCGCCATGACCGATAACGCTGCCGCCCTTGCGCACCCTCCGCCCATGCCCGAGCCGCCAGGCCACCACCTCGTGCTGCGCGTCATGCCGATGCCGGCGGACAGCAACGCCAACGGCGACATCTTCGGCGGCTGGATCATGGCGCAGGTGGACATCGCCGGCGCGGTGCTGCCGGCGCGGCTCGCCCGCGGCCGCATCGCCACGGTGGCCGTCAACCAGTTCATCTTCAAGAACCCGGTGAGCGTGGGTGACTTGCTCAGCTTCTACGCGCGCATCGAACGCATCGGACGGACCTCGGTCACGGTGAACGTGGAGGTCTACGCCGAGCGCAACCCGGGCGCGCCGGAGGTGGTCAAGGTCACCGAGGCCAGCCTCACCTACGTCGCCATCGACGCCCAGGGCCAGCCTCGGCCGGTCCTGCCCGCCCCCGCACCGGCGCCCTGAACCGCGCCGCGCGCACCCCTGCCCCTCCTGCCGTCCGGAAGCCCCATGTTCAAGAGCCTGCGCGTTCCCGCCAACCTCTTCAGTCTGGCCATGTGGGCCGTGTCGGTGGTGTTCGCCGGCTTCCTCATCGGTCTGGGCAGCAGCCTGGTGGCCGACCTCCCCCGCATCGAGTCCGCGCTGACGCGGGAACAGTTCGCCGACGCGGCCGCGCTGGCACAGGCCCGCTCGGATGTGGAGCGCCAGGCCGAGCGCGAACGCATGGCCCGCGAGAACCGTCGCGTGGCGCAGGCGGAGAACACCTCCGCCGCCAACGAGTACCAGGCCGCACGCGAAGCCTTCGACAACTGGCTGGCCAGCCGCCAGGTCACGGGCGACCCAGCGCAGGACCCCCAGGTGCTCCAGCGCACCCAGGCGCTGGACGCGCTGCGAGCCGCGCAGGCGCGCACGCAGGCCCGGCTGGACGGCCTGGGCCGCGACGAGGCCGACGCCAGCGTGGAGCGCGAGCGTGCCAGGGCACGGGTGGCGCGGGTGATCGAAGCCGGCGACGACGCCTTCCGGGCCGCCCGGCTGCGCCAGGAGCTGCGCGTCTTCGGCAGCCGGCTGGCCCTGACGCTGCCGCTGCTGGCGGTGGCCGGCTGGATGGTCGCCCGCAAGCGTCAGAGCGACTACTGGCCTCTCTTCCGCGGCTTCGTCGTCTTCGCGGCCTTCACCTTCTTCGTCGAGCTCGTCCCCTACCTGCCCAGCTACGGCGGCTATGTGCGCTCGCTCGTGGGCATCGTCATCACCGTGCTGGCGGGGCACTACGTCATCAAGGCGATGCGCCGCTACCTCGCGCGCCGCGAGGAAGCGGCGGCCAAGACGGAAGCCGAACGGCGGCAGTCGCTGTCCTACGAGGACGCCCTGAAGAAGCTGGGCGGCGGCGTGTGCCCCGGCTGCGAGCGCCCGGTGATGGCCGCCACGCCCGCCGCGGCCACGCCGCCCGTGGGCAAGACGGACGCCGCAGCCGCCGGCGGCGCAGCGCTTCGCGAAACGAATTTCTGCGTGCACTGCGGCATGAAGCTTTTCGACCGATGCCCGGGCTGCGACACCCGCAAGAACGCGTTCTTCCATTACTGCCCGTCCTGCGGCGACGCCTGCGCTGCGGCACCGGACCCGAAGCCGCCTGCCTGACGGGAACGCCCGCCCGTCGGAAAACACGCCGTCCGTGGACGCATTGCCGCCATTTCGCACCCGATGGCACCGCAGTTCTGCCCTTTGCGCGCCGGCTTTGCCCCCAAACTTCCGGTCAATACACCGGCCATGAACGGTGGACCACCAGGAGAGGGGTCAGATGGGTACGCGCGACCAACGCAGCCGCACGCGCCAGGAAACCAGGCAGAGCGCTACCGCCAAGGCCTTGGGCCAGGACTGGCCGTGCGAGATCCGCAATGTCTGCCGGCTCGGCCTGTACCTGAGCTTTGCCGCATCGCCGCCGCCCGTCGGCCGCAGCTTTCCCTGGCCGGCGCAAAGCCTGGTGGAGGTGCTCTACACCGGAACGTCCGCCGGCCAGGCCCGGCTCTTCAGCATCACCGGCGTGGTGGCACATGCCACGACGGCCGGAGCGGGCCTGTACGTGCCGTCCATGCCCGAAGAGGCCCTGCAGGCGCTGCAGGCCGCGGGCTCTGCAGGGCCCGTCGACGACGACGCTGAGGCCGTTGCAGCCTCCAGCCTGTCGCAGCACCCCGGCATTCGGCGCTTCGAACAAGGCATGGAGGCCGTGCTCAAGGACTGGTTCGACGGCCTGGGCGATGGCTTCGATGCCGCCATCCGGGGCCTGACCGATCCGGACGAGAAGAAGCGGCTGCGCCAGGCGCCGCTCGTGCTCAACACCCGGCGCGCGCTCATCCGCGAGCGCTTCTTCGCCTCGATCGTCCAGCACCTGCAGGCCTTGCAAGCCAGCCAGCCCCGCGCGACACCGCCGGCCCAGGCCGCCGAGGAACTGGCGCTGCTGGACGAAGACGAGTTCGAGGACTGGCTGCGCCTGGCCGCTGTCGTCCAGCGCGTCGAGTCCGAAGCGGACTTCAAGCTCGCGCTGGCCGCGGTGGAGCGGCGGGTGGGCCGGCTCGTCGGGAGCCCGCTGGACAAGGACACCAGCCCCTTCGGGCCGACGCTGCTGTGCCGCGCCTTGCAGGCGGCCATGCAGGCGCTCGACCTCGAGGAGGGCGTCCGCGCGGTCGCCTATCAGACCTTCGGCGACGCGCTGCTGCGCGGGCTCGGCCGTGTGTACGACGCGATGCTCGCGGCCCTGCCGGACAGGCCGGCCTCGGAAGCTGCGACGGCGACGCCGCCATCGAATCCGACGCCAGCCCCCGCGGCAGCTCAGGCGTCCACGCCACTTCCATCGCCGGCATCCCCTTCCCTGGAACCGGGTCCTCCGGTTCCTCCGGTTCCTCCCGCTGTTCCCGCAGCCGCACCGCAACCCGTTGCCGACCTCGCGGCCGAGCCGACACCGGACCCACGTCCGCTCGGCCTGACACGGCTGGCGACCGAACTGCTGCACACCGCCGCCCGGCCGGCTCCCCCGACGGCCCCTGCGCCAAGCTCCGCGGCCGGGCCCCTGGCCACCGTGGACGAATTGCTGCGGGCCATCGACCACCAGCCCTCCAGCCAATGGAAGCAGCTGGCCGATCCGCAGGGCGGCGCCTTGAGCGAGCGCATGGCCCGCGCCGTGCCGGGCCATCACCTGTCCACCCCGGTGCGCCAGTCGCTGGACAGCACGGGCAGCCTGCTCGGCTACGCGATGGCCGTGTCCGGGGGCGGCCCGACGATCGACCAGCTGCTCAACCGGCTGGCTGCGCCCCTGCTGAAGCTGTCGGTCCGCAACGGCGGCTTCCCCGAGGGGGCGGAAGACCCCGCGCAGCAGGTCGTCAACCTGCTGGAGCAGTACGCGATCGCCACCGACGACGAGGGCCGATTCCTCGATGCCAAGGTCGAGCGCTACCTGCACCTGTGGGTCGACCGGATCTGCAGCCAGGCCGACGCCGACCCGGCGGTGTGGAAGTCGGTCCGCGACCGCCTGGAGCGCCTGCTGGCCCCCATTCGCCAGAACCGCCGCTTGCGGATCGGCCGGCTGCAGGAAGCCTGCGAGGGCCGCCAGCGCATCCGGCGCGCCCGAGAAAGGGTTCGCGCCGCGCTGGACGCGCGGCTGCAGGAGCAGGCCGTGCCCGAGATCGTGCTGCGCCTGCTGGAGGCCGGATGGCGCCAGCACCTGGTGCTGCTCGAGCTGCGGGTGGGCTGCGAAAACCCGTCCTGGGCGCAGGCGCTCGAGCCGCTGCAGGCCCTGCTGCGCCTGCTGGCGCCCTCGAGCGCCGATCCTCAGCCCGAGCGCGACTGGCCCGCCGCGGTCACCCTTTGCAGCCTGATCGAGCAGCAGCTCACGCGGGTCAACCCGGACGCCGGCCGTCGCGACGCCTTCATGGCCGACCTGCTGCGGGCGCTGGACGAGGCCGTCCGCGGCGGCCGGCCCCCGCCCCAGGGCGCCTACCTGCCCCGCGAGAGGGGCGCCGAGTCGCGGCGAGGCCCGCCCGAGGCCTTGCCGCCGCAGGGTTCGGTGTTCGAGCGGCTGTCGGTGGGGGACTGGTGGCATGTGCGCACGGCCGACCGCTGGCTGCCCATGCAGCTCATCTGGGTGGCCGAACCGGCCACCGATTGCGCCTTCGCCAACCGCTCGGCCACCGAGCGGCTGGAGCTGACGATGGCGGAGCTTTCACGTCGCGTGCGCGAGGGCTCGATCAAGCTGTGGAGCGATCAGGAGCAACCCCTGCTGGACCGCTCCGTCCATGCCATGCTCGACGATGGCCGGCACCGCATGCAGCAGCGTGCGCACCAGGATCCGGTCACCGGCCTGCTCAACCGCAAGGGTTTCCTCCTGCGGCTCGACCAGCTGGCCCGCTCGGCCCGAGCCGATGGAACGCACCTGCTGGCCATCATCGAGTTCGACCAGTTCCGCGTGGTCTACCAGGCCCTCGGCCTGTCCGAGGGCGAAGCGCTGGCCCGCTCGCTGGCGCAGGCGGTGCAGGCCTGCCTGGCGAGCGCAGCGGTGCTGGCGAGCTTTCGGGACGACACGCTGGCGCTGCTGCTGCCCGCCCGAACGCGCGAAGCGGGCCTGGAGGCTCTCCAGGGCGTGCTCGACCGCATCGCCGACCACCGCTACCAGCCGGCCGGCAAGAGCTTCCGCATCGGCGCGAACATCGGCGTGGCCGTGTTCGACCCGAGCGCACAGGCCGCCGATGTCACCGTGCAGCAAGCCGACATGGCCTGCGTGGCGGCCAAGGCGCTGGGGCGCAACCGTCTGCAGTGCTACGGGCCGGACAGCCGGCCACTTCGCAGCCAGCAGGCGCTGGTCGACTGGGCAGGACGCATCGACGAGCTGATCTCCGGCAGCGGCCTGTACCTCAGGGCCCAGCGCATCCTGCCGCTGCGCGACGACCCCGCCCTGCTGCCCCACCACGAGGTGCTGCTGGGCATCGATCTCGGGCCTGGAGGGCCGGTCGGGCCGCTGCCATTCATCCTCGCCGTGGAGGCGCTGCGCCGCGCACACGAGATCGACCTGTGGGTGCTGCAGCGCACCTTCGCCTGGATACGCGCCAATCGCCCGGCCTTCATGGCCATCGGGGGCCTGTCGATCAACCTGTCGGCCATGTCGCTGGCCAACCCCGAGGTGATGGCCTGCCTGCGCGGCGTGCAGCTGGCGGGCGACATTCCCCCCGGGCGCATCATCTTCGAGATCACCGAGACCGCCGCGGTCGAAAGCTACGCCGTCGCGGGCGACTTCATCCGGCAGATGCGTCGTCACGGCTGGCGCTTCGCACTGGACGACTTCGGCAGCGGCCATGCGTCCTATGCGCACCTGAAGAACCTGCGGGTGGAGACGCTGAAGATCGACGGCAGCTTCGTGAAGGACATCGTCCACAGCCCGAGCGACTACGCCATCGTCAAGTCGATGAACGACATCGCTCACTCGCTGGGCATGCACACCGTGGCCGAGTTCGTCGAGACGCCGGAGATCCTGGACAAGCTGCGCGAGATCGGCGTCGACTACGCCCAGGGCTACGCCATCCACAAGCCCTGCCCGATCGACCAGATCGAACGACAGTTCCCGCTGGGCGTCGCGGCCTGAAGCCGGACCTTCGCCCGCGGCCCGGCGGGCGCAACCGGCCGGCCGTTCAGCTGAAGCTGGAGAAATCCGGGCGGCGCTTCTGGAAGAAGGCGCTGAAGGCTTCCTTGGCCTCGGGGCTGTTCAGCTGCCGGCCGAAGACCTCCGCCTCCACGGCGATCGCCTTCATCACCTCGGCCTCGTCGGCGCGCCGCAGCAGCTTCTTGCTCTCGCGAACCGCCGCCGGCGGCAGCGCATTGAAGCGCTCGGCCACGCGGCGGGCGTGCGGCGCCACTTCGGCGGCGGGCAGCACCGCATTGGCCAGGCCGAACTCCACCGCCTGCTCGGCGGTGAAGGGGTCGCCCAGCAGCAGCTTTTCGGCGGCGCGGACCCGGCCCATCAGCCGGGGCACGACCAGGCTGCTGGCGAACTCGGGCACCAGCCCCAGGCTCACGAAGGGCATGGCCAGGCGGGCGTCGTCGGCCACGTAGACCAGGTCGCAGTGCAGCAGCATCGTGGTGCCGATGCCGATGGCGGGTCCGGTGACGGCGGCCACCACGGGCTTGTCGCAAGCCACCAGCGCCTGCATGAACTGGAACACCGGGGAATCCAGGCCCTGGCGCGGACGCTGCATGAAGTCCTCCAGGTCATTGCCGGAGGTGAAGATGCCCGGCTGCCCGGTGATCAGCACCGCGCGGACGGCAGGCTCCGCCGCCGCTGCCCGCAGGCCGGCGGCCAGGGCCGCATACATGTCCACGGTGATGGCGTTCTTCTTCTCGGGACGGGCGATCTCCAGCGTCAGCACGCCGTTCAGGGTGGCGGTCTTGATGGTCATGGGGTCTCCTCTGCAAGGGCGGGGGGGGCCGGGGACGGGCCGGGGGCGGGCCGGGGACGGATGGGCCTCAGAGGCTCTCGAAGATGCCCGCTGCACCTTGGCCGGTGCCCACGCACATCGTCACCATGCCGTACTTCAGCCGGTGGCGGCGCAGCGCGTGCACCACGGTGGCCGCGCGGATGGCGCCGGTGGCCCCCAGCGGATGGCCCAGCGCGATCGCACCGCCCATGGGATTGACCTTGGTGGCGTCCAGCCCCACCGTGCCGAGCACGGCCAGTGCCTGGGCGGCGAAGGCCTCGTTCAGCTCGATCCAGCCCATGTCCGCGGCCTGCAGGCCCGCATAGCGCAGCGCGGCGGGAATCGCCTCGATCGGGCCGATGCCCATGATCTCCGGCGGCACGCCACGGCTGGCGAAGCTGACGAAGCGGGCGAGCGGCTTGAGCTCGAAGCGCTTGACGGCCGCCTCGCTGGCGAGGATGAGCGCGCCGGCACCGTCGCTCGTCTGGCTGCTGTTGCCCGCCGTGACGCTGCCCTTGGCCGCGAACACCGGTCGAAGCCGGGCGAGACCCTCGGCGGAGGTGTCCGCACGCGGGCCTTCGTCCAGCGTGATGGTGCGGCGGCGTTCGACGCTGCGGCCGGTGGCCAGGTCGGGCTGGCGGTCGATGGCCTCCACCGGCGTGATCTCGTCGGTGAACTCGCCCTCGGCCTGCGCCTTCAGGGCCTTGAGATGGCTCTGCAGCGCGAAGGCGTCCTGGGCCTCGCGGCTCACCTTCCACTGCTGGGCCACCTTCTCGGCGGTCAAACCCATGCCGTAGGCGATGCCGATGTTCTCGTCGCGCTCGAACACGGCCGGATTGAACGAGGGCTTGTTGCCGCTCATGGGCACCATGCTCATGCTCTCGGCGCCGCCGGCGATCATCACGTCGGCCTCGCCCACGCGGATGCGGTCGGCAGCCATCTGGATGGCCGACAGGCCCGAGGCGCAGAAGCGGTTCACGGTGACCCCGCCCACGCCGTTGGGCAGGCCGGCCAGCAGGGCGCCGATGCGCGCCATGTTCAGCCCCTGCTCGGCCTCGGGCATCGCGCAGCCGATGACGGCATCCTCGATGGCCTTGGGGTCGAGCGACGGCACCTGCGCCAGCGCACCCCGGATCGCCGCGACCAGCAGGTCATCCGGCCGCGTGTTGCGGAACACGCCCCGCCCCGACTTCCCAATCGGCGTCCGCGTGGCCGCCACGATGTACGCCTCTTGCACTTGCTTCATTGCAACTCTCCTGTAAGGGCCTCGGCCCGTTCGAGATCTCGCCGCATTTCCCCAGCGGCCGCGGTGGATCCGGCTCTGCCGGTCCACCCGCGGCGCCCCCCCTTGGGGGGGAGGCGATCTGCGATCGCCTCCGGGGGGGTTCAATTCCTCACCGGCTTGCCCGTCTGCAACATGCCCATGATCCGTTCCTGGGTCTTGGGGTGGTCGAGCAGGCTGCAGAAGTGACGGCGCTCGATGGCCATCAGGTAGTCCTCTGAGACCATCGAGCCGGCATCCACGTCACCGCCGCAGACCACGTCGGCAATCAGGCTGGCGATGTGGAAATCGTGGGCGCTGACGAAACCGCCGTCGCGCATGTTGGCCAGCTGTCCCTTGATGGTGGCGATGCCGCTGCGCCCGGCCACCGGGAAGAGCGCGCGGTGCGGCGCCCGCCAGCCGCTCGCCCCCATCGCCCGCGCCTGTTCGAGCGCCACCTGCAGCAGCTCGTCCTTGTGCGCCACGATCAGGTCGCCGTCGAGCAGGAAGCCGAGCTTGCGGTTCTCCAGGGCGCTGGTGCCCACCTTGGCGGTGGCCGCGCTGGTGAAACCGTCCTTCAGGAAGGTGAAGAGATCGGCGCCGGCGTTGCCAGCCGCGGCCATCTCGGCGGCGCGCCGCGCGGTGTAGGTCAGGCCGCCCGCACCGGGCAGCAAGCCCACGCCCACCTCGACGAAGCCCATGTAGGTCTCCATCGTGGCCACCCGGCGCGCGCAGTGGATGGCGATCTCGTTGCCCCCGCCCAGCGCCAGCCCGCGCATCGCCGCCACCACGGGTACCTGCGCATAACGAAGGCGCAGCATGGTCTTCTGCAGCTGGTGCACGACCGGCTCGATGCCCTTGGAGCCCTGCTTCATGAACACCGGCATCAGCGACTCGAGGTTGGCACCGGCCGAGAACACGTCGTCCGGCGACCAGATCACCAGGCCCTGGAAGCCGCGTTCGGCGATCTCCACCGCCTTGTCCAGGCCCTCGGTGACGGCCTGGCTGATCAGGTGCAGCTTGCAGGTGATGCTGACGATGGCCACCTCGCCGTCGAGCGTCCACACCCGCACGTCGTCGTTGCGGAAGAGCTCGGTGCCCGACTGCAGCGGTGCGGCCGCGCCGCTGCCCAGCACGCTCTCCGGGAAGCGCTGGCGCTGGTAGACCGCCAGGTCGCTGCGCGGCAGGAAGCGCTGCTGCGCGGCGCTCCAGGAGCCTTCGGGCTGGTGCACGCCACCGCGTTCGGCCACCGGGCCACTGGACACCCAGGCGGGCAGCGGCGCGGTGCTGAGCGCCGTGCCGGCGTCGATGTCGGCCTGCACCCATTCGGCCACCTGCTTCCAGCCGGCCGCCTGCCACAGCTCGAAGGGGCCCTGCTGCATGCCGAAGCCCCAGCGCATGGCGAAGTCGACCTCGCGGGCGCTGTCGGCGATGTCGGCCAGGTGCACCGCCGCGTAGTGGAAGGCGTCGCGCAGGATGGCCCACAGGAAGCGTGCCTGCGGGTTGCTCGACTCGCGCAGCAGCTTCAGCCGCTCCGCCGGCGGCTTCTTCAGCATGCGGGCGACGATCTCGTCGGCCTTGCCGCCGCCGGCCACGTAGTCCCGGGTGGCGGGGTCCAGGCGCAGGATGTCGCGCCCCACCTTCTTGTAGAAGCCCGCGCCCGTCTTCTGGCCCAGCGCGCCGGCGGCGATCAGCGCATCCAGCACCGGCGGCGTGGTGTAGCTCGAGTAGAAGGGGTCGTCCTGCAGGTTGTCCTGCAGCGTGCGGATCACGTGGGCCATGGTGTCCAGGCCCACGACGTCAGCGGTGCGGAAGGTGCCCGAGCTGGCTCGGCCCAGCTTCTTGCCGGTCAGGTCGTCCACCACGTCCACCGTCAGGCCGAAGGTCTCGGCCTCCTTCATCGTGGCCAGCATGCCGGCGATGCCCACCCGGTTGGCGATGAAGTTGGGCGTGTCCTTGGCCCGGACCACGCCCTTGCCCAGGGTGGTGGTGACGAAGGTCTCGAGCTGGTCGAGGATCTCGGGCCGGGTGTCGGCGGTGGGGATGAGTTCGACCAGCGCCATGTAGCGCGGCGGGTTGAAGAAGTGCACGCCGCAAAAGCGCGGGCGGATCGCCTCGGGCAGCACCGCGGCCAGCTTGCCGATGCTCAGGCCGGAGGTGTTGCTCGCCACGATGGCGTGCGGCGCGATGTGCGGCGAGACCTTGGTGTACAGGTCGAGCTTCCAGTCCATGCGCTCGGCGATGGCCTCGATCACCAGGTCGCACTCGCCCAGCAATGCCAGGTGTTCCTCGTAGTTGGCCGGCTGGATGCGCGCGGCGTCCTCGGGCACACCCAGGGGAGCGGGCTTGAGCTTCTTCAGGTTCTCGATGGCCTTGAGCGCGACGCCGTTCTTCGGACCTTCCTTGGCGGGCAGGTCGAAGAGCACCACCGGCACCTTCAGGTTGATCAGGTGGGCGGCGATCTGCGCGCCCATCACGCCGGCACCGAGCACGGCGGCTTTCTTGACGAGGAAGCGTTCCATGGAGGCTCCAGGGGAAAAGGAAACGGGCGGGGCGTCGGGGACGCCCCCGGGACGGTCAGGGTCGGGCGGCGGCGCTCACTCCACCCGTACCCAGGTCTGGGTGCGGCCCAGCAGCGGCGCACCGAAGTAGCCGCGCACCTCCAGGCGCTTGCCGCCGTCGATGGGCTTCAGGCGCACCTTGTAGACCTTGCCTTCTTCCGGGTCGAGGATGGTGCCCCCATCCCAGAGCTCGGCGTCACTGGCACTCTTCTTCACGCCGCGCACCATCTCCAGGCCGATCATCGGCTTGTCCTTGCGGTCGTCGCTGCATTTGTCGCACACGCCGTCGAGCTTGGCGTCTGCGGCGAGCAGCTTCTCGATGCGTCCGGTGAGCACGCCACCCGACTCCTGGATGCGGATCTGCGCGCGTTCGGTCTTGGTCTTGTCGTCGATGGTCTTCCAGGCGCCCACGGGCGTGGCCTGGGCCGCGGCCAGGCCCGAGGCGAGGGCCAGGGCGGTGCCGGCCAGGGCGGCGGCGAGTCGGTTCGAGCGCAGGTGCATGTCGAAGTCTCCGTGGAAGGTTCGGGCGCGGTGGGTCAGGTGCGGCATCAGAACAGGGCCTCGTCCATGGCCATCAGCGAGGCGGAGCCGGAACGGGCGCTGCGGATCAGGCCGGCCGTCTCGGGCAGCAGCTTCTGGAAATAGAAGCGCGCGGTGTTGAGCTTGGCCGCATAGAAGGGGTCGCCGCCGCCTTGCTGCTGCAGCGCGACCTTGGCCATGCGGGCGAAGAAATAGGCGAAGACAAGGTGGCCGCACACCCGCAGGTAGTCCACCGCGGCGGCGCCCACTTCGTCGGGGTTCTGGAAGCCCTTCATGCCCAGCTCGGTGGTGAGCTTGGTCACCTTGTCGCCCAGGTCGGCCAGCGGGTTGATGAACTCCTGCATCGCCTCGTCGGTGCCCTCGTCCTCGACGAAGGCGGCGATGCGCTTGCCGAACTTCTTGAGCTTGGCGCCGTTGTCGCCCAGCACCTTGCGGCCCAGCAGGTCCAGCGACTGGATGGTGTTGGTGCCCTCGTAGATCATGTTGATGCGCGAGTCGCGCACGAACTGCTCCATGCCCCATTCGCGGATGAAGCCGTGCCCGCCGAAGACCTGCAGGCAGTGCGAGGTGGCGAGCCACGCGTTGTCGGTGATGAAGGCCTTGATGATGGGCGTGAGCAGCGCCACTTCGTCGGCGGCGTCGCGGCGCACCTGTTCGTCCGGCGAGGACAGTTCCAGGTCGATCAGCAGCGCCGTGTGGATGGCCAGCGCCCGCCCGCCCTCGGCATAGGCGCGCGCGGTCAGCAGCATCTTGCGCACGTCCGGGTGCACGATGATCGGGTCGGCGGCCTTGTCGGGCGCCTTCGGGCCGGACAGCGCACGCATCTGCAGGCGGTCCTTCGCATAGGCCGCTGCGTTCTGGTAGGCCACCTCGGTCAGCCCCAGCGACTGGATGCCCACGCCCAGCCGGGCGGCGTTCATCATCACGAACATCGCGGCCAGGCCCTTGTGCGGCTGGCCCACCAGCCAGCCCTGGGCCCCGTCCAGGTTCATCTGGCAGGTGGCGTTGCCGTGGATGCCCATCTTGTGCTCGAGCGCCCCGCAGAAGATGGGGTTGCGCGCGCCCAGGCTGCCGTCGGCCTGCACCAGGAACTTGGGCACCACGAAGAGCGAGATGCCCTTGGAGCCGGCCGGCGCATCGGGCAGGCGCGCGAGCACCAGGTGGATGATGTTGGCGGCCAGGTCGTGTTCGCCCGAGCTGATGAAGATCTTGTTGCCGGTGATGCGGTAGCTGCCGTCGGCCTGGGGCTCGGCCTTGCTGCGCAGCAGGCCCAGGTCGGTGCCGCAGTGCGGCTCGGTCAGGCACATGGTGCCGGTCCATTCGCCGCTGGTCAGCTTGGGCAGGTAGGTGGCCTGCTGCTCGGGCGTGCCGTGGGCGTGCAGGCACTCATAGGCACCGTGGGTCAGCCCCGGATACATCGTCCAGGCCTGGTTGGCGCTGTTGAGCATCTCGTACAGCACCTGGTTCATCGTGATGGGCAGGCCCTGGCCGCCGTAGGCCGGGTCGCAGCTCAGTGCGGGCCAGCCGCCCTCGACGAACTTCGCATAGGCCTCGCGGAAGCCGGCCGGGGCGGCGACCTCGTGGGTGGACTTGTCCAGCCGGCAGCCCTCGGCGTCCCCGGTGGCGTTCAAGGGGGCCAGCACCTCGGAGGCGAAGCGGCCCGCCTCCTCGATCACGGCGTTGAGGGTGTCCTCGTCCAGGTCGGCGTGGCGCGGGCTCGCCTTGAGCGTGCCCACCACGTCCAGAAGCTCGTGCATCACGAAGCGCAGGTCTCGCAGGGGCGGTGTGTAGCTCGGCATGGCAGGTCCTTGGCGGAGGGTGGATGCAGGTGGATCGGATGAAGGGGCCGCAGCGCCGTGGGGCGGCGGTGTCAGCGAAGGGGCAGGCCGCGTCGCGCCGCCGCCTTGCGGGCAGAACGCGCAGGCGCTGGCGAGGAAGGCACCGCACCGGCCGACCTCGGGCTGGCGGCTGCGGTGGTGGATGTGCTCGTGACCGCTGTCTTGGCGGTGGCGTTCGCGCGGGCATGCGACATGCCCGGCGCTGCGTCCGACAGCACGCGCTCGAAGCCCGCGCGCGCCCGGCCGACTGCCCCGGGGTTGCGCAGGAACCGGGCGTCGTGGTGCAGCGCCAGGATGAGGCCATGGATCTCGAAGAGCATCTGCAGCGGGTCCAGGTCGGCGCGCAGATGGCCCTGTTCAATGGCCGACGCCACGGCGCGGGCCAGCGCGGCCTGCCAGGTCTTGACCATGGACTCCAGCGCATCGCGCACCGGGCCGGGGCGATCGTCGAACTCGACCGCACCGCTGATGTAGATGCAGCCGGAGTCGATCTCCAGCGTCACCCGATCGATCCAGCGGTCGAAGAGGCAACGCAGGCGGGGCAGCCCGCGCGGCTGCCGCAGCGCCGGGAAGAAGACTTCCTCCTCGAACTTCAGGTGGTATTGGCGGATGACCGCCATCTGAAGCTCCTCGCGCGAACCGAAATGCGCGAAGACGCCCGACTTGCTCATGCCCGTCACCTCGGCCAGCGTCCCGATGGACAGCCCCTCCAGACCCATGTGCGAGGCCAGGCCCAGCGCCGCGTCGAGGATCGCGGCGCGGGTCTGCTGGCCCTTGGCATGGGCGCGGGTGCGGCGGTGGGGGGCGGTGTCTTCCAAGGCGGGGCTGGGGTGCGAAGGAAAGCCGGGAGGCAGGAACGCAGGGGGGAGAGAAAAACGAACGATCGTTCTATTCTGTACCCACCGAAGCCGGCCCGCCCGCCAAGACCCGGTAATTTCTAGGCCATTCGACCTAGTGCGGCGAGGCGTCGCACAGCGCAGGCCGCCTGGGCCGGCTGCATCGGGCCTTCGGCGCGGGTTCATCGGCTTGACGGCCGGATGCATTACGCTCGGGCAAACACCACAGGAGGTTCCGTGGACGTGTTGCAGCTCGATGTGTCCGGTCGGCCCCAGGCCTGGATCACGACCAGGGAGGCGGCCGTGCTGTATGCCAGCGATTCCATCGCCTGGACGATCGGCGAGGCGGCCTGCGTGCTGCGCGGCGGAACCCAGCGCCGCAGCGGCCTGCAGTCGCGCATCGAGGTCCACCCCATCGTCGCCGTGCGCGGCTCGGTGCCCAGCCGGGCCTGGCGCGACATTCCCGCCCTCACCAACCCCAAGCTCTTCGCCCGCGACCGCGGCGTGTGCGCCTACTGCGGCCGGCGCTTTTCCCTGGACGAGCTCACCCGCGAGCACATCGTGCCCACGTCGCGTGGCGGGCTGGACAGCTGGATGAACTGCATCACCGCCTGCCGTCCCTGCAACGGCCTGAAGGGCAACCGGCTGCCGCAGGAAATGGGGCTGAGCCTCTTCTACCTGCCCTACGTGCCCAGCCTGCACGAGGACATGATCCTGCGGGGTCGGCGCATCGTCACCGACCAGATGGACTTCCTGCTCGCCAGCGTCCCGCGTCACAGCCGCCTGCGCGGCTGAGGCCGCCGCGTCGGCTCAGCCGGTCGGGTCGTCCAGCGCCAGCGCCGCACCCCGCAGTGCGGGCGACTCCGCGCTCACGATGAGGCGCAGTGCAATGTCCTGCAGCCAGGGCTCGAAGCGCCCCTTCCCGACGAATCGGGCCTGCAGGGAGGACCGGGCGACCCGCTGCGGTGACAGGCGCGGCACGATGCCGCCTGCGATGTAGACGCCGCCGCGTGCGCCCAAGGTGAGTGCGAGGTTGCCGGCTGTACTGCCCAGGAAGCCCAGGAACAGCCCGATCACCTCCTCCACCCGGGCCGCGTCGAGATCGGCCCGGGGCGGGTCGGACGTGAGGTCGCGCGCTGCGAGCGCGCTCGCAGCCGGCACGCCGTCGATGGCGCACAGGGCCTGATGGAGGTTCACCAGGCCGGGGCCGGACACCACCCGCTCGGCCGACACATGGCCGAAGCGTTGCCGCAGGCAGGCCAGCACCGCGTCCTCGCGTGCATCGTGGGTGGCCAGGCTCACATGACCGCCCTCGGTGGCCAAGGCCCGCCACCGGCCCGGGGCGACGGGCACCAGGGCGCCCACGCCCAGCCCGGTGCCCGGTCCGATCAGGCCGATCGGCGCGCGGGACCCGGCCAAGCCCGAACCCGGGCTCAGAGCCCGCGTCTCGTGCGGCTGCAGCAGCGGCAGCGCGCGGGCCAGCGCTTCGAAATCGTTGATCACCACAAGGCGCTCCAGCCCCAGCGCCTCGCGCAACTGCGCGATCGAGAAGGACCAGGCGTGGTTGGTCATGCGCACCCGGTCGCCGTCCACCGGGTTGGCGATGCCCAGGGCGGCGTGCACGGGCCGGGCATGCGCCGGGGCCAGCCCATCCAGGTAGTGCTCGGCCGCGTCGAGCACGCTGGGGAAGTCGGCTGCGGCCAGCACCCGCAGCTCGCGCAGCGGCGCACCCGGCCCCGCCTGCCAGGCGAAGCGGGCGTTCGTGCCACCCAGGTCGGCCAGCAGCCGCGCAGCGCCGGGCTGTCGCGGGGCGTTCGGCTCGAGCGGGCGCGTGGAAGGGGTCGTCATCGGCGCAGGTTCTGCAATAGGTCTCGGGCTGGGCAAGTGTGCCGCCCGCGGCCCGTCACCGCGGTGCCCGGCGGGTGGACAATGTGTGCAAAGCCCTGGAGGTACCCGCATGCGCCGTTTCGCCCGCCCCCTCATCCTCAGTGCCGCCACCCTGCTGGCGGCATGCTCCACCACCAGCCCGGACGTCGTGCAGCGCGGCGATGCCCAGCGCCTGTCCCAGGTTCAGGACGCCGTCGTGCTGTCCACCCGCACCGTCACGGTGGACGGCAGCCAGAGCGGCATCGGCGCCACCGCCGGCGGCGTGGTGGGCGGCATCGCCGGCGCCGGCGTCGGCGGGCGGCGCGAGGGCGCCATCGTGGGCGTGCTCGGCGCGGTGGCCGGTGCGGTGGTGGGCAATGCGGTGGAACGCGCCGGCACCCGCGAGACGGGCGTCGAATACCTGCTGCAGCTGCGCAACGGCGAACGGCGGGCCGTCATCCAGGCCGAGGGCAACGAGAAGATCGCCCCCGGCGACGCCGTCATCCTCGTGTCCACCGGCGGCAAGACGCGCGTGACCAAGGCCCCGCCTTCCGGCACGCGCTAGCCAGCCCGCAGCGCCCCAGGGTCTTCCCTGGCGTTTCGGGGAGCGGACAGCCCGCAGCGAAAAGCGGATAGACCGCAGCGCCCGGCGGAAGCGAGCATGCCGGTCGGTCGCCGCCTGTCGTCGGCGCCTTGAAAGTCCGCATGACCGCCCCCCGCCTCGCCGATTTCGCCGCCGCGCTGGCCAGCGGGTCCCTGCGCGTGGTCGATCTGACCCAGACCCTGTCGCCCGACTTCCCCGCGCTCGTGCTGCCCCCGCAGTTCGGCCAGGTGTGGGCCTTCCGCCAGGAGACGATCTGCCAGTACGACGAGCGCGGCCCCGGCTGGTACTGGAACAACTTCTCCTGCGGCGAGCACACCGGCACCCACTTCGACGCACCGGTGCACTGGATCACCGGGCGCGAGCACCCGCACAACAGCGTGGACACCATCGAGGCCCGGCAGTTCATCGGCCCGGCCTGCGTGGTGGACGCCAGCGCCGAGGTGGCGGGCAACGACGACTGGACACTGGACCTGCCCTTCCTCGAGCACTGGGAGGCACGGCACGGCCGCATTCCGGCGGGCGCGTGGCTGCTCTTTCGCACCGACTGGAGCCGGCGCATCGTCGATCCCGCCCGCTTCGTGAACCTGCGCGAGGACGGCGCCCACACCCCGGGGCCCACCCAGGCCGCGGTCGAGTTCCTGGTCCAGCGCGATGTGCGCGGCTTCGGCGTGGAGACCATCAACACCGACGCCGGACAGTCCTACGCGTGGCCCCTGGCCTATCCCTGCCACACGCTGATGCACGGGGCGAACAAGTACGGCCTGCAGTGCCTGATGAACCTGGACCTGCTGCCCCCGACCGGCGCGGTGATCGTGGCCGCGCCGCTGAAGATCCGCGGCGGCTCGGGCTCGCCGCTGCGGGTGCTGGCCCTCGTGCCGGCCTGAAGGACACGGCATGGCCGAGCGTTCCTTCGCCCGAGAGGTCCGGCAACTGACGGTCCCGGCCGGCACCGAATTCCGCGGCGAGGGCATCCTCGCCGTCACCAAGGCGCTGCTCGAATGCGGCGTGGGCTACGTCACCGGCTACCAGGGCGCGCCCATCTCGCACCTGATGGACGTGCTGGCCGATGCCCAGCCCATCCTGCAGGACCTGGGCGTCTACTTCGAACCGGCGGCCAGCGAGGCCGCTGCCGCTGCGGCCCTGTCCGCCTCGGTGAACTACCCGGTGCGCGGCGCGGTGACCTGGAAAAGCACGGTGGGCACCAACGTGGCCAGCGACGCGCTGGCCAACCTGGCCTCCGGCGGCGTGACCGGCGGCGCCCTGATCATCGTGGGCGAAGACTATGGCGAGGGCTCCAGCATCATGCAGGAGCGCACCCACGCCTTCGCGATGAAGTCGCAGATGTGGCTGATGGACCCCCGGCCTACGCTACCCGCCATCGTGCAGGCGGTGCACGACGGCTTCGAACTGTCCGAGGCGACGAACACGCCGGTGATGCTCGAGCTGCGCATCCGCTCGTGTCACCTGCACGGGCGCTTCATCACGCGCGAGAACCGCCGGCCTGCCTTCTCGCTCAAGCAGGCGCTGGAGGCGCCCACCCGCGACGTCAGCCGCATCGTGCTGCCACCGGCGTCCTTCCTGCACGAACGCGAGAAGATTCAGCAGCGCTGGCCAGCCGCGGCCCGTTTCATCACCGAGCGCGGCTTGAACGAGCTGCGCGACGGGGACATCGGCTCGGTGGGTGTCATCGTGCAAGGCGGCATGACGCACACGGTGCTGCGCGCACTCAAGCTGCTCGGGCTGGCCGATCTCTTCGGCCAGAGCCGCGTGCCGCTGTACGTTCTGAACGTCACCTACCCCCTGGTCGAGTCGGAGGTGCTGCGCTTCTGCGAAGGCAAGCGGGCGGTGCTGATGGTCGAGGAGGGCCAGCCCGACTACCTCGAACAGAACCTGCACGCCATCCTGCGCCGGCACGACAGCAGCACCGCCGTGCACGGCAAGGACCTGCTGCCCATGGGCGGGGACTACACGGTGGCCGTGCTGCGCGATGCGCTGCGCGGCTTCCTGGAGCGCCGCTACCCCGCCGCACTGGCCAGGCCGGTGCCGGTGGCCCTGCCCACGTCGAGCCGAAGCCCCGCCTCCGACGCACACCCGACGGAGGCCATCGCCGTGACTGCGGCCACCGCGCCACGGGCCGCCGCGGTGGGCCCCCTGCTGCCGCCCCGCCCGCCCGGCCTGTGCACCGGCTGCCCGGAGCGGCCCATCTTCTCGTCGTTCAAGCTCGTCGAGCAGGAACTGGGCATGCACCATGTGTCCGCCGACATCGGCTGCCACCTTTTTTCCATCATGCCGCCCTTCAACCTGGGGGCCACGACGATGGGCTACGGCCTGGGCGCGAGCAGCGCGTCGGCCTTCGCGGCCGGTGCATCGCTCGGTGCCTCGCGCCGGGCCGTTGCCTTCATGGGCGACGGCGGTTTCTGGCACAACGGCCTGACCTCGGGCATCGCCAACGCCGTGTTCAACCGCCAGGACAACGTCTTCGTCATCGTCGACAACAACTACTCGGCGGCCACCGGGGGCCAGGATGTGCCGTCTTCGCGCGGGCACAACCCCAACCGCAGCCTCTTGCACCCGATCGAGAACGCGGTACGCGGCGTCGGCGTGGAATGGGTGCGCACCCTTACCCACACCTACGACGTCACCGCGATGCGGGCGGCACTGCGCGAGGCGCTGACCACTCCGTTCAAGGGCCCGAAGGTGGTCATCGCGCAAAGCGAATGCATGCTCAACCGGCAGCGTCGAGAAAAGCCGCTGAAGGCCCGGGCCGTCAAGGCCGGCGAGCGGGTGCTGCACGAGCGCTTCGGTGTCGACGCCGCGGTGTGCTCGGGCGACCACGCCTGCATGCGGATCTCCGGTTGCCCGAGCCTGACGCTCGCGCCCAGCGGCGACGCCCTCAAGCCAGACCCTGTGGCCCAGGTGGATGACAGCTGCGTGGCCTGCGGCCACTGCGGCGAGGTCGCCGACGCGGCCGTGCTGTGCCCGTCCTTCTACAAGGCGCACAAGGTGCACAACCCCGGCGCTGCCGAGCGGTGGCGTGCGCGGCTGCGCGCTGCCGTGCTCGGCTGGCTGCAGGCCCGAAGCGAACGCGAGCGCGCCACCCGCGCGCTGCACGCGACGTGAACCCGCGCAGCCTGCACATCGCGGTGATGGCCCTGGGCGGACAGGGCGGCGGCGTGCTGGTCGACTGGATCGTCGACCTGGCCGAGTCGGCCGGATGGACCGCGCAGTCCACTTCGGTGGCCGGCGTGGCTCAACGCACCGGCGCGACCATCTACTACCTGGAGATCGTCGAGCCCACACCTGGCCGCGAGCCGGTGCTCGCACAGATGGCCGTACCCGGCGACGTGGACATTGCCATCGCCGCCGAGCTGATGGAGGCCGGCCGTGCGCTGGACCGCGGCCTCATCACCCGCGAGCGCACCACCCTCATCGCCAGCACCCACCGGACCTACTCGGTGCAGGAGAAGATGGTGCCGGGCAATGGCATCGCCGACAGCGCCGCCGTGCTGCGCGAACTGCAAGGCCACGCCCGCCACCTGGTCGCAGCCGACCTGCAGGCGCTGGCACTGCGCCACGGCAGCGTCATCTCGGCCAGCCTCTTCGGGGCGCTGGCCGGCAGCGGCGCACTGCCCTTCGACCAGGCTGCTTTCGAAGCGGTGGTCGAGCGGGCCGGCGTGGGCGTAAAGGCGAGCCTGGCTGCGTTGCGTGAAGCCGCCCAGGCCGCGCGCGACGGCCCGCCCGCCCAGCCGCTGCCGGCCCCGGGCGCGGTGGCCGAGACGCCGCCAAGGCCACTGCCCGCCAAGGCCGCCTCGCCACAACTGCAGGGCCTTGTCGACCGCGTCCGCAGCGACTTCCCGCCGGCCGCCCACGATTGGCTGGGCGAAGGCCTGGCCCGCGTGGTCGACTGGCAGGACGTCGCCTACGGGGCGGAATACCTCGACCGCGTAGCCACTTTCGCGCGGCGCGACGGCGCCGCCCAGGGCCATGCCCTCACCATCGAGGCCGCCCGCTGGATTGCCGTGGCGATGAGCTACGACGACGTGATCCGGGTGGCCGATCTCAAGACGCGACCGGACCGCGCCCGCCGCATCCGCGGCGAAGTGGCCGCCACGGCCGACGACGTGGTGGGCACCGAGGAGTATTTCCATCCCCGCCTGGAAGAGGTCATGGGCCTGATGCCGCTGCGCTGGGCCGAGCGGCTGGACAAGCGGCCCGCGCTGAAGGCCCGCCTGGCCGCCCGGCTGGACCGCGGGCGCCGGCTTCACACCCACACCGTGCGCGGGCACCTGCAGCTGCGCCTGGCCGCAGGGCTGCGGCGCTGGCGACGCGGCAACCGCCGGCATGCCGAAGAGATGGCCCACCTGGAGGCCTGGCTGGCCGAGGTTTCGCGGGCGCTCGAGACCGACTATGCGCTGGCCGTCGAGCTGCTGCGCAGCCGTCGCCTGGTCAAGGGCTACAGCGACACCCATGCCCGCGGCAGCAGCCGCTTCGATCGCCTGGTGCAGGCAGCACGCCGGATGACCGGGCGACCGGACGCCGCCGCCACCCTGGCCGATCTTCGACAAGCGGCCCTGCGCGACGCCGAAGGCGTGGCCCTGAAGGCCGCACTGCAGCGCGCCGGACTCGGCTGAGACGGCCCTCGCCGCGCCTCCGATGCCCCTCTGCCCCGCTTCCCAACGCACGACAACACGGGCCCGCGTGCCCACAGGAGACCGAGCATGAACCCCACCCAGCGCCAACGACGCCACCTCCTTCTGGCCAGCGGAGCTGGCCTGGCCGGCAGCCTGCTGCCCCTTGCCGCGGCGCGCGCCCAGGGCGCCGCGCCAGCGGCCTGGCCGAACAAGCCCGTGCGGCTGGTGGTGGCCTTCCCGGCGGGTGGCCTGGCCGATGTCATGGCCCGCGTGCTGCAACCCCAGCTCAGCGAAGCGCTCGGCCAGCCCATCGTCATCGACAACCGGGGCGGCGCCGGCGGCAACGTCGCGGCGGTCGAGGCCATCCGCAACGGCGGCGACGGACATACCTTCCTCATCACCGTGTCGACCACCCAATCGGTCAACCCGCTGCTGTTCAACCCCATGCCCTTCGACGCGCAGCGTGACCTGCAGCCGGTGGGCCTGCTGGCCAACTCGCAGCTCTTTCTCATCACCCGGCCGGGCCTGCCCGTCAAGTCGGTGAGCGAGCTCGTGGCCTATGCCAAGGCCAACCCGGGCAAGCTGAGCTACGGCTCGGCGGGCAACGGCACGACGCCACACCTGGGGGGCGAACTCTTCAAGCAGAACGCCGGCTTCTTCGCCACCCACATCCCCTACCGGGGCGCTGCCCCCGCCATCCAGGACGTGATGGCCGGCCAGATCGACTTCGCCCTCGCCCCGGGCACGGTGTTTCCCGCGGCACGCTCCGGCCGGGTGAACCTCCTGGCGGTGGCCAGCCGCGAGCGCACGCAGAACTTCCCGAGCGCGCCCACTTTCACCGAACTGGGGGTGAACAACGTATTCGCCGACACGCTCTTCGGCGTCTACGCGCCCGCCTCCATGCCCGCCGAAGCGGTGACCCGCATGAACCGCGAGCTCAACCGCCTGCTGGCCCAGCCGGCGGTCAAGACCCGCTTCAGCGAACTCGGCGCCGATGTGCAGACCCTGTCGCCCACCGAGTTCCGCAACCTCGTGCAGGCCGAGACCCAACTCTTCACCGCCGTGGTCAAGGCCAGCGGCATCAAGGCTGACTGACCGTGACGGCCCCTGTGCAGCCGCCCGCCGCTGCGACCTTCGTCCGCGAGCGCGTGGTGCGCTTTTCCGACTGCGACCCCGCGGGCATCGTCTTCTACCCGCAGTACTTCGTGATGTTCAACGCGCTGGTCGAGGATTGGGTCACCGACGCCCTGGGGGTGTCCTACGCCGAGCTCATCGGCCCGCGGCGCGTCGGGCTGCCCACGGTCCGGCTCGAGGTGGATTTCCGCGCCGTCAGCCGGCATGGCGACACCGTGCGCCTGGCCTTGCAGGTGGAGCGGCTGGGCTCGAAGTCGCTCACCCTGCAGGTGGCCTGCCGGGGCGGGCCGGACGACGAGTTGCGGGTGCAGCTGCGCCAGGTGCTGGTGACCACCTCGCTGCAGACCCACCGCGCGGTGGACATGCCGCCCGACCTGCGCGCCGGCCTGCTGCGCTGGGCCGGCGGACACGCCGCGCTCTGAGCGGGCTTGCGGCCGGCTCAGTGCGAGGCGCGCAAGGTGTGCGAAGGCGGCACGCCGAAGCGTGAGCGGTACTGGGCCGCGAAGCGGCCCATGTGGACGAATCCGTGCTCGAGCGCCACCTGCGTCACGTTGACCGGCTGGCCCTCCGCCCGTGCGGCGCGCAGTCGCTCGTGCACCTGCTGCAACCGGTGCAGCCGCGCATAGGCGAGCGGAGCCGGGTGCCCGTTGCGGCGGAACACCGCCTCCAGCGTGCGCGGGCTCACGCAGGCGTGGCGGGCGATTTCCTCCAGCGTCAGCGCGCGATCGGCGTGCGAGACGATGAAGTCGCGGGCCCGGCGCAGGCACCGGGCGTCGGCACCGCGGGATGCGGCTGCGTCGCCCTGCGGCTCCTGCAGTAGCGTGGTGAAGGCCGACAGCAGCAGCTCCTCGACCGCAGCCGCGGCGGCCGGCTGGCGCAGCCAGGTGTCGCCCAACCGGTCGATGTTGTGGGTGATGTCCAGCACCGCCTGCCACCAGCCGCCCACGGCGGCGTCGTCGCGCGGGCGGGTGTGGGCCATCCTCAGCGGGGCGGGGAGGTCCCAGCGTTCGGCGCGCTGCACAACGCTGGCGCGCGGCACCTGCACCAGGATCATCGAGCAGTCGCCGCTCCAGGTCATGCGGCTGCGGGTCTGCGGCTGCAGCACGCTGAGGGTGCGCGAGTCGAGCTCGATCTCGCAGCGGCCGGTGGACAGGCGCGCCAGGCCCTGAAGGGGCAGCTGCACCAGGAAGAAATCGCCGCGTTCACCCGGGTCGATCAGCACCTCGGTGCCGTAGTTCAGCACGTTGATCGACAACTCGCACAGCTGGAAGCGGTTGTGGCGCACGTCCAGCGACGCGGCGTCTCCCCGCAGTTCCAGCCGGTGCGGCGAGAACAGCCGCCCCACGCGCTCGCTGGCTTCCACCACCGAACGCGCCCGCACCCGCGGGTAGGCGTCGAGCAGCTGGTGGGTGGGCGGAGGGCTTGGCGTCATCGCGGCGCGGGCGGTGGATGTCCTCAATCTAGGGTGCGGCCCCGGGTCTGGCAATCGGGCGCTGCCCGCGGTGCGCTGGCCAGGGTCTTTCAATACTTGCGGTTGAAGTTCGCCCGGATGCGCTCGGCCAGGTAGTCGCCGGCGGTGATCGGCGGGTACTTGCCGGCCGGCGACTCGATCAGCGCGTCGGTGTTGGCCTGGCAGAAGAAGGCCAGGCTGTAGCGCGGCCCCAGCGATTCGCCGGGCCCGGGGTTCTTCACCCGGTGGAAGTTGCTCGGCAGCTGGTCGTCGCTCCAGCGCATCAGCATGTCGCCGATGTTGCAGGTGATGAGCTCCTCGCGCGGCGGCACCGACGTCCACTCCTGGCGCTCGTGGTCCTTGCCCGGGCACACCTGAAGGCCGCCCTGGCCTTCACGCTGGTAGAGCAGCGTCAGGCAGTCGAAGTCGGTGTGCGCGCCGGCGCGCCACAGACCCAGCTCGGGGCGGGCCTGCGGCGGGATGGCGTAGTAGTGCAGCAGCCGCAGCGTGCTCTGGTAGGTTTCGCTGGACGGGTCGTGGGCCTTGCTGAAGAAGTCGCGCTCGAAGCCCAGCCGCTCGGCGAAGCAGGACAGCACCCGCATGCCCACCGCCCAGCTGGCCTCCTCGAAGGCCAGCATCGCCGCCTTGAAGCCCGGCAGCTCTTCCTCGGTGGGATAAAGGTCCGCCATGCGCGGGCGGGTGATCTGGTAGCTCTCCTTCTGGTCGGGTGTGCCGGTGGAGGGCCGCACCTGCGCCATCGATTCCCAGCCGGCGTTGCGCGCCAGCGGCAGGCGGGCTTTCACTTCTCGCGGCAAAGCGAAGAAGCGCTCACTCATGTCGAATGCCGCGCGGATCTGCTGCAGCGGCACGCCGTGGTGCGAAAGCTGGAAGAAGCCCACGTCCACCGCGGCGTCCCACAACTGCTCGGTGATCTCGGCGCGACGGCGCTCGAAATCGGACAGGTCGATCACGCGGATCTCGCGCTGGGTCTCGGTGCCGAAGGCCCCCATGCGGGTCTCCTTGCGGACTTCTTCCAGGTCGAGCGGGGTGGCGGTGGTGGCGTTGGCAGTGTTCAAGGTCTGGCTCCGGCGAGGGTCGATGGACGAATCTCCAGAGCAATTCCCGGCCTGCACGCGACGCCCGGAAACGGTGCGGCGGCAGGTGGACGCTTCTACTCCTGGGCTTGAGGCTAGCAGGAAGCAGACCAGGGACGAAGCCTTAAGCTCGGGCTCAGAACCGGACTCCCCGCTTCACCCGCCTGCCGCGATGGACTACCTGCAGTTCAGCCTCGACGCCGTTGACGACGGCCTGGCCACGCTCGAAGGCCTGGCCTCCACACCGAAGGACCGTCACGCCCGGGTGATGGCCGAGGTGAAGACCGTGCTCGACTGGGCCTGGCGAGCTTTCCCCGACACCCACGGGCCGGTGGACGAGGGCGGGCAGTGGCAGCACGACCTGCTGGTCACGGAGGAGCCGGGCGGCTGGCACACGGTGGTGCTGACCCTGACCGGCACGGACGAATTCATCGCGGCGTGGCACGCGGCGTTCGGGTGAGGGGATGGAGGCGCGAAGGGCCCGCCTGCCTGCCGGGTGGTAGGCCGTGTTGGACTTGAACCAACGACCAAAGGATTATGAGTCCTCTGCTCTGACCAACTGAGCTAACGGCCCCCTGCGACGGACGATGCGCATTATGGGAGCCGGCCCGACGCGCCCTCAACGCACCGACAAGGCGTTGCCCAGCAGCCGCGAGGTGATGTCCACGATCTGGATCATGCGGTCGTAGGGCATGCGGGTGGGGCCGATGACGCCCAGCGTGCCCACGACGCGGCCGTCCACTTCGTAGGGTGCCGAGACCACCGACAGCTCCTCGTAGGGCACCACGCGGCTCTCGCCGCCGATGTAGATTCGCACGCCCTCGGCGCGGCTGCTGACGTCGAGCAGGCGGATGAGCTGGGTCTTCTGCTCGAAGAGGTCGAACAGGCGCCGCAGCGAGGACATGTCGCCGGAGAGCTCGTCGATGGCCAGCAGGTTGCGCTCGCCGGCCACCACCACCTGCTCCTGGCCACCGTCCAGGCCTTCGCCGCCGGTGTCCACCGCAGCCTGCATCAGCGAGGCGATCTCGCTGCGCAGCGCGTCGGCCTCGAGCTTCAGGCGCTCGCGCACGGCCTCGATGGTCAGGCCGGCGAACTGGCTGGTGAGGAACTGGCTGGCCTCCTGCAGCTGCGACTGGGTGTAGTCCTGGGCGGTGAAGATGACGCGGTTCTGCACGTCGCCGTCGGGGGCGACGAGGATGACCAGCACGCGCTTTTCGCTCAGGCGCATGAACTCGATGTGGTGGAAGACGCTTTCCTTGCGCGGCGCGGTGACCACGCCGACGAAGCTGGAAAGGCTGGACAGCATCTGGGCGGCATGGGCGATCACCCGCTGCGGCTGCTCGGGCGCAATGGGCGCCCCCAGGGACGGGAAGGCCACCGGGTCCAGCGTGTGCAAGGGCTGGGCGGTGAGCATCTGGTCGACGAAGAAGCGGTAGCCCTTGGCCGTGGGGATGCGTCCGGCGCTGGCGTGCGGGCTCGCGATGAGGCCGAGGTCCTCGAGGTCGGCCATCACGTTGCGGATGGTGGCCGCGGAGAGGTCCAGGCCCGAGGCGCGCGACAGCGTGCGTGAGCCCACGGGCTGGCCGTCGGCGATGTAGCGCTCGACCAGGGCCTTCAACAGCAATCGGGAACGCTCGTCCAACATGCGTCGATTCTAGGCAAGCCCGTCTGCACGGCGGGGGGTGTGAACCCCCGCGCGGGGGAGGCCCGGCACGCACGGTGCGCCAAGGCCGCGTGGTGTAATTCTTCCCATGCCCTCGACCTTTCGCCACGCCGCTCTCGTCGGAAAGTACCAGGCGAGCGGCATGCGCCACCTGCTCGAGGACATCGCGCATTTCCTGGTCCGTCAGGGCCTGGAGGTCACGCTGGACGAAGACACCGCGCTGAACACCGGCATCACCGGCTTCGCCAGCCTGCCCGCCCACCGCCTGGGCTCCGAATGCGACCTTGCCGTGGCCGTGGGCGGCGACGGCACCATGCTGGGCCTGGCGCGAACGCTCGCCCGAGCCAACATCCCGCTGATCGGCATCAACCAGGGGCGGCTGGGCTTCATCACCGACATCACGCTGCACGAGCACGAGGCGGCGCTCGCCCCCATGCTGCGCGGCGACTACGAAGAGGAACGCCGCACCATGCTCGAAGGCGGCGTGTGGCGCGACGGCGCCCCCATCTTCGAGGCCTTCGCACTGAACGACGTGGTCGTCAGCCGCGGGGCCAGCGCGAGCATGGTCGAGCTCAAGGTGGACATCGGCGGCCAGTTCGTCTCCAACATCCGGGCCGACGGCCTGATCGTCGCGTCGCCCACCGGCTCGACCGCCTACTCGCTGTCGGCCGGCGGTCCCATCCTGCACCCGGCAGTGGCCAGCTGGGTGATGGTGCCCATCGCGCCGCACGACCTGTCCAACCGTCCCATCGTGCTGCCCGACAGCGGCGAGATCCGCGTGGAGATCGTCTCCGGCCGCGAGGTCAGCGCGAGCTTCGACATGCACTCGCTGGCCAGCCTGCTCAAGGCCGACACGGTGGTGGTGCGCCGGGCGCCCTACCAGGCCCGCTTCCTGCATCCCCGCGGCTGGAGCTACTTCGCCACGCTGCGGCGCAAGCTGCACTGGAATGCCGGCGGCGCCCCCGCGCCCGGCCCTTGAGCGAACCCGCTCCAACCCCACCCGGCGACAGACGGCGATGCTGCAAGGCCTGGAGCTTCGCGACTTCGTGATCGTGGACGCGCTGCAGATTCCCCTGCAGCGTGGCTTCACCGTGCTCACCGGCGAAACCGGTGCGGGCAAGTCCATCCTCATCGACGCACTGCAGCTGGCCCTGGGCAACCGGGCCGATGCCGCCGTGGTGCGCGAGGGCATGCCGCGCGCCGAGGTGGGCGCGCTCTTCGAGCTGAATGCGGGCGTTTCCGCCTGGCTGGAGGCGCAGGGCTTCGCGCCCGACGACGGCGACGGCCGGCTGCTTGTGCGCCGCACCGTCGATGCGCAGGGCAAGAGCCGGGCGTGGATCAATGGCAGCAGCGGCACGGTCACCCAGCTGCGCGAGCTGGCCGAGCAGCTGGTGGACATCCACGGACAGCATGCCTGGCAAGGCCTGACCCGGCCGGCCGCGGTGCGCTCGCTGCTCGACAACCTGGCCGGCTGCGACGCCGCATCGGTGGGCGCCCGGTGGGACGACTGGCGCGCGGCGCTGGCCGCACTCGAGGCTGCCACGCAGCGCCGCGCCGAACTGGACGCCGAACGCGAACGTCTGGCCTTCGAGTTGCGCGAACTGGACCGCCTGGCACCCCAGAGTGGCGAGTGGGACGCCATCGAGGCCGAGCAGCAGCGGCTGGCGCACGGCCAGTCGCTGATGGAAGCCACCGAGTCGGCGCTGACCCAGCTGGACGACGACGGCGCCGCCCGAAGCCTCGTGCGCCGCGCCAGCCAGGCGCTCGCCGCGGTCAGCCGATACGACCCGCAGCTGGCCAGCGTGATCGAGGTGATGTCCAGCGCCGAGGCGCAGCTCGAGGACGCTTCGCGCAGCCTGTCGGCCTATCTCCGGCACGCCGACCTCGACCCCGCCCGCCTGGCAGCGCTGGACGAACGCATGGCGCAGTGGCTGTCGGCCGCCCGGCGCCAGCGCTGCACGCCGGCTGAACTGCCCGCCTGGATGGACGAGGCCCGCGAGCGTCTGCGGGCGCTGGATGCCGCCGTCGACACCGAGGCGCTCACCCAGGCCGTCGCCGCTGCCCAACGCCGCTACGGGGAAGTCGCTGCGGCGCTCAGCCAGCGTCGCCGAGCCTTCGCACCGCTGCTGGCCGAGCGGGTGAGCGCGGCGCTTCAGACCCTGGGCATGGAAGGCGCACGCTTCGAGATCGACCTGGCTCCCCTGGCCGAGCCGGCACGCCACGGCCTGGAAGCGGTGGAGTTCCGCGTGGCCGGTCACGCCGGCAGCACGCCGCGGCCGCTGGCCAAGGTGGCCTCGGGCGGCGAGTTGTCGCGCATCGCACTGGCGATCGCCGTGACGGTCCACACCGAAGGCCTGCAGCAGGTTGCGGGCCGGCGGCAGGAGCTGGGTGAGGGAGAGGGCCCGGCTGCGGCCCCGGCAAACCCGCCCGAACCCATGACCATCGTCTTCGACGAAGTCGACAGCGGCATCGGAGGTGCCGTGGCCGACACCGTCGGGCGGCTGCTCGCCCGCCTGGGCCGCGCCCGGCAGGTGATGGCGGTGACCCACCTCGCCCAGGTGGCCGCCTGCGCCGACCGCCACCTCGTCGTGAGCAAGGGTCTGCAGGGTGGACGAACCGTGAGCCGCCTGGTGGAAGTCACCGGCGACGAGCGCATCGACGAGATCGCCCGCATGCTCGGCGGCGATGCCCGCTCGGCCGCCAGTCGCGCACACGCCGCCGAACTGCTCGCCCGGGCATCGGCGGGGCACGCTCCCGCGGCCCTGGTCTCCCCCATCGCCGTGGTCACCGCGGTCGCCCCGGTCGCACGCACTGCAGGCCGCCGCCGATGAAGCCCGACACGAGCCCGCTGGTCACCGCACCCAGCCCTCCGCAGCCGCAGCCCCACCCTCACCCGCGCGGGGACGAGCCCGCCGAGCGCGAGGTCATCCTCGTCACCGGCACCTCGGGCTCGGGCAAGTCCGTGGTGCTGCGGGCGCTGGAAGACGTGGGCTTCTTCTGCGTGGACAACCTGCCGCCCGAGTTGCTGCGCGACTTCCTCGCCCTGGGCAACGCGCGCTTCGGGCGGCGCGTCGCGGTGGCGGTGGATGCGCGCAGCGCCGAATCCCTGCCCCGGCTGCGAACGCTGCTGCAGGATCTCGCCGGCGAGGGCATCGTCATCCGCACCCTCTTCCTCGACGCCACCACCGAGGCGCTGGTCCGCCGCTTCTCCGAATCGCGCCGTCCGCACCCGCTGTCGGGCCACCTCCCGTCGGCACGGGGCGATGCGGCGGCCGGGGCGGGCCCGGCCTTCCCATCGACCGACCCCACCGGCACCGATGCCTCGGGCCGCCGCGTGCTGGTGGAGGCCATCGAATTCGAGCGTGAACTGCTGGCCGATCTTCGCCAGGACGCCACCGTGATGGACACCAGCCAGCTGCGGCCCGTCCAGCTTCGCCTGTGGGTGCGCGACCTGGTCCGCGCCACCGGCAGCCGCCTGACGCTGGTCTTCGAGTCCTTCGCCTTCAAGAACGGTGTTCCGCTGGACGCCGATTTCGTCTTCGATGTCCGGGTGCTGCCCAACCCGCACTACCTGCCCGACCTGAAGCCGCTCACCGGCCGCGACGCCCCCGTCATCGAGTTCCTCGAACGCGAGAGCGCCGTGCACGAGATGCTCGAGCACATCGCCGGTTTCCTGCGGCGCTGGCTGCCCGCCTTCGAGGACGACCAGCGCAGCTACCTGACGGTGGGCATCGGCTGCACCGGCGGCCAGCACCGCTCGGTCTACCTGGCCGAGCGGCTGGCCGCGGCCTTCCGCGACGAGATCTTCACCCTGGTGCGCCACCGCGAGCAGGACGCGCGCTTGCCGGAGGCCCCTTGAAATCCATCCACCGCGCTGCCCCTGAATGACGGCCTCCAGCACCTCCTTCGAACCGGTGGGCGCCGGTGACGGCCCGGCCGTACAGCTGCCGCTGTTTCCCCTGCGCAGCGTGCTCTTCCCCGGCGGGCTGCTGCCGCTGAAGATCTTCGAGGCCCGCTACCTGGACCTCATCACCCGCTGCCTGCGCGAGAAGAGCGGCTTCGGCGTGGTGGCGCTGCGCGAAGGCTCCGAAGCCGGCCCTGGCCGCGGACCGACCCTCTTCGAGCGGGTGGGCGTGACAGCCGAACTGCTGGAGGTGGACAGTCCGCAAAGCGGCATCCTGATGGTGCGCAGCCGGGGGGCGGCGCGTTTCCGGGTGGCTTCCTACCGCCAGGAGGCCGATGGCCTGTGGATGGCCGAGGCCCATGCCCTGCCGGCCGATCCGGTGCTGCCGCCGGCGCCGGAGCGGCAGCCCGTGGTGGCGGCGCTGCGCCAGGCCATCGAGGCGCTGGCCGCCCAGGATGCCCACCCCTTCCTCAAGCCATTTGCCTTCGATGACGCCGGCTGGGTGGCCAACCGCTGGTGCGAACTGCTGCCCATTCCGATGGCGGCCAAGCAGCGCCTGATGGAACTGGCCGACCCGTCAGCGCGCCTGAGCCTGGTGGACGACTACCTCCGCGGGCGTGGCGTGCTCGATTCGGGCGACTGAAGCCAGGCCCGGATCGGTGCAGGCAGGCCCAGCTGCAGGGCCTCGTCAATCGAGCACCACCGCCCGCCGCCCGGGGGGTTGCCGCTGCCGGTCCAATCGGCCACCCAGGGCTGGAGCCACCAGTCGCGGTGGGTCAGCACATGCAGCCGCGCGGGAAGCACCCGCCAATCCAGGTTGGACTCGGCAAAAGCGGCCTGAACCTGGGCTTCATCGTCGAAGCTCGGCAGCGTCCAGAGGCCGGCCCAGACGCCCTGGTCAGGCCGGCGCTCCAGCCAGACGGAGCCCTCGCGCCACAGCCACACGAGGATGGAGTCCATCCGCCTGCGGACCGGCCGGGCGCGGCGCACGGGCCAGGCCGAGGGGTCGTCGCTGCGCGCGGCCCGGCAATCGGCGCGGAGCGGGCAGTCGGTGCAGCGCGGCTTGCGGGGCAGGCACACCGTGGCCCCCAGGTCCATCAGCCCCTGGGTGTAGGCCTGCATGGCGGCGTCGCCACCCGCAGGGGGCAGCAGCGCTTCGGCCAGCGCCCACAGCCGACGCTGCGGCCCGGGCTGCATCGGGTCTTCGTCGAAGGCAAGGAGGCGGGTCAGCACCCGCCGCACGTTGCCGTCCAGGATCGCCACCCGCTCGCCATGGCAGAAGGCCGCGATCGCCGCGGCCGTGGAGCGGCCGATGCCCGGCAGCGTGGCCAGCACCTCGGCCGAACCGGGAAAGCGGCCGGCGTGTTGCGCCATGACGGCCTGCGCGCATCGCCACAGGTTGCGTGCGCGGCTGTAGTAGCCCAGCCCGCTCCACATCGCCAGCACCTCGTCCAGGGGCGCGGCGGCGAGCGCGGCCACATCGGGGAAACGCTGCAGGAAGCGCGGGTAGTAGTCGAGCACCGTGGTCACCTGCGTCTGCTGCAGCATCACCTCGGACAGCCAGACCCGGTAAGGGTCGCGCACCTGCCAGGGCAGGCCGTGGCGCCCGCGCTAGCGCTGCCAGCGGATCAGCGGCGTGGCCACATCGGGCAGCTCGCCGCTGCCCACGATCGGCTCGACCACCTCAGCCCGAAGCCGCGCGCAGCGGTGGCTGCAGGTCGGTCGTCGCGCCTTCGGGCTCGACCGAGCCCTGCAGCCGCGCCTCGTCGCGCAGGCGCGCAGCCAGCCGCTGGCCTTCGGTGCCGAGGGTCTGCAGGTGGCGCTCGCTGGCTTCGAGCTCGCCCAGCCGGGTGTCGAGTTCGCCGGCTGCGGTCTGTATGCGTTCGAGCGATTCCCGGCGGCGGCGGAAAGCCGCGCGGCGCTCGCGCAGCTGGGCTTCCACCTGGGAGGATGCCGCCCGGCTCCAGGTCTCCAGGTCGCTGGACACCGACTCGAACACCAGCCCGAGCTTGGACAGCAGCATGCGCCTGAACTGCTCCATGAAGGCCTCGTTGGACAGCCGGATGGCATGGCCGAGACCAAGGTAGTGGGCGTAGCTGCGCTCGATGAGGTCGATCTCCGCCAGCGCGGCGTCGAGCGACGGGTTGTCGCCCAGCGCGAGCGCGAAGCCGTATTCGGCATTGAGCTGCGCGAAGGACGCCTCCAGCATGCTGCGCACCTCCAGGCCGCGTTGCTGGGACAGCCGGAGCCTGTCGCGCAGGCGCTCGCACAGGGCCGCGAAGGCCCGGCGCCCGCCCAGCTTGAGCAGCGAGGCCTTGAGGTCGGTCTGCAGCCGGGTGAACTCGAGCCGCAGCCGCTCGCCGGACAGCGGCGACAGCGCATCCTTGAGCATCCGGCCCTGAACCATGCGCAGCGCCTGCAGGCGCGCGGTGCAGCGTTCGAACTCGACCGTCTCGTCGTTGACCCGCTTGAGCATCAGGCGCACCTTGGCGCTGCTCTTGCCGCGCAGTCCGCGCAGCTCGAGCATCTGCTCGGCCAGCTGGCGGCGACGGTCGGCCAGGCGGCGATCCACCTGCACCGACACCTCGCGGACATCGCCGAGCACCGCACGCTCGAGCACCTCGCGCCGCCGGGGCAGCAGGTCTTCACGCAGTGCACGCTCCAGCGCCTGCAGGCCGCTGGCCGCATCGAGCGACTCCACCCGACCCACCCGGCCCGCCAGCGCCTGGCGCGCCGACATCGGGAACACGCGCTCGGCCGGAACCTGCAGCGTCTGCGCGGTGGCCTGGCGTTGCGCCTCGATCTGAAGCGCCACCTCATGCGGGCTGGCCATCGGGTCGGCCAGCGTGTCGATCTTGTTCAGCACCACATAGCGAGCGCTGTCGTTCATGCCCAGGTGATCGCGCCAGATGGCGAGGTCCGACCGGGTGACGCCGGTATCGGCGGCGAGGATGAACACCGTCGCGTGTGCTGAAGGCAGCAGGTTCAGCGTCAGCTCGGGCTCCGCACCGATGGCGTTCAGCCCCGGCGTGTCCAGCACCACCAGGCCCTGCTCGAGCAGCGGGTGCGGGTAGTTGATGCGCACATGCCGCCAGGCCGGAATCTCCACCCGGCCCTGGGCGTCCACCGGTGGGTTGTCCTCGGGCGTGGCATCGTCCCAGAAGCCCAGGCGCCGGGCCATGTCGACATCCACCCGCTCGGTCCGCTTGACCTCGGCCAGCGCCTCGGCCAACTGGCGCGGCTGGTGGGGCGACAGCGCCACGCGGGCCCAGCGCTCGGGCACGCGGCGCCAGTCGGCCAGCGTGCGCGCATCCAGCCGGGTGTCGATGGGCAGCATGGACATCTGCGGCGGCTCGTCGCGCCAGCAGCCGAGCTCCACCGGACTCATCGTCGTGCGTCCCGGCGTGGCCGGCAGGATGCGCTGGCCGGTGTCGGCGAAGAAGATGGCGTTGATGAGCTCGGACTTGCCGCGGGAGAACTCCGCGACGAAGGCCACGGTGAGCTTCTCGTCGGCCAGCCGTTCGCGCAGCGACCGCAGGCGTGCGGCGCTGGCCTCGTCGGCCAGGTCATGGTCGGTCAGCCAGCGCAGCCAGTCGTCGGCGCGGCCCTCCACGGCACGACGCCAGCCCAGCAACTGGTCGAAGCTGTCGGTGAACGCAGTGGTCATGGCGGAACGGGCGGGGCGGACAGGGCGGGCGGACAAGCGGGTGCAAGGGGGCGGCAAGCCGGGCTGGGACAGGGAAGGAAACGGCGAACCCGGGCCGCGAGAGGCTATCCGCGCGCAACGGATGCTAGTGCCTGGTCAGCGGCAAATCCGCACACCCGGCGCTGCCGAAACACTTGCTCACCAGCAGGCCGGGGCACCGGCGGGTGAAGTTGCAGCCTAGCGACGCTGGCAGGTCGGGCAGAAGAAGGTGGACCGCTGGGCCTGGACGATGCGGCGCACCGTCGAAGTGCAGGCGGTGCAGGCCTGGCCCGCACGCCCATACACCTTGGCTTGCTCCTGGAAGGCGCCGGCCATGCCGTGCGCGTCGCGGAAGTCCCGCAGGGTGGAACCGCCCAGCGTCAGCGCCCGCGCCAGCACCTCGCGGATGGCCAGCGCCAGCCGCGCCGCCCGCGGGCGGCTGATGCGGTCGCTTCGGGTCCGCGGGTCGATCCCGGCGGCGAACAGGGCCTCGCAGGCGTAGATGTTGCCCGCGCCGACCACCACGTCGCCCGCCAGCAGCACCGTCTTCACCGCCGAGCGGCGCTGCTGCAGCGCCGCGTGCAGGTAGGGGCCGTCAAAGCCCGGCTCCAGCGGCTCGACACCCAGGCCGGCCAGCAGCCGCGCGGCCATGCCCGCCTCTCGCGACTCCGACCACACCACCGCGCCGAAGCGCCGCGGATCGGTCAGGCGCAGCACGCCGCGGTCGGTGTGCAGCTCGAAATGGTCGTGCGCCTGGCGCGGCGGAGCCTGCGGCGCCAGCCAGCGCAGGCTTCCCGACATGCCCAGGTGCAGCAGCAGCCCCCCCGGTCCGACCGGCAGCCACAGGTACTTGCCGCGCCGCTGCGCCACGCCGAGGTGGGCGCCCACCAGACGGGCCGGCTCGCAACCCAGCGGCCAGCGCAAGGGCTTTCCCAGCACCACGTCGGTGACCCGCGCACCCGCGGCGACATCGGCAAAGCTCAGGCGGGCGACCTCGACTTCAGGCAATTCAGGCATGGGCGGGATTGTGCGACCCACCCCATAGAATCGATCGGAGATGGTCTGGAGCCTCCGATGCCCGCTGCGCGTTTGCCGTTGACCCTGCCTTCCAGGCGTGCACGACGGACGCTGGCCTGGGCGGCGGGCCTGTTGATGTCGGCCGGCGCCGCGGTGTCGGCGCCCCCGCCCGCCACCGGGGCTTCGCCGCGACCTTCGACGGCCGCAGCGGCGTCGCCGGCCGCAGCACCCGCGAACCCCGCGTCCAGCCTCAACGCCCCCTTGTTCTATCAGCTGCTGATCGGCGAGATGCAGATCGGCGAAGGCGACCCCCGTGCGGCCTACGAGCTCATCCTCGACGCGGCGCGTCGAACGGGTGACGAGAGCCTTTATCGCCGCGCGACCGAGATCGCGCTGCAGTCGCGCGCCGGCGACCAGGCGCTCACCGCGATCCGGGCCTGGCGCACCGCGCATCCGCGATCGGTGGAGGCGCAGCGCAATCTCGCGCAGCTGCTCATCGCGCTGAACCGCCCCGCCGAAGCCGTCGAGCCGCTGCGCGCCTTGATCGCGCTGGCGCCTGCGGCCGACCAGGCCGAGCTGATCGGGCTGGTGCCACGCTTCTTCGGCAATGTGCAGGACACCCGGGCCGCTGCCGGCTGGGTCGAGCAGACCGTCCAGCCGTGGCTGGAGACGCCTGCCACCCGCGTGGCAGCCCGGGTGGCGATGGCTCGCGCCTGGCTGGCTGCGCGCGACGAAGCCCGCGCGCTGCAGCTGGCCCAGCAGGCCCACGCGCTGGACGCACGCGCCGAAGGCCCGGCCCTGGTGGCGGTGGAACTGCTGAATGGCCGCGCCGATGCCGAACCCATCGTCAAGCGCCACCTGGCCGCCAGGCCCCAGAGCCTGGCAGTTCAGCTGGGCTACGCCCGCTCGCTGGCCACGGCGCAACGCTATGTCGAGGCCATCGCGCAGCTCGAGGCCATCACCCGCGACCAGCCTGCGCTGGCCGCGCCCTGGCTGACCCTGGGTGCGCTGCACCTCGAGCTCCGACACCCGGTGGAGGCCACCGCGGCGCTGAAACGCTACCTCGATGCGCAGACCGGACCGACCACCGACACCCCGCCACCCGCCGGCGACCGGGCGAGCGCGCCCCCCCTGCCCGCGGACGCCGCCCCTGCGCTCGAACGGCTGGCCGAAGCCGATGCCCAGGGCCGCTCCGAGGGCCGGACCACGGCCTACCTGCTCCTGGCCCAGGCGGCCGAGATGGACCAGCGCTTCACCGATGCCGAGACCTGGCTGCAGAAGATCGAGAACCCGGGCAGCGCCTTGGAGGTGCAGGCGCGTCGAGCCTCGTTGCTGGCACGACAGGGGCAGCTTGACGCGGCACGCGAACTGATCCGCCGGGCGCCCGAACGCGAACCGCAAGACCGCCGCGCCAAGCTGCTCGCGGAGGCGCAGCTGCTGCGCGACCTGAAGCAATGGCCACAGGCGATGTCGGTGATGCAGCAGGCGGTGCAGGCCTTCCCCGACGATGTCGACCTGCTCTACGAACAGTCCATGGTGGCCGAGAAGCTCGGCCGTCTGGACGAGATGGAACGGCTGCTGCGGCGGGTGATCGCGCTCAAGCCCGACCACCACCATGCCTACAACGCGTTGGGCTACACCCTGGCCGATCGCAACATCCGCCTGCCGGAGGCCCGCGAACTCATCCGCCGCGCACTGGAGCTGGCCCCCGGCGAGCCCTTCATCACCGACAGCCTGGGCTGGGTCGAGTTCCGTCTGGGCAACGGCGCAGAGGCGCTGCGCCTGCTTCGGCAGGCCTATGCGGCCCGGCCTGATGTGGAGATCGGCGCCCACCTGGGCGAAGTGCTGTGGGCGCAGGGGCAGCAGGACGAAGCGCGGCGGGTGTGGCGCGAATCGCGTCAACGCGACGCCGCCAACGAGGTGCTGCGCGAGACGCTGCGCCGGCTGCAGGTCGAGCTTTGACGCCCCGCGCCCCGCGTGCGCTTGGCCGTCCACCAGCAAGCTTGCGAGGCTTCCTGGCCGCGCTGGCCCTGGCGGGCCTGGCCGGCGGCTGCGCCACCGCGCCCCCCGTTGCGGCGCCGATCCCGGCCCCCGTGCCCCTGTCGGGCCGGCTGGCCTTGTCGGTGGCGGCCACGCCCGACTCGGCCGCACGCAGCGCCACGCTGGCCTTCGAGTGGACGGGCGACGCCCAGCGCGGCAGCCTGCAGCTGAGCACGCCGCTGGGCAACCAGGTCGCGCAGGCCCGCTGGGAGCCGGGCCGGGCCGAACTTCGAACGGCCGAGGGTCTGAGAAGCTTCGAGGCCCTCGATCCACTGGCCGAGGCTGCGCTGGGCGAGCCGCTGCCGCTTCAGGCCCTGGCCGACTGGCTGCGCGGGCGGGCGTCGCCGGCCGCACCGGTCGAGCTGCTGGAGCCGCTGGAGGCGGCGACGGCTGGCTCGGGACGGGCCCGGTGGTTCCGCCAGGCCGGCTGGTCGGTCGACCTGCGGGCCTTTGGCGAAGGACGCATCGACGTCCGCCGAGAAGCCCCGGCCCCGTCGGTGCGACTGCGCATCGTGCTCGACGTCCCCGCACCATGACCCTGCTCGCCCTGCACGACCTTCCCGCCCCGGCCAAGCTCAACCTCTTCCTGCACGTGGTGGGACGGCGAGCCGACGGCTACCACGAGCTCCAGTCGGCGTTCGTCCCCATCGACTGGTGCGACCGCCTGGACCTGCTGCTGCGCGAGGACGGCGAACTTCGGCGCGAGGACCTGGGCGTGCCGCTGCCGGCCGACGACCTGTGCCTGAAGGCCGCCCGGACCCTGCGACAGGCCACCGGTTGTCGCCTCGGGGCAACGATCCGCATCGACAAGCAAGTGCCGTCCGGGGCCGGGATGGGCGGTGGCAGCTCGGACGCCGCCACCGTGCTCATCGGCCTGAATCGCCTGTGGAAGACCGGCCTCACCCGCTCCCAGCTTGCCGCCCTGGCCTTGCCCCTGGGCGCGGACGTGCCCTTCTTCATCGAAGGACGCCCGGCGTTGGTCGAGGGCATCGGCGAGCGCATCACGCCGCTGCCGCTGCCGCCGCAGTGCTACGCCGTGTTCAAACCGGCGGCCAGCCTGCCCACCGTTGCGATCTTCACCGCACCGGACTTGGTTCGCGACACGCACAGGGCTATACTCTTGGGCTTTCCTGAGACAGGCAAGGAATTCGCCGGTCCTGCGGGCGAGATGAAGTTCGAGACAACGCTTGAAGGTCTGGCTTGCGGCTTTGGCCGCAACGACCTCCAGGCGGTTGCCGAGCGCATCGAACCCGAGGTGTCGCAGTCCTTGCTGTGGATGGAAAAAGCCTTCGGCAACAGCCGCATGACCGGTTCGGGCAGCGCGGTATTCTCGAGGGTTGCCGGACAGACCGCGCAGGCCGTGCCGCAAGGCCTGCCCTTGAACGGGCTGTACCGGGTGTGTTGCAGTCTGCCGTTCCATCCCTTGCGGGAGTGGGTCGAGGACTGAAAGTTTGAAGGTGGCCGGCGCAAGCCGTTCACCGGTGTAGGGGAGTCGCCAAGTTGGTTAAGGCATCGGATTTTGATTCCGACATGCGAGGGTTCGAGTCCTTCCTCCCCTGCCAGTTCATTCCGGGAACCGCGCGACGCTGAGCTTCCCGCCCCTCGCGGGCTTCGCACCGCACCGGCCCCGGTTCCAGCCACCACGAGCTCCCGAGCGAGCTGAGACGGCCTCGACGGAGGAATCGTGCTGTTCAACACCGTGCTCTTCACGGGCAACGCCAACCCGGCGCTTGCGCAGGAAATCGCCACCCACCTGGGCATCGAACTCGGCCGCGCCAAGATCGGCCGCTTCTCCGATGGCGAGGTGGACGTCGAAATCCAGCAGAACGTCCGCGCCCGCGACATCTTCATCGTCCAGCCCACCTGCGCGCCGACGAACGAGAACCTGATGGAGCTGTGCATCATGGTGGACGCGCTCAAGCGGGCCTCGGCCCGCCGCGTCACCGCCGTGATCCCCTACTTCGGCTATGCCCGCCAGGACCGCCGCCCGCGCTCCACCCGGGTGCCCATCAGCGCCAAGGTGGTGGCCAACATGCTCGAGGCGGTGGGCGTGGAACGCCTGCTGACCATGGATCTCCATGCCGACCAGATCCAGGGCTTCTTCGACATCCCGGTGGACAACATCTATGCGTCCCCGGTGCTGCTGGCCGACCTGCACTCCAAGCGCTACGAAGACCTGGTCGTGGTGTCGCCCGACGTGGGCGGCGTGGTGCGCGCCCGGGCGCTGGCCAAGCAGCTCGGCTGCGACCTGGCCATCATCGACAAGCGCCGGCCCAAGGCCAATGTGTCGGAGGTGATGCACGTCATCGGCGAGATCGACGGCCGCAACTGCGTGATCATGGACGACATGATCGACACCGCCGGCACGCTGACCAAGGCGGCCGAGGTGCTCAAGGAGCGCGGCGCCCGCAGCGTCTACGCCTACTGCACGCACCCGGTGTTCTCCGGCCCCGCCATCGAGCGCATCAAGGCCTCGCAGCTCGACGAGGTGGTCATCACCAACACCATCCCGCTGAACGCCCAGGGTCAGGGCTGCGCAAAGGTGCGCCAGCTGTCGGTGGCCTTCCTCTTCGCCGAGACCATCCGGCGCATCTCCGACGGCGAGTCGGTGACCTCCCTCTTCTCGGAGCAGAACAACAACTTCTGATCCGCCGGCAGGCGCGGCACCTGGCCGCCCGCCATCCCCATCCAGCACGGCCTTGCGGTCGTGCCGGTCCGTCCGGCAGCCTTCGGTTGCCGCATCACCCCAGGCGCCTGGTCGCGGGCCCTGGAACCATTGGAGTGAGCCATGAAATTCGTCGCCTTCGAGCGCAATCTGCAGGGGACCGGAGCGAGCCGCCGCCTGCGCAACACCGGCCGCGTGCCCGGCATCGTCTACGGCGCGGGCACCCCGGCCAACATCGAGCTGGACCACAACGCCCTCTTCCACGCCCTGAAGAAGGAAGCCTTCCACGCGTCCATCCTCGAGATGGAACTGGGCGGCAAGATCGAGCGCGTGCTGCTGCGCGACTACCAGATGCACCCGTACAAGCTGCAGGTGCTGCACATCGACTTCCAGCGCGTGGACGAGACCACCAAGATCACCAAGCGCGTGCCGCTGCACTTCATCAACGAGGAAAGCTCGCCGGCCGTCAAGACCGACAAGTGCCTGGTGAACCACGTGGCCACCGACCTGCGCGTGCAGTGCCTGGCCTCGCAGCTGCCCGAGTCCATCACCGTGGACCTGGGCAACCTCACCAAGGGCCAGAGCCTGCACGTGAACGACCTGAAGCTCGCCGAGGGCCTCAAGGTGGTCACCGGTGGCAAGCCCAACCCGGTGATCGTCTCCGTCTCGCTGCTGTCGCCCGAGGAAGAGGCCGCTGCGGCACCGGCACCGGCCGTCAAGGCCGCCCCGGCCAAGAAGGCCAAGAAGGACGAGAAGCAGAACAAGAAGTGATGCCACGCCGGCATGGGCGCTGCGGCGCCTGTGCGGCTGGGGCCACAACCCCGCTGCGGCGGGGTTGTTCGTTTGTGACCCCCGCTGCGGCGGGGTTGTTCGTTTGTGACCCCCGCTGCGGCGGGGTTTCTCGTTTGTGACCCCCGCTGCGGCGGGGCTCCGTGCCTTCTATCCGTCCGTCCGCGCTTCGGACGCCGCCCGCCCTTCGCCGTCGAAGCGGCGGGCGTGCTCCATCAGCTCAGGCGTGCCGATGACCCGGTTCAATCCGTCGAAGTCGAGCATGCGTTCGCGCCAGCCCTGGGTGCCGCCGGCCTGTTGCAGATCGGCGAAGTAGCGCTGCAGCGCATGCGCCAGCACGCGCACCGTGGCACCGGGAAAGATGGCGATGCGAAAGCCGCGCGATTGCAGCGTGGCCGCGTCCTGCACCGGCGTCTTGCCGCCCTCCACCATGTTGGCCAGCAGCGGAACGCGCCGGCCGAAGCGCTGGCAGGCAGCGTCCATCTGCTCGGGTGTGCGAAGTGCTTCGATGAACAGCGCATCCACACCCCGTTCCAGGTAGCGCTCGGCCCGGTCGAACGCGGCCTCCAGCCCCTCCACCGCCACCGCATCGGTGCGGGCGAGCAGCAGCGTGGACGCCTTCTGGCGGGCGTCCAGCGCCGCATCGAGCTTGCCGCACATCTCCGCCACCGGCACCAGCGACTTGCCATCGAGGTGGCCGCAGCGCTTGGGGAAGGTCTGGTCCTCCAGCTGCACCATCGCGGCCCCGGCGCGCTCCAGCCCGCGCACCGTGCGCTGGACGTTCAAGGCATTGCCAAAGCCGGTGTCGGCATCGACGATGACGGGCAGATCCACCCGGTCGGTGATGCTCTCCAGCACCTGCTGCACCTCGCTGAAGGTGGTCAGGCCGACATCCGACCGGCCCAGCCGTGTGTAGGCGATGGAAGCGCCCGACAGGTACAGCGCCTCGAAGCCGGCCTGCTGCGCGAGCAGCGCCGACAAGGCGTCGTACACGCCCGGGGCCAGCAGCAGCCGCGGCTCGGCCAGGCGTTTGTTCAGCTCGTGTTCAGCGTGCATCGGTTTTGGCTCCGGTGGTTCGCAGCATCGCGGCCATCGTGCGGGCGGCAATGGCGCCGCCGGCCACCGCACTGAGCAGGCCGTTGCCGGACAGGTAGCCCCAGACCGCGTCGCCGGACACGCCGCGGGCGGCGCCACCGGCGGCGAGCAGGTTGGCAAAGGCGCGGCCCCGGGCATCGAGCACCCGGCAGTGGCCATCGATGTCCAGTCCGCCCTGGGTGTGGAAGAGCGAGCCCGTCACCCGCACCGCATGGAAGGGCGGGCGAAGCCGCGGGACGGTGGCCAGCGTGGCCTGCAGCACCGCCGCGTCGCAGCCAATCAGCCGGGCCAGCGCCGGCGCATCCGCAGCGGTGCGCACAGCACCGGCCGCCTCGGCGTCGCGGAAGTCGGGGAAGCGCCGCGCCAGCGCCAGCAGGGCGTCGTCGTAGAGGTTCCAGGCCACGCCACCCGGTTGGGACAGCACCCGCACCGCCGCCTCCGAATAGCCCTCGGTCTCGTCGTGGAAGCGCTGCCCCTGGGCATTCACCTGGATGGCACCTTCGGTCATCGGTGCCCAGGTAATGAGGGTGCCCTGGGGCACCGCCCACGAGCCGTGGCCCTGGTAGCCGCCCAGGTCGGCGAGCGCCGCACCCAGGGCTTCGCCCCAGGCCACCGCGCTGCCGTCGTTGCCCACATGGCCGCCGTAGACGGCATCGGCCATGGCGGGAAGCCACTGGCGCACCCGTTCCCGGTTGCCGCCATAGCCGTTGCAGGCAAGCAGCACCGCCTCGCAGGCCAGGTGCTCCAGGCGGCCGTCCGGCCGCTCGAAGCCCAGTCCGATCACGCGCTGCGAAGCGTCGCACCACAACTCGACGACCCTGGCCTGCGTCAGCAGGTCCGCGCCTGACCGAAGCGCGGCGGCTTCCAGTGCCATGGCCAGCGCTGCACCGGTTCGTTCGGGCAGCGCGTGCATGCGCCGCACCGAGTGGCCCGGATAGAGAAAGCCGTCCAGCAGTTCGAAGCCCAGGCCATGGCGCTGCATCAGGTGGTCGATCGCCGGGCCGATGGCCCGCGCGTAGGCGTCCACCAGCACCGGGGCTGCACGGCCCTTCGCCTTGGCCTGGATGTCCCGGGCGAAGCCGGACGGGTCGTCGGCGATGCCTGCGGCGCGCTGCACCGCCGTGCCCGCGGCCGGCACGAAGCCCGAGGACAGCGCGGTCGAGCCGCGCGGCGCGGCATCCCGCTCCAGCACCAGGCATTCGATGCCGGCATCGCGAAGACCGAGCGCGGCCACCAGGCCGCAGGCGCCGGCGCCGACGATGGCCGCTTCCACCCGGACCGCATCCGCCGGCATGGCCGTCGCCCGGACGACCGTCGGACCCCGACGGGACGGCTGGGGGGCAGGCGCAGACCCTCTCATCAGGCTGGTCATGCCGGGCCAGGCGCACGTCCCGGCGCCCTCTGCGCGAGGCGCTGAATCAAGGATCCGCAGTCCGTCACCTCCCCCACGCTGGCCAGGTCCGCCAGGCTCGCCGCGTGCGCCTCGGCACGGAAGGCGGCACAGCCGTCTGAGACGGTGATCACCCGGTATTCACGGACGTGCGCGTCGCGCGCCGTGCTGGCCACGCCGCCGTTGGTGACGATGCCGCAGACCGCGACGGTGTCGATGCCCGCATGGCGCAGCACCCAGTCGAGCTGCGTGTTGAAGAAGGCCGAATAGGCCACCTTGTCGACCGCGACATCGATGCAAGGCGCCAGCGCCTCCACCACCGCCTGGCCTGGGCTGCCGGGGGCGAAGTCTCCGCGCACGAGGAAGGGACGAAGCGCACGCAGGTGCGGCGAGACCATCGGTTCGCCCTCAGCGTCCGGCCAGAGCGTGAAGCGGCTCGCCACGACCATGCCGCCGGCCTGGCGCAGCCGCCTGGCCAGCGGCAGCAGGCGTTGGGGCAGGGCCCGTGCGGCCTCGCTTGCCAGGCCGCCCCGGGCATAGGCGCCGTCGGGCGCGAGGAAGTCGTTCTGCAGGTCGACCACGATGAGCGCGGTCCGTCGGGGGTCCAGGGGCAGCGTCATGGTCAAGTCGTGGCGGGGGTCGAGGCGGCGGCCTGCACGCTGCGGATCACCAGGTTGCCCAGCGCATCCACCCGGGCCTCGAAGCCCGGCTCCAGCCAGACGGTGGTGTCGGGTTGCTCGAGGATGGCCGGGCCCGCGATGCGGGCACCGGCGGGCAGTTCGAGCCGGGCGTATCGAACCGCGTCCCACCACCGGCCGGCGTGGTGGACGGGCTGCAGGCCCTGCGGGGCGGGCATCGCGGTGCTCGTGGGCGCCAGCACCGCCAGGTCGAAGCGGGGGCGTTCGCCGATGCGCGCATAGCGCAGGTTCACCACGCGGGGGGCGATGCCCTCCAGCGTCGCGCCGAAGGCTTCGCGATAGGCCACCGCGAAGGCCCTGGCCACGCCATCGGCATGGAGCGCGCTGCGCTCCACGGCCACCCGCAGCGTGTGCGTCTGCCCGGTGTAGAGCATGTCCAGCTCGATGCGCTCGTGCTCGGCCACCACCGACACGCCGGCCGAAGCGATGCGCCGCCGGGCCTCGCCGGCCATGGCATCCACAGCAGCGTGCAGCGCGGGGAAATCGACGTCGGCCAGCGGCCGCGACACGGTGCGCACGCCATCGTGCCGCAGGTCGGCCATCACGCAGCCCAGCGCCGAGGTGACGCCCGGATAGCGCGGCACCAGGCCGGTGCTGCAACCGATGGCCCGCATCATGGCGCACACATGCAGCGCCCCGCCGCCGCCGAAGGGCATGTAGGCGAACCGGCGGGGATCGTGGCCCCGCTCGATGGACACCACGCGCACCGCACCGGCCATGCGGGCGTCGGCCACGCTCAGGATGGCCTCGGCCGCGGCCAGCACGGGCAGCCCCAGCGGTCCGGCCACGTGCGTCTCGATGGCGCGACGTGCGAGTTCGATGTCCAGCGCCGCGAGCAGCCCGCCGCCCAGCGGCCGGTCGGCGGCGATGCGGCCGAGCAGCACGTTCGCATCGGTCACCGTCGGGCGTTCGTTGCCGCGCCCGTAGCAGGCCGGCCCCGGCACGCTGCCGGCCGACTCCGGCCCCACCTGCAGCAGGCCACCCGCATCCACCGACGCGATGGACCCGCCGCCCGCGCCGATGGTCTCGATGCGAACCATCGGCGAGCGCACCACCAGCCCGAAGTCGATGGCGGTCTGCTCGGCCAGCGCCGGTGCGCCGCCGGCGATCAGCGAGACGTCGAAGGAGGTGCCCCCCATGTCCCCTGTGATCACGTTCTCGAAGCCGGCGGCCCGCGCGATGGCCGCGCAGGCGATGACGCCCGCCGCCGGCCCCGACAGGGCCGTGGCCACCGGTCGCTCGCAGGCCGTGTCCAGCGACATCGTGCCGCCGTTGCTCTGCACCACCAGCAGCTCGCCCGCGAAGCCCTGCGCACCCAGGTCGGCCTGCAGGCGCCTGAGGTAGCGGCCCACCACCGGCTGCAGCGCGGTGTTCAGCACCGCGGTGGAGCAACGCTCGAACTCGCGGATCTCCGGCAGCACCTCGGCTGCGGCCGTGACGAAGGCGTTCGGCCACACCGAGCGAACCGCTTCGGCCGCCCGGCGTTCGTTGGCCGGATTGGCATAGGCGTTCACGAAGAACACGCACACCGCCTCGCAGCCGGAGCGCAGCAGGGCCCGGGCCGCCTCGCGCACGGCCTCCTCGTCCACCGGCTGCAGCACCGAGCCGTCGGCCAGCACCCGCTCGTCGACCTCCAGGCGAAGGTCGCGCGGGATCACCGGCTCGAACTGGCCTCGCAGGCCCCAGGTCTGCGGCCGGTCACGGCGGCGCATCTCCAGCACGTCGCGAAAGCCGCGGGTGGTGATGAGCCCGGTGCGGGCCACCTTGCGTTCGAGCAGCGCGTTCGTCGCCACGGTGGTGCCGTGCACGATGGTCGCGATGGCGCCGGCCTGGGCAGCGCTGCGCGCGATGCCGTTCATGAAGCCGCGGGCTTCCTCGCCGCGGGTGGAGGGCACCTTGACGATGCGGGCGCTGCCCTGGGCCTCGTCGAGCACGAAGAGGTCGGTGAAGGTGCCACCGACGTCGACGCCGACGACGGTGCGCGGGGTGTCGGCGCTCATCGGGCGTCTCCGGCCGGGGTGGATCGCGTGGATGGCGTGGATGGCGTGGACGGCGTGGACGGCGTGGATGGCGTAGCAGGAGCCGGCGCATGCCCGAGGGCCGCATCCCGCGCGCGGGCCTTTGCATCGCGCCCCTCGGGCGGGCCCCAGCCACCGCCGCCGGGCGTCTCCAGGCGCAGGCGGTCGCCTCGCTTCAGGCGGATGCCGGTGATCTTCGAGCCCATGGGCGGCAGCTTCCACTGGCCGTCCTCGCGCCAGGAGAAGCGGTTGAGCGCGCCATTGCCGCCGCCGGCCACGCCCTTGGGTGCCGACCGCGCGCGTTCCCCGAAGAGGAAGGCCTCGGCCGACTGCTCGAGCAGCTCGATCTCGTAGACCGCCCCCAGGCCGCCTCGGTGGGTGCCGTCGCCGCCCGAACCCTCGCGCAGCGACCACTGGGTGAAGCGCACCGGGTAGGCCGCCTCGAGGATCTCCAGCGGCGGGATGGTGGCCATGGAGATCGGGGCGTTGCCATGGTTCAGACCGTCGCCGTCGGGATGGCCGCCGTGGCCGCCGCCGAAGAAGCTGAACATCACCCAGCGTTGTCCGAGGCGGGCAGCGTCGCTGCGGTGACCGGCCACCGACAGCGCGTTGATCGTTCCATAGGCATGCCCGGTGGCTCGCGACGGGTCGGCCTGCGCCGCCGCACCGAAGACGACGTCGATCATGCGCAGGATGGTCTCGGTGTAGCCGCCCACCGGGCGCGGCCGGCTGGCCGAGATGACCAGACCGGGCGGAATGACGATGTCCACCGCATCGAGCACACCCGCATTGGCCGGGACGTCGGGAAACAGGTGCTTGAGCGCCACATAGCAGGCCGCCACCGCGGTGGCCCGCGAGATGTTCACCGGGCCTGCGCAAGCCGGGCTGCTGCGGGAGAAATCCAGCGTCAGCCGGTCCCCCTGCACGCTCAGGTCCAGCGCGATGGCCAGCGGCCTGTCCTCCACGCCGTCGTTGTCCAGCTGGTCGTCGAAGCGCCAATGGCCATCGGGCAGCGCCGCGACATGCTCGCGCATCAGCCGCTGGGCACGGGTGCGCAACTGGGCCAGCACCGCCAGCACCGTGTCCACGCCCTGCTCGTCGAGCAGCTCGGTGGCGCGCCGGGCACCCAGCTCGAGCGCGGCGAGCTGTCCGGCGAGGTCGCCGCGCAGGCTGTCGGGCAGGCGGGTGTTGGCCTTCAGGATGTCCAGCACGTCTTCGTCGAGCACCCCTTCGCGGACGATGCGCACCGGCGGGATCTGCACCGCCTCCTGCCAGCATTCGGTGGCGGTGGGGTTGTAGTTGCCCGGCACCGCGCCGCCCACGTCATGCCAGTGCGCTGCCGAGGCCAGGTGGCACACCAGCCGGCCGCGGTGGAAGAGCGGGCGCACCAGCTTGAAGTCGTTGGCGTGGGTGCCGCCCTCGTAGGGGTCGTTGAAGAGCCAGACGTCGCCGTCGCGCCAGCCACCTCGCCGCTGGGCGGTGGCCATGGCCGCGCGCACGGCGAAGGCCATCGCGCCGACGAACACCGGCAGCCCCGACTTGCCCTGCACCAGCGTGTCGCCGCTCGCGGCGTCGTACAGCCCGTGGCAGGCGTCGTGCGCCTCGGCGATGATGGGGTTGAAGGCGCTGCGGTACAGCGTCGCATCCATCTCGTCGGCGATCTGTTCGAGCCGGCCCTTCAGCACGGCCAGGGTCACCGGGTCCAGGCCCGACGGGGCATCGTTCATGGGTTCAGCCCCTCCGCGAGGCGTTGTCTGAGCAGCGGCAGCAGGCCGCCGGCCCGGACCATCTGCAACAGGAAATCAGGAATCGGGCGGCAGGGCAGCGTTCGCCCGTCGCCGGTGCTCACTTCGCCGGCGCGTGCGTCGAAGGCGATGCGTTCGCCCTCGTGGAGCTCGCCGGCCTGCTCGCAGCACAGCACCAGCAAGCCCACGTTGAAGGCATTGCGCTGGAAGAGGCCGCTGAAGGAAGGCGCGATCACCGCGGCCACGCCCAGGTGCACCAGCACCGACGCGGCCTGTTCGCGCGACGAGCCGATGCCGAAGGCCGGCCCGGCCACGATCACGTCGCCCGGCAGCACGCCCGATGCGAAATCAGGACGCACCGCCTCCAGGCAATGGCGGGCCGTGATCTCCAGCCCGTGCTTCATCGTGTGGCCTGGCGCGAGCTGGTCGGTGTCCACATCGGCGGGCAGCCGCCAGACGCGGTGCAAGGCGGCGGCGGCGGCTCGCGCTTCGTCCTTCATGCCAGCACCTCGCGCGGGTCGGTGATGACGCCGCGAAGCGCAGAGGCCGCCACCGTGAAGGGCGAGCCGAGGAACACGCGCGCCGAAGGCGAACCCATCCGACCCCGGAAGTTGCGGGCGGTGCTGGAGATGACGTTGACGTCGTCGGGGATGCGGCTGCCATAGCCCGCGCAGGCGCCGCAGCCGGTGGGCAGCAGCGTCGCGCCCGCCGCCAGAAGCGCGCCCAGGCTGCCGTCGCGCTCGGCCTGGGCGGTGTCTTCCACGCTGGCCGGTGCGACGAGCAGCGACACGCCCGCGGCCACGCGGCGACCGCGCAGCACGCGCGCGGCGGCCTGCAGGTCCTCGAACTTCGCGCCGGTGCAGGCGCCGATGTAGGCCACCGACACCGGTGTGCCCGCCGCTTCGGTCACCGGCCGGGCATTGGCCGGGCTGTGCGGCAAGGCCACCTGCGGCGCAAGCCGCGCGCCGTCCAGGTGCTGCGTCTCGCCATAGGGAGCCTGCGGGTCGGACTGCCAGCGGGCGGCGTCGGCCACTGTCACGCCCCGGTCGGCCAGCCAGCGCAGCGTGGTGGCATCCGGCGCCACCAGGCCGGTTTGAGCGCCGAGCTCGGCCGTCATGTTGCAAAGGGTCATGCGCTCGGCCATGCCCAGGGCCGCCACGCCGCTGCCGGTGAACTCCACCGCCCGATAGCGGCCGCCGTTCATGCCCAGACGGCCGATCAGCGCGAGCATCGCGTCCTTGGCCGAGACGCCGTCGGCCAGGCGGCCGTCGATGCGCACCTCCAGCGTCTCGGGCACCTCCAGCCAGATGCGCCCGGTCACCACCACGCCCAGCATCTCGGTGGCGCCGATGCCGAAGAAATAGGCGCCGAAGGCACCCGCGGTGGGCGAGTGGGAGTCGCCGCCCACGCCAAAGAGGCCAGGCTTGAGATGGCCCTGCCGGGGCAGCACCACATGGCAGATGCCGATGGAGTCGTGCACGTGCGCAAGCCCGGTCTCGGCCGCCCAGTCGCGGGCGATGCGCACGATGCGCCGGGATTCCTCGTCGCGCTCGGGCACGTAGTGGTCGAGCACCAGCACCAGGCGGGACGGGTCGCGCACCTGCGCACCCAGCTCCTTGAGCAAGGGCGCCAGGCGCCTGGGGCCGCTGGAGTCGTGGAACATGGCCAGGTCGACCTCGCAATCGACGAACTCGCCAGGCCGCACCTGCTCGCGCCCGGCAGCCCTGGCGACGAGCTTCTGGGCCAGCGTGGCCGGCGATCCCATGCTCACAGGCCCAGGTAGGCGCGGCGCAGCAGGTCGCTGGCCAGCAGTTCGGCCGGACGGCCCTGGAAGCGCACCGCGCCGTTCTCCAGAACGTAGGCCCGGTCGGCGATCTCCAGCGACTGGCCCACGTTCTGCTCGACGAGCAGCACCGCCAGACCCTGGGTGTGCAACTGGCCGATCAGCGTGAAGAGTTCCTCGACCAGCAAGGGCGACAGGCCCAGCGAAGGCTCGTCCAGGATGAGCAGGCGCGGCTCGGCCATGAGCCCGCGCCCGATGGCCAGCATCTGCTGCTCGCCGCCGCTCATCGTGCCCGCGCGCTGCGACAGGCGCTCGCGCAGGCGGGGGAAGAGCTCAAGCACGCGCTCGAAGTTCTGTTCGCGGCGAGCCCGTCCTCGCCGGTAGGCGCCTAGCAGCAGGTTCTCGCGCACGTCCAGGTTGGGGAAGATCCGCCGGCCCTCGGGCACCTGGATGAGCCCGGCCTCCACCACCTTTCGGTAATGCAGGCCGGTGATGTCCTCGCCCTCGAATCGAACCGAGCCCGACGCGCTGGGCACCAGGCCGCAGACCATGTTGTTCAGCGTCGTCTTGCCCGCGCCGTTGCTGCCCAGCAGCGCGACGATCTCGCCGGCGCCCACGCTCAGGTCGACGCCGCGCAGCACCTCGGTGCGTCCGTAGCCGCCGCGCAGCGAGCGGGTCTCGAGCAGCGCGCTCATGCGCGGCCTCCCGAGCTCGGCTCGGCCGTGCCAGCGGCTTTGGCGGCGGCCGCCTTCAGTCGAGCGGCCGTGCCATGGCCGAGGTAGGCCTCGACCACGGCCGCATCGGCCGTCACCTGCGAAGGGGTGCCCTGGGCGATCAGGCGGCCCTGGGCCAGCACCCACACCTGCTCGGCCAGGTTCATCACCGCCTGCATCACGTGTTCGATCATCAGCACGGTGACGCCCCCGTCGGCGATGCCCCGCACGACGGGAATCATCTCGGCGATCTCCTGCGGGTTCAGGCCCGCCAGCACCTCGTCAAGCAGCAGCAGGCGGGGGCGCGTGGCCAGCGCACGGGCCAGTTCCAAGCGCTTGCGGCCGGCCACGGTCAGGTCGGCCGCTGGCTTGTCCAACTGTGCGCTCAGGCCCACGCGGGCGGCCACCGCGTCGGCAGCCGCCAGAGCAGCCGAGCGCCGGGCCTCATGCAGGTGGGCGCCGACCGCGATGTTCTCGCGCACGGTCTGCGCTGCGAAGGGCTGCACGATCTGGAAGGTGCGTGTCATGCCCAGCCGGGCGGCGCGGTGGGGCGCCAGGCCGGTGATGTCGCGGCCATCGAAGCGCACCTGGCCGCTGTCGGGCCGCAGGAAGCCGGACATCAGCGCGAACAAGGTGGTCTTGCCCGCGCCGTTCGGGCCGATCAGCGCGGTGAGCGAGCCCTGCGGCACGCTCAGGCTCACGTCCTGCACGGCCTTGAGTCCGCCGAAGGCTCGGGACACCCCGGAGACGACCAGCAGCGGCTCAGCCATCGCGGCGCCTCCACAGCTCGCGGATCGAGCGGCCGGCACCGGACAGGCCGCGCGGCAGGAAGGTGACGATGATCACCAGCACCACGCCGTAGACCACCATGTTCAGGCCGGGCAGTTCGCCGAAGAGGTTGCGGGTGAGTTCGGCCAGCAGGTGCAGCACCGCCGCGCCGAGCAGCGGCCCCCACAGCGTGCCCACGCCGCCCACGATGGCCGCCACCAGCGCTTCGACCGAAGTGGCCGGCCCGAAGGCGATGGCCGGGTCGATGTACTGGAAGACCTGCACATAGAAGCCGCCACCGGCGCCCATCAGCGCACCGGACAGCACGATGGCGCCCAGCTTGATGCGAAACGGGTCCACCCCCACAGCACGGGCCGCATCCTCGTTGTCGCGCACGGCCTGCAGCCGCGCGCCGAAGCGCGAATGCCGCAACCAGGAGGTGATCAGCAGGCCCACCACCACGAAGGCCAGCGCCAGGTAGACGAAGCCCCGGCGCGAACCGAACTGAAGGTTGGAGGCCGCCTCGCTCAGCGGCAGCATCAGCCCCACACCGCCTCCGGTGAAGCCCACCGAGACCGCCAGGATGCGGAACACCTCGGCGAAGGCCAGCGTGACGAGCGCGAAGTAGGAGCCTTTCAGGCCATACCGGAAGGTGAGCGCCCCCACGAAGGCCCCGACCCCTGCGGCAGCGGCCACCGCCGCGACCAGCGCCACCCAGGCGTTCAGGCCCCAGGTGATCTGCGCGATGACCTGGACATAGGCGCCAGTGCCGAAGAAGAGCGCATGGCCGAAGGAAAACTGCCCGCCGAAGCCGCCCAGCACGTTCCACGCCTGGGCCAGCAAGGTGGCGTACAGCGTCATCATCACGAAGGTGAGCGCCACCCCCGACTCGGAGACGGCAGCGAAGACCGCCACCGTGATGGCCAGGACGGCAATGCCCAGGAGATCGCGCATGTCAGACCCTGGCCCCGAAAAGCCCCTGGGGGCGGAACAGCAGCACCGCGATGAAGATCGCGAAGATGCCGATCTGGCCCAGCGATTCGCCGAGGAACAAGCCCCCGAGCGACTCGACCACGCCGATCAGCAGGCCGCCCACCAGGGCGCCGGCGAAGCTGCCCATGCCGCCCAGCACGACGATGGTGAAGGCCACCAGCACGAAGCCGCCGCCCACCTGCGGATTCACGTAGTAGGCCGGCAGCAGGAAGCAGGCCGCCGCCCCGAGGCAGGCCAGGCCGATGCCGAAGCACATCGCATAGACATGGTCCACGTCGATGCCCATCAGGCGCGCACCCTGCTTCTCCTTGGCCACCGCGCGGATGGCCCGCCCGAGGTCGGTGCGGTTGACGATCCACAGCAGCACCGCCGAGGCGGCCAGCGCCCCGGCGAAGGCCACCAGCTTGGGCAGGGCGATCATCGCCGGCCCGATGGGCACCACGGTGAGCGTGTAGGCCGTCTCGATGGTGCGCGTGTCCGACTTGAACGCCATCAGCGCGAGGTTCTCCATGACGATGGAAAGCCCGAGCGTCACCAGCAGGATGTTCTCGTCCTTGCCATGGCTGGCGCGGTTGATCACGCCGCGCTGCAGCAGGTAGCCCAAGGCGAACATGCCCGGCACCACCAGCGGCAGCGCCAGGTAGGGGTCGATGCCCCAGCGCGTCTTGAGCAGGTACACCGCGTAGAGCGCCACCATCAGGGACGCCCCGTGCGCGAAGTTGACGATGTGCAGCACGCCGTAGATGAGCGTGAGGCCCAGCGCGACCAGCGCATACACCGCGCCGGTCGTCAGTCCATTGAGCACCGACGGGAACAGGACGTCGAAGGAGAACACGGGAGACGGCCGTGGGGCTTCAGGCCTTGAGGGGGAACACCGGCTCCACCTCGCGGTAGTCGCGCGGGATGATCACCCGGATGTCGCCCTTGGACACCTGGGTCATCAGCGGCTGCGCGCCCAGGTTCTGGCCGTCCACGAAGCGGGTCGGGCCGTAGGGCATGAAGTGGTCCGAGAAGGTGCTGGTGGCCAGCGCCTGGTTGATCGCGGCGCGGTCGGTCGAGCGGGCACGGCCGATGGCGTCGGCCAGCAGGCGCATGGCCGTGTAGGTCATGAACAGCTCATAGCTGAAGAACAGGCCCTTGGCCTCGACCCGCTTGCGAAGCTCGGCGCTGCGCCGGTCCTTGGGGTTGAACCAGTGGTTGCAGTCGATGATGCCGTCGGCCGCCTCGGGAAACTCCTTGAGGAACTTGTAGCTCGACGCTGCACCGCCCAGCACCGAGTAGATGGCCTTGGGGCGCACCCGCTGCTGCTGCATGGTGCGCAGCAGCAGCGCGTACTCGTTGTAGTAGTTGGCCGGAATGACGATGTCCGGGTTGAGGGACTTCATCCGCAGCACGATGTTGTTGAAGTCGCGGGTGGGGTTGGCGTGGCGCACCACCTCGCGCACCTCGTAGCCATAGCCCGGCAGCTCGCGGGACAGCAGGTTGGCCGTGCCGGTGCCGAACAGCGACTCCTCGTGGATGATCATCACCGACTTGGCCGGCTTGCCCGCCGCGGTGTTGAGCACATGCAGATTGGCCACCGCCACCTGCGCGCAGGTTCGATAGCCCGGGCCGAAGCGGAAGGTGTTCTTCAGGCCGCGCTCGACGATCTGGTCGGCCACGCCGACATCCACCACATGGGGCAGACCGTGGCGGGCGGCTGCCTGCGTGGTGGCCAGGCAGATGGCCGAGGCGAAGGCACCGACCACCGCGCTCACGCCCGCCTCGTTCATCTTCTCGATCTCGGCCGCGCCCGCCTGCGGCGCGGACTGCGCATCGCCCAGCAGCGCCTCGATGCGGGCACCGCCCAGCGAGGCGATGCCGCCGGCCTTGTTGATGTCCTCGATGGCCATCAGCGCGCCTTCGCGGCACTGCTGGCCCGAATAGGCCAGGGCGCCGGTGACCGGGTGCAGCACGCCAACCTTGACCGGCGCGGGTTGCGCGCCGCCCACCAGCGGAAAGGCGAGCGCGGTGCCGGCGGCCGCGCCCTGGGCCAGGAAGCGCCGGCGGCTGGACCCCTCGGCGGGGTGGGCGTCACCGGTGGCGCTGGCCTCGGCGGACGGGATGTCGCTGCAGACGGGATCGGTACGGCCTGTGTTCATCGTGGCTCCTGTTGATCGGACCGGCGCCTGCCGGTCTCTGGACGGACGGTGGCCGTGCGGGTCGGCACCGCGGACTCCCTGCTCACCCACAGCCGCGCATCGACCCCGCCGACGCGCGACAACTCCATTTCGTAGTGGTAACGGTCGGGCCGGTACAGGCCGTGCAGCCACTGCACCGGCCGGTCGTCGGTGTCGAGCACGCGGCGGTTGACCGCCAGCAGCGCAGACCCCACCGCCACGCCCAGGTGTTCGGCGACGACGGCATCGGCCAGCCGGGCACTGAGCGTCTGCGTGGCCCGGCCGATGCGCACGCCCGCCTCCTGCAGCAGCACGAGCATGGGCTTGCGGGCCAACTCGCGCCGGCCGATGCGTGCGCCCAGTCCGGCGGGCACCCAGGTGGTGATGTGCGACACCGGCCCTTCGCGGGTGGCCCGCACGCGAACGGCCTTGTGCACCCGTGCTTCGGGCTCCAGCCCCAGCGCACGGGCCACCGATTCCGGCGCCGCCTGGGTGCCGCACTCCAGCACGCGCACCGAAGTGCGCAGGCCCATGGTGACGATGTTCTCCAGCAGGCCTTCCAGGGGCGGGCGTTCGGCACCGACGCCGCCTGCGCTCGACCCAGCAGCGCCCTGCGCGGCCGAGCGCACCGGCACCGTGCCGCGCCCGGGCGTTCGCTCGATCAGGCCCTCCGCGGCCAGCGCCTCCAGCGCGCGCCGGATGGTCACCCGCGCAACCCCATAGGCCTCGGCCAGCCGAGGCTCGCTGGGCAGGCCCTGCGCCCACGCGCCTTCGAGCAGCCGCTCGCGCAGCAGCAGGTAGACCTGGTGGTATTTGGGCAGGGGCAGATCACGCATCATGGCGGCGCGACGGTAGGTCCGGTCTGCTTGTCCTGTCAATAGAACAAAGCCGGACACTCGGGCATGCAGCACCGCAGCATGGCCGGCTCCTGCAGGGAGCCACCCGATAATTCCGGCTTGCCTGAGTACCCCTCCCCGTCCGAGCGCCCCTGCGGCCAACCCCCTACATGATCCGCCTGCTTGTCGGCCTCGGAAACCCGGGCCCCACCTACGAAGCGACTCGCCACAACGCCGGCTTCTGGTGGGTGGACGCGGCGGCCCGGCAACTGGGTGCCACGCTGCAGGCTGAAAGCGGCTTCCAGGGCCTGGTGGCGCGCCTGGCCCGCCCCCTGCCCGGCGTCGACGGCCCCGTGTGGCTGCTCGAGCCGATGACCTTCATGAACCTGTCCGGACAGGCGGTGGCCGCACTCGCACGCTTCTACAAGATCGCGCCGGCCGAGATCCTCGTCATCCACGACGAGCTCGACCTGCCCCCCGGCGAGGCCCGCTTGAAGCTCGGGGGCAGCGCCGCCGGGCACAACGGCCTGAAGGACATCCAGGCGCGGCTGGGCAGCCCTGACTTCTGGCGCCTGCGCCTGGGCATCGGCCACCCCGGAGATCGCGGCGAGGTGGCCAACTACGTGCTCAAGAAGCCCTCCGCGGAAGACCGCACGGCGATCGAGCGGGCCCAGGAAGCCACGCTCAAGATGCTGCCGATGTTCCTCCAGGGCGAGATGGCCGCGGCCCAGGCGGCCATCCACGCCAAGCCGCAGCGGCCCAAGCCGCCGAGGAAAGAGCCGCCGATCAAGCCTGGCGTTGTTGGCGAAGAAAGCGCACAGAAGCCCATCGACGCTAAGCCCGTCGAGTGAGGACCGAAGACAACGGCTCGGGGAGCTGAGCGACCGGCTTGCCTGACCCCAAGGGTCAGTTGCAGAAGGTCGAGTCGCCGATCCGGTTGCAGGTCACGTTCCGACCTGAACTGTCATGGATGAAGGTGGTGCCGCCAATGCGATTGATCGTGGCAGACGATCCGTCCTGGCGGTTGATGAAGGTGGTGCCGCCCAGGGTGCTCGCGGTTGACGAACGACGGCTGTCCGACTCATTGAGGAAGGTGGTGCCGCCCAGGCGGTTGACCGTGGCTGAAGAACCATCGCTACGTTGGATGAAGGTGGTGCCGCCGAGGGTGTTCAGCGTGGACGTCGACCCGCCACTTCCGTTGCAGAAAGTCGATGAGCCCAGGCGATTACAGGTGGTCTGAGCGACGACCGACGAACCGATGGAGCCCGCGAGGACAGCAACGACGATGAGGAGGGATTTCATGGCTGCGATTCCATGTAAGTGGGTGTTGATTCAGCGGGGGAAGCGGACGGACTCTGCTCGCAGGAGCTGCGCTCAGCGACGGATGCCGAGCTCGGACTCCACGCTACGCATGTCAGACTCGTAGTAGGCGCGATTGGCACAGTAATGGTTGAATCGGGCAACCATTGCGTTGGCCTCCTGCGCTCGTGCATTGAAGGTCTCGACTCGCCTGTTGTAGTCGTCCACCGAGCGCTGGCTGTATTCATTGACACGCGCGCCGGCAGAGGCGAGGTCCTGTTCCTCGCGGTCCAGGGCCAAGACCGCATCGTTGATGGACCGTTCCTGCTGCAGGCAGGCCCGCAGTTCGGGCTGGCTGAGCGTGGGGCCTGCATATCGAACACCTGGGGCAAGGCCGCGTCCTGCCATTCGAACCCTGCCCCTGCGTGCCAGAGCAGGCCCGGCGCTCGTCAGACCCAGAACGCCGACCCCGATGGCGGCGAGCAGCAGGAATCGCCGGTGGCTCGATGCCACCAATCGGCGGCCACTGGCGCCATGAAGACGCTCTGCGTCGATCAGCAATGGATTGACCATTGAACGATCTTAGGCGCTCGCTCCTCACTGGACATCCGCATTCAAGCGGATGGCCCTCAACAGCTCCCTCGATCGTGGGGTGCTACCGCAGAAAGGTGCCGGGTGGGCTCGTCAACCGGCCGTCCTCACCTTCAACTCCGTCAGCCGAAGGTACTTCCCCATCAGCGTCTCCCGGCTCTCCACCCGCTCAGGGTCCACCGGAATGCAGGCCACCGGGCACAGCGCCACGCACTGGGGCTCTTCGAAATGTCCGACGCACTCGGTGCACTTGTCGGGGTCGATCCGGTAGATCTCCGGGCCCATCGAGATGGCCTCGTTGGGACAGGCCGGCTCGCAGACATCGCAGTTGATGCAGTCGTCGGTGATGAGCAACGCCATGGCGATGGATGCTATTCGGCCGCCGGACGGGTTGCCTGGACGCGTTCGTGAAGCCGCTGCAGCACCAGGGGCGACACAAACTTGGAGACGTCGCCGCCGAGGCTTGCGATCTCGCGCACGAAGGTGCCCGAGACGAACTGGTAGTGGTCGCTGGGCGTGAGGAAGACGGTCTCGACGTCCGGCATCAGCTGCCGGTTCATGCCGGCCATCTGGAATTCGTACTCGAAGTCGCTGACCGCGCGCAGGCCGCGCACCACCACCTTGGCGCCGTGCTCGACGACGAAGTCGCGCAGCAGCCCGCGAAAGGCCAGCACCTCCACGTTCGGATGGCGCCGGGCCAGGGACTGCGCGATGTCCAGCCGCTCGGCGATGGTGAACATCGTACGCTTGTGGTGGCCCGCAGCCACTGCGACGATCAGCCGCTCGAACAGCCGGCTCGCCCGGCGCATCAGGTCCTCGTGACCCAGGGTCATCGGGTCGAAGGTGCCGGGGTACACGGCGGTCAGGCGCGTCACGCTGGTCATCGCTGTTCTCCTGAAGGCGGACTGGACGCCGCGGCCTGCTCGGCGTCCGGGCTGCGCCCGTCGTCCAGCGCCGCCAGCAGCTGGGCATGCACCGCGCCTGCGCTTCGCTCGCGTACGCAGCGCAGGCCCATGCCCTGCAGGCTGGCGTCGTCCAGCGCGTCACCCGTCTCCAGGTGGATGCGCCCGCCCGGTGCCAGCGCCAGCCGCGCGGCCTGCAGGGCGGGCAGCAGCAGGGGGCTTCCGAAAGGCGGGTCGAGCAGGACCAGGTCCACCGAGGCGCGCGGCAGGCTGCGCAGCACGGCGATGCCGTCGCCGCGGCGCAGCGTCACCTTCTCGGCCTTGAGCCGAGCGACGGTCTCGGCCAGCCGCCGCACGAGGCCGGCATCGAGCTCGACCATCAGCACCGGGCCCGCGCCGCGCGACGCGGCCTCCAGGCCCAGCGCGCCACTGCCGGCGAAGGCGTCGATCACTCGACAACCGTCCAGGCCCTCGCCCGGGGGCTGCCCGCACTGCAGTGCCCACCAGTGCGATAGCCAGTCGTAGAGGGTCTGGCGGATGCGAACCGGCGTCGGCCGCAGGCCCGGGGCGTCCGCCACCGGCAGGCGGCTGCGCTTCCATTGGCCGCCCAGCAGGTGGACTTCGCCCGGGGCTGCGGCGCTGCGCTTGAAGCGCTCCAGAGGCCGCGGCTTGGACGAGCGCTGCCCCGTGGGCGCATCGTCGCGATCGCGCGGGCCGGACCTCACAGCCGCACCGCGATGCCATCGCGGGCCATCAGCGCCTTGGCCTGTCCGACGGTGAACTCGCCGTAGTGGAAGATGCTGGCGGCCAGCACCGCGTCCGCGCCGCCGATGCGGATGCCCTCGCTCAGATGCTCGAGCGCCCCGACGCCGCCGGAGGCGATCACCGGGACCGGGACGGCATCGCTCACCGCACGGGTCAGCGCGAGGTCGAAACCCACCTTGGTGCCGTCGCGGTCCATGCTGGTCAGCAGGATCTCGCCGGCGCCCAGGCCGGCCATCTCGGTGGCCCAGGCCACCGCATCGAGCCCGGTGTTTCTGCGGCCGCCGTGGGTGAAGACGTCCCAGCCCTCGCCCCGCTCGGCGGCGTCCGTGCCGGTGCGCCGCTTGGCGTCGATGGCCACGACGATGCACTGGGCACCGTAGCGGCCCGACGCTTCGCGGATGACCTGCGGGTTGGCCACAGCGGCCGAGTTGAAGCTGACCTTGTCGGCGCCTGCGTTGAGCAGACGTCGCACGTCGGCCACCGTGCGCACGCCGCCGCCCACCGTCAGCGGAATGAACACCTGAGAGGCCACCGCCTCGATGATGGGCAGGATGAGGTCGCGCCCATCGCTGGTGGCGGTGATGTCCAGGAAGGTGAGCTCGTCGGCGCCCTGCTCGTTGTAGCGGGCGGCGATCTCCACCGGATCGCCCGCATCGCGCAGTTCGACGAAGTTCACGCCCTTGACGACGCGCCCGCCGGTGACGTCCAGGCAGGGAATGATGCGCTTGGCGAGCATGGAGCTTTCAGGTGGTGGGGCGCTCGGGCAGCCGCCAGGCCCGGCCCCGGACGGGGCCGTCGGGGTTGAGGTCAGACCTTCAGGGCCAGCGAGTCGGCGCGCTGCTGGGCGGCGGCGAAGTCGAGGTCGCCGCTGTAGATCGCTCGGCCGCAGATGACGCCGGTGATGCCTTCGCCCTCCACCGCGCACAGCCGTTCGATGTCGGGCAGGCCGCTCAGGCCGCCGGAGGCGATGACCGGCATGGTCAGCGCCTGCGCCAGCCGCACGGTGGCCTCGATGTTGATGCCGGTGAGCATGCCGTCGCGGCCGATGTCGGTGTAGATCACGCCTTCGACGCCGTAGTCCTCGAATTTGCGGGCGAGATCCACCACCTCATGGCCGGTGAGCTTGCTCCATCCGTCGGTGGCCACCTTGCCGTCCTTGGCGTCCAGGCCCACGATGATGTGGCCGCCGAAGGCGGTGCAGGCGTCCTTGAGGAAACCGGGGTTCTTCACCGCCGCGGTGCCCACGATGATGAAGCTCAGGCCGTCGTCCAGGTAACGCTCGATGGTGTCCAGGTCGCGGATGCCGCCGCCGAGCTGCACCGGGATCTCGTCGCCCACCTCGCGCAGGATGGCCTTGATCGCGGCCTCGTTCACCGGCTTGCCGGCGAAGGCGCCGTTCAGGTCCACCAGGTGCAGCCGGCGCGCGCCGGCATCCACCCATCGGCGAGCCATCGCGGCCGGGTCCTCACCGAAGGTGGTGGACGCCTGCATGTCACCTTGCTTGAGACGGACGCACTGGCCGTCCTTGAGGTCGATCGCGGGAATGAGCAGCATGGCCTTGGGGCTCGCCTCAGCGAAGCGCGGCAGGTGACTCGGGCATCCAGTGCAGGAAGTTCCGGTAGAGCGCCAGCCCGTGTTCGGCGCTCTTCTCGGGGTGGAACTGGGTCGCAAAAATGTTATCCCGCGCCACCGCACAGGTAAAGCGAGCGCCGTAGTCGGTCTCGCCGGCGCTGTGCTCGGGGTGCAGCGGGGCCGCATAGAAGCTGTGCACGAAATAGAAGTGCGCGCCGTCCGGCACGCCTTGCCACAGCGGATGGGTGCCTGCCTCGCCACGCCGCTGCCAGACCCGGTTCCAGCCCATCTGCGGCACCTTGAAGCGGCTGCCGTCGGGCTGCAGACGGCCCTCCAGACGGAATCGGCGCACCTCGCCGGGAATCAGGCCCAGGCCCGGCGTGGGTTCGGTGGTCGCGCTTTCCTCGCTGCGCTCGAGCAGCATCTGCAGGCCCACGCACACGCCCAATAGCGGCTTGCGGGCGGCGGCATCCAGCACGGCCGCCTGCAGGCCCGAGTCGCGCAGCTCGCGCATGCAGTCGGGCATGGCGCCCTGGCCGGGCAGCACGATGCGCTCGGCCTCGGCCACCACCTGCGGATCGGAGGTCACCACCACCCGGACCTCCTGGCGCGCGCGCTCGTCCTCGCGGGCGACGTGCATCACCGCCTGCGACACCGAGCGCAGGTTGCCCATGCCGTAGTCGACCACCGCCACCGTCCTCATCGCGGCCTCCGGCGGGCTGTGCAAGCCGGGCCTTGCGTCACAGCGAGCCCTTGGTCGAAGGGATCATGCCGCTCGCACGGGGATCGATGGCCAATGCCATCCGCAGCGCCCGGGCAAAGGCCTTGAACACCGTCTCGCACTGGTGGTGCGCGTTCACGCCCTTGAGGTTGTCGATGTGCAGCGTCACGCCGGCGTGGTTCACGAAGCCCTGGAAGAACTCGTGGGTGAGCTGCGTGTCGAAGCCGCCGATGGAGCCAGCGGTGAAGGGAATGTGCAGCGCCAGCCCCGGGCGGCCGGAGAAGTCGACGACCACCCGCGACAGCGCCTCGTCCAGCGGCACGTAGCTGTGGCCGTAGCGAACCAGGCCCTTCTTGTCGCCCACCGCCTGTGCCACCGCCTGGCCGAGCGTGATGCCCACGTCCTCGACGGTGTGGTGGCCGTCGATGTGCAGGTCGCCCTCGGCCCGGATGGACAGGTCGATCAGGCCGTGCCGGGCGATCTGGTCGAGCATGTGGTCGAAGAAGCCGATGCCCGTGGACAGCTCCGAACGGCCGCTGCCGTCCAGGTTCACGGTGACGGTGATCCGGGTCTCGGCGGTGTTGCGGCTGACGGTGGCGGTGCGGTCCATGGCGGGCTCGGCGGCTGGGGCGATGAGGAGGATGCGCTGACTTCTTCGGGTTCGGCGGGGCGAGGCCGGTCCTGGCGCGGGCTCAAAGGCCCGCGCGCAAGGCCTCGATCATCGCGGTGTTCTCGTCGGCGGTGCCCACGGTCAGCCGCAGGCAGTTGGCCAGCAGCGGGTGCAGGCCGGCCACGTGCTTGATGAGAACCCCGCGCGCCTTCATGGCGGCGAAGGTGCGGGCCGAATCGGGCACTCGCACCAGGATCATGTTGGCCTCGCTGGGGAAGGCCTGGACGCCGGGCGTGTCGGCCAGAAGCCGCTGCAGCCGATCGCGCTCGGCGCGCAGCAGCGCGGCCTGCCGCTCGAATTCGTCGGCGTGTTCCAGCGCGAAGAGCGTGGCCTCGGCGTTGAGCACGCCCACGTTGTAGGGCGGGCGCACCTTGTCGACCTCGGCAATGACCGACTCGGCGCCCATCAGGTAGCCCAGCCGCACGCCCGCCAGGCCGAACTTGCTGAGCGTGCGCAGCACCAGGGTGTGCGGATGGGCGGCCAGATGCGGCAGCCACGAGCGCGAGGCGAAGGGCTGGTAGGCCTCGTCGAAGACCACGAAACCGGCGCCCAGCGCACCGACGGCGTCGACGACCCGCCGGACGATGCGCTCGTCGAAGAGGTTGGCCGTCGGGTTGTTGGGGTAGGCGATCCAGGTGATGGCCGGCCGCTCGCGCTCGATGGCCGACAGCAGCGCCGCCTCGTCCAGCTCGAATCGATCGGTCAGCGGCACGCCGATGAAGCGCAGGCCCTTGAGCCGGGCCGACATCTCGTACATCACGAAGCCCGGCAAGGGCGCCAGCAGCGAAGCCCCCGGGCGCATGCACACCACGCCCAGCAGGTCGATGAGTTCGTCCGAGCCATTGCCCAGCATCAGCCGGCAGCCTTCGGGCAGGCCCGTGTGCCGGCCCAGCGCTTCGATCACCCGCGCCGATTCGTCGCCGGGGTAGCGGTTCAGCGCCACACGACCCAGGCGCTCGCCCAGGGCCTGCTGCAGCGGCTCGGGCAGGCGAAACGGGTTCTCCATCGCATCGAGCTTGATGAAGCCGCGGCTGGGCTGCACCGCGTAGGCGTGCAGCGAGCGGACGTCCTGGCGGAAGGTGGCTGCGATTCGATCGGCGAGCGAAGCGGTGGTCATGGGGGCGCAGGGCGTGAACGCAGGGGCGGAACGGGGGCAGGCAGGCTCAGCGCAGGAATGCAAGCTCAGCGCAGGCGAAGCTCCATCTCGAGTTCGCCGTCCTTCTCGAGGCCGGTGTAGCGAAAGCCCAGCTTCTCGTAGAAGGGCCCGGCGTGTCCGGGGCGCGACTGGTGGGACAGCGACAGCCGCGCGACGCCCAGGCGCTGCGCCTCGGCCACCGCCCAGCGCACGGCCACGGCGCCGTGTCCCTGACGCTGGTGGCGGTAGTCGACCAGCAGTCGCCAGATGTAGAGCTCGTCGGCCGGATCGTCGCGGTCGTGGCGGCTGTCCCACAGCAGCAGCAGGCCCACGGGTTCGCCACCGGAGACGATGGCCATCGGCCGCCCGAGCGGCCGGTAGGCCGCCTGGGCCAGCGACGCCGCCGCCGACGCGACGAGCGCCTCCTGCACCGGCGCCACCTTCAGGCGGATCATGCCGTCCACCAGCGGCTCGGTCACCGGCACCACGCGGCTGGCAGCGAGCGGGGCATCGGGGACGATGCCGGGTTCGGACGGCACCGGCGCCTGCAGCCGCAGTTCGGCCGCCCGCGCATGGGCGGTCAGGCCTTCTCCGTGGGCCAGTTCTGCCGCCACCGGGCCGAGCGAGCGGGCGCCGGCCTGGCTCACCTCGATCAAGCTGCTTCGCTTCTGGAAATCGTAGACCCCGAGCGGTGAGCTGAAGCGCGCCGTTCCCGAGGTGGGCAGCACGTGGTTGGGGCCGGCACAGTAGTCGCCCAGGCTCTCGCTGGTCCACTCGCCCAGGAAGATCGCGCCGGCATGGCGCAGCAGCGGCTCCCAGCGGTGAGGGTCGGCGCTGGACACCTCCAGGTGCTCGGGGGCGATGCGGTTGCTGAGCTCGCAGGCTTCCTCCATCGAGCGGGTCAGCACCAGCGCGCCGCGCCCCTGCAGCGACGCACGGATGACCTCGCGCCGGGGCATCGTGGGCAGCAGGCGGTCCATCGCGGCCTGCACCGCATCCAGGTAGTGCACGTGCGGGCACAGCAGGATGGACTGGGCCAGTTCGTCGTGCTCGGCCTGGCTGAACAGGTCCATGGCCACCCAGTCGGGCGGCGTGCTGCCATCGGCGATGACCAGGATCTCGCTCGGCCCGGCGATCATGTCGATGCCCACCGTGCCGAAGACCCGCCGCTTGGCCGAGGCCACATAGGCATTGCCCGGACCGGTGATCTTGTCCACCTGCGGGATGGTCTGCGTGCCGTAGGCCAGTGCGGCGACCGCCTGGGCCCCGCCGATGGTGAAGGCGCGGCTCACGCCGGCCACCGCCGCGGCGGCCAGCACCAGCGGATTGCGCTCGGGCAGCCCGCCGGCTGCACCTTCGCCCGCGCTCGCGCCGCCCGTGGCCACGCTGCCCCGAAGCGGCGTGGGCACCACCATGATGATCTCGCCCACGCCCGCCACATGGGCCGGCACCGCGTTCATCAGCAGGCTGCTCGGGTAGGCGGCCTTGCCGCCGGGCACATAGATGCCCACCCGGTCCAGCGGCGTGACCTTCTGGCCCAGCAGCGTGCCCTGGGCATCGCGGTAGGCGAAGGACCTGCCACAGGCATCGAGCTGGCGCTCGTGGTAGGCGCGGATGCGGTCCGCCGCCGCCTGCAGCGCCGAGCGCTGTGCGGGGGTGATCTGCGCGAGCGCGGCCTGCAGCTCGTCGCGAGTGATCTCCAGCGCCCCCACCGACGTGGCCTTCAGCCCGTCGAAGCGGGCGGTGTAGTCGAGCACGGCGGCATCGCCCCGCGCCCGGACGTCGGCCAGGATGTCGCCCACCCGGGACTCGATCGCCCGGTCGGTGTCGGCCGACCAGTGCTTCAGCCGCTGGAAGGCGGTCTCGAAACCGGCCTCCGCGGTGGACAGCCGGGCAAGGGTGAGGGGCGAATCGGAGGGGTTCATGGAGCCGCCGGAAGCGTGGCGCGGAGGGGCTCGGCGGCCTGGGTGCGCTGCTGCACCGCCACCTCGAGCTGTTCGATGAGCGAGCGCAGCCGGGCGTGCTGCAAGCGCAGTGCCGCCCGGTTGACGACCAGCCGGGCGGAGATCGACAGGATCTGCTCCACCTCGACGAGGTGGTTGGCCTTCAACGTGTTGCCGGTGGAGACCAGGTCGACGATGGCATCGGCCAGGCCGGTGAGCGGGGCGAGCTCCATCGAGCCGTACAGCTTGATCAGGTCCACATGGACCCCCTTGGCCGCGAAATGCTCGCGCGCGCAGCTCGTGTACTTGGTGGCCACCGCCAAACGCGAGCCGCGCCGAACCGCGGCTGCGTAGTCGAAATCGGAACGCACGGCCACGCTCATGCGGCAGCGGGCGATCTGCAGGTCCAGCGGCTGCACCAGGCCCTGGCCCCCATGCTCGATCAGGGTGTCACGGCCCACGACGCCGAGGTCGGCGCCGCCGTGCTGCACGTAGGTGGGCACGTCGGTGGCCCGCACCAGCACGATGCGGACATCCGGGCGGCTGGTGCCGATGATGAGCTTGCGCGAGCGCTCCGGGTCTTCCGAGGGCACGATGCCCGCGGCGGCCAGCAGCGGCAGGGTCTCGTCGAAGATGCGGCCCTTGGACAGCGCGAAGGTGATCATGCGGCGCTCCCGGCGCGAACGCGCTCGATGTCGGCACCCAGGCCCCTGAGCTTGGCCTCCATCGCGTCGTAGCCACGGTCGAGGTGGTAGATGCGGTCCACCCGGGTCTCGCCCTCGGCGACCAGGCCGGCGATGACGAGACTGGCCGACGCCCGCAGGTCGGTGGCCATCACCGTCGCGCCGGACAGGCGCGGCACGCCTTGCACGATGGCGGTGTGGCCGTCCACGTCGATGCGAGCGCCCAGCCGCAGCAACTCGTTCACGTGCATGAAGCGGTTCTCGAAGATCGTCTCGGTGACCTTGGCCACGCCCTCGGCGACGCAATCGACCGCCATGAACTGGGCCTGCATGTCGGTGGGGAACGCCGGGTACTCGCTGGTGCGCACCGACACCGCGCGGGGCCGGCCGGACTGGCGCACGCGGATCCAGCCCTGGCCATCCTCGGTGCCGCACTCGATGCGGGCACCCGCCTCGCGCAGGCGGTCGATGACCGCGTCCAGGTGCTCGGCCCGGGCGCCGCGCAACAGCACGTCTCCGCCCGTGGCCACCACCGCGCACAGGAAGGTACCGGCCTCGATGCGGTCGGGCACGATGCGGTGGCTGCAGCCGCCCAGTCGCTCGACGCCCTGGATGCGGATGCGGCTGGTGCCGTGCCCCTCGATGCGCGCGCCCATGGCGATCAGCATCTCCGCCAGGTCGGGGATCTCGGGCTCCTGGGCGGCGTTCTCGAGCACCGTCTCGCCTTCGGCCAGCACGGCGGCCATCAGCAGGTTCTCGGTGCCGGTCACGGTGACCATGTCGGTGCTGATGCGCGCGCCGCGCAGGCCGCCCCGGCCGCCGCCCGGCCGCCCGGGCGCGGTGGCCAGGATGTAGCCGTGCTCCACGCTGATGGACGCGCCCATCGCCTGCAGGCCCTTGATGTGCTGGTCCACTGGTCGCGAACCGATGGCGCAGCCCCCGGGCAGCGACACCCGCGCCTGGCCGAAACGCGCCAGCAGCGGGCCCAGCACGAGGATGGCGGCCCGCATCGTCTTCACCAGTTCGTAGGGCGCTTCCGGTCGGTCCAGTGCGCTCGCATCGAGGTGCAGCCGGTCAGGGTGCTGCGCATCGCGCTCGACGCGCACGCCCATGGTGGCGAGCAGGCGCGCCATCGTGCCCACGTCGTGCAGGCGCGGTACGTTGTGCAGGGTGACGGGTTCGGCGGTCAGCAGGGCCGCGCACAGCTCGGGCAGGGCGGCGTTCTTGGCACCGGACACCGAGACCTCGCCTTCAAGCGGACGGCCGCCGCGGATGAGGAGTTGGTCCATGGGCAGGTTCGGATCGGGCGACGGACGAAAAGTGGAGGACGGCGCAAGCTCGGAGACCGGCGGCAGGTCGAATCGGACGCACAAGCGGAAAGCAGCGCCGACCCGCGTGACCCCGAAGCGGAAGGGACGCGGTGCCGGCCGTTCAGGCGCGCGGGGCGCCGGGCGCGGCGGCGCCCGCCTGCAGCGCCCACTCCGCGGGGGTGAGCGTCTTCATGGACAGGGCGTGGATCTCTTCGCGCATGCGCTCGCCCAGCGCGCGGTAGACCCGCTGGTGTCGCGCCACGCGGCTGCTGCCGTCGAATTCGGCGGAGACGATGGTGGCGAAGAAATGCCGCCCGTCGCCCTCGACCTCGAGGTGTTCGCAGGGCAGGCCCTGGGCGATGAATCGCTGCACATCGGCAGCCGTCGGCTCACTCATGATGGCCTGATTCTATTCAGGGGCGGATCTTGTAGCCCGAGCGCAGCAACTGCAGCGCCAGGGTGAAGACCAGCAGCACCGCGCCGGCGGTGATGCCAAGGCTCAGCCAGGGCGTGGTGTCGCTGACGCCGAAGAACCCATGGCGGAAGCCGTCGATCACGTAGAAGAAGGGGTTCAGGTGGCTGGCCGTCTGCCAGAAGCCCGGCAGCGAGTGCACCGAATAGAACACGCCCGACAGGAAGGTCATGGGCATGATCACGAAGTTCTGGAAGGCGGCGATCTGGTCGAACTTGTCGGCCCACAGGCCGGCGATCAGGCCGAGCGCGCCCATGAGCGCGGCGCCCAGCGCCGCAAAGGCCAGCACCCACAGCGGGTGCGCCATCTGCAGCGGCACGAACCACACGGTGACGAACAGCACGCCGCTGCCCACCACCAGCCCGCGCACCACCGACGCGCCGACATAGGCCACGAACCAGGACCGAGGCGCCAGCGGCGTGACCAGCAGGAACACCAGGTTGCCGGTGATCTTGCTCTGGATGAGGCTGGAGCTGCTGTTGGCGAAGGCGTTCTGCAACACGCTCATCATCACCAGGCCGGGCACCAGGAAGCTGGTGTAGCCCACGCCGTCGAAGACCTGCACATGGTCTTCGAGCACGTGACCGAAGATGAGCAGGTAGAGCAGCGCGGTGAGCACGGGCGCTGCCACCGTCTGGAAACTCACTTTCCAGAAACGCAGCACTTCCTTGCGGAAGAGCATGCCGGCGCCTTCGAAGGCGCCATGGCGGCGCGGCGCCGCGGCGGTCGCCGGCAGGGGGGTGCTCATGCGGCCTCCCGGGCCGAATCGGCCTTCATGATGTCCAGGAACACGTCCTCGAGGTCGGCGCGACCGATCTCCAGGTCCTCGGGCGCCACGCCGGCCAGGCGAAGCGCCGCCAGCGTGGACTCCACCTCCGCCGCATCGCGGGCCTTGACCTGCACGATGCGCCCGGTCACCCGGGCGCGCTCGGCCACGGCGGCCGGCAGCGCCGCGTCGGTCTTGAAGCGCAGCATGGTGCTGGCCGTTCCGGCGAGCAGCGCCGAGGTGCGGTCCAGCGCCACCACCCGCCCCCGCTTGAGCATGGCGATGCGCCCGCACAGCGCCTCGGCCTCCTCGAGGTAGTGGGTGGTGAGCAGGACGGTGTGGCCGCGCTTGTTCAGCTGGCCGATGAACTTCCACAGCGTCTGGCGCAACTCCACGTCCACGCCGGCCGTTGGCTCGTCCAGCACGATGACGGGAGGCCGGTGCACCAGCGCCTGCGCCACCAGCACCCGGCGCTTCATGCCGCCGGAGAGCTGCCGCATGTTGGCATTCGCCTTGTCCGCCAGACCCAGGCCTTCGAGCAGTTCATCGATCCAGGCGGCGTTGTCGCGCACGCCGAAGTAGCCGCTCTGGAACACCAGCGTCTCGCGCACGCTGAAGAAGGGGTCGAAGACCAGTTCCTGCGGCACGATGCCCAGAGCGTGGCGGGCTGCGGCGAAATCGTCCACGACGTCGTGGCCCATCACCGTCACCCGGCCTGAAGTGGCCCGGGTCAGGCCCGCCAGGATGCTGATGAGCGTGGTCTTGCCGGCGCCGTTCGGGCCGAGCAGGCCGAAGAACTCGCCGGCCTCGATGTCGAACCGGACGCCGTCGAGCGCCTGGACGGGCTCGCGGCCGCCCTTGCGCGGCGGGAGGAAGGACTTGGAGACGTCCAGGAAGGAGACGGCGGGCATGGGAACAGGGCTCAACCCGGCATTGTAGGAGCCGGGCGGGCCCGTCGCTTCGCACCGGCCCGCCCTGGGGGAGAACCGCCGTTGGCGAGGCACCGGCCTGGAACTAGACTGGCTGGCCATGCCCCGCAAGAAGCCGACCGACGCCACGCCGCCCCGCCGAACCGCGGACCGCATCCTGGACGTCAGCCTCGAGCTCTTCAACCGCTTCGGCGAGCCGAACGTGTCCACCACGCTCATCTCCGCCGAGCTGGACATCAGCCCGGGCAACCTCTACTACCACTACCCAGCCAAGGAAGAGCTGATCAACCGGCTGTTCGAGCGCTTCCAGAAGGCGCTGCTGCCGCTGCTGAAGGCCGCACCCGACGTGCGTCATGTGGAGGACGCCTGGCTCTTCTTCCACATGCTCTTCGAGACGGTCTGGCACTACCGCTTCCTCTACCGCGACCTCAACGACCTGCTGTCCAAGAACCGGCTGCTCGAGCGCGAGTTCCAGGCGGTGCTGCAGGCCAAGGGCCGTGCCGTGCGCTCGGCGCTGGCGGGGCTGGGCGGCAGCGGCGAGCTGCGCATGCACCTGCGCGAGGCCGAGCCGGTGGCCACCGCCATGGTGGTGGTGCTCACCTACTGGCTGAGCTACGAGTACGTGCGCGACCCGCGGCACGCGCTGGAGCCCGAGCAGGCCCAGGCGGCGCTGCTGCGGGGCGCGGCCCACACGATGAGCCTGCTGCTGCCTTATGTCGATGCGGCCCAGCGCGAGCACCTGCAAGCGCTGATCGGCCCCTATGCACGGGTGCCGGGCGCAGGCTGAACCGCCCCGCGTCGCACCCGACCACCGCCCCTGGACACCCCGACGGAGGAGACCCGCGATGGCAACCTGGAAACCCTTCCCCCACCCCGAAGCCGCCTACCGCCGCACGCCGGCCAGCCTGAAGAAGCATTGGGCCCGGCTGCATGTGGGCGATGCCGAGCCCTGGCCAGCCGACGCCGCGGTGCAGCAGGCGTGGATCCACTTCCATGCAGGCGAATTCCAGCAGGCGCATGACGTGGGCCTGAAGGCCGCAGGCGCGGGGATCACCGTGGCCAACAAGGCCCAGGCGATGTACGCCACCTACCTCGTCGACGACGAGGACGACAGGCTGGCGCTGTTCCAGGCCGTGGCCGAGCGGGCCGAGGCCCAGGCGCGCGACGAGCCGCGCAACCCGAATGCCCACTACTGGATGGCCTATTCGCTGGGCCGCTACAGCCAGGGCATCAGCGTGGCCAAGGCGCTCGCCCAGGGGCTGGGCGCCAAGGTGCGTGGCGCGCTGGAGAAGACCATACAGCTCGAACCCGCCCATGCCGATGCCCACGTCGCACTGGGCGCCTTCCATGCGGAGGTGATCGACAAGGTGGGCAAGCTGCTGGGCAAGACGCAGGGAGCCGACACTGCCACGGGCCTCAAGCTTTTCAAGCGGGCGCTCGAGCTCAACCCCGCCAGTGCCATCGCCCGCATCGAGTACGCCAACGGGCTGGTGATGCTCGAAGGCGACAAGCGCATGAAGGAGGCCGAGCGCCTGTACGCGGAGGCCGCCGCCTGCGACCCGGCGGACGCGATGGAGCGGCTGGACGTGGAGATGGCGCGCGCCGAGCTCGACGACTGACGAAGCACACCCGGCCCGGGTCCGCAGCGCCCGGACGGGCGCCTTCAGCGCCTGAGGCCTCAGGCCTCAGGCATCAGAAGTGGATGCCGCGCATCATCTGCTGCAGTGCCATCGCCTCGGCGCTCAGCCTCGGCTTGTCGCCCTTCTCGCCCTTGGCGGCGTCGCTGTCGGGGAACATCCGGAAGCTCGTGTTCATCACGATCTGCGCGATGCGCGGCGAGGCCGCGTGCAGCAGCTCGCCGGCGATACCGAGCCGGGTGGCGATGCGCACCGGCTTGTCCACGCAGGCCTGCGCAATCATGTCGGCCGCCTCCTCCGGCGCCAGCGTGGGCACGTTGTTGTAGATCTTGGTGGGCGCGATCATGGGCGTTCGCACCAGCGGCATGTTGATGGTGGTGAAGGTGATGCCCTGGTCGGCGTATTCGCTGGACGCGCAGCGGGTCCAGGCGTCCAGGGCCGCCTTGCTGGCCACATAGGCGGAAAAGCGTGGCGCGTTGGTCAGCACGCCGATGGAGCTGATGTTCACCACATGGCCGCGGCGCTTCTTCACCATGCCGGGCAGCAGGCCCATGGTGACGCGCAGGCAGCCGAAGTAGTTCAGCTGCATCGTGCGCTCGAAGTCGTGGAAGCGGTCGTAGCTGGCCTCGATGGCCCGGCGGATCGAGCGGCCGGCGTTGTTGATGAGGAAATCCACCCCGCCGTGCTCGGCCTCGATTGTGGCCAGGAAGGCCGCGCATCCCTGCGGGTCGGCGATGTCCACGCTGTAGGCGTGCACCCTTGGCGCGGCCACGCCCCGGGCCTTTGCATGCGCAGCGATTTCCGTCACCGCCTCGTCGAGCTTGGACTGCTCGCGGGCGCAGATCAGCGTGACGGCGCCGGCCTCGGCGAACTTGCACGCCGCGGCCAGGCCGATGCCCGAACTGCCGCCGGTGACCAGCACCACCTTGCCGCCCACCGCCCCCTTGAGGCTGCGGTCGATGAAGAGCGCCGGGTCCAGGTGGCGTTCCCAGTAGTCCCACAGCCGCCAGGCGTAGTCCTTCAGGTTCGGGCATTCGATGCCGCTGCCCTGGAGCGCGGCGTCCGTCTCCCGACGGTCGAATCGGGTGGGGTAGTTCACGAAGGTCAGGATGTCCTCGGGCAGCCCGAGGTCCTTCATCACCGCGGCGCGCACGCGCCGCACCGGGGCCAGTGCCATCAGCCCTTTCTTCACGCTCTTCGGGATGAAGCCCAGCAGCGCGGCATTCACGAAGACGTTCATCCTGGGCGCGTGGGCTGCGCGGCCGAAGATGTCCAGCACGTCGCCCACCCGGTAGCCCATCGGGTCGACCAGGTGGAAGCACTTGCCGCTCGCGCGGTGGTGGTGGCTGATGTGGTCGATGGCGGAGACGACGAAGTCCACCGGCACGATGTTGATGCGCCCGCCCTCCAGCCCGATGGACGGCATCCACGGCGGCAGGATCTGCCGCATGCGCTGGATGAGCTTGAAGAAGTAGTAAGGGCCGTCGATCTTGTCCATCTCGCCGGTGCGGCTGTCGCCCACCACCGCGGCGGGCCGGTAGATGGTCCAAGGCAGCTTGCACTCGCGCCGCACGATCTTCTCGCTCTCGTGCTTGGTCATGAAGTAGGGGTGGTCCAGGCCCTCGGCCTCGTCGAACATGTCCTCGCGGAACACGCCTTCGTACAGGCCCGCCGCCGCGATCGACGACACATGGTGCAGGTGCCGGGCCTGAACCGCCTGCGCGAACTCCACCAGGTTGCGCGTGCCCTCGACGTTCACCCGCACCTGGCTGTCCTCGTCGGCATCGAGGTCGTAGACCGCCGCGAGGTGGTAGACCGCGTCCACCTGCCCCTTCAGCGCCTTGAGCGCATCGGCCGCGACACCCAGGCGCTTTTCGGTCAGGTCGCCGGTGACGGGTGTCACACGGCCCTTGGCCGCACCCCAGTAGCCCATCAACGCGGACACCTTGTCCTCGCTGCCCGGACGGACCAGGAAGGACACCGACGTTCCGCGTCGGGCGAGCAGGGCCTTGACCAGGCGCTTGCCGATGAAGCCGGACGCGCCGGTGACGAAGTAGTGCATGCGGGCTCCTGGAGGTTCGGGGCCGCCCGCGCCGGGCCGCCCTGGAGAAGGGACGGCGGAGATTCTTCTTCAATCCGGCATCCGCACCCGACGATGGTTTCCCGGAGAAAGCCGATGGACGCAGGGGCCGAACGCCTCGGGCGGGCCATAGACGGGCAGGCCTAGAAGCGACTCCCCCGGCCAGGCGTCGCGCTCCTATAGTCGTTTCACCCCTTGGACGCCCTGCACGGCGCCCCAGCGGGCCTCCAGAACCTGCATCCCAAGGGAGATCGAATCATGGTGAAGAAGCTTCAGAAGATGGCCGAACGCAAGGCGTCGTCGTCCACGGCGGCGGCGGACAGCGAGCTGGCGGCGACCATCAAGGGTTCGGCCAACCAGATCTGGCTGGCCGGGCTGGGCGCCTTCGCCAAGGCCCAGGAAGAGGGCGGCAAGATCTACGAGGCGCTGGTCAAGGAAGGCGCCCGTCTGCAAAAGCGCACCCAGGCCACCGCCGAGGACCGCATCGGTGGCGTCACCGACAAGATGAGCCACATGGCCGACGGCATCACCGGCAAGGCCGGCCAGCACTGGGACAAGCTCGAATCCATCTTCGAGGAGCGTGTGGCGCGCGCCCAGAACAAGCTGGGGGTGCCCAGCCGCAAGGACTACGACACGCTGGTGGCCCGCATCGACGCGCTGGCCGCGGCGGTCGACCGACTCAGTGGCTCGTCCTCGGCCCGGCCCGCCGCCACGCGCAAGCCGCGCGCCGCTGCGTCCAAGGCGGGTGCGGTCACGTCGCCAGCCGCCCGCACCGCCAGCCGCAAGCGGCCGGCTGGTGCAGCGATCGCCGCGCCCCCTGCGCCCACGCCCGCACCCGCGCTGGCCCCGGCCCCGACCCCGGCCCCGACCTCCCGCCGCCGCGCGGCCCGCAAGGCCGCCTGACGCCCGCCCGAAGCACCGATGAAGTCCGCACCGCTCGCCTGACTCGCAGGCACCGCAGCGCGGCCTCGAAACCTGCCCGATGCCCACTCCGGCCCGCATTGGCATGGCGCTCGCCGGGGGCGGGCCCTTCGGCGCCATCTATGAAATCGGTGCCTTGTGCGCGCTGGACGACGCCCTCGTCGGCCGGCCGCTGAAGCACTGCGACAGCTTCGTCGGCGTCTCCGCCGGCGGCTTTCTCGCGGCGGCCCTTGCCAACGGCCTCACCCCGCGCGACCTGTGGGCGTCCTTCATCGCCAACGACGGCGACCCGGAAGACATCTTCGATGCCGACCTGCTGCTCAGGCCGGCCTGGCGGGAGTACGGCAGCCGCCTGGCCCTGCTGCCGCGGCTCATGGCCAGCGCCGCCTGGCGACTGGCGCTGGGCGATGTGGCGCCTGCCGGCGCGCTGCGCATGCTCGGTGCGGCGCTGCCGTCAGGGCTGCTGTCCAACGAAGGCATCCACCGCAGGCTGAGCGAACTGTTTGCCCAGCCCGGGCGCAGCAACGACTTCCGGCGGCTGAGCCGCCGCCTGGTGCTGGTGGCCACCGACCTGGACTCTGGCGAGTCCATGCCCTTCGGCCTGCCTGGCCATGACGACGTGCCCATCTCCCGGGCGGTGCAGGCCAGCGCGGCGCTGCCCGGTCTTTATCCCCCGGTCGAGATCGCCGGTCGGCACTACGTGGACGGCGCGCTGAAGAAGACGCTGCACGCGTCGGTGCTGCTCGACGAGGGCCTGGACCTGCTGATCTGCCTGAACCCGCTCGTGCCTTTCGATGCCAGCGCTTCGCCGGTTGCGCCGTCCGGGTCATCCAGCCGGGCCGGCCGGCACGCGACCGCGTCCATCCCCCGCCTGGTCGAAGGCGGCCTGCCCATCGTCCTGGCTCAGACGCTTCGCACGCTGATCCATTCGCGGCTGGAGCTGGGCATGAAGTCCTACGAGCACACCCACCCGGACACCACCATCCTGCTGTTCGAGCCCGACCACCGCGACCCGGCGCTGTTCATGGCGGGCACCTTCGGCTATGCCCAGCGCAGCGCACTGGCCACCCACGCCTACCGCCGCACGCTGCACACCTTGGCCAGACGCCGCGGCGAGCTCGACGGCCTGCTGCTGCGGCACGGCCTGCGGCTCAACGGCGCGGTGCTGGAGGCGGCCGATCGCCTGGACCCCGCCACCGGCCGGGTGCCCCGGCCGGGGCCCCGCTCGCGCGGACGGCAGCCCCCGCCCGCACCGTCACCGCTGCAAAGCCTGGACCGGCTGCATGCCGTGCTCGACCAGCTGGAGCGCCAACTGGCATCGCAAGGTGCCTACCCGAGCGAGAAGCCGCCCGGGAAGACCCACAGCAAGGCCGCGGTCATCAACACATAGCGGAAGAACTTGCCCACGGCCATGTAGGCCACGCAGGGCCAGAAGGGCAGGCGCAGCCAGCCAGCCACCGCACACAGCGGGTCGCCGATGGCCGGCAGCCAGCTCAGCAGGCAGGCCTTGGGGCCCAGCCGCTGCAGCCACACCAGCGCGCGGGCCTCGAGCCGCTTGTGGGTGACCCGCTCCCAGGCGCGCTCGGCCCCGTAGCCCATCCACCAGGACACCGCCCCGCCCAGCGTGTTGCCGGCGGTGGCCACCAGCACCGCCGGCCAGAAGAGGTCGGGGTTGAGCTTGACCAGCCCGAACACCGCGGGCTCCGAGCCCATGGGCAGCAGCGTCGCCGACACGAAGGCCACGACGAACACCGTGCTCAAGCCGAACTGGGGCAGGGCCAGCAAAGACAGGACCGAGGTCAGCCATTCGTTCATGAAGGGGGTTCCGGCAGGATCAGCGCCCGCCAGGGCTTGCCGCGCAGCCGCGGATCATCGCAGCCCCCGGGGCAGCCCGGCGCGCCTGCACCCAGGGTGCCGCCGATATACTCGGCGCCTTCGTTTTTCCCGAGCCCACCCGATGTTCATCGGCCCGCACGCGGTGTCCAACCGCCTGTTCGTCGCGCCGATGGCCGGTGTGACCGACCGCCCTTTCCGGCAGCTGTGCCGCAGCCTGGGCGCGGGTTATGCCGTGAGCGAGATGGTCACCTCCCAGCCGGGCCTGCGCGACAGCCGCAAGACCCGCCGACGGATGGACCACGAGGGCGAATCCGCGCCGATCGCGGTGCAGATCGCCGGCACCGATCCGGCCGAGATGGCCGATGCTGCCCGATTCAACATCGACCACGGTGCGCAGATCATCGACATCAACATGGGCTGTCCGGCCAAGAAGGTGTGCAACGTCTGGGCCGGCTCGGCGCTGATGCGCAACGAGCCGCTGGCCCTGGCCATCGTCGAGGCGGTGGTGAAGGCATGCCTGCCGCATGGCGTGCCGGTGACGCTGAAGATGCGCACGGGCTGGGCTGCCGACGCGCGCAATGCGCCGCGGCTGGCAAGGTCCGCGGCCGAAGCGGGCATCGCCCTGCTGACCGTCCACGGCCGCACCCGCGACCAGGGCTACCGAGGCGTGGCCGAGCACGACACCGTGGCCGAGATCAAGTCCAGCGTGGCCGTGCCGGTGGTGGCCAATGGCGACATCACGACACCCGAGCGCGCCCGCGACGTGCTGCGCTTGACCGGCGCCGATGCGGTGATGATCGGCCGGGCCGCCCAGGGGCGTCCGTGGATCTTCCGCGAGATCGCGCACTTCCTCCACACCGGCGAGCAGCTGCCACCGCCCACCGTCGACGAGGCCGGCGCGTGGCTGCTGGCCCACCTGGACGAGCACCACCGCTTTCACGGCGAAGTGGCCGGCGTGCGAAGTGCCCGCAAGCACCTGGGCTGGGCCCTGCGGGCCCTTCCCGGCGGCGACGATTTCCGCGACGCGATGAACCGCATCGACGACGCGCAGGCCCAGCGTGCAGCCGTCGCCCGGTTCTTCGAAGCCGTGGCGTCGCGGCAGGCGCACTGGCCCGCACTGCCAGCGGCCAACGACGAACGGGTGCTGGCCGAGGCCTGAGCCCTCCCTGCCCACAGGTCCTTCCATCGCATTGCGCTTGCCGCAGCCCTTCCCGCCCCGCCCGCCGACTCCAACCGCCAGCGCCCGACCGACCCGTGAGCCAGAAGAAGATCCCCTCCCTCGAAGAGTGCGTGCGCGACAGCCTGGAGGCCTACTTCCGGGACCTGGGCGGCATTGCGCCGACCGACATGCACGGCATGCTGATGCAGGTGGTCGAGCGCCCGCTGCTCGAGGTGGTCATGCAACGCGCCGAGGGCAACCAGTCGCGCGCGGCAGAATGGCTGGGCATCAACCGCAACACCCTGCGGCGCAAGCTGCTCGAGCACAAGCTCGTCGATTGAAGCCCAGCGTCGAACGAGCGGCTGCGGCCCGCTCGGCGCGACGCGCGTCGCCGCCGCCCGGTCTTCCGCCCGCTCGTTCGCTGAGTCCCCCGCCCGCCCCTCCCCTTACCCACCCGGCCTGAGCCTTCCTGCAGCATGCGCGCCCTGATTTCCGTCTCCGACAAGACCGGCATCGTCGAACTCGCCCGTGAACTGGCGTCTCTGGGCTGCCAGCTGCTGTCCACCGGCGGCACCGCCCGCACGCTGGCCGAAGCCGGCCTGTCCGTCACCGAGGTGGCCGAGCACACCGGCTTTCCCGAAATGCTCGACGGCCGGGTGAAGACGCTTCACCCCACCATCCACGGCGGGCTGCTGGCCCGTCGCGACCTGCCCGAGCACCTGAGCGCGCTCGAACGCCACGGCATTCCCACCGTCGACGTGCTGGTGGTCAATCTATATCCCTTCGAGGACACGGTGGCGCGGCCGGGCTGCACGCTGGAAGACGCCATCGAGAACATCGACATCGGCGGCCCGGCGATGGTGCGCTCGGCAGCCAAGAACTGGTCCGGGGTGGTGGTGCTCACCGACCCGGCTCAATACGCGCCCACGCTGCAGGAGTGGAAGACGCGCGGGGCTGTGGGGCCGGCCACCCGCTTCCGGCTGGCCGTGGCGGCCTTCAACCGCATCGCCGCCTATGACGCGGCCATCAGCGACCACCTCTCGGCCATCACCGTGCCGGACGACGCTGCCGACCTGTCCGACATCGCCCGAGCGCCGCACGCCGCCTTTCCCGGCCAGAGCAACGGCCGCTTCGTCAAGCTGCAGGACCTGCGCTACGGCGAGAACCCGCACCAGGCGGCGGCCTTCTACCGCGACCTGCACCCGGCGCCCGGCTCGCTCGTGACCGCCCGGCAGCTGCAGGGCAAGGAGCTCAGCTACAACAACATCGCCGACGCCGACGCCGCCTGGGAGTGCGTGAAGGCGCTGCAGGCGCAGGGTTCGTCCGTGGCCGGCTGCGTGATCGTCAAGCACGCCAACCCCTGCGGCGTGGCGCTGGCCACCGACGCCGGCTCCGCCTACGAACGCGCCTTCGCCACCGATCCCACCTCGGCCTTCGGCGGCATCATCGCCTTCAACGTCGAGATCGATGGCGCCACCGCACAGCGGGTGAGTCGCCAGTTCGTCGAAGTGCTGATCGCGCCGGGCTTCTCCGCCGAAGCCCTGGTCACCCTGGCCGCAAAGCCCAACACGCGGGTGCTGCAGATCGACCTGCCACCGGGAGGCACCACCGACTGGGCTCGCGGCCTGAACGCGCACGACGTCAAGCGCATCGGCTCGGGACTTCTGATCCAGACCGCGGACAACCACCAGCTGCAGCGAAGCGACCTGCGCGTCGTGACCCGGCGGGCGCCATCGCCCGCGCAGATCGACGACCTGCTCTTCGCCTGGTCGGTGGCCAAGTTCGTGAAGAGCAATGCCATCGTGTTCTGCGGCCAGGGCCGCACGCTGGGCGTGGGCGCCGGGCAGATGAGCCGACTGGACTCCGCTCGCATCGCGCGCATCAAGGCCGAACACGCCGGCCTGTCGCTCGCCGATTCGGTGGTGGCCAGCGATGCCTTCTTCCCGTTCCGGGACGGCCTGGACGTGCTGGCCGATGCAGGCGCCCAGGCAGTGATCCAGCCAGGCGGCAGCGTGCGCGACGACGAGGTCATCGCGGCCGCCGACGAGCGTGGCCTGGCGATGGTGTTCACCGGCGTGCGGCATTTCCGTCACTGACCCGGCCGGGGCCCTGGAACCCGCCGGTCACCGCCCCCTGAAACATGTCCGCCGCTGACCTAACGGGCCTGGTGCTGGCCTTCGTGGCGCGGCTCATCACCGGCGCACAGGGCCATTGGCACGGCTGCCCGCCCAAGGCCGAGCAGCGCATCTACTTCGCCAACCACCAGAGCCATCTGGACTGGATCCTGATCTGGGCCGCACTGCCGCAGGAGCTTCGGGCCAGCACGCGTCCCATCGCCGCGCGCGACTACTGGACCGCGTCGCCGCTGCGCCACTGGATCACCCGCGAGGTGTTCAACGCCGTGTATGTGAGCCGCACGCGCAGCGAGGATGAAGACCCGCTGGAGCCGCTGGCCGAGGCCCTCGCCAGCGGCGACTCGCTGGTGATCTTCCCGGAAGGCACCCGCGGCAACCGCGGCGAGCCCCAGGCCTTCAAGTCGGGGCTCTTCCACCTGGCCGAACGCTTCCCCCAGGTGTCGCTGGTGCCGGCGTGGATCGACAACGTGCAACGGGTGATGCCCAAGGGCGAGGTGGTGCCGGTGCCCATCCTGTGCTCGGTCACCTTCGGCACGCCCATCGCGCTGCACCGCGGCGAGGACAAGCGGGCCTTCCTCGACCGCGCCCGCCAGGCCGTGCTGGCGCTGCGCGACCTGCGCTGAGCGAGCCCCGCGGCCATGCAGACCCTTCGCCAACTCACCGACGGCCAGCAGGTGGCCGTGCTCTTCGTGCTGGTCTTCGGCCTGCTGTCGCTGGCCACGCTGTGGGTGTTCAGCCGCGACCTTCGCGACCCGCAGGACGGCGCTTCGCGCCAGCGCCAGCTGCGCCGCGACCTTCGCGCGGTGTGGCTGGCTTCGGTGCTCTTCTGGGTGGCGTGGGTTTCCGGGCCGGTCGGGTCGACGCTGCTCTTCGGCACCGTGTCCTTCCTGGCACTGCGCGAGTTCATCACCCTCAGCCACACCCGCCGCGGCGACCACCGCACCTTGATCCTGGCCTTCTTCATCGTGCTGCCGCTGCAGTACGTGCTGGTGGGAACTCGGCAGTTCGACGTCTTCACCGTCTTCATCCCGGTCTACGTGTTCCTGGCCGTGCCGGTGGTCAGCGCACTGGGCAACGACCCGCAGCGCTTCCTGGAACGCACCGCGAAGATCCAGTGGGGCGTGATGGTGTGCGTCTACGGCATGAGCCATGCGCCGGCGCTGCTGCTGCTGGCGGTGCCGGGCGCCGAAGGCCGCGGCGCCTTTCTGGTGTTCTATCTGGTGGCCGTGGTGGCCGCAGGCCAGATCGCGCAGGAGGCGGCCAGCCGATGGATGCGCCGGCGTCCGGTGGCGCGCGCGATCAGCCGCTCGTTCTCCTGGCGCGCCTGGACCACCGGCGTGATGGCCGGTGCCCTGCTGGGCATGGCACTGTTCTGGGCCACGCCGCTCGGCCCGTCCGAAGCCTTCGCCATGGGCGCGGTGGCGGCCGGTGCCGGCTCCTTCGGCGACTTCGTCATGCGGGCGCTCAAGCGGGACGCGGGCGTGCGTTTCTGGGGCGGGCGGGCCAGCCTGACCGGCGCCGTGGGCCTGCTCGACCGGGTGGCCGCGCTGTGCTTTTCCGCACCCGTCTTCTTCCACGTGCTGCGCTGGACCACCGGCGCGGGCGTGGCCTGAGCGCTCAGGCGAAGGGCCCCCATGCGCATCCTGGGCATCGACCCCGGCCTGAGAACCACCGGCTTCGGCGTCATCGACGTCGACGGCCCGCGCCTGCACTACGTGGCCAGCGGCACCATCCGCACCGATGCGGCTTCCACCGGCGAGCTGCCCCGACGGCTGGGCATCCTCTTCGACGGCGTGCGCGAGGTGTGCGCCCGCTACAGCCCCACCGTGGCCGCGGTGGAGATCGTGTTCGTCAACGTGAACCCGCAGTCCACGCTGCTGCTGGGCCAGGCCCGAGGGGCGGCGCTGACGGCGCTGGTGACGAGCGGGCTGGTCGTCTCGGAGTTCACCGCGCTGCAGATGAAGAAGGCGGTGGTCGGCCACGGCATGGCCACCAAGGAGCAGATCCAGGCCATGGTCAGCCGCCTGCTGTCGCTGCCGGGCGTGCCGGGCAAGGACGCAGCGGATGCGCTGGGCCTGGCGATCTGCCAGGCCCATGCCGGAAGTCATTTCGCAGCCATCGACAGCGCCACCGAGCGCACCGCGCGAAGCCAGGGCCAGTACCGGCGCGGCCGGACCTATTGATGCGCAGTCCGGCACGGCGGGGGCGCGCGCGGGCGGTGACAATCACCGGATGTATGCGCTGTTCGAAGAATCGGGAAAGTTCCAGGCCGGCCGGCTGATGAGCGAGGGCGATGCGTCCGCGCAGGTCGAGCTCGACAGCGGCAAGCGGGTCAAGGTGAAGGCGGCCAACCTGCTGCTGCGCTTTGCCGCGCCCGCACCGGCCGAGCTGCTGGGCGAGGCCCACCGCCTGGCCGCGGACATCGACCTGGACCTGGCCTGGACCTTCGCCCCCGAAGCGGAGTTCGGCTTCGCCGACCTGGCCCGCGACTACTACAGCGACAAGGCCACGCCGGCGCAGCTGGCCGCCGCCCTGCTGCGCCTGTTCGACGCCCCGCACTATTTCCGGCGCCTGGGCCGGGGCCAGTTCCGCAAGGCCCCCGAGGAGACGGTCAAGGCTGCGCTGGCCGGCATCGAGAAGAAGAAGGCCATCGCGGCGCAGATCGAGGCCTGGGCGGGCGAGCTGGCCTGCGACCAATGCCCGGCACCGGTGCGCGAGCAGCTCTACCGCATCCTCTTCCGCCCGGACAAGAACGCCCCGGAGTACAAGGCGGTGGTCGAGGCCGCCCGGCGAACCCAGCGCGCGCCGCTGGAGCTGCTCAAGCGGGCCGGCGCCATCGACTCGCCCTACCAGTTCCACTGGAAGCGCTTCCTCTTCGACCACTTTCCCAAGGGCACGGGTTTCGCGCCGGTGAGCGCGCCGCCGGTGGCCGACGCGCATCCGCTGGCCGGGGTGCAGGCCTTCTCGATCGACGACTCCAGCACCACCGAGATCGACGACGCGCTGTCGGTGCAGGGCCTGGGCAGCGGCACTGTCACGCTGGGCATCCACATCGCCGCGCCCGGTCTTGCCATCGTGCCGGACAGCCCGCTGGACCGCATCGCCCGCGAGCGGCTGTCCACCGTCTACATGCCGGGCGGCAAGATCACCATGCTGCCCGACGCGGTGGTGCAGGCCTACACCCTGGTCGAAGGCCGGGACTGCCCGGCGGTGTCGCTGTACGTGACGCTGGACGAGGCCACGCTGGAGCGCCGCGGCTTCGAAACCCGCCTGGAGCGGGTGGGCATCGCGGCCAACCTGCGCCACGACCAGCTCGACGCGCAGGTCACCGAGGCGACGCTGGCCGATGCGGCCACCGCCCGCAGCGCCGAACTGCCCTTCCCCGACGAGCTCGCCTTCCTGTGGCGCCTGGCGCGCAGTCTGAAGGCCGGACGCGAGGTGGTGCGCGGCAAGCCGGAGAACTTCAACCGGCCCGACTACAGCTTCAAGCTCGAGCCCCCTGCGGCAGACCTGCCCGCCGGCGACGAGACGGTGGTGATCGGCCAGCGACGACGCGGCTCCCCGCTGGACCTCATCGTCGCCGAGGCGATGATCCTCGCCAACAGCCACTGGGGTGGGTGGGTCGCCGAGTGCGGGGTGCCGGCCATCTACCGCAGCCAGGCCAGCATGGCTCCAGGGGTGAAGGTGCGCATGGGCGTGAAGCCCGCGCCGCATGCCGGCATGGGCGTGCCCCAGTACGCCTGGTCGACCTCGCCGCTGCGGCGCTATGTCGACCTCGTCAACCAGTGGCAGATCATCGCGGCGGCCCGCCATGGCCGCACCGCCGCGCTGGCCGCCCCGTTCAAGCCCAAGGACGCCGCGCTCTTCGCGGTCATCTCCAGCTTCGACGCGGCGTATTCGGCCTATGCCGATTTCCAGGGCGGCATCGAACGCTACTGGACGCTGCGGCACCTGCAGCAGCAGGGCATCGACGAGCTGGATGCCGCGGTGATGAAGGACGGCTGGGTGCGCGCCGAGACGCTGCCACTGGTGTGCCGGGCCACCGGCACCGAAGCCCTGCCCCGGGGCACGCGGGTGCGCATCCGAATCACCGGCTGCGACCTGCTGACCCTGGACGCCTTCGCCCAGCTGCTGCGCCGCCTGGATGCCCCCGACGACGCCGACGGGCTGGCCGAGGAGCTCGACGACGAAACGCCGGCGGCCGGGCCCCTGCACCTGGCCATCGATGTCGCGGACGGCGCTGAAGCCTTGGTCGAGGCCGCGGCTGATCCCGCGGCGGATCCAGCGGTTGGGGCCCCGGCGCAGGCCCCGGGCGCGGCGCCCGCTGCCGGGCACTGAGCGGCGAAGGTCCTGCCCCGCCCGCGCGATCAACCGGCACCCGCCCCGCCGATGGCCTCCACCCGACCGAAGTCCCGCCGCCCGTCCACCGCGCCGACACCGGCGGCTGCGGGCCAGGCGCCGAGGTCGCAAGCCGCGGCCGCGGTTCTCCCGAGCCAGATCGCCGCGTCGCCTTCGCCCCTGCGCGAAGGCGACGCTTCATCGGCGGCCACTGCGCCGGTGCCGGACCCTTCGGAAGGCCTGACAGGTCGCTGGGGTCGCTGGGCCCGCTGGACCGCATCGCTCAGCACCTTGCAGGTCGCCCTGCTGTTCTCGCTGGCGGTGCATGCCGCGCTGCTGGGGGTTCGCTTCGTCGATCCGGAGGGCTTCAACCGCGTGTTCGCCGACACCCCGCTGGAGGTGATCCTGGTGAACTCGCGCTCGGGGCTGGCGCCGGACAAGGCGCAGGCCATCGCCCAGGCCAACCTCGCCGGAGGCGGCGAAGCCCTCAAGGGTCGCGCCACCTCGCCGCTGCCGCCGTCCGCGCAGGTGGAGATCGGCGACGCCGACCAGGACAAGCGCAAGATGATCGAGGAGTTGCAGGTCACCCAGCAGCAGCTGCTGGCCCAGCTGCGCCGCGAGCTTGCACTGCTGCCGCCGCCCGACCCGCGCCGCGACGAAGGCACGCCGCAGGAGCGCGCCCAGGAGGAGCACCGGCGCCAGCTGGTGCAGCTGCTGGCGGAAATCGAGAAGCGCATCAACGAGGAAAACGCGCGGCCCAAGAAACGCTACATCAGCCCGGCGACCCGGGAGGAGAAGTACGCGCTGTACTACGACTCGCTGCGCCGGCGCATCGAGGAGCGCGGAACCCTGAACTTCCCCGAGCACCAGGGCCGCAAGCTCTATGGCGAGCTGACGATGAACGTGACGGTGGACGCCGCCGGCCGGGTGGTCGACACCGACGTGCTGCGCAGTTCGGGCTCGGCGGTGCTGGACCGCCGGGCGGTGGCCATCGTGCGCGCCAGCGCGCCCTTCGGCCCCTTCAGCGCGGACATGCGCCGCGAAGCCGATCAGCTGGTGGTCACCTCGCGCTTTCGCTTCACCCGCGACGAGGCGCTGGAGACCACCATGGTGCCCAGCGCCCGATGAATCCGCCGGCGCGCCCGCAGCCCCCGATCCCCACATGACGCCCCTTCGCTATGCCGTCGTCGGCCATCCGGTCGAGCACAGCCAGTCCCCCTTCATCCACAGCCGCTTCGCCGAACTCACCGGGCGCTCGCTGCAGTACGAGCGCATTCCTTGCGCGCCCGGTGCGTTCGCTGCCTTGATCGAGCGGCTGCAGGCCGAGGGCTATGCCGGCTGCAACGTCACCGTTCCCTTCAAGTTCGAGGTGAGCGCGCTGTGCGAGCAGGTCACCGAGCGCGCCCGGCTCGCGCAGGCGGCGAACACGCTGCGCCTGGACCTGCCGGGCCGCAGCTGCGACAACACCGACGGCATCGGTCTGGTGCGCGACCTCCTCGACCACGCCCGGCACCCCATCGCCGGTCGCCGCGTGCTGCTCATCGGGGCGGGTGGCGCGGCAGCCGGCGTGCTCGGCCCGCTGCTGGCCCAGGCGCCGTCTGAGCTGCTGGTGGCCAACCGCAGCGCCGACCGCGCCCGCTCGCTGGCCGATCGGCATGTGCCGCTGGCGGACCGGCACGGCTGCCGGCTGCGCGCCTCAGGGCTTCAGGGCTGCCAGGACGGGCGGGAGCACGGCTTCGATCTCGTGATCAACGCCAGCGCCAGCAGCCTGGCCGGCGGCGCGGTGCCGGTGGCCGCTTCGGTGCTGGGCATTGAGGCGCTGGCGCTGGACATGATGTACGGGCCGGCAGCGCAGCCCTTCCTGGCCTGGGCGGAAGCGGCCGGCGCCCGCGCCCGCGACGGCCTTGGAATGCTGGTGGAACAGGCCGCCGAGGCTTTCGCCTTCTTCGGTGGCCTGCGTCCGCCGACCGCGCCGGTGCTGGCCGCGCTGCGCGAACGCATGGCCGGGCCGGCCCCGCACTGAGCCCGGTTCGGACCGTGCCGTCCCGCGTTCCGCGCCTGCGCGCCTGGCTGGGCGCCAGCCTTCGATTCCTCGGCGTGCTGCTGGTGTGCGGGGTTGCGCTGCAAGGCGCCTTCGCGCTGCGCGTCGCGCTGATGGCCGTGGTCGACCCCCAGTCGACGAGCTTCCAGCGCTCCGAGGCCTTCCGCCTGATGAAGGCGCCGCAACGCGGCGGCTGGTCCCAGCAGTGGGTGGACGACGCCCGGCTCGCCCCGCAGCTCAAGCGTGCCGTGATCGCCAGCGAGGACGCTGGCTTCGTCGAACACGACGGCATCGAATGGGAGGCCATCGAGCGCGCCTGGGCCCGAAACCAGGCGGCCAAGGTCGTCGCCGAGCGCCGCCGGTCGATGCCCCGGCTGGTGGGCGGCTCCACCATCAGCCAGCAGCTGGCCAAGAACCTCTTCCTGAGCGGTGAACGCACGGTGCTGCGCAAGGCGCAGGAGGCGGTGCTGACGCTGATGATCGAGGCCCTGCTGGGCAAGCAGCGCATCCTCACCGTCTACCTGAACAGTGTGGAATGGGGTGAAGGGGTGTTCGGCGCCGAGGCCGCGGCACGCCACTATTTCCGCGTCCCGGTTGATCGGTTGACGAGCTTCCAGGCGGCCCGCCTCGCGGTGATGCTGCCTGCGCCCAAGCGCTTCGAGCGCAACCCCGACTCGCCCTTCCTGATGGCCCGGGCGGCCACCGTGACCGCCCGCATGGGAGATGTGCGCCTGCCCTGATACACGCAGGCAGACCCCTTGCCGGCCAGGGGCGCAGGGCCCTGCGGCGCGCTGCCACGACAATCCCCGCCATGTGCCCGTCCGACGCCACCCACGACATCGCTGCCGCCGCTGCCCGGCTGGTGGTCGAGGAGGGTCTCGAATACGCCGCGGCCAAGCGGCGGGCCGCCCGGCAGCTCGCCGGCTCCGCGGGACGCGCGCCACCGCTGCCCGACAACGACCAGCTTGAACAGGCGGTGCGCGAATACATCGCCATCTTCTGCGCCGAGACGCAGGCGGCGGAACTGGCCGCGCTGCGGCAGGTGGCCCTTGCCTGGATGGAGCGCCTGTCGGCCTTTCGCCCCCACCTGTGCGGGGCGGTGTGGCGCGGCACGGCCACCCGCCTGAGCGCCGTGCACCTGGAGCTCTACGCCGACGATTCCAAGTCTGCCGAGATCGAGCTGCTCAACCAGCGCATTGCTTACCGGGTGGCCAGCACCACAGGCCCCCGGGGCGAAACGGTGGACCAACTGATCATCGACACCACCTGCCGGGAATTGCAGACCATCGTGCCGGTGTGCCTGACCGTGCTGGACCACGACGACCTCAGAGGACGGCTGCGGCCCGACCGACACGGCCGCAGCGAGCGGGGCGATCGTTCGGCGCTGAACTCGTTGATGCAGGCGAGCGCCGCCCCGGCCGGCTCCAACCCCTCCAACACCTCGCCGACATGAAGCGCAGAACCGCCCTCACCGCTGGCATCGCGGCCGTCGCCGCCGTGGCCGGCGTCTCCCTCGGAATGAGGACATTGCGGCAAGCGTCCTCCGAGCCCGATGCCGCCCAGTCAGCGCCTTCTTCGGCTGCCGCCACCGACCTGTCCGACCTGTGGAGCCTGCGCTTCGAGCGACCGGAGGGCGGCGAGCTGGTCCTGCGGCGCCTGCTGGGCCGGCCCACCCTGGTGAACTTCTGGGCCACCTGGTGTCCGCCCTGCGTCAAGGAGCTGCCCCTGCTCGATGCCTTTCACGCCGCTTCGGGCGACCGCGGTTTCCAGGTGGTCGGCCTCGCGGTGGATGGACCGACCCCGGTGCGCGAGTTCCTCGCCCGTGCGCCCGTCCGATTTCCGATCGGGCTGGCGGGACTGGACGGCGTGGCCATCGGCCGGGCCCTGGGCAACACCACCGGCGCCTTGCCCTTCACCGTCATCTGCGACGCCGCTGGCCGGGTTCTGGACCGCAAGCTCGGGGAACTCACGTCGGACGATCTCGCGCGCTGGCGGTCGCAACACGGTGCCTGAGCCCGTGGAGCCTCTTTTCCGGTGAAACCCACCGCATCGGCTTCTTTTCGGTAAGTTCGGGCTTTTTGCAGGTTCTACGCGTAAAGTGCGTCCCTTGCTCTCGGGCCTGCGGTAACGGGGCTGCGTCGGACAGGGCGCCCGGCATGAAGCCACCCGCTCCCACCCTCGCACGAGATAGGCACTGTTGCAGCCGGTTGGGCGCGACGCTGCGTAGTTGAAAACCGATAGCCAAGGCCGACACACCCGGCCGGGCGTCAGGCCGCGAAGGACAAAGCGAATGGACCTCAGAAAACTCAAGACGCTGATCGACCTGGTCTCAGAGTCGAACATCAGCGAACTGGAAATCACCGAAGCCGACGGCAAGGTCCGCATCGTCAAGGCCGACCCGCAGGCGGCCGTGCAGACGGTGTACGCACCCGCGCCGATGATGCCCGCGCCGCCGCCCGCCGTGACTGCGGCGCTCGCCCCCGCCGCCGTCCCGAGCGCCCCTGCAGCGGAGCCCTCATCCGGTCACCCGGTGAAGTCGCCGATGGTCGGAACCTTCTATCGCTCGGCCAGTCCGGGCAGCAAGCCCTTCGTCGAAGTGGGCGATGTGGTGAAGGAGGGCGACCCGATCTGCATCATCGAAGCCATGAAGATCATGAACGAGATCGACGCCGACCGCGCCGGCACCGTCACCCGCATCCTGTGCGAGAACGGCCAGGCGGTCGAGTTCGGCCAGCCGCTGGTCGTCATCGAGTGATCGCCGGCAGCGCCTGATGTTCAAGAAGATCCTCATCGCCAACCGGGGCGAGATCGCGCTGCGGGTTCAGCGCGCGTGCCGCGAGATGGACATCCGCTCGGTGGTCGTCTATTCCGAGGCCGACCGCGACGCCAAGTACGTCAAGCTGGCCGACGAAGCGGTGTGCATCGGCCCGGCCGCGTCCGCGCAGAGCTACCTCAACATGCCGGCCATCATCTCCACGGCCGAGGTCACCGATGCGGAGGCCATCCACCCTGGCTACGGCTTCCTCAGCGAGAACGCCGACTTCGCCGAGCGGGTCGAGCGCAGCGGCTTCACCTTCATCGGCCCCACGCCCGAAGCCATCCGCATCATGGGCGACAAGGTGTCGGCCAAGCAGGCCATGATCCGCGCGGGCGTGCCCTGCGTTCCGGGCTCGGAAGGCACGCTGCCCGACGACCCCAAGGAGATCGTGCGCATCGCGCGCTCCATCGGCTACCCGGTGATCATCAAGGCCGCCGGCGGCGGCGGCGGGCGCGGCATGCGCGTGGTGCACACCGAGGCCGCCCTGCTGCATGCGGTGCAGACCACCAAGGCCGAAGCCGGTGCCGCGTTCAGCAACCCGGAGGTGTACATGGAGAAATTCCTCCAGAACCCCCGGCACATCGAGATCCAGATCCTGGCCGACGAGCACCGCAACGCGGTGTGGCTGGGCGAGCGCGACTGCTCCATGCAGCGGCGCCACCAGAAGATCATCGAGGAGGCGCCGGCCCCGGGCATTGCGCGACGGCTGATCGAGCGCATCGGCGACCGCTGCACGGCAGCCTGCCGCAAGATCGGCTACCGCGGCGCCGGCACCTTCGAGTTCCTGTTCGAGAACGGCGAGTTCTACTTCATCGAGATGAACACCCGGGTGCAGGTGGAGCATCCGGTCACCGAACTCGTCACCGGCATCGACATCGTGCAGATGCAGATCCGCGTGGCGGCCGGCGAGAAGCTGCCCTTCACCCAGAGGCAGATCACGCTGCGCGGGCACGCCATCGAGTGCCGGGTGAACGCGGAGGACCCCTACAAGTTCACCCCCTCACCAGGCCGGATCACGATGTGGCACCCGCCGGGCGGGCCCGGGGTGCGTGTCGATTCCCATGCCTACACCAACTACTTCGTGCCGCCGCACTACGACTCGATGATCGGCAAGATCATCACCCACGGCGACACGCGGGACCAGGCGCTGGCGCGCATGCGCACGGCGCTGTCCGAGACGGTGGTCGAAGGCATCTCCACCAACATTCCCCTGCACCGTGAACTGATGGCCGATGCGAAGTTCATCGAAGGCGGCACCAGCATCCACTATCTGGAAAGCTGGATGAAGACCCACGTGCGCTGACCGGGGCCAGGGCCGATGTTCGAGCTCAAGATCCTCGCCAACCCGCGCAACGTCGAGGCGGTGGGCGATCTGCTGCTCGAGTCGCTCGGGGCGCTGGCCGTGTCGGTCGAGGATGCGGATGCCGACAGCGCCGACGAGGAGGCCCTGTTCGGCGAACCGGGGCTTCCGGCGCCGGCACCGGGCTGGAACCGCTCGGTGCTCAGCGCCTTGTTCGCCGAAGCCACCGCGGCTACCGATGCGGCGACCTGGCTGCTCGCGCGAAGCGACGAGGACGACCCCGACGCTGCAGTCCACCTGCAGGCCATCGTCGAGGTGGGCGACCAGGACTGGGTCCGCATCACGCAGCAGCAGTTCGAGCCCGTGCCGGTGGCTCCGGGCTTCTGGATCGTTCCCAGCTGGCACACCCCACCGGCGCAGGCCACCCAGGTGATACGCCTCGACCCGGGCCTGGCCTTCGGCACCGGCACACACCCCACCACGCGGATGTGCCTGCGCTGGCTGGCGGGCGACGGCCCGGGCGCGGCCGCATGGAAGCGCGGCAGGGCCCTGGACTATGGCTGTGGCTCGGGCATCCTGGCCATCGCAGCGGCCCAGCTCGGCGCATCGTCGGTGGTGGCCGTGGACATCGACCCGGCAGCCGTGCAGGCCACCGAGGCCAATGCCGCGGCCAACCAGGTGACCCTGCAGGCCGGTCTGCCCGACCTCGTCCAGGGACGCTTCGACCTGGTGGTGGCCAACATCCTGGCCACGCCGCTGCAGCTGCTCGCGCCGCTGCTGTGCAGCCACGTCGAGCCGGGCGGCTGGCTGGTGCTCGCCGGCATCCTGGATCGGCAGACCGGCGATCTGCAGGGGGCCTATGCCCCTTGGCTGAAGCTCGTCGCCGCCGACCATCTGGACGGCTGGGTGCTGCTGGTCGGCCGCCGGGACACCTGACCCGGGGCTTCGGGCGATGATGCCGTCATGAGCCTGGTCACCCGTTGCTCCACCTGCGGGACGGTGTTCCGCGTCGTCCAGGACCAGCTGAAGATTTCCTCCGGCTGGGTTCGTTGCGGGCGCTGCGGCGAGGTCTTCAACGCCCTGCAGACCCTGTTCGACCTGGAACGCGACGGCCCGGTGCTGCCGCCGCCATCGGCGGCCGCGGGCCCGCCGGCGGCACCGCCCGAGGGGCTCAGGCCCAGTCGCTTCATCGGCCTGGACGACGAGCCGGCGGACGGCGCGCCGATGCCTGACCATCGGGTCCTGCGGGGCGCGGCGCCGCCGTCGGCCCCGCCGGCCTCCCCGGCCCCCCTGGCCGTCCCCGCGCCCATCCGATCGCCCATTCCCGGCACGGCCTGGGGCCTCGCCCCGCCGCCGGGCTATCCCCTGCGTCGCCCTGACCTGGCCGACGACGATCGGGCGGACGCCGAGACGCCCAGGGCGACCGCGCCCCCGCGAAGCGCGCCGGTCTCCGAGGAAGGCTCCCCCAACCGCGCGCTGCCTGGTCCCACGGTGTTCGATTCCACCGTGCCCCACGTCCTGACGACCTCGCCCGCGCCCGACCTCACCCCGTTGCCGGTCAGCGCACCCCGGGCCGACAACCCCCCGGACGAAGATGCGGCACCGGTCGAGGCGGGCGATTCCTCGCGGCCAGCGCTCGCCGACGGCCGCTCGATCTGGCCCACCGACAGCCGGCCGGCTGCGTGGATCGAGCCGGCCCTGGACAGTGCAAGCGCCGGGGACGCGGTGTCCGACAGCCGGCAGATGGTGGCCGTGCAAGCGCCCTTCGATGGCGAGGCGCCCGCTTTCCTGCGGGAAGACGAGCGCCGCCGACGGGCCGAATCGCCGGTGAGGCAGGGGCTGCTGGGTTTCGCGGCCCTGGCGCTGGCCGCCTTGCTGGTCGGCCAGTGGGCGCTGCACCAGCGTGACCAGGTGGCCGACCTGTGGCCGTGGAGCCGCCCCTTGCTGGCGCAGGCCTGTCGGGTGTCGGGTTGCACCCTGCTGGAGGCCCCGCGGCGACTCGATGCGTTCACGGTGGAGAGCACCACGCTGACCCGGGCAGCCGCCGGAACCTCCGCCTACCGGCTGAGCATCACGCTGCGCAACCGATCGGCTCGGCCGGCCACGCTGCCCAGCGTGGAGCTGGCGCTCACCGACACCGATGGCCAGTTGCTCGCCCGGCGGGCCCTGCACCCTTCGGACTTCCGCATCCAGCGCCCCGTGGTGCCGGGCGGCGCCGACACGACGCTGCAGCTGCTGATGACCGCGCCCCGCGACCGGGTCAACGGCTACACGATCGAGATCTTCTATCCCTGAACCGTGCGCCGGCGACGGCGCGCCACAACCCGCCCGCCTCCGCGGCGCCATCCCGACATGCCTGCCCTCATCTGCGGTTCGCTCGCCTTCGACACCATCACCACCTTCCCGGGCCGCTTCAGCGAACAGATCCTGCCCGATCAGGTGCACATCCTGAACGTGTCCTTCCTGGTGCCCACGCTGAGGCGGGAGTTCGGCGGCTGCGCCGGCAACATCGCCTTCAACCTGGCGGGCCTGGGCGGGCACGCGGTGCCGCTGGCGGCGACGGGGCCTGACGCACAGGACTACATGGCCCACCTGGCCGCACACGGCGTGGAGACCTCCCACCTGCGCGCCGAGCCGGACAGCCACACCGCGCAGGCCATCATCATCACCGACGCGGACAACAACCAGATCACCGCCTTCCATCCCGGAGCCATGCAGCTGGCCCACCGGCTGGACATTCCGGACCGAGCGGACCTGGCCATCGCCATCGTGGCGCCGGACGGACGCGACGCCATGCTGGAGCACGCCCGTCAGTTGGCCGAGCGCGGCATTCCCTTCATCTTCGATCCGGGCCAGGGCCTGCCGATGTTCAACGGCGAGGAACTCGCTGCCTTCGTGGCACGGGCTCGCTGGGTGGCCGTCAACGACTATGAAGGCCGGATGCTGTGCGACCGCATGGGCACCGACCTGGCGGCCTTGTCCCGGCGTCCCGGGCTGGCAGGCCTGATCGTCACCCTGGGCGCCGAAGGCTGCGAGGTCTGGGTGGACGGCCAGTGTGAGCGGGTGGCGCCGGTCCCGGTGGACACGCCAGTGGACCCGACCGGGTGCGGCGACGCCTTCCGCGCCGCGCTGCTCTACGGTCTGGAGCGGGGCTGGACGCTGGCGCGCTGCGCACGCCTGGGCAACCGGCTGGGAGCGCTGAAGATCGCCTCACGTGGCGGGCAGAACCATTCGATCGACCGCGCTGCCCTGCTGTCGCAGGCCTGATCGGGCGCGGGGCCCCGGCAGTCGCCGGGGAGGCACAAAGCAGACAGCCCGGCCGGAGCCGGGCTGTTGCCATCAACGCCAGCGCTGAATCGCAGGCTCCGAGGCTCCGTCGGTGCACCGACAGGGCCTGCGGAGCGCGGGATCAGGGCTTGTTGCCGGTCGGGAAGGGCCAGGCCGCTTGCGGGCTCAGCGCCGTCTTGGCCGCAGGCGCAGCGGGGGCAGCGGCCTTCTTGGCGGGCGCCTTCTTGGCCGCCGCCTTCTTGGCGGGGGCCTTGGCCGGAGCGGCCTTCTTCGCGGGCGCCGCCTTCTTGGCCGGAGCGGCCTTCTTCGCAGGCGCTGCCTTCTTGGCCGGAGCGGCCTTCTTCGCAGGCGCCGCCTTCTTGGCCGGAGCGGCCTTCTTCGCCGGCGCCGCCTTCTTGGCCGGAGCGGCCTTCTTCGCGGGCGCCGCCTTCTTGGCCGGAGCAGCCTTCTTCGCCGGCGCCGCCTTCTTGGCCGGAGCGGCCTTCTTCGCCGGCGCCGCCTTCTTGGCCGGAGCGGCCTTCTTCGCAGGGGCGGCCTTCTTGGCGGGCGCCTTGGTGGCCGGAGCGGCCTTCTTGGCCGGGGCCTTCTTTGCAGTTGCCATTTGGATTTCTCCTTGATCAAGTTGAAAAACCCCGGCCCGCGGCGTCGAGCGCCACGGTGTCCGGGCATTCACCGACTCGACCACCCGGCGCGTTTCGCGCCGCCGTCGGGTTCGAAGTGAATCGGGTTGGGCCGGTCGCGCCCCGCTTCCAGGCGGGCCGTCGTCGGCCATGTCTTGATCCTGTCGAGCCGTCACGTCCACCGGCCCGGGTGCTGCACGCCCATCGCGCGCCGCCACCAACTTCAAGCTCCACATCTCGGGGCTGCCGCGTCACCGTCGGGCGGCAGCCTCTTGGTTGCTTCATCGGCCCGCAAGAAATCACGGGCCGTCCTTCATGCAGGCATCACTCCCAGCTCAGCGCCCCGCCCGACTGGTACTCGATGACCCGCTCTTCGAAGAAGTTGCGTTCCTTCTTCAGGTCGATCATCTCGCTCATCCACGGGAAGGGGTTCTCCTCGTTGGGGAAGAGTTCCTCCAGGCCGATCTGCGTGGCACGCCGGTTGGCGATGTAGCGCAGGTAGCCCTTGAACATCGACGCGTTCATGCCCAGCACGCCGCGGGGCATGGTGTCTTCTGCATAGCGGTATTCCAGCTCGACCGCCTTCTCGAAGAGCGCCCGGATCTCGGCCTTGAAGGCCGGCGTCCACAGGTGCGGGTTCTCGTTCTTGATGGCGTTGATGACGTCGATGCCGAAGTTGCAGTGCATCGACTCGTCGCGAAGGATGTACTGGTACTGGTTGGACGCGCCCTTCATCTTGTTCTGGCGGCCCAGCGCGAGGATCTGCGTGAAGCCGACGTAGAAGAAGAGCCCTTCCATCAGGCAGGCGAAGACGATCAGGCTCTTGAGCAGGGTCTGGTCGGTCTCGGGGGTGCCGGTGCGGAAGTGCGGGTCCATGATCACGTCGATGAACGGGATCAGGAACTCGTCCTTGTCGCGGATGGACTGCACCTCGTGGTAGGCGTTGAAGATCTCGGACTCGTCCAGGCCGAGCGACTCGACGATGTACTGGTAGGCGTGCGTGTGGATGGCCTCCTCGAAGGCCTGGCGCAGCAGGAACTGTCGGCACTCGGGGGCGGTGATGTGCCGGTAGGTGCCCAGCACGATGTTGTTCGCAGCCAGCGAATCGGCCGTGACGAAGAAGCCCAGGTTGCGCTTGACGATGCGGCGCTCGTCTTCGGTCAGGCCGTTCGGGTCCTTCCAGGTCGCGATGTCCTGCGACATGTTGACCTCCTGCGGCATCCAGTGGTTCGCACAGGTGGCGAGGTACTTCTCCCAGGCCCACTTGTACTTGAAGGGGACGAGCTGGTTGACGTCGGTCTGGCCGTTGATGATGCGCTTGTCGGCGGCATTGACCCGACGGGTGTCGGCGCTGGCAGCCGACGAGGCAGCAGCGGCCGCCACCGGCGCCAGGGCGTGCAGCGCCAGGCTCACCGGCGAGGGCTGCGAGGCCTTGGGACGGGCCACGATGGGCTCGGCCCGATCGGACTGCGGCATCACGCGGGACAGGGCCTGTTGGGCATCGGCCAGTTCGACGCGAGGCGTCGGCGCGGCCACGGCACCCAGAGCAGGTACCGCGTGTGGAACCTTGGCCGCGGGGCCAGAGGGATTGGCTTTCGAGGGGGCGACGTCGTCTTCCCAGACCAGCATGTGATGGCTTCCTAATCGTTGCAATTATCGAACGCGCAGCAGTGGGTGCAAAGCACTTCTTGACACCCCGTGCTGCACCTGTTCGCGTTGTTGTGGGTGAACGTCGGGCGAGGGGTCGATGGACCCCGCGCCGTGGTCACTGGCAGGCCTCGCAGCCCGGGTCGTCGATGGCGCAGAACTTGATGTCCGTGGCTGGTGCCTCGGCCGCAGCGGCAACCGGTGCAACAGCGGCCGCGACCGCCACCGGACGCGCCTCGGCGGATGCTGCCCGATCGCCGCCCTCCACGCTCTTGACCGAGTTGAGTTCACGCGAGCGCACGGTGGACATCTCCACATGCGATGCGCTGGTCGTGCGCAGGTAGTAGGTGGTCTTCAGGCCCCGCAGCCAGGCGAGCTTGTAGGTCTCGTCCAGCCGCTTGCCCGAGGCCCCGGCCATGTAGATGTTCAGCGATTGCGCTTGGTCGATCCACTTCTGCCGACGGGCCGCGGCTTCCACCAGCCACTCGGGCTCGACCTCGAAGGCCGTGGCATACAGGCGCTTGATGTCCTCGGGCAGGCGGTCGATGGCGCGCAGCGAGCCCTTGAAGTGCTTGAGGTCCATGACCATCACGTCATCCCACAGGCCGAGCTTCTTCAGGTCGCGCACCAGGTACTCGTTGACCACGGTGAACTCGCCGGAGAGGTTGGACTTCACCGACAGGTTGCCGAAGCTCGGCTCGATGGAGGCATCCACGCCGATGATGTTGGAGATGGTGGCCGTGGGTGCGATGGCCACGCAGTTCGAATTGCGCATGCCATGCTCGCGGATGCGCGCACGCAGCGCATCCCAGTCGAGCGTGGACGAGCGGTCCACCTCGACGAAGCCGCCACGCTGCTGGGCGAGCAGGTCCAGTGAGTCCTGCGGCAGGATGCCGCGGTCCCACAGCGAGCCGCGGTAGCTCGAGTAGCGGCCGCGCTCGGCAGCCAGGTCGGTCGAGGCCCAGTAGGCGTGGTAGCACACGGCCTCCATCGAACGGTCGGCGAACTCCACCGCCGCCTCGGAGGCATAGGGCGTGCCCAGCTCATAGAGCGCGTCCTGGAAGCCCATGATGCCCAGGCCCACCGGGCGGTGGCGCAGGTTGGAGTCGCGCGCCTTCTTCACCGCGTAGTAGTTGATGTCGATGACGTTGTCCAGCATGCGCATGGCCGTGGACACCGTCTTCTTCAGCTTGGCGTGGTCGAGCACCTTGCGGCCATCGGCACCGGTGGCGAGGTGGCGCACCAGGTTGACCGAACCCAGGTTGCACACCGCGATCTCGGTCTCGCTGGTGTTCAGCGTGATCTCGGTGCACAGGTTGCTCGAATGCACCACGCCCACGTGCTGCTGGGGCGAGCGCACGTTGCAGGCGTCCTTGAAGGTGATCCAGGGATGCCCGGTCTCGAAGAGCATGGACAGCATCTTGCGCCACAGGTCGCGGGCCGGCAGCGTCTTGTGCAGCGGCAGCTCGCCCCGCGCGGCCTTGTCCTCGTAGGCGGTGTAGGCGCGCTCGAAGTCGATGCCGAACTTGTCGTGCAGGTCGGGGCAGGTAGACGGCGAGAAGAGCGTCCATTGGCCGCCTTCGACCACCCGCTTCATGAAGAGGTCGGGGATCCAGTTGGCGGTGTTCATGTCGTGCGTGCGCCGGCGGTCGTCGCCGGTGTTCTTGCGCAGCTCGAGGAACTCTTCCACGTCCAGGTGCCAGCTTTCCAGATAGGCGCAGACGGCGCCCTTGCGCTTGCCGCCCTGGTTGACCGCGACCGCGGTGTCGTTGACCACCTTCAGGAAGGGGACCACGCCCTGGCTCTCGCCGTTGGTGCCCTTGATGTAGGAGCCCAGCGCGCGCACGTTGGTCCAGTCGTTGCCCAGGCCGCCGGCGAACTTGCTCAGCAGCGCGTTCTCCTTGAGCGCCTCGTAGATGCCTTCGAGGTCGTCGGAGACGGTGGTGAGGTAGCAGCTGGACAGCTGCGAGCGACGCGTGCCCGAGTTGAACAGCGTCGGCGTGGAGCTCATGAAGTCGAACGAGGACAGCACCTCGTAGAACTCGATGGCCCGCGCCTCGCGGTCGATCTCGTTCAGGCACAGGCCCATGGCCACCCGCATGAAGAAGGCCTGGGGCATCTCGATGCGCTGCTTCTTCACATGCAGGAAGTAGCGGTCATAGAGCGTCTGCAGGCCCAGGTAGTCGAACTGCAGGTCGCGCTCGGACTTCAGCGCCGCGCCCAGGCGGTCGAGGTCGAACTGCGCCAGGCGCTCGTCGAGCAGTTCGGCCTGGATGCCGCGGCGGATGTACTGCGGGAAGTACTCGGCGTAGCGGCCCGCCATCTCCGCGTTGCTCACGTCTTCGCCGAGGATCTCGCGGCGGATGGTGTGCATCAGCAGGCGGGCGGTGGCGCGGGTGTAGCCCGGGTCGCGCTCGATCAGCGTGCGCGCCGCCAGGATCGCGGCCTTGTGCACCTCGTCGATGGGCACGCCGTCATACAGGTTGCGCCGCGTCTCGGCCAGGATGGGCTCGGGCGTGACGTCGGCGCCGAGGTCGGCGCAGGCCGAGGCCACCAGCTCGCGCAGGCGGTTCATGTCCATCGGCACGCGCTGGCCGCGGTCGAGCACATGCAGCACCGGCTCGGCCACCGGCTCGGGCTGGCGCACCCGCGCGCGCTCCTGCGAGCGGCGCTCGCGGTAGAGCACATAGGCGCGGGCGACTTCGTGGTGGCTGCCCCGCATCAGGCCGAGCTCGACCTGGTCCTGCACGTCCTCGATGTGGAAGGTGCCGCCGCCCGGGCGCGAGCGCAGCAGCGCGCGCACGACCGACTCGGTGAGCTGGTCGACCGTCTCGCGCACGCTCGCCGACGCCGCACCCTGGGTGCCGTGCACCGCGAGGAAGGCCTTCATCAGGGCCACCGCAATCTTGTGCGGCTCGAAGGCCACGACGGCGCCGTTGCGGCGGATGATCTGGTAGCCCTCGTAGGCCGAGGGCGGAAGGCCGACGGCCGCAGCCAGGCCGGCGGGAGGATGGGAGGCGTGTGAAGCGCTCGGGGTGACGGTCTGCATGGGACTCCTCGATCGGAACAGTGGGCCGGGCCGCAGGGCGGCCCGCGAGCAGGCAGGCGATCCGCGGGGAACCGGCTGCTGCAACGGAAGTGGTGAAAAACGGACGGCGACCACGACGACACGGCAGGCCGCAGGCCTGTCGCGCGCCGCGCGAACAACGGAGGATTCGGAGAAAAGAGCCGGTCGACGGGCGAGTTGGCCGGTTCGATGCGTCAGGTCGGCTGACCCTTCATCGGCTCCGCACCGGGCCTGCCCGGGGGTGAACCTGCGGGCGTGCCTGCATACCGTCCGCGTCGATGAAACCGGGCGCGGCGGCCGCTGGCGAGGAACTGGCGATCGCTCATGCATCTCCCCCCGGAATCGTGTCGGTGGACCCGCCGACCCCCTCTGACGGGGGCTGGCAGCTGTCTGAAGAGAACACTATATCTAGGGTCGCGAAGCCCTACAACCGGGTTCTCAACCCCACCCCTAGTGTTTGGAGTTTTCGCCGCTTGACACCGCGTGCGGCCCCTGCCATGCGGGCGGCTTGCGCAGGGCGGCAGCAGCCGTGAGCAACGCCGCGTCGAAGCCAGGACCGGGGTCGCGCTTCCTTCCCGGGGCCACATGCTCATGACCCGCCACCGCGTCCAGCGGCCACGCGTGAAGAAGGTCACGCAGCAGGCGATTCAATTCCCGGTACTGCACCAACTCGAAGGTCTGCCCCTCCAGCCCCTCCAGTTCGATGCCCACGGAGAAGTCGTTGCAGCCCTCGCGCCCCTCCCAGCTCGACACCCCCGCATGCCAGGCGCGGCGGTCCACCGCGACGAACTGCTGCAGCCGGCCGTCGCGCCGGATCACGAAGTGCGCCGACACCCTGAGCCCCTGCAGGCCCGCGTAATAGGGGTGCGCGGTGGGCACCAGCCGGTTGTGGAACAGCGCCTCGATGGCCGGACCGCCGTACTCACCCGGCGGCAGGCTGATCGAATGGATGACGGCCAGCCGGATCCGCTCTCCGACGGGCCGTGCATTCTGGTTCGGGCTGGGCTGCCAGTCGGCGCCCCGCAGCCATCCGCCGCTCCAGCGGCGCAGGCGCCGCTGCACGGGAGGCTTCATGGAGCCGGTTCCTCGCCGGTCGTCTCGGTCGCGGACTCGGCGGCGTCTCCCGGCGCGGTGATGCCCAGCCTGGCCATGCGATACCGCATCTGGCGCAGCGACAGGCCCAGGCCTGCCCCCGCCGCCGTTCGGTTGAAGCGATGCAGTTCAAGCGCCTTGAGCAGGATGGTGCGCTCCACCGCATCCAGGTGCGCCGCGAGGTCGGCCGGCAGCGGATCGCCGGACGGGCGTTCCGACGGGGCGACGCAGGAGGCCTCCGACGAAAGGGCATTCACGCTGTCGGGCGCCACGGCCGACGCAGGCTCGGGCCCACCGGGTGCCACGAACGGCGCTCCGACCGGCGCTGCCACCGGCCCGGCCTGCGCTTCGGCCACGCCCAGGTCGTCCAGTTCGATCACCGGGCCCGCGCACAGCGCCACCGCGCGGTGCAGCAGGTTTTCCAGCTCGCGCACATTGCCAGGAAAAGCCTGGCGCGCCAGCCACTGCAGCGCGGGCGGCGCCAGCCGCGGAGCCGGGTCGATCCCGCCATCGCGGGCGATGCGCTCGAGCAGGTGCTCGGCGATCGCAGGCAGGTCGTCCAGCCGGTCGCGCAGCGGCGGCACGCGTATGGGAATCACGTTCAGGCGATAGAAGAGATCCTGCCGGAAGCGCCCGGCGGCCACATCGGCCGCGAGGTCGCGGTGGGTGGCGCAGACGATGCGGACCTGGATCGCCGATTCGGCGGTGGCGCCCACCGGGCGGACCACCCGCTCCTGGATGACGCGCAGCAGCTTGGGCTGCATCGACAGCGGCAGCTCGCCGATCTCGTCCAGGAACAGCGTGCCCCCATCGGCCGCCTGGAAGAAGCCCGCCCGGTCCTCCTGCGCACCGGTGAAGGCACCCTTGCGCACGCCGAAGAACTCGGCCTCCAGCAGCTGCTCGGGAATGGCGCCGCAGTTGACCGCCACGAAAGGCCCGCCGGCCCGCGGGCTGGCCTCGTGCACCGCGCGGGCGACCAGTTCCTTGCCGGTGCCCGACTCGCCGTTGACCAGCACCGGCGCCATGCTGCGCGCCACCCGGGCCACCAGCTGCCGCACCGACTCGATGGCCAGCGACCGGCCTGCCATGCGCTGCAGGGCCGCGCGCGGCGGCGCCGATCGGGGGCTGGCCCGGGTGGAGGGGCGCGACGCAGCCGCGTCCGTTCGGCCGATGGCCGAAGCCACCACGTTGCGGAACTGGCGCAGGTCCACCGGCTTGGTGAGGTAGTCGAAGGCGCCGGCCTTGAGCGCCTCCACCGCGTTCTCCGCCGACCCATAGGCCGTGATGACCAGCGAACGCTCGCTGCGGGCGCCCTGCTCCAGGTGGTGAAGGATGTCCAGGCCACTGCCGTCGGGCAGCCGCATGTCGGTGATCACCACGTCGAAGGCCTGCTCGGCCAGGGCCCTGAGCCCTTCGCCGACATCGGCGGCAGTCTCCACCGCGAAGCCCTCGCGCAGCAGCGCAAGCTCATAGAGCGTGCGCAGGTCAGGCTCGTCGTCGACGACCAGCACGCGGGGGGTGGAAGCAGCGCTCATGCGATCAGGCCTTCGGGCAGGCTCGGCCGCGACGGAAGCTCGCGGCGGCGCATCACCAGGTGGAACTCGTTGCGCGGCCCCTCGGTGCCGGCGCGTTGCCGGTAGTCGATGCGGGCGCCGTAACGCTCGCACAGCTCCCGGCAGATGTACAGGCCCAGGCCACTGCCCCGGCTGCGGGTGGAGAAGAAGGGCTCGAAGAGGTGACGTTCGACCTCGGGCGCGATCGCCTCGCCGTCATTGACCACCAGCAGCGCCGCGTCGGCCGGCCCGTTCTCGTACAGCCGGACCCGCAGGCTGCCGGGCTCGCCGGTGCCGTGGCGGTGCGCGTTCTCCAGCAGGTTGACCATGACCCGGCGCAGGTGGTCGGGGTCGAAGTGCACCCCGAGCGGCGCATCGGGCAGGTCCAGCTGCAGCACGCCGTCGTGACCGGTTCGAACCTTGGCGGTGCGCGCCCAATCCGCGCAGGCCTGGCCCACGGCGGCGGTCGCATCCAGCGGCTCGCAGTCCGGCGCGGCCGCAGGTGCCGCCTCGAGCACGTCATCGACGATGCGCTTCAAACGCTCCACGTTGTCGGCCACCATCTGCGACAGGCGCCGCTGGGAAGCATCGGACACGTCCTCGGCGAGCAGCGCATTGGCCTGGGCGATGGCCGACAGCGGGTTGCGGATCTCGTGCGCGATGCCGGCCGAAACCCGCCCCATCGCCGCCAGCTTCTCCTGCCGAGAACGCGCCTGGACCTCCTTCACGTCCTCCAGGAACAGCACGCAGAAATCCTCGCTGTCGTGGCCCGAACGCTGCCGGGTGAAGCGCGGGCGCACGCGCAGCACCCGGCGATGTCCGACCTCGAAGGAGAGCGTCGCGTCCAGCGCCTGCTCGGCCGGCTGGCCATGGCGGAAGGCGGCGTCGATCATGTCCACCAGGTCGGCCCAGGCCGCCACATGGCGCAGCTGGAACGGGGGGACCGGCCCGGCGCCGGCCGCAGCGACCAGGGCGCGAGCCGCGGGGTTCGCGCGGCGGACCCAGCCGCCGCGGTCCACGACCATCACGCCATCGCGCATCTCGTCGATGACCAGGCGGTTGAGCTGCGCTTCCTGGCGCGCTCGCTCCAGGCTGCCGCGGGCCGAGCGCTCCTCGCGCTCCAACCGGGCGGAAAGCTCGGACGCGAGCAAGGCCACGACGAAGAGGCCCGTGGCCGCAAGCCCGGCCTGGGCCAGGGACGCCGGAAGGTCGACGCCTGCGGCGCTGCCCAGCGCACTGGCCACGAGCAGCAGCAGCGTGATGCCGGCGGCCACGGCCAGCGCGGAGGTTCGCGGCATGAACACGCCCGCCATCAGCACGGGCATCACCAGCAGCGCGCCATAGTTGGGCCCGCCGCTGGGTGACAAGGCCAGCAGGCCCGCGAAGGCCGCGACATCCACGCCGATGGTGGCCACCCACAGACGGCGCGGCAGGCCCCAGCCACTGGACATGGCCCGCGGCGCCACCTCGGGTGAATAGGCCCACACCAGCACCGCGCTCAAGGCGTAGATCAGCACCACCGTCAGCAAGGGGTGGGCGCCACTGCCGGCCATCGCGCCGATGAGCAGCTGCCCCAGTGCCACCGCCACCCCCACCGCGGCCCGGGCGGCCAGGAAGATGCGGAAGATGCGTTGACGCCCCGACGGCGCGCGCTGCATCAGTGTCGGATCGCTGCCGGCCAGGTCGGCCGGGTTCACCGGCGCACCCCGGCGACGCTCCACCCGCACAGGGGTCGTCTCTGCCGCGCTGGCCCGCGCCTGCGCCTGCGCGGTGGACGCGGGCGCCGGGGCGGACTGCGGGGGAGCCGACCGGCCGGGGGCGGACGACGATGTCGAAGCAGAGCGCAACCCATCTGCGGGCTCGCTCGAAGCGGCCGCCGCAGGCCTGGGCAGCGGCGACGGGTCGGCATCGAACCACGCGCTGCCGTCGGCCATGGCGGGACGGGCGCGGCGTCGATCGGGCGCGTCGTTGTACTCCATGGGGCGGGTGATGCCCGCATCCAGCGGATGCTCGACCGGCTCGCTCGGACGCACGAAGAAGTCGGACTCGGCCGGGCGGCGACGCCCCAGGCCGAGGTCCAGGCCAAGCCCCGGATCGTCGGGGGGCGCAGCGGCCTCGGCACGCTCGGTGTTCGCCGGCACCGGCTGCGCGCGTGTCGTGGGTGCGCGTGTGATCGGCGCGCGTGTCATCTCAGCACGATCCGCCACCGGCGGACGGCGGACGCCGGGCGTGGGCGTCGCAGCAGAAGACCTCGTCGCCCCGCCGGAACACCTCGTCCATCGGCAGGTGCACCCCACACGCCGCGCATTGCAGCATGCGCGAAGGGCCCTCGCCTGGCCGCTGCGCCGCCGCTGCCGACGCAGGCGCCGAAGCCCCTGCCCCCGGCGCAGCGCGCCGGCGCTTGGCCCGCAGGATGGCCAGCAGCGCGACGACGATGACACCGGCCAGCAGGTACTTCATCGGACCCTCGCTGGCGATCGCTCACACGCGGCCAAGGACGACCTCCAGCACGAAGCGCGAGCCCACGTAGGCCAGCAGCAGCAGACCCGCGCCGATGTAGACCCATCGGGTCGCGCGCCGGCCCCGCCAGCCGAAGGCCCGTCGGCCACCCAGCACGCCGGCGAAGACCGCCCAGCCCAGCAGGGAGAACACCGTCTTGTGGTCCCACCTCCAGGGACTCGCGTGCACGATGCCCAGCACGATGGCCGCCGACAGCGCGATGAAGCCTGCGGCCACGAAAGAGAAGGTCAGCCGCTCGAGCGCCAGCAGCGGCAGGCCCAGCGGCGTGGTCACCGCCTCGCCGGGCGTTCGCCGGCGCATGCGCCGGTCGGCGGCATCCAGCAAGGCAGCGTGCAGCACCGCCGCACCGAAGAGCCCGTAGGAAGCGATGCCCAGCACCCAATGCAGCGGTGCCCAGCGCGATGCCGCATGCGGGCGCAGCTCGCCGGGGAAGAAGGCCGCCAAGGCCACCGCCAGGATGCCCAGGAAGGCCATGGTGCGACGCACCTGGCCAATGGGCACGAGCCGGCTTTCGACGACATGCACCGCCAGCACCAGCCACACGGTCATGGACAGAGCCGGCGCGAAGCCGAAGCGGGCGCCGGGCAGCGATGCGCCCCAGCCACTCATGTCCACCACCAGCGCCACCGCGTGCGCCAGCCACCCGGCCAGCAGCGCGTGGCTCAGCCAGCGGCCACCCCGGTCGCTGGCGGTGGCGGCCAGAAGGTAGGACGCCAGCGCCGCGAGGCTGGGCAGGACGAGGGGAACGGGGACCGAGGACATGTTGGATGCGAGGGCGGGCCCGTCGATGCAGGAGCACGGTGGAGTCGGCGGTGGGCCTGGGCGCGGGCACGGCTGCAGGTCGACGCGGCGCCGGGCTGAGCGCTGCTGGGCACACCCCCGACAGTACACTGACCGTCCAGTTTACTTTCGTGCCTGTCCGTCCCTCATGGGGCCCGGCCGGGCGACCCGCGCATGGCTTCCTTGCTGACCGACCGCCTGAGCCGACTGGTCAAGACGATGCGCGGCCAGGCCCGCATCACCGACGCCAACGTGCAGGACATGCTGCGCGAGGTGCGCCTGGCCCTGCTCGAGGCCGACGTCGCGCTGCCCGTGGTGCGCGACTTCATCGCCCGGGTGAAGGACAAGGCGCTGGGTGCCGAGGTCGTGGGCTCGCTGACCCCCGGCCAGGCGCTGGTGGGCATCGTCAACCGCGAGCTCGCCGCGACGATGGGCGAAGGCCCGGACCAACCCACCAGCGAACTCAACCTGGCCGCCCAGCCGCCGGCGGTCATCCTGATGGCCGGCCTGCAGGGCGCGGGCAAGACCACGACCACCGCCAAGCTCGCCCGGCACCTGTTGGACAAGCGGCGCAAGAAGGTGCTCACCGTCTCGGCCGACGTCTACCGGCCGGCGGCCATCGAGCAGCTGCGCACCGTCACCGCGCAGGCCGGCGCGGAGTGGTTCCCCAGCACCGCCGACCAGAAGCCGCTGGACATCGCCCGCGCGGCCCTCGACCACGCGCGCCGCCACTACTTCGACGTGCTGCTGGTGGACACCGCGGGCCGCCTGGCGATCGACGAGGCGCTGATGCGCGAGATCGCCGCGCTCCATGCGGAACTCAATCCGGTGGAGACCCTCTTCGTCGTCGACGCCATGCAGGGCCAGGACGCGATCAACACCGCCCGCGCCTTCAAGGAGGCGCTGCCGCTCACCGGCATCGTGCTCACCAAGATGGACGGCGACAGCCGCGGTGGCGCGGCGCTGTCGGTGCGCCAGATCACCGGTGCGCCCATCAAGTTCGCCGGCGTGAGCGAGAAGATCGACGGCCTGGAGGTCTTCGACGCCAACCGCCATGCGCAGCGGGTGCTCGGCATGGGCGACATCGTCGCGCTCGTCGAGGAGGTGCAAAAGGGCGTGGACGTCGCCGCCGCGCAGAAGCTGGCCGACAAGGTCAAGAGCGGCGAGACCTTCGATCTCAACGACTTCCTGGCCCAGCTGAGCCAGATGAAGAAGATGGGCGGCCTGTCCGGCCTGATGGACAAGCTGCCCACGCAGATGGCCGCCAAGGCGGGCCAGGCCGACATGGACCGCGCCGAACGCGACGTTCGCCGCATGGAGGGCATCATCTGCTCGATGACGCCGCTCGAGCGGCGCAAGCCCGAACTGCTCAAGGCCACCCGCAAGCGCCGGATCGCCGCAGGCGCGGGTGTGCACGTCCAGGAGGTCAACCGCCTGCTCAACCAGTTCGAGCAGATGCGCGACATGATGAAGAAGATGAAGGGCGGCGGCCTGATGAAGATGATGAAGCGCATGGGCGGCATGAAGGGCCTGCCGGGCATGGGCGGAGGCGGCTTCGGCGGCCTGCGCTGACGCCACGCTCCCCGAGCCCGCCCCCCAAGCCCGATTCCCGAGCCCGCCCACCGCGACCGCCCACCGCACCTGCCTTCGAGCGCCCTGTTCGAAGCCCGCCCACCCGCCGGCACGGCCCCCCCAGGCGCCACCTGACCATGGAAGCTTCCGACCTCGGATGGCCCGCCGCGCTGGCCGCAGCGCTCGTGCTGCCGATGGCAGCGGCCGCCATCGCCTGGCTGCGCCGCCGCTCAGCCGCCGCCCGGGGCCCGTCCGGTGTCCACGGGTCGCTGGACACCCTGACCGCCTGGGAACCCCAGGCCACCCGGGTGCTCACCGATTCGCAGCGGGCAGCCCACGAACTGCTGGTGCGTGCCTTTCCCGGGCATGTCGTGCTGGCCCAGGTGCCGCTGGCGCGCTTCCTGCGCGTGCCCACCCGCCACTCCTACCGCGAATGGCTGCGCCGCGTCGGCGGCCAATGTGCCGACCTGCTCATCTGCGACCCCAGCACCCAGGCACTGGCGGTGGTGTCGGTTCGACCGGCCGGCGCGCGCAGCGAAAGGTCCGTCCGGCGCGAAGCCCGGCTGTGCCGGGTGCTGCAGGCCGCGCAGATACCGGTCCACCTGTGGATGGAAGGCACGCTGCCCTCGGTGGACGGCGTGCGCCGGCAGATCGACCTGCCCCCGCTGCCGTCGCGGGCCGCAACGCCCGCGGACAGGGCGTCGGCCGGGCATCCAGGGCACGCCGGGCTGGCCCCCGCGCATGTCGCACGGGCCGCCAACCCGCTGGACCTGCCGGTGCCCGACGAGGTGACCGAACTGCGCGAGCCGCCCGCGTCCACCTGGTTCGACGACCTCGACTCGCGAACCGGCGGACTGGATGCGCCCGACCCTGCCGCGCCGCGGGCTTGAGGCGCCGCCACGGCCTCAACCCAGCATGGCCTGCGCGAACTCGCGGGCGTCGAAGGTTTCGAGGGCTTCCAGGCCCTCGCCCACGCCGATGAAGTAGACCGGCAGCGGCCGGCCGCGCTGCTCGCGCGACCACAGCGCGATGGCGCACAGCACGCCCCCCTTGGCCGTGCCGTCCAGCTTGGTGACCACCAGGCCGGTCAGCCCGACGCTGGCATCGAAGGCCTGCACCTGCGACAGCGCGTTCTGCCCGGTATTGCCGTCCACCACCAGCAGCACCTCGTGCGGTGCTCCGGCCAGGGCCTTGCCGACCACCCGCTTGATCTTCTCGAGCTCGGCCATCAGGTGTGCCTGGGTCGTCAAGCGGCCCGCGGTGTCCACGATCACCACATCGGCCTTGCGCGCCACGCCCGCCGAGACGGCATCGAAGCTCACCGCGGACGGGTCGCCGCCGGCCTGGCTCACCACCTCGACGCGGTTGCGGTCGGCCCACACGGCGAGCTGCTCGCGCGCTGCCGCGCGGAAGGTGTCGGCCGCGGCCAGCAGCACCTTCTGCCCGGACGCGGCCAGGTGGTGGGTGAGCTTGCCGATGCTGGTGGTCTTGCCTGCGCCATTGACGCCCACCACCATCAACACGGTGGTGGGGTGCGCGCCGATGGCCAGCGGCTGCTGAACCGGTGCCAGCAACTCGGCCACCGCCTGCGCCAGCAGAGCCTTGACCTGCGCAGGATCGGTGGCGCGGGTGTCCTTCACCCGCCGGCGCAGGTCGTCCAGCAGCCGCTGCGTGGCCCGCGTGCCGGTGTCGGCCATCAGCAGCGCGGCCTCCAGCTCCTCGTAGAGCGCCTCGTCGATGCGGGTTCCGGTGAAGACCGTGGCGATGGAACTGCCCGTCTTGCGCAGGCCCTGGGTCAGGCGGTCCAGCCAGGCGCTGCGCGGGGGGGCGGGTGGCGCTTCGGCGGGCGCTTCGGCGGGCGCGGGCGCGGGTGCGGGCGGCGGCGGCGCAGCCTCGGCCGCTGCGGGGGGTTTCTTGCGGAAGAAGCTGAACATCGGGGGGGACGGCAGGACGACCGTTCGACGCCGCCCCGGGGGCAGCGCTGGAGGAAGGGGGGCTTCGCAGCCGGTGAAGCCGCACGCTATACTTGCGGGCTTTGGCGCTTTAGCTCAGTCGGTTAGAGCGACGGAATCATAATCCGCAGGTCCGGGGTTCGAATCCCTGAAGCGCCACCAGTCCCCTCGAAGAGCCCGCCGGCCGCCGCCCGCGGGCTCTTCGCCTTGTAGGGTGTCCCGCTCCCTCAGGACCTAGGCCTTCGCGCCGAACGGGCCACGACGGCCGGCAGAGCCCCGCAAGGCACAATCCCGCCTGCCCTCAACAGCCCCTGGATCCACACCATGACCCGCTGTTCCGACGCTGGCCGGCGCCTCGCCCTCAAGGGTGTTGCCGCTGCTGCCGCGAGCCTGTGCGCCACCCTGCCCGCCCTCGCCCAGGTCGCGCGCCCCTTCCCGGCCAACGCGCTGCGCGGCGACATCCGTTTCGGTCAGCCGCCCGAGGTGGAGCTCAACGGCCAGCCGGCGCGGCTGGCGCCTGGCGCACGCATCCGCGGCACCGACAACATGATCGCGCTGTCGGGCTCGCTCATGGGACAGGGCGGGACGGTGAACTACACGGTCGAGCCCACCAGCGGCCTGATCTTCGAGGTGTGGATCCTGCGGCGCGAGGAAATCGCCCGCCGCCCCTGGCCCACCACGGCCGAGGAAGCCGCCCGCTGGGCCTTCGACCCTGCCGCCCAGACCTGGACGCGCCGCTGAGGCGGCGCTGGAGCCCCCGATGACCAAGCGTGTCTACATCAAGACCTTCGGCTGCCAGATGAACGAGTACGACTCGGGCAAGATGGCCGACGTGCTGTCCGCCGCGGAAGGCTACGAGCCCACCGACGACCCGGAGTCGGCCGACCTCATCCTCTTCAACACCTGCTCGGTACGCGAGAAGGCGCAGGAGAAGGTCTTCTCCGACCTCGGCCGGGTCAAGCACCTGAAGGCGCGTGGCACGCTGATCGGCGTGGGCGGCTGCGTGGCCAGCCAGGAGGGCGCGGCCATCATCGAGCGCGCTCCCTACGTGGACGTTGTGTTCGGCCCCCAGACCCTGCACCGCCTGCCCGAACTGCTCGCCCGCCGCGAGGCCGAGCGCCGGCCGCAGGTGGACATCCGGTTTCCCGAGATCGAGAAGTTCGACCACCTGCCGCCGCCGCGCCGCGAGGGCGTGACCGCCTTCGTGTCCATCATGGAAGGCTGCTCGAAGTACTGCAGCTACTGCGTCGTGCCCTACACCCGCGGCGAGGAGGTGAGCCGGCCCTTCGAGGACGTGCTCACCGAAGTGGCGGGCCTGGCCGACCAGGGCGTGCGCGAGGTGACCCTGCTCGGCCAGAACGTGAATGGCTACCGCGGCCGCATGGGCGACACCGCCGAGATCGCCGACTTCGCGCTGCTGCTCGAGTACGTGGCCGAGGTGCCCGGCATCGAGCGCATCCGCTACACCACCAGCCACCCCAACGAGTTCGGCGCCCGCCTGATCGAAGCCTATGGGCGCATTCCCAAGCTCGTCGACCATGTGCACCTGCCGGTTCAGCATGGCTCGGACCGCATGCTGTCGGCGATGAAGCGCGGCTACACCGCGCTGCAGTTCAAGAGCACGGTGCGCTCGCTGCGGCGGGTGCGGCCGGGCATCAGCCTGTCCAGCGACTTCATCGTCGGTTTCCCGGGCGAGACCGAGGACGATTTCGAGCAGCTGATGGCGCTGGTGCGCGACGTCGGCTTCGACTCGAGCTTCAGCTTCATCTACAGCCCGCGCCCGGGGACGCCGGCGGCCAACCTGGCCGACGACACGCCGCAGGCGGTCAAGCTCGCCCGACTGCAGACGCTGCAGGCGGAAATCGAGCGACAGGCCCGCGCCATCGGGCAATCGCGGGTGGGGACGGTGCAAGTGGTGCTGGTCGAAGGGCCCTCTCGGCGCGACGCCGCCGAGCTGATGGGCCGCACCTCGTGCAACCGGATCGTCAACTTCGCCGCCGGGCCGAACGCGCAACGCCTGATCGGGCAGCTCATCGACATCCGCATCACCACCGCCTACCCGCATTCGCTGCGGGGCGAGGTGGCACTGAGCGAGACCGCGGCCTGACGCGGCCTGACGCGGCCTGACGCGGCCGGGCGGACAGGCACGGCGTCCCCGCGGCCTCGGCCTCGGCGCTCAGTCGCGCGCAGCCTCAGCCGCCGCGCAAGCGCCAGGCCAGCAGCGCCGAGCAGGCCAGGACCATCGCGCCATAGGTGTGCAGGGCGCCGTCCCGGCCGGTGAGGACAAGCCCTGCCAAGGCCACGGCGAGCGCCACGAAGGCACTCCAGCCCACCGCCGGCCAGAACGGTCGACTGCCCCAGCGGCGGCGCCACAGGCAACGCACGGCGCCAGCCGACAGGACGCCGAACAGCAAGGGCACCGCCGCGAAGCCAGCCAGGTGCCAGAAAAGGTCAAGCGCAGTCATCGGAGGCAGGAATCGGTTGGGCGACAGGGGGATGCGCGCTTGCGTAAGATCGACTCAGCCAGGGCTTTCGGCTGCGACAGCCGGGGAAACCCTGGAAATCAGGCCTCGAATAACCCCGAGCATTTCGAGGGTTAATTTTATAATCGACGACATGGGTGTCTTTGCCCTCGGGCTCAACCACACGACCGCGCCGCTCGACCTGCGCGCGAAGTTTGCCTTCCCCGTCGACCGCATCGCGCCGACGCTGCAGGCCTTTCGCGATCGCCTGGGCGCGGCGGGCGTGGTCCTGCCTGCCGCGGCAAGCCTTCGCCCGGTGGCGGGCTCCGGTGCTGCCGTCACGCCCGAGGCGGCGCTGCTGTCCACCTGCAACCGCACCGAGCTCTACTGCGCCGGCGACGCCCATTTCGTCCGCCCGGCCATCGACTGGCTGGCCGCCGTCGGCGGCGTTTCCGGCAGCACCTTGCTCGACCACGCCTATGTGCTGGAAGACGGTTCCGCGGCCCGGCATGCCTTCCGCGTGGCCAGCGGCCTGGACTCCATGGTCCTGGGCGAACCGCAGATCCTCGGCCAGATGAAGCAGGCGGTGCGCGAGGCCGACACCGCCGGCACCCTCGGCCCCGCACTGCACCAGATGTTCCAGCGCTCCTTCGCCGTGGCGAAGGAGGTCCGCACCGCCACCGAGATCGGCGCCCATTCCATCAGCATGGCGGCCGCCTCGGTGCGGCTGGCCAGCCAGCTGTTCGAAGACCTCCAGTCCATCCGGGTGCTCTTCGTCGGCGCCGGCGAAATGATCGAGCTGGTGGCCACTCACTTTGCCGCCAGGTCCCCGAAGTCCATGGCGGTGGCCAACCGCACGCTGGAGCGCGGCGAGCGTCTGGCGGCCCGCTTCGGTGCCGAGGCGCTGCATCTGGCCGACCTCACCACCCGGCTGCACGAGTTCGATGCCATCGTCTCCTGCACCGCCAGCACGCTGCCCATCATCGGCCTGGGTGCGGTGGAACGGGCGCTCAAGCAGCGCCGCCGCCGCCCGATGTTCATGGTCGACCTGGCCGTGCCGCGCGACATCGAGCCCGAGGTCGCCCGGCTGGACGACGTCTACCTCTACACCGTCGACGACCTGTCCACGCTCGTGCAGAGCGCAGGCGAAAAGCGCCAGGCAGCCGTGCACCAGGCCGAGAGCATCATCGAAACCGGCGTGCAGGGTTTCGTCCACTGGCTGGGCGAACGCTCCACCGTGCCGCTGATCCAGGCGCTGCACACCCAGGCCGACGCCTGGCGCGCGGCCGAGCTGGCGCGGGCGCGCAAGATGCTCGCCCGCGGCGAGCCGGTCGAGGCGGTTCTGGAAGCCCTGTCGCGCGGGCTCACCCAGAAGATGCTGCACGGCCCGCTGGCCGAACTGCATGCGAGCGACGGCGCCCAGCGCGCCGAGACGGCCCGCGCGGTGTCCCGGCTGCTGCTGCGCTCGGGCACGCGCGCATCGCGCACGGCCGGCGCCGCGCCGACCGACGCCGACGGCGTCGACCACTAGCCCCGCCCCTCCGACCCGCGCTGCGCCGGCCCTGACGGGCGGCGTGCCTGCCGCTGAGCGGCCCTCCCATGAAGGACAGTCTTCGCCACCGTTTCGAACGCGTCGAGCACCGGCTCGCCGAGCTGGACGCCTCGCTGGCCGATCCGGCCCTCGCGGCCGATCCGGCCCGCCTGCGCTCGTTGACCCGCGAGCGCTCGCAGGCGGCCGAGCGGGTGACGCTTTACCACCGCTTCCTGCAGTGCGAACGCGATCTCGACGAAGCCCGCCGATGGCTCGGCGACCCGGAGATGGCCGACCTCGGCCGCGACGAACTCGCACGCGGCACGCAACTGCACGCGCAGCTTGAGGCCGAACTGCAACGCGCGGTGCTGCCGGTCGACCCGGACGACAGCCGCAATGCCTTCCTCGAGATCCGCGCCGGAACGGGCGGCGACGAATCGGCACTCTTCGCCGGCGACCTGGCGCGGATGTACCAGCGCCACTGCGAGCGCCAGGGCTGGCGCACCGAGATCGTCTCCGAATCGCCGTCCGACCTGGGTGGCTACAAGGACCTGGTGCTGCGCATCGAAGGCGAAGGCGCCTACGGGCGGCTGCGCGGGGAGTCCGGCGGCCATCGGGTGCAGCGGGTTCCGGCCACCGAGTCACAGGGCCGGGTGCACACCAGCGCCTGCACGGTGGCCGTACTGGCCGAGGCCGACGCCGCCGATGAACTCACGCTCAACCCGGCGGACCTGCGCATCGACACCTTCCGTGCCAGCGGCGCGGGGGGCCAGCATGTGAACAAGACCGACAGCGCCATCCGCATCACGCACCTGCCCACGGGCCTGGTGGCCGAATGCCAGGACGACCGCTCGCAGCACCGCAACAAGGCCCGAGCCCTGGCCGTGCTCACCGCACGGCTGCGCGATCGCGACCGACAGGCCCGCGAAGCGCAGGAAGCGGCCAAGCGCCGCCAGCTGGTGGGCACCGGCGACCGCAGCGACCGCATCCGCACCTACAACTTCCCCCAGGGCCGGGTCACCGACCACCGCATCGGCCTGACGCTGCACCAGCTCGGATCGGTGATGGAAGGCGCCCTGGAGCCGCTGATCGACGCGCTCGCCGCGGCCCGCACGGCCGAGGCCCTGGCCGCGCTGGACGGAAGCCCGTGATGGACGAGCCCGGGGCCCGGCACGGGCCCGTTCCGACCGCCCCGCCGGTGCCGCCCGGGATGCGCATCCGCGAGGCGCTGCAGGCCGCGCGCTCGATGGGCCTGGACCGCCACGATGCTCGCCGCCTGATGGCGCATGTCACCGGGCGCGGCTCGGCCTGGCTGCTGGCCCACGACGACGAGCCCCTGGCGCCGTTCGAGGCCACCCGTTTCCTCGACGCGGCGGCCCAGCGCGCCCAGGGTCGGCCGCTTGCCTACCTGATGGGCGAGCGCGCCTTCCACCAGCTGGTGCTGCAGGTGGACGAGCGCGTGCTCGACCCGCGGCCCGACACCGAGACCCTGGTGGACTGGGCGCTGCAGTGCCTGCAGCGCCCCGGTGCGCCGGCGGTCCCCTGGGTGCTCGACCTGGGCACCGGCAGCGGCGCCATCGCACTGGCCCTCGCGCGGGCCTGCCCGCAGGCCCGGGTGGTGGCGGTGGACCGTAGCGCGGACGCCTTGCAGGTGGCCCGGGCCAATGGCGATCGGCTGGGCCTGCCGGTGCTGTGGCTGCAAGGCGACTGGTTCGACGACTGGCGAACCGCGGCGCAGGACGGCCAGGCGACGACCGGCGACGGCAAGCCCGGCCAGGCCCCGACCCAGTGGCCTCGCCGCTTCGATCTCATCGTCTCCAACCCGCCCTACATCGCCGAGGGCGACCCGCACCTGCCGGCGCTGCGCCACGAGCCCCGCACAGCGCTCGTCTCCGGCGTCGACGGGCTGGACGATCTGCGCCGAATCATCGCCGGCGCCAGCCACCACCTGGCCGCTGAGGGAGCGCTGCTCGTCGAGCACGGTCATGCGCAAGGGCCGCAGGTGCAGGCGCTGATGGAGCAGGCGGGCGGCCGGCCCTTCTCGCCCCGCCACGACCTCGCCGGTCACTGGCGCTGCACCGGCGCCGGCTGGATGGGCCCCGAGCCCGCAGCGAACGCCCCGGCCGCCACGGGCGTATAAGCTTCAGGCTTTCCCATCAAGGCCGCCTGTCCCGGCGGATTCACCATGAGCGACGTTCAGCAACGCATCGACGGCCTGGTCAAGACGAACCGGGTGGTGCTCTTCATGAAGGGAACGGCCCAGTTCCCGATGTGCGGCTTTTCCGGCCGCGCGATCCAGATCCTCAAGGCCTGTGGCGTCAACGACCTGGTCACGGTCAACGTGCTCGAGGACGAAGGCATCCGCCAAGGCATCAAGGACTACGCCAACTGGCCGACCATCCCGCAGCTCTACGTGGGCGGCGAGTTCGTCGGCGGCTCGGACATCATGATGGAGATGTACCAGTCGGGCGAACTGCAGCCCCTGCTCACCGCCGCATGACACGCCGGCAGCGGGTGGTCGTCGGCATCACCGGCGCCACCGGGGCCGTGTACGGCGTGAGGCTGCTGCAGCGGCTGAAGGCCTGCAGCGTCGAGACGCATCTGGTGCTCACGCCCGCCGGCGTGCTCAACGTCCACCACGAGCTTGGCCTGGACCGCCGGTCGGTGGAGGCACTGGCCGACGCCGCGCACTCGCCGGGCGACGTGGGCGCCACCATTGCCAGCGGATCCTTCGCCACCGATGCGATGGTCGTGGCGCCGTGCTCGATGAAGACGCTCGCCGCCGTGGCGCACGGGCTTTCGGACAACCTGCTCACACGCGCCGCCGACGTGACGCTCAAGGAGCGCCGGCGCCTGGTGCTGATGGTGCGCGAAACGCCCTTCAACCTCGCGCACCTGCGCAACATGACCTCGGTCACCGAGATGGGCGGCGTGATCTTCCCGCCGCTTCCGGCCTTCTACCACCGGCCCGAATCGGTGGACGCGCTGGTGGACGACACGGTCGAGCGGGTGATGGCCCTGATCGGCATCGAACGCGCCGACCCCAAGTCCTGGGCCGGCCTGTAGCTAGCGTTGCGCCGGCGCGAGTTCCCAGAAGCGCCGGTTGGCGAACACCGCGTCCGGATAGGGCGCACGGCCGCGGCTGCCGTTGTAGCGGCCCAGCGCCAGGAAGAGGTCACCGCGCTCGCGCTCCAGGTAATGGCGCAGGATCACGCAGCCAAAGCGCAGGTTGGTCTGCAGGTGGAACAGGCGGCTGACGTCGCCATCGCCGATGACCCGCATCCAGAAGGGCATCACCTGCATGTAGCCCCGCGCACCGGCCACGCTGATCGCGTATTTGCGAAAGCCGCTCTCCACCTGGATCAGCCCCAGCACCAGCGCGGGCTCCAGCCCGGCGCGCTTGGATTCGTACCACACCGCCTCGAGGAACTCGAGTCGGGTGGTGGCATCGGGCTTGCGGCGCTTGAGCCGGTCGCTCATCGCGCCCAGCCAGCGCAGGTAGGCCAGGCGGTCCTCGATGCGGTCGAAGCTGGGGCGGGGCGGCTCGCGCTCGGCCACTGCAGCCGACAAGGCCGAGCGCACCGAATCGGCCAGTGGCTCCTCCAGCTGGGCGCCGGCTAGGGCCGGCCCGGACGTCCCCAGCCCCAGCCCCAGCCCCAGCACGGCGGCGGCTGGCCGGGCCACACGCAGCCCGACGCCTGCCAGCAGGCGACGCCGCAGCGGGTCGGGCCGAGGCCTGGCGCCCCCAGGATGGCTCATGAGGACAACCACCGCTCGGCCAGCCCCACGCGGCCGCGCCGTACCGACGCCGTGGCCAGCACCAGCATCGCCGTGGCCAGCAGCAGCGCGGTGCCCAGCGTGGCGACGCTTCCGAGCCTGGCCCCGAGGCCCAGGCCGGCACCACCGAAGACCAGCAGGAAGACGAGCGAACCGGCCAGATAGAGGCTGAGCGAGCGCCGGCCGGCAGCGGCCCAACCCTGCAGCCAGGCCGGGCGCCGCGACGCCAGCCAGGCCACGGCCCCGAAGCTCAGCAGGGGGCCTACGAGCCCCTGCAGCACCGAGGCAGCCAGGGGCGGTGGTTCGATGCCCGCCCCCGCCGCGCCGCCAAGCCCTGAGGCCATCGAGGCCAGCGTCATCCACGCCAGTGCCGCATTGCCCAGCAGCCCGGCCGGCAGCGCCCAACGCGCCCCGCGGGCCCAGGCAGGGCGCCATCGGCGATGGCTCAGCCCGCGCAGCCGCGCCACCATCAGCCCGGCCACCATCAAGGCCATCAGCGAGGGCAGCATCACCGGGGTGAGCAGCAGCTGGGTCCACAGATAGGCGGGCGCGCTCAGGCCAGCGTGAGCCCACAGGCTGGCCGCCTGGCCGTAGGCGCTGCCGCCCTCCAGCACCGACGGGTCCTGTTCGGCCAGCGCTGCCAGTCGGTGCAACGTCCAGGCCTGAAAGGCCAGCGACACCCCTGAGGCGACCAGCAGCGCGATGCCCAGGCGACGCAGGCTGCGCAGTCGCCAGCGGGCCGTGGGCAGCAACAGCAGGCCCGCCAGGGCATAGGCGGTGAGGATGTCGCCGGCATAGACAAGGCAGCCGTGCAGCAGGCCCAGCAGCAGCAGCCGGCCCAGGCGCCGGCGCCTTCGCCGGTTGGGGTCGGCGGCGGCCGCGCCCGGGCGAGGACCGGAGCGTGAGGCACCGAAGGAAGAGCGACCGAAGCTCCAGCCAAACAGGAAGGCCAGCAGCGGATAGGCCTTGGCCTGCAGCAGCGTCAGCAGCAGGGCCTGGCTCGCCCAGGCCCAGGGCGAGTCGGCGGGCGAAGGCGGCGGGACCACGTGCAGGGTGTCCGGGAAGTGGGCGTAGCCCACCGCATTGACGACGAGCACACCGAAGATGGCCAGGCCGCGCAAAGCGTCGGCCAGCCATTCGCGGCCGCTCGCGCCATCTGCAGGGTCCATCGGACGGTGCACGCCCTGCGGCCCTGCGCCAGCGCGCTCAGCCCGCGGCCGGTGCGCCGACCGCGGCCGCCGCCGCCACGGGCGCTGCCGCCCGCGCCTGCGCCAGGCGGGACTGCACCTGCGCACCGGCGTCGGCCAGTGCCAGCACAGACGCCGAGGCATCGCGCCGCCCCTGCAGCTCCACCTGGCCTTCCTTCAGGCCCCGGTCGGACAGCACCACGCGAAGCGGCACGCCCACCAGTTCCCAGTCGGCGAACATCGCGCCGGGGCGCTCGCCGCGATCGTCCAGGATCACGTCGACGCCGGCCTGGCGCAGCTGGTCGTACAGCGCATCGGCCGCCGCCTTCACCGCCGGGGTGCGCTCATAGCCGATCGGGCACAGCACCACCTCGAAGGGCGCCATGGCCACCGGCCAGACGATGCCGCGCTCGTCGTGGTTCTGCTCGATGGCCGCGCCCAGCAGGCGGGTGACGCCGATGCCGTAGCAGCCCATCTCGAAGAACTGCGGCTTGCCGGTCTCGTCGAGGAACTGCGCCTTCATCGCCGCGCTGTACTTGGTGCCGAGGTAGAACACATGGCCCACCTCGATGCCGCGCTGGATGGCCAGCTGGCCGCGTCCGTCCGGGGAAGGGTCGCCTTCGAGCACGTTGCGGATGTCGGCCACGACATCAGGCTCCGGCAGGTCGCGGCCCCAGTTCACGCCGGTGAAGTGAAAGCCCTCGTCGTTGGCGCCGCAGACGAAGTCGCTCATCGCGGCCACCGTGCGATCGGCGACCACGCGCACCGGCTGGCGCAGGCCGATGGGGCCGAGGTAGCCCGGCTTGCAGCCGAAGTGGGATTCGATCTCGGCGACGGTGGCGAAGCGGAAGCCGCCCTTGAGGCCGTCGATCTTGCCGGCCTTGACCTCATTGAGCGCGTGGTCGCCGCGCACGAGCAGCAACCACACAGTGCTGCCCGTGATGTTGCCGGAGGCATCCAGCGTGTCGGTGGCCAGCACCAGCGACTTGACCGTGCGCTGCAGGGCCAGCCCGAGCAGCGCGGCCACGTCCTCGCAGGTGGACCGGCCCGGCGTGGGCGTCTTCGCGAAGGCCTGCGCCGGCGCGGCACGCGCCCCCAGCAGCGACACCGCCTCGGCCAGCTCGATGTTGGCCGCGTAGTCGCTGGCGGTGCTGTAGACGATGGCGTCCTCGCCGGTGTCGGCGATCACCTGGTACTCCTGGGACAGGTCGCCGCCGATGGCACCGCTGTCGGCCGCGACCGCCCGATAGACCAGGCCGAGCCGGTCGAAGATGGCGGTGTAGGCGCGGCACATCGCCTGGTAGCTGCGCTCGGCGCCGGCCTTGTCGCGGTCGAAGGAGTAGGCGTCCTTCATCGTGAACTCCCGGCCGCGCATCAGACCGAAACGCGGCCGGCGCTCGTCGCGGAACTTGGTCTGGATGTGATAGAAATTCTTGGGCAGCTGCTTGTAGCTGCGCAGCTCCTGGCGGGCGATGTCGGTGATGACCTCTTCGCTGGTGGGCTGGATGACGAAGTCGCGCTCATGGCGGTCCTTCACCCGCAGCAGCTCGGGCCCCATCTTGGAGAAGCGCCCGGTCTCCTGCCACAGCTCGGCGGGCTGCACCACCGGCATCAGCAGCTCGATGGCGCCGGCGCGGTCCATCTCCTCGCGGATGATGCCTTCCACCTTGCGGATCACGCGCAAGCCCATGGGCATGTAGTTGTAGATGCCCGCGCCCAGGCGCTTGATCATTCCCGCGCGCATCATCAAGCGGTGGCTCGCGATCTCCGCGTCGGCGGGGGCCTCCTTCAACGTGGACAGGAAGAACTGGGTGGCTTTCATCGCTTCGGCTCGGGGAACGCACGCGGCGGTCGGCGCAGACGGACGACCCGCGTGCCGGCGTTGGGAAATGTCCAAGGGGAGCGGGGTGGGAGCGCTTGCGCGCGGCGCTGCGGTAAACCCGAAGGCCAAGCCCCCACAGGGTGCGCCATGCTGGTGCACAATGAATTCAATCATTGAATTCGAGGCCGATTATGCTCGACCGTGAAGGGTTCAGACCCAACGTCGGCATCGTCCTGCTGAACCACCGCAACCAGGTTTTCTGGGGCAAGCGGATCCGCACCCACTCCTGGCAGTTCCCGCAAGGCGGAATCAAGCACGGCGAGACGCCGGAGCAGGCGATGTACCGCGAGCTCCACGAGGAAGTGGGCTTGCTGCCCGACCATGTCCGCATCGTGGCGCGCACCCGCGACTGGCTGCGCTACGAGGTGCCCGAGCACTTCATCCGGCGCGACGCCCGGGGCCATTACCGCGGGCAGAAGCAGATCTGGTTCCTGCTGCAGCTCACCGGGCGCGACAGCGACATGAACCTGCGCGCCACCAGCCACCCCGAGTTCGACGCCTGGCGCTGGAATGAATACTGGGTGCCGCTCGAGGCCGTCATCGAATTCAAGCGCGGGGTCTACGAGCTGGCGCTGACCGAACTGGCGCGCTTCCTGCCTCGCCACCCGGTGCACAACCGCTTCCTGCGCGCCGGCATGCGCACACCCGGCGGCTCGCGCGAGCTTCCGCCCGACGGAAGCCTGGACCTGCCGCTGCCCGACGTGCTGGGCAGCACCTCCCGCGACGCGCTGGACGGCAGCTGATCGCCGCCCCGCGGGCGGCGATGCGCAGCGGGCGCGATCAGTGCGGCCGACCCGGCCGCCTCAGCACTTGATGCCCACGTGCAGCGCCACGACGCCGGCGCTCAGATTGTGCACGTCGACATGGCCGAAGCCGGCCGTCTTCATCATCGCCTTGAGCGTCTGCTGGTCGGGGTGCATGCGGATGGACTCGGCCAGGTAGCGGTAGCTCTCCGAGTCGCCTGCCACCCAGCGACCCAGGCGCGGCAGCACCTGGAAGGAGTACCAGTCGTAAGCGCGCTCCAGAGGGGCTGCCACCTTGGAGAACTCCAGCACCAGCAGCCTGCCGCCCGGCTTGAGCACGCGCTGCATCTCGGCGAGTGCGCGCGCCTTGTCGGTCATGTTGCGCAGGCCGAAGGCCACGCTCACCCGGTCGAAGCGCTGGCTGCCGAACGGCAGTCGCTCGGCGTCGCAGATCGTCGTGGGCAGAACGAGGCCCTCGTCGAGCAGCCGGTTCCGCCCCTGGCTGAGCATGGCCTCGTTGATGTCGGTGTGCACCACCAGCCCCTGCGGCCCGACCCGTCGGGCGAAGGCCCGCGCGAGGTCGCCGGTGCCGCCGGCGATGTCCAGCACCTGGTGCCCCGGCCGCACATCGGCGACCTGCACGGCATAGGCCTTCCAGACCCGGTGCATGCCCGCGGACATCAGGTCGTTCATCAGGTCGTAGCGGCCCGCGACCGAATCGAACACCCCCCGCACGCGGCGGGCCTTGGCGGTCTCGTCGACGGTCTCGAAGCCGAAATGGGTCTGTGCCATGGGAGGTGCCTTCAGTGGGAGTGGCAGGCGCCGCCCGACGACCCTGCCGCGGGCATCTCGGCGTCGCGGTGGCGGCCCGCCGCGGCCAGCTTGTGCTCGTAGTCGGCCCAGAGTTCCTCCTGGCGGCTGCCCAGTTCGTGCAGGTAGGCCCAGGAGAAGATGCCGGAGTCGTGGCCGTCCGAAAAACGCGGTTGAACCGCGTAGTGGCCCACCGGCTGCAGGTCGACCAGCGTCACCAGGCGCTTGCCGCTTTGCAGCACCTCCTGGCCGGGCCCGTGGCCGCGGACCTCGGCCGACGGGGAGTAGACCCGCATCAGCTCGAAGGGGATGCGGAACCGGCTGCCGTCATCGAAGGCCACCTCCAGCACGCGCGAGCTGGCGTGCACGGTGATCTCGGTCGGGTGGGGAGTGTCGGGTTGAAGACCGGCCATGGCGGTGACTCAGCGAAAGGGCAAGCGAGTTTAGGGTCGCAAGCCGCACACCGCCGCTCGCACCTGTTCGTCCAGGTTGGCCAGCGGCATGCCCAGGCGCTGCACCGCCGGCGGCTGCACCTCGCGCTGGGGCGGGCCCCAGACCGGCTCCGGGAAGTGACGGTCCCAGTCAAAGCGCGCCGTGACGTGCCAGTGCAGATGGGCCACCCGGTTGCCGAAGGCGGCCAGGTTGATCTTGCGCGGGTTGAGCTCGGCCAGCAGCGTGCGCTCCACCGCGACCACCGCCTCCATGCAGTCCAGCCGGTCGGCCGCCGGCAGCGCGCTGAACTCGCCCACATGCTCACGCCAGACCACCCGGTAGAAGGCGGGATGGTCGCAGTCTTCGGCACGGATGACCCTCCAGCGCGGCGTCTGGTACACGAGGACGCCACCCGCGGCTTCGCACAGCGCGCAGCCCGGGCAGGGTTGGGCCGGCGGCCGGAAGGCCCCGGCGTCGGTCGCCGGCGCGGTCGGATGGGGAGGGTTCATGCCTCGATGATGGCACCGAGCGCTTCGCCCCCCGGCCCGCACTCAGGCGTGCACGCCGGCGTGCCGGGCAGCGGCCAGCACCGCGTCGCCCAGCATCTGCAGCACCGGAACACCCAGCGACGCCGATTGCCAGGCCAGCGGCGACTGCAGCCGCCTTCCGGGCACCAGTTCGACCAGTCGTCCGCTCGAAAGATGCTCGGCCACCAGCGGCAGCGGGTTCATGCCCCAGCCGATGCCGGCCAGGCCTGCGTCGACGAAGGCCCGGGTCGACGGCATCCAGTGGGCAGGAAGCTCGACATCGCGGCGGCACACCGAGCGTACCCAGCGGGCCTGAAGCTCGTCCTTGCGGCTGAAGCGCAGGCTCGGGGCCTGGCGCAGCGTGGCCGCGTTCACCCCGGCAGCGAAGTGCCGCTGGACGAAGGCGGGGCTGGCGGTGGCGGCGTAGGTGAGTGAGCCGAGCCGGATCGCCCGGCAGCCCTGGACCGGCTCGGCGTGCGCGGTCACGGCAGCCAGCACCTCGCCGCGCCGGAGCCATTCGGCGGTGTGGTCCTGGTCGTCGACGACCAGCTCGAGCAGCACGCCGTCGTCCACCCGTTCGCGGAACCGCGCCATGGCGTCGATGAACCAGGTGGCCAGGCTGTCGGCGTTGACGGCCACCCGCAGCAGCGGCCGTTGCGGCGGCCCCTCGCCCACGCCGGCCTGCGCGAGCCGTGCGCCGGCCGGAAGGGCGACCTTCAGCGAATGCTCCAGCAGCGCGACCTGCTCGACATGCCGGCACAGCAGGCGGCCGGCGTCGGTGGCCGCCGCCGGCGAGCCCCGGACGACCAGCGCGCAGCCGGTGCGCTGCTCCAGCAGCTTGACCCTCTGGGAAACCGCCGATGGCGTGACGTGCAGCGCCTGGGCGGCCCGTTCGAAACTGCCCTCGCGGACGACAGCGGCAAGGGCGGACAGGGCGGCGTAGTCGAGCATGGGGAAGTCCCGGTGGCGCTTGAGCGTGCGAAGTTTCTCTGAACTGGATGAAGCAACTCTAACTGGCTTGCTGCCCCGCTCGCTGCCAGACTGCAGGCATGTCCACCGTCACCGCCCTCGCCGTCCATCCCGGCGCACTGGCCATCGGCTTCGGCCTGTGCGCCACCCTGATCGTCGCCATCGGCGCGCAGAACGCCTTCGTCCTCAGACAGGGGCTGCGCCGCGAACACGTCGGCCCGATCGTGGCGCTTTGCATCCTGCTCGATGCGCTGCTGATGGCCGCGGGGGTGTTCGGCCTGGCCGGCCTGAGCCGGCTGTCGCCCTGGGTGCTGGATGCGCTGCTGGTCAGTGGCGTGGCCTTCCTGCTGGTCTATGGCTGGTCGGCCGCTCGGCGCGCCTGGTCGCCGGGCCTGCTGGCCGTGGACCCCTCGCGCAGCCCGCGCCAGCCGCTCGCCCTGGTGCTGGGGCAGACGCTCGCCATGACCCTGCTCAACCCGCACACCTTCCTCGACACCGTGGTGCTGGTCGGCGCGGTGGGGGCGCAGCAGCCCGCGGCGCAGCAGTTCAGCTTCTGGCTGGGCGCGGTGGGCGCGAGCAGCGCCTGGTTCGTCCTGCTGGGTTTTGGTGCCCGCATGCTCACGCCGGTCTTCGCCCGGCCGCTGGCCTGGCGCTGCCTGGATGGCCTGGTCGCAGCGACCATGTGGTCGCTGGCTGGCCTGATGCTGTGGGGACTGGTCGCCGGGGGAACGGCGGCTGCGGCCATCGGCCTGAACGCCGGCGCGTGACGCAGGTGGCAAGGAGCGCGACTGGAGGGCCTGGCCGCCGCCGTCCGTGGCGCCGGCAGGACCGACACTCGGGGCCGTGAGCGCCGATGCCTTTCGACAGACTGCAGGCCGCTGGCTGCGCGCCGGCCTGGCCTCGCCCGCGGTGTACCCGCTGCTGCGCCGCCGCGCCGCCGCGCCGCCCGAGGCCGTCTCCCTGCTGATGTATCACACGCTGGGCGACGACCACGAGCGGCTGGATGCCTGGACGGTGGTGCGCCAGCGCGACTTCCTCGCCCAGGTGCGCTGCCTGCGCGAACACCATGACATCGTCCCGCTCGACCAGGCGCTGGACGACCCGCCCGGCAGCAGCGGCCGCCCCCGGGCGGTGCTGACCTTCGACGACGGCAACGCCTCGCTGCTCAGCCACCTGCTGCCGCTGCTCGAACGCGAGGCCCTGCCGGTCACGGTGTACATCGCCACCGGGCATGTGGAGACGGGCGAGCCCTACTGGTTCGATGCGCTGATGGCAGCGCTGCAGCCGCCGCTGGCCGCGAGCCTGGACCTGGGCCGGTGGGGTCTGGGCTGCCATCGCATCGGCCACGCCGACAGCGCCGTGAACTGGCTGCGCATCAGCGCCTTGCTGGAGGCGCTCAAGACGCTGACGCCGCAGCAGCGCAGCCAGGCCGTCGAGGAGGTGCTGCGCCAGGCGGGTGCCCGGCTCAGCCCCCCTGCGGCGCGCACGCTTGGGCCACTCACGCCGACCGAGGTGGCCGAGCTCGCCCGCAGCCCGTGGGTGACGCTGGGCTCGCACACCCACGGCCACGAGCTGCTCGACCAGGTGCCGCTCGCGGCGGCGCTGCACAGCGTGGACACCTCGCTGCAGCGCCTGGAGGCCTGGACCGGGCAGACGGTGCGTCACTTCGCCTACCCCAACGGCAACCACACCCCGGCGCTGGTGGAGGCGCTGCGGGCGTCGGGCCGGCTGGCCAGCGCAGTGACCACGGAACCCGCGCGCGCCAGGACCGACGGCGACCGCCTGCGCCTGCCGCGCATCGGCATCGGCCGCTACGACGGCATCGAGCGTTTCAGGCTAGGCCTGCTCGCCCCGCTGCAGCGCACGGGACGCTGAGCCCGCCTCGAATTCGCTTCGCTGCGGCGGCCCCACGGTCGGGCTGGTCTGCGTCTGGCCCGACGCCAGTGCGGCCGCGTCGCGAAACAGCGCCGCCAGGCGCGAGGCCTCGTGCTGGGCATGGTGGCGCTGCAGCACCCGCCCGTGGGAACCGCGGCCCATCGCGGTGAGCTGCTCCACCGGCGAGCGCAGCGCAGCCTCGAGCGCATCGGCCAGCGCGCTCACATGCCCTGCGGGCACCAGCCAGCCGTCGTGGCCGGGCCTGACCAGCTCGGGAATGCCGCCGACGTAGGTGGCGATGACCGGCCTTCCGAGGGCCATGGCCTCCATGATCACCACCGGCAGCGCCTCCATCAGGCTGGGCAGCACCAGGGCGCGGCTGCTGTCGAGCAGCTCACGCACCCGCTGGCTGCTGACCCATCCGGTGATGTGGACCTGCTGCTGCAGGCCCTCATCGACGATGCGCCGCTCGATCTCGGGCCTGAGTTCGCCGTCGCCCGCGAGCACCAGCTCGAAGCGGACTCCGCGTTCGCGCAGCAGCAGCAAGGCATCGAGCAGCACGCCCTGCGCCTTCTCGCGGCACAGCCGGCCGACGCAGACGATGCGGTGCACGTCGGGAACCGGCCGGACCGCGGCCTCGAGGAAGGCCGCATCCAGCCCGCAGTGCACGACGTGGATGCGGTGGCGGTCCTGTGCGCGCGCCCAGCGGACGAGCTGCGCCCGGGTGTAGTGGCTGATGCCCACGACGAAGGCCGCCCGCTCGATCTTCTCGCGCAGCTTGTACTGCCGGGGCTGGTCCCATTCGTCCGAGCCATGCACGGTGAAGCTGAAGCGCAGCGGGCCGCTGGCGGCGGCCAGCATGGCCACCTCGGCTGAATTGGTGCCGAAGTGCGCATGCAGGTGGGTGAGGCCCGCCTGCCCCATCCACCGGGCCAGCCGCGCGCCTTCGGCCCAGCTGATCAGGTGGTGGGCCAGCGTGCGGTCGCCCTTCCAGGCCATGGACACGGCCAGCGACAGCGCGGTCCAGGCCCGCGCCGGATGGCGCAGCGCCTGCCGCAGCGCATCGAGCAGCAGGGCGGGCACGCCGTCCTGGAGCAGGTAGCGTGTGCGCGTGCGCTCCTGGGCGTCCTGCGGGTCCACCAGGTCGGCATCCCAGCCCCGCAGCGCGAAGCGAGCCACCTCCACACCCTGCGCCTCCAGCGCGAGGATCTCCCGGCGGATGAAGGTGTGGCTGACTTTCGGGTACTGGTTGACGAGGTAGGCGATGCGCATGGAAGACCGGCCCGACCCGGACAGGCCGGGCCCCGAATGAGCCTAAACCCCGCTCCGCCGCATTCCCGGATGACAAACGTGACGCACGCCCTGATTCGACGCCCGCCCTGTTAGCAGATGTAACGAAAGGGGTCGCCCGGACCACGATCCGGGCGGGCGGGCGCGCCGGCAATCGGCGCGCCCGCCCACCCTTCTCAGACCAGTACCCGCTCGATGCCGCCGTCGTTGGCGCGGGCGACGAACTCGGGCAGCCACTGCTCGCCGAGGATCTTGCGCGCCATCTCGACGACGATGTAGTCGGCCTCGAGCAGGCCGTTGGTGAGGTCGTCCTCGTAGCGCTTGAGGCCCTGCAGGCAGCTCGGGCAGCTGGTGAGGATCTTGGTCGCCCCCGCGGCCGGCGCCGGCTTGCCGGCCGCCTGCAGCCTGTCCTTGAGCCGTTGCTCGTCGCGGCGCAGTTCCTCCTCCTTGCGAAAGCGGACCTGGGTGGCCACATCGGGGCGCGTGACGCCCAGCGTGCCGGACTCGCCGCAGCAGCGCTCGGCCTTGAGCACGTCCGGGCCGACGAGCGCCTGCACCGTCTTCATCGGCTCCTGCTGCTTCATCGGGCTGTGGCAGGGGTCGTGGTACAGGTAGGCGCCCTGGTCGGCCACCGGCAGCGTGATGCCCTTCTCCAGCAGGTATTCGTGGATGTCCAGGATGCGGCAGCCAGGGAAGATCTTGTCGAACTGGTAACCCTGCAGCTGGTCGTAGCAGGTGCCGCAGCTGACCACCACCGTCTTGATGTCCAGGTAGTTCAGCGTGTTGGCCACGCGGTGGAACAGCACCCGGTTGTCGGTGATGATCTTGTCGGCCTTGTCGAACTGTCCGCTGCCGCGCTGCGGGTAGCCGCAGCACAGGTAGCCTGGGGGCAGCACCGTCTGCACGCCCGCATGCCAGAGCATGGCCTGGGTGGCCAGGCCCACCTGGCTGAACAGACGCTCCGAGCCGCAGCCTGGGAAATAGAACACGGCCTCGGTGTCGGCGGTGGTCTGCTTCGGGTTGCGGATGATGGGGACGTAGTCCTTGTCCTCGATGTCCAGCAGCGCGCGGGCGGTGCGCTTGGGCAGGCCGCCGGGCATCTTCTTGTTGATGAAGTGGATCACCTGCTCGACCACCGGCGCCGAGCCGTGGGTGGCCGGTGGCGCGGCCGTCTGGCGTCGCGCGGCCGGCTTGAGCAGGCCGTTGACGAAACGCTGCGCGCGAAAGCCCACGTCGACCATCGCGCCGCGCATCAGCTTGATGGTCTGCGGGTTCGTGGCATTGAGGAAGAACATCGCCGCCGCGTTGCCGGGGCGGAAGCTCTTCTGCCCCATCTTGCGCAGCAGGTTGCGCATGTTCATCGTCACGTCGCCGAAGTCGATCTTCACCGGGCAGGGCGACAGGCACTTGTGGCACACCGTGCAGTGGTCGGCCACGTCCTCGAACTCCTGCCAGTGCTTGATGGACACGCCGCGGCGGGTCTGCTCCTCGTAGAGGAAGGCCTCGACGAGCAGCGAGGTGGCCAGGATCTTGTTGCGCGGGCTGTACAGCAGGTTGGCCCGCGGCACGTGGGTGGCGCACACCGGCTTGCACTTGCCGCAGCGCAGGCAGTCCTTGATGCTGTCGGCGATGGCGCCGATGTCGCTCTGCTGCATGATGAGCGACTCATGGCCCATCAGGCCGAAGCTCGGGGTGTAGGCGTTGGTAAGGTCGGCGAAGAGCGAGTCGGGCGGTCCCAGGGCGTCGGGGGCGAGCGCCGGCGGCCGCAGCAGCTTGCCCTTGTTGAAGCGGCCCTGCGGGTCGATGCGGCGCTTGTAGTCGGCGAAGGCGGCGAGCTCGTCGTCGCTGAGGAACTCGAGCTTGGTGATGCCGATGCCGTGCTCGCCGCTGATCACGCCGTCCAGGCTGCGGGCGAGCTTCATGATGCGGGCCACCGCCTCGTGGGCGGTCTGCAGCATCTCGTAGTTGTCGCTGTTGACCGGGATGTTGGTGTGCACGTTGCCGTCGCCGGCATGCATGTGCAGCGCCACCCAGACGCGGCCGCGCAGCACCTCGCCGTGCAGCTTCTGGCAGGCCTCGACGATGGGGCCGAGGGCCGAGCCGGCGAACAGGCCCTGCAGCGGCGCGCGGATCTGCGTCTTCCAGGACGCGCGCAGCGAATGGTCCTGCAACTGCTCGAAGTAGCTGCGCGTCGGGTCTTCGGCGGGGCCTTCGGACAAGGGGGCGGCCGGGCGCTCGGCGGCGTCGCTGTCCAGGTGCTCCAGCCAGTGCTGCCACAGCGAACGCACCTGCCGCAGCAGCGCGAGCGCACGCTGCACGCGGTCTTCGAGCAGCTCGGCCGAGGCGATCTCGCCGGCGTCGTCGCCGCGGCCGAGCGGCAGGTTGCCGCGCAGGAAGAAGGCCTCGAGCGAATCGACCAGCGCGAGCTTGTTGCGCAGGCTGAGCTCGATGTTCAGGCGCTCGATGCCCAGCGTGTACTCGCCCATGCGGTGCAGCGGGATCACCACGTCTTCATTGATCTTGAAGGCGTTGGTGTGGCGGCTGATGGCCGCGGTGCGCTTGCGGTCGAGCCAGAACTTCTTGCGCGCCTCGGCGCTCACTGCCACGAAGCCTTCGCCGTTGCGGCCGTTGGCCAGGCGCACCACCTCGCTGGTGGCCGCGGCCACGGCATCGGCGTCGTCGCCGGCGATGTCGCCCACCAGCACCATCTTGGGCAGGCCGCCCAGGGCCTGGCCGCGCTTGCTCTTGGTGGAATAGCCCACCGCCTTCAGGTAGCGGTCGTCCAGGTGCTCGAGCCCGGCCAGCAGCACCGGCGACAGGCCCTGGGCGGCGCGTTCCTTCTGCAGCGCGAAGAGGTAGTCCTTGATCTCCACGATGCTGGGCACCGCGTCCTTCGGGTTGCCGAAGAACTCCAGGCACACGGTGCGGGTGTGCGCCGGCATGCGGTGGACGATCCAGCGGGCGCTGGTGATCAGGCCGTCGCAGCCTTCCTTCTGGATGCCCGGCAGGCCGGCCAGGAACTTGTCGGTGACGTCCTTGCCCAGGCCTTCCTTGCGGAAGACGCGGCCAGGAATCTCGAGCGGCTCCACCTTCAGCAGCTTCTGGCCGCTGGCATCGAAGTGGCGCAGTTCGAAGCGCGCGAGTTCGACGTCGTGGATCTTGCCCAGGTTGTGGTCCAGCCGCACCACCTCCAGCCAGGTGGCATCGGGCGTGACCATGCGCCAGCTGACCAGGTTGTCCAGTGCCGTGCCCCACAGCACCGCCTTCTTGCCACCGGCGTTCATCGCGATGTTGCCGCCGATGCAGCTCGCCTCGGCCGAGGTGGGGTCCACCGCGAAGACGTGGCCGGCGCGTTCGGCCGCATCGGCCACGCGCTGGGTGACCACGCCCGCTTCGGTCCACACGGTGGGCACCGGTTGCGCATGGCCGGGGATGGAGACGAACTCCACCTCGCTCATGGCCTCGAGCTTCTCGGTGTTGATCACCGCGCTCTTCCAGGTGAGCGGAATGGCGCCGCCCGTGTAGCCGGTGCCGCCGCCGCGCGGAATGATGGTCAGGCCCAGGTCGATGCAGTCCTTCACCAGCGCGGCCATCTCGGCCTCGGAATCCGGGCAGAGCACGACGAAGGGATATTCCACGCGCCAGTCGGTGGCGTCGGTCACGTGGGACACCCGGCTCAGGCCGTCGAACTTGATGTTGTCGCGGGCCGTGTGACGCCCCAGCAGGCGCGCGGCCTGGGTGCGCAGCCGGGCCACCTCGTCGAAGCTGCGGGCGAAGGCCTGGACGGCCGCGCGGGCGGACTGCAGCAGGTCGTTGACGTAGCCATCGCGCTCGCGGGCCGAAGGCTCGTCGGCCTGCGGCGTGCGGCGCTTGTCGATCTCGCCCAGCCGGTGCTGCAGCGCGTCGATCAGCAGGCGCCGGCGCTTGGGGTTGTCCAGCAGGTCGTCCTGCAGGTAGGGGTTGCGCTGCACCACCCAGATGTCGCCCAGCACCTCGTAGAGCATGCGCGCCGAGCGCCCGGTCTGGCGCTCCTCGCGCAGCCGCTCCAGCAGCGTCCAGGCACGGCTGCCCAGCAGGCGCAGCACGATCTCGCGGTCGGAAAACGAGGTGTAGTTGTACGGAATCTCGCGCAGCCGGGCGGGCGCCTGGGCACCCACGGCGGCAGCCTGGGCGAGTTCGGTCAACGCAAGGGGTGCATTCATGGGAGGCGGGGCACCACCGGGCGCCGGGAAGCACTTGAAGCGGGATGCTACCGCGCCCCCCTTGCCCCGGGCGGCGAAGGGGTCCGCGACGACGCCGGGGCGGGAGACCACGCCCGGGCAGGTCGCCACGCAGCGCCGGGGCTGCGGGCATCCCCGGATGGCCATCCGGGGCTTGAGCGGCGAGAAACGGGACTGTCACAAAGCGCCGGAACACTCTGAGCGTCCGATCGCCACCGTCACGGAGTTGACATGTCCCTACCCAAGACCCTTGCAGCCGCCGCCCTGGCCGCTGCCGTTGCCGCCCCGGTGCTGGCCCAACCCACCGAGATCCAGATGTGGATGGGCCTGACCGGCCAGGGGGGCGAGCTGCTCACCCGCTTCGGCGACGACTTCAACAAGAGCCAGAGCGACTACCGCGTCGTCGTGTCCTTCAAGGGCCAGTATCCGGAGCAGCGCGCCGCCGCAGTTGCCGCCTTCCGCGCCGGCAACCCGCCGCACATCATGCAGATGTTCGACGCCGGCTCGGGCGACATGATCGCCGCGAAGAACGCCATCGTGCCGGTGTCCGAGGTGTTCAAGCGCGCCGGCATCGCCTTCAACCCGGGCGACTTCATCGCCCCGGCCCGGGGCTACTACGGCCTGAAGGACGGCAGCCTGCTGTCCATGCCCTTCAACGTGTCGACCACCGTCCTCTTCTACAACAAGGATGCCTTCCGCAAGGCGGGCCTGGACGCCGACAAGCCGCCCAGGACCTGGCCCGAGCTGATCGAGGCGGCGAAGAAGATCCGCTCGACCAACGCCGCGGCCTGCGGCTACACCACCACCTGGCTCGCCTGGGTGCAGCTCGAGCAGTTCGCCAGCCGCCACAACATCGCCTTCGGCACCAACGGCAACGGCCGCGGCGGCCTGGACGCCTCCCTGACGGTGGCGGGCAACCCGCTGCTCGTGCGCCAGGTGCAGACCCTGGTGGACATGCAGAAGGACAAGAGCTTCGACTACGGCGGGCGCAGCAACGACGCCGCCGCCAAGTTCATCTCGGGCGAGTGCGCGATGCTCACCCAGAGCAGCGGAGGCCTGGGGGCCATCGCCCAGGGCGCGAAGTTCCAGTTCGGCACGGCGCAGCTGCCCTACTGGCCCGACGTGAAGGGCGCGCCCTACGCCAGCACCATCGGCGGCGCCTCGCTGTGGGTGTTCAACGCGCCCAACCGCAGCGAACGCGAGTTCCGGGGCGTGGCCGCCTTCCTGAACTTCCTGCGCAGCGACAAGGTCATGACCGAGTGGGCCAAGACCACCGGCTTCCTGCCGGCCACCAACTCGGCCTTCAAGGCCATGCAGGACGAGGGCTTCTTCACCAAGAACCCGGGTCGCGACGTGCCCATCCTGTCGCTGATCCAGGCGAGCAAGGGCGAGAACACCAACGGGTACCGTTTCGGCCGCTGGACCGAGATCCGCGACGTCTACCACGAGGAAGTGGAGAAGGCGCTGCAAGGCCGGCAGAACGCCACCGATGCGATGCGCAACTTCGAACGCCGCGGCAACGCGCTGCTGCGGGCCTACGAGCGCAGCACCCTCTGATCGCCGAACGGCCCCCCGGCGTGCTGCCGGCGGGCCCTGGACGACGGCGCACGGCGGCCTGCGGGCCGCCGTGCTGCCTTGACGCCTGATCCTGAACCGCCTGCCTTCCGCACCCCATGGACCGCAAGGTCGTCTTTCCCCAGAAGGCCCTTCCCTACTGGCTGCTCGCGCCGCAGCTGGCGATCAAGCTCGTCTTCTTCTTCTGGCCGGGTGGGCAGGCGCTGTTCATGTCGCTGCAGCAGCAGGACCCCTTCGGCCAGTCGGTGCGCTTCGTGGGGCTGGAGAACTTCCGCCTGCTCTTCGAGGACCCGTCCTACCTGGAGGCGATGTGGCGCACCGCGGGCTTCGCCCTCGCGGTCACGCTGCTGTCCATGGTGCCCGCGCTGCTGCTTGCGGTGATGGCCGACCGCGTGGTCAAGGGCGCCACCGGCTACACCACCGCCATGCTCATTCCCTACGCCGTGGCGCCGGCGGTGGCCGGCGTGCTGTGGCTGTTCATGTTCAACCCGTCCATCGGCGTGGTGGCCTGGTGGATGAAGCGGCTGGGCGTGGACTGGAACCCCGCACTGGACGGCAGCGACGCGATGACGCTGGTGATCCTGGCGTCGGCCTGGAAGCAGGTGGCCTACAACTTCCTCTTCTTCCTGGCCGGGCTGCAGGCCATCCCCAAGAGCCTGCTGGAGGCCGCGGCCATCGATGGCGCGCGCCCGATGCGGCGCTTCTGGACCATCGTCTTTCCGCTGCTGTCGCCCACCACCTTCTTCCTGCTGGTGGTGGGGCTGGTCTACGCCTTCTTCGACACCTTCGGCGTGATCAGCGCCATCACCCAGGGCGGGCCGGCGAACGCCACCGAGACGCTGGTCTACAAGGTCTACAAGGACGGCGTGCAGAACCTGGACCTGGGCGGCTCGGCCGCGCAGAGCGCGGTGCTGATGGCCATCGTCATCGGCCTGACGATGATCCAGTTCCGCTTCGTCGAGCGGCGGGTCCACTATGGCTGAGCCGCGCGCCACGCAGGCGCGGTCCGACTGGCTGCCCCACCTGGTGCTGTGGGCCGGCATCGCCATCACGGCCTTCCCGCTGTACATCGCCTTCGTGGCCTCCACGCTGACCGCGCAGGACGTGGTGCAGGCACCCATGCCGCTGCTGCCCGGGCCGCACGGGGTGGAGAACTTCCGCCAGGTGCTGGTGCAGGGCATGTCGGGCACCTTCCTGTCGCCGCCGGTGTGGCTGATGATGGGCAACAGCCTGCTGATGGCGCTGCTGATCACCGGCGGCAAGATCATCGTGTCCATCCTGTCCGCCTATGCGGTGGTTTTCTTCCGCTTCCCCGGGCGGATGTTCTTCTTCTGGATGATCTTCATCACGCTGATGCTGCCGGTGGAGGTGCGCATCCTGCCCACCTACAAGGTGGTCAGCGACCTGGGCCTGATCAACAGCATGGCGGGGCTGACGCTGCCGCTGATCGCCAGCGCCACCGGCACGCTGCTGTTCCGCCAGTTCTTCCTCACGCTGCCCGACGAGCTGGTCGAGGCCGCCCGCATCGACGGTGCCGGTCCGCTTCGCTTCTTCAAGGACGTGGTGCTGCCGCTGTCGGCCACCAACATCGCCGCGCTGTCGGTCATCCTGTTCATCTACGGCTGGAACCAGTACCTCTGGCCGCTGCTCATCACCACCGACAACCGCCTGGACACCATCGTGGTGGGCATCACCAAGATGATCAGCACCGACGCCAGCGTCACCAACTGGGCCCATGTGATGGCCACCACGCTGCTGGCGGTGCTGCCGCCGGCGCTGGTGGTGGTGCTGATGCGCCGCTGGTTCGTCAAGGGCCTGGTGGATTCCGAGAAATAAGGTCGCCTCGACCCCTCCCACGCGCCCCATGGCCTCCATCAGCCTTCGCAACATCGTCAAGCGCTACGGCACCGGACCGTCTGCCGTGCAGGTCATCCACGGCGCGAGCGCCGAGGTGGCCGACGGCGAGTTCGTCGTCATCGTCGGCCCCTCGGGCTGCGGCAAGAGCACGCTGCTGCGCATGGTGGCCGGCCTGGAAGCCGTGACCGGCGGTGAGATCGCCATCGGCGAGCGGGTGGTCAACCAGGTGGACCCGTCCGAACGCGACATCGCGATGGTGTTCCAGAACTACGCGCTCTATCCGCACATGAGCGTGTTCGACAACATGGCCTACGGGCTGAAGATCCGCTCGGTGCCGAAGGAGGAAATCCGCCGGCGCGTGGACCAGGCGGCCAGGACGCTGGAGCTTTCGCACCTGCTGGACCGCAAGCCGCGGCAGCTGTCGGGCGGGCAGCGCCAGCGGGTGGCCATGGGCCGCGCCATCGTGCGCAGCCCGCAGGTCTTCCTCTTCGACGAGCCCCTGTCCAACCTGGACGCCAAGCTGCGGGCCCAGACCCGCCTGGAGATCCAGAAGCTGCACCGCTCGTTGCGCGTGACCAGCCTGTTCGTCACCCACGACCAGGTCGAGGCGATGACGCTGGCCGAACGGATGATCGTGATGAACGCCGGCCGCATCGAGCAGATCGGCACGCCCGAGGCCGTCTACGCCCGCCCGGCCAGCACCTTCGTCGCCGGCTTCATCGGCTCGCCGCCGATGAACCTGTTCACCGGCCGGGTGCAGGGCTCGACGCTGCAGATGCAGGGCCGGCAGGAAGATGCGCTGGCGCTGCCCGCCGGACTGCACCTGCCGGACGGCGAGCGGGTGCTCGGCGTGCGCCCGGAACACCTGCGGGTGCAGGCGGGCGGTGCGTGGACGCTGCAGGTGGAAATGGTGGAGATGCTGGGCGCCGAGCGCCTGGTGCACGGGCTGATGGCCGGCCAGATGGCCACCGTCCGCATCGAAGGCACCGCCGCCGCGCCGCAGCCAGGGGACCGGCTGCCGCTGGCTGCGTCGGCCGAGCACCTGCACGGATTCGACGCGGCCACAGGCCTGCGGCTGGCGATCTGATCGAACCCGCCGCCCGCCATCCCACGCCCAGCCATCACACGCCCCGATGACCCCGGCCACCAAATCGTCCGCTGCCGGCGCGGCCCTCTGGCCCCTGCCCTTCTGGATCGCCCACCGCGGCGCCGGGCGGCTGGCGCCGGAGAACACGCTGGCCGCCTTCCGGCGCGGCGCCGAACTCGGCCACATCGCCTTCGAGTGCGACGTCAAGCGAAGCGCCGACGGCGAGCTCTTCCTGCTGCACGACGACACGCTCCTGCGCACCACCGACGGCGGCGACCGCGTGGCGGGCCACCTGGACTGGAACGAACTGTCCCGGCTGGATGCCGGCAGCTGGCACTCGCCCATCTACGCCGGCGAGCCACTGCCGCGCCTGGATGCCATCGCCCGCGCCTGCCGGGCCCGGGGCTGGGGCCTGAACCTGGAGATCAAGCCCACGCCGGGCGACGAGGCCGAGACAGGCGCCGCGGTGGCCCGCGCGGTGCGGCGCTTGTGGCAAGGCTGCGCCGCGCTGCCCCTGCTCAGTTCCTTCCGGCCCGAGGCGCTGGCCGCCGCCCAGGCCGTCGCGCCGGAACTGCCACGGGCGCTGCTGCTGCACACCCTGTGGGACGGCTGGTCGGACATCGCCGACCGCCTGGCCGTGGTGGCCGTGGTCACCCACCACCCGCTGATGGATGCCGCGCTGGTGCAAAGGCTGCACGCGGCCGGACGGCGGGCAGTGTGCTACACGGTGAACGACGCCGCCGAGGCGCAGCGCCTGCAGGCGGCCGGCGTGGACGGCCTCATCACCGACGAGGTCGAGCGCTTCAGCCCTGCCGTGCAGCGCTGAGGTTGGCGGCCTCGTCGCCCAGCACCTCTTCGGCGCCGACCACCTCGGGCAGCGCGCGGGTGCTGCGCACCAGCGGAAGCCGCCAGGCCACCGCGGCCAGCACCAGCGCCAGCACGCCGGCGAACACCAGGGACAGCCTCAGGCCGAAGTGCTCGCCCAGCCACCCCCCGATCAACGCGCCGGGGCCGGCTGGCAGCAGGATCAGCCAGCGCATGGTGCTGGTCATGCGGCCCAGCAGGTGGGCGGGGGTCACGGCCTGCCGCAGCGCCAGGAAGTTGATGAAGATGAGCACCGCACCGAAACCGAAGCAGCCCAGCATGGCCGCGAAGGCGGCCACGCCGAGCGTGCCGGCCGGCATGGCGGCCACCAGCAGCCAGCCCGCCCCGGTGACGGCCACGCCGGCCACCAGGCAGGGCGCCGGCCCCAGCCGCTGCGAGATCCGGTGGCCCCAGACGCTGGCGGCCACCGTGCCCACGCCCAGCGCCACATAGCTCAGGCCCACCGCCGATTCATCCAGCCCCAGCGTGCGCGTGGCGAAGAGGATCTGCACCACCAGCGCGGACTGGTGCGCCATCTGCCACAGCCCGACGATGGCCGCCAGCGTCAGCAGCAGGCGCTGGCCCGCGACGAAACGCAGGCCGATGGCCAGTTCGCGTCGAAAGCCCAGTGCGCTGCGGGGCCGCAGCGCCTCGTGCACCCGGATGCCGCGCAGGATGAAGGCGGAGGTGAAGTTCAGCACCGCATCCACCACCAGCGTGAGCGGCGCGCCCAGCAGCTTGATCAGCAGGCCAGCGAGCGCGGGCCCGACCACATCGGCCCCGGACGAAGCCAGCGCGTTCTTCGCATGGGCCTCCACCAGCCGCTCCCGGGGCACGACCTGGGTCAGCACGATCTGCGCGGCGCTGCCCGAGACGGTGTACACGCAGCCGAGCAGGAAGGCCAGCGCATAGAGCAACGGCATGCTGAGCACGCCCAGCACCCAGGCCACCGGCACCGCGGCCACGCCCACGCCGAGCAGCAGTTCCCCGCCGATGTAGACCGGCAGCTTGCGCACGCGGTCGAGCAGCACGCCGGCCGGCAGCGACAGCAGCACGAAGGGCAGGATCTCCATCGCGGTGAGCAGCCCCATCTGCAGCGGCGTGGCCTGCAACAGCACTGCGGCCGTCAGCGGCAGCGCGAGCATCGTCAGTTGCCCGCCCAGCGAGGCGATGAGGATGGAACTGAAGAGCCGCCGGTAGGTGCGGTCTCGCAGCAGGTCGTCGTCGGCCAGACGAAAGCGCAGACGCCCCCGCAATGGCCTCAGGTCCACCCGTCCGCCCGCCTTGCCCGGACCGGTCAGGACCGGTAGTCGGCGTTGATGCTGACGTAGTCGTGGCTCAGGTCGCAGGTCCAGACCTCGGCGCGCGCAGCGCCTCGCCTGAGGTCCACCCGCACGCTGATCTCCGACTGCTTCATCACGCGCTGCCCGTCGGCCTCGGCATAGCCGGGATGACGCCCCCCGCGGGTCGCCACATGCACGTCGTCCAGCCACAGCTCGATCAGGCCCTGGTCGAGGTCGTCGATGCCGGCATAGCCCACGGCGGCCAGGATGCGGCCCAGGTTGGGGTCGCTCGCGAAGAAGGCGGTCTTCACCAGCGGCGAGTGGGCAATGGCGTAGGCCACCTGCCGGCATTCGGCTTCGCTCGTGCCGCCTTGAACCTGCACCGAGATGAACTTGGTCGCGCCTTCGCCGTCGCGCACGATGGCCTGGGCCAGCCAGACCGCCACCTCGCGCAGCGCCTCACGCAGCGCCCGACCGTCGGGCGAGTCCAGCGACTGCACCGGTGCATGGCCCGCCCGGCCGGTGGCCACCAGCAGCAGGCTGTCGTTGGTGGAGGTGTCGCCGTCGATGGTGATGCGGTTGAAGCTGGCGTCGGCCAGCTCGCGCACCAGCGTGTGCACCAGCCCGGGCGCCAGCACCGCGTCGGTGGCGATGAAGCCGAGCATGGTGGCCATGTTCGGGCGGATCATGCCGGCGCCCTTGGAGATGCCGGTGATGGTCACCGTGCGGCCGGCCACCTGGACCTGCCGCGAGCAGGCCTTGGGCACGGTGTCGGTGGTCATGATGCCGGCGGCGGCGTCGGCCCAGCCGTCCGGGCGGCAGGCGGCCAGCGCCGCGGGCAGGCTGGCCTCGATGCGCTCGACCGGCAGCGTCTCCATGATGACGCCGGTGGAGAAAGGCAGCACCTGTTCGGGCGCCACCTCCAGGTGGCGTGCCAGCGCGATGCAGGTCTGGCGCGCGCGGATCAGGCCATCCTGCCCGGTGCCGGCGTTGGCATTGCCGGTGTTGACGACCACGGCACGAACCGGGTGGCCGGTCGCCAGGTGCTCGCGGCACACCTGCACAGGCGCGGCGCAGAAGCGGTTGAGCGTGAAGACGCCGGCCACCTGGGCGCCGTCGTCGATGCGCAGCAGCACCAGATCGCGGCGACCCGCCTTGCGGATGCCCGCCATCGCGGTGCCCACCGACACCCCCGGAACGCTCAGCAGCTGCTCGGGCGGGGTGGGGCTGAAATTCACCGGCATGGCCGTTCCTCTCGTGTCAGCTGAGCTTGCCGTGGCACTGCTTGTATTTCTTGCCGCTGCCGCAGGGGCAGGGGTCGTTGCGGCCCACCTTGGGCACCTCGGCCACCGCGGTGGCCGGGTCGACCACCTGCTCGACGCCGCCATCCTCGGTGGGCGCGGTGTAGGTGACGTTGGCGAAGCGCTCGACATTGGCCTCCAGCGCCGCGGCCGCCGCCTCGGCTTCCTCCTGGGTCTGCACCCGCACCGTCATCAGCACCTTGGTGACGTCGGCCTTGACCACGTTGACCAGCTGGGAGAAAAGCTCGAAGGCTTCGCGCTTGTATTCCTGCTTCGGGTTCTTCTGGGCATAGCCGCGCAGGTGGATGCCCTGGCGCAGGTAGTCGAGCGAGGCCAGGTGCTCGCGCCAGTGGTTGTCGATGGACTGCAGCAGCACCGTGCGCATGAAGGGGTCGAAGGCTTCGTCGCCCACGCGCTCGACCTTGGCGGAGAAGGCCGCATCGGCCGCCTTGACCACCCGCTCGACGATGTCCTCGTCGGTCATGGTGTCGGCGCCCTCCACCTCGGCGACCAGCGGCAGGTCAAGCTGCCAGTCCTCGCGCAGCGCGCGCTCCAGTCCGGGCAGATCCCACTGCTCCTCGACTGAATCGGCCGCCACGTGCTCGCGCACCACGTCGGTCAACGCGCTGCGACGCAGGTTGTCGATCTGCTCGCGGACCGACGCGGCCTCCAGGATCTCGTTGCGTTGCTGGTAGATCACCTTGCGCTGGTCGTTGGCGACGTCGTCGTACTCGAGCAGCTGCTTGCGCACGTCGAAGTTGCGGGCCTCCACCTTGCGCTGGGCGCTTTCGATGCTGCGCGAGACGATGCCGGCCTCGATGGCCTCGCCCTCGGGCATCTTCAGCCGGTCCATGATGGAACGCACGCGGTCGCCCGCGAAGATGCGCATCAGCGGATCGTCCAGCGACAGGTAGAAGCGCGAGGAGCCCGGGTCGCCCTGGCGGCCGGAGCGGCCACGCAGCTGGTTGTCGATGCGGCGGCTCTCGTGGCGCTCGGTGGCCACGATGCGCAGCCCGCCCTGCGCCTTCACCGCATCGTGCAGGCCCTGCCATTCATCGCGCAGCGTGGCCGCGCGTGCGGCCTTGTCGGCGTCCGACAGGCTGGCGTCGGCCTCGATGAACTGGATCTGCTTCTCGACGTTGCCGCCCAGCACGATGTCGGTGCCGCGGCCGGCCATGTTGGTGGCGATGGTGATCACGCCCGGACGCCCGGCCTGCGCGACGATCTCCGCCTCCTTGGCATGCTGCTTGGCGTTGAGCACCTGGTGCGGCAGACCGGCCTCGGTGAGCAGGCCCGCCACCAGCTCGGAGTTCTCGATCGAGGTGGTGCCCACCAGCACCGGCTGGCCGCGCTCGTGGCAGTCGCGGATGTCGGCGGTGACGGCGGCGTACTTCTCGCGCGAGGTCTTGTAGACGAGGTCGAGCTCGTCCTTGCGGATGGTCGGCCGGTTCGGCGGGATGACCACCGTCTCCAGGCCGTAGATCTCCTGGAACTCGTAGGCCTCGGTGTCGGCCGTGCCGGTCATGCCCGACAGCTTGCCGTACATGCGGAAGTAGTTCTGGAAGGTGATGGAGGCGAGCGTCTGGTTCTCGCTCTGGATCTGCACGCCTTCCTTGGCCTCGACCGCCTGGTGCAGGCCATCGGACCAGCGACGGCCGGTCATCATGCGGCCGGTGAACTCGTCGACGATCACCACCTCGCCGTTCTGCACCACGTAGTGCTGGTCGCGGTTGTAGAGCTGCCGCGCCCGCAGCGCGGCGTACACGTGGTGCATCAGCGAGATGTTGGCCGGCTCGTACAGGCTGGCCCCCGGGGCGAGCAGACCCGCCTGGGTCAGCAGTTCCTCGGCCCGCTCGTGGCCCGCCTCGGTGAGGTAGATCTGGTGGGCTTTTTCATCGACGGTGAAGTCGCCGGCCTCGATCACGCCCTCGCCGGTGCGCGGGTCGGCCTCGCCGATCTGCCGCTTGAGCTGCGGCACGATGGCGTTGATGGCCACGTACATGGCCGTGTGGTCTTCGGCCTGACCGCTGATGATCAGCGGCGTGCGCGCCTCGTCGATCAGGATGGAGTCGACCTCGTCGACGATGGCATAGGCCAGGCCCCGCTGCACGCGGTCGCGCAGGTCCTGCACCATGTTGTCGCGCAGGTAGTCGAAGCCGTATTCGTTGTTGGTGCCGTAGGTGACGTCGCAGGCGTAGGCGGCCTGCTTCTCCTCGCGGGGCATCTGCGGCAGGTTCACGCCCACGGTCAGGCCCAGGAAGCCATACAGGCGGCCCATCCACTCGGCATCGCGCCGGGCGAGGTAGTCGTTCACCGTCACCACGTGCACGCCCTTGCCGGCCAGCGCATTGAGGTAGACCGGCAGCGTGGCCATCAGCGTCTTGCCCTCGCCGGTGCGCATCTCGGCGATCTTGCCGGCGTGCAGCGCCATGCCGCCTTTGAGCTGCACGTCGAAGTGGCGCATCTTCAGGCAGCGCTTGCTGCCCTCGCGCACCACCGCAAAGGCCTCGGGCAGCAAGGCATCGAGGCTTTCGCCCTTGGCCAGCCGTTCGCGGAACCGTTCGGTCATGCCGCGCAGCGCGGCGTCGTCCAGGGCCTCGAAGGTGGGCTCCAGGGCGTTGATCTGCTGGACGACCTTGCGGTACTGCTTGAGCAGGCGGTCGTTGCGGCTGCCGAAGACTTGCTTGAGGATCGACGGGAACATGCGACAGGGCTGGAAAGAGGGGGAAACCGGCGCCGGGTTGCAGGCAGCTGGCGCTCGGGTCCGGTCGCCGCCTTAGGCCCGGGCCGCCCGAGGCCATCGGGCTGCGGGGCCACGGCTGGCAGAACCAGCGGTGCTCGGCCGGGGCCGGCCGCTCGGGCGGTCTGGGCTGCGTCGGGTGCAACGGGCTCGCGCCCGCCGGGACCGGGCCGGCGGACTTGCGTCAGCCGAACCGCTTTTCAGTCTAGCACCGGGGTCAAGGCGGCCGGCGCCGCGCTCAGCGCAGGCCCCGGGGTCGTTCGGCGAAGGCCGGCGCGGGGTTGGCGCCGTCGCCAAGGAAACGGGCCGGGTTTTGCGGCACACCGTCCACCAGCACCTCGAAGTGCAGGTGCGGCCCGGTGGAGCGGCCACTGGAGCCGACCTCGGCGATCTTCTGGCCCCGCCGCACCAGGTCGCCGGCCTTCACATGCACCCGCGACGAGTGGGCATAGCGGGTGATGAGGCCACCGCCGTGGTCGATCTCCACCAGGCGGCCGTAGGCCGGATGGAACTCCTCGGTCAGCACCACGCCGGAGGCGGCAGCGACGATGGGGGTGCCCACGTCGGCCGGAAAGTCCAGGCCCGTGTGCAGCGCGGCCCGGCCGCTGAAGGGGTCGGACCGGAAGCCGAAGCCGGAGGTGGACGGCCCGTCGACCGGCCGGGTGCTGGGCACCCGCAGGCTCAGCAGTCGCCGCTCGAGCAGGCGCGATTCGATCAGCAGGAAACGGTCGGCCTGCGTGGCGGCGTCCTCGTCCAGGCGCTGCAGCAGCTGGTCGAGTTCGGCCAGGCCCGGCGCCGAACCCGCCGCAGCCAGGCTGGCCGGCACGAAGGGCCCGCCCTGGCCGGCGGCGGCGGCGGCGGAAGCCGGTCCGCCCGGCCGCGCCGGCAGCGTGCCCGGGGCGGGAACCGGACCCTGGGCAGGCACAAGGGCCGGGCCCGAGGCCGGGCGCAGGCTCGAGGGCCGCAGGGCCGCCGCCTCTTCGGGCTTGACCCCGACCATGCCGGACACCCGCTCGCCGACCGCCTCCAGCTGCACCAGCTTGGCCTGGATCTGCCCCACGCGTTCGGCGATGGCATCGAGGTTCTCGCGCATGAAGCGGTCGCGCTGGGCCATCTCGTCGCGCACCAGCAGCCCGAGCACGGGGGAGACGACCGGCCAGCCAGCCTGGGCGGCCTTCACCAGGACGAGGTGGTAGATGGCGCCCGAGCCCAGCATCAGCGCCAGGCTGAGCAGCACCAGCGCCGCGACGATCTGCCAGCGGCGCAGTTGGACCACCCGCGTGCGGGCCAGCGAGCCCGCCGTGATCATGATCTGCATGCCTAAACTCCTGGTCATGGTTGCACCCCCCCGCAGCGGCAGCGTGCCCCTGCCCACTGCGCTGCCGCTGGCCCTGGACTCGCATCCGGTGCTGGCGCGGCTGCGTGAGCAGATCCGCGGCTCCCGGGCACGCCTGGACGCGGTCGTGGACCTGCTGCCAGCGGGACTGAGGAGCAGCGTGCAGGCCGGACCGCTCGACGAGGGCGGCTGGACGCTGCTGGTGCCGCACGGTGCGGCAGCGGCGAAGCTTCGCCAGCTGACGCCGCTGATCGAGCAAAGGCTGGTGGAGCGGGGGTGGGAGCCTAACCCGCTGCGCGTGCGGATTCAACGCGTTTCACCGCTGGTGACATCCGGGCGTTGAGGCCGTCGGCCAGGCGCCCGTGCCGCGCTGCAGGCGCGGGGTCTGGCCAGTGAGTGGCGCGCCTGCGCCATGTGTGGTGCCCCCGGCAGGGTTCGAACCCGCGACCTTCGGTTTACAAAACCGCTGCTCTACCAGCTGAGCTACAAGGGCATTGAACGTGGATTATCGGCGCGCGCGCATCACTTCACCCGCTTGAGCGCCGGGCGCCCGCCCGCGGGCGGCGGTGTGCGGGGAGGGTCGTCGCCTTCGGTGGACGCTGCCGGCGCGGCCGGCGTGGCCGAGGCGGCGGGCTCGTCGTCGGTTTCGATGCGATCGGCGACGAGCTGAAGGTCGGCCTCCGGGCCCTTGGCAGCGCGGTTCTCGCCGCGGTTCTCGCCGCGGGTCTCAGCGCGGTTTTCGGCGCGGATCTCGCCGCGCTTGTCCGGTGCGGGCTCGGTGGGCACGCCATGCAGGCTGGTGACGCCGGCATCGGCCCGACCGTCGCCGCTGGGCACGGGAAAGGCCATGCCCTGGCCGTTCTCACGGGCGTAGATGGCCACGACATGGTCGATGGGCACGATGATCTCGCGGGCGGTGCCGCCGAAGCGCGCCTTGAATTCGATGGTCTCGTTGCCCAGCGTCAGGGCGCTGGTGGCCTCGAAGCCGACGTTCAGGACGATCTCCTTGCCCTTGACGTATTCCATCGGCACCTGGACGCTGCCGTCCACATGCACCGCGATGTAGGGCGTGAAGCCGTTGTCCGTGCACCAGTCGTGCAGCGCACGGATGAGGTAGGGCCGGGTGGAGGTGCCCGGGTTGCCACCGAAGGAGCCGACCGACGCCATCGCCTCAGCCTCCCGCCATCACTTGCGCATGACCTTCTCGGACGGCGTCAGCGCCTCGATGTAGGCCGGGCGCGAGAAGATGCGCTCGGCGTACTTCAGAAGCGGCAGGCTGTTCTTGGACATGTCGATGCCGTAGTAGTCCAGGCGCCACAGCAGCGGAGCGATGGCCACGTCGAGCATGGAGAAGTCGTCGCCCAGCATGTACTTGTTCTTCAGGAAGATGGGCGCGAGCTGGGTGAGGCGGTCGCGGATCTGGGCACGGGCGCGCTCGAGCTGCTTGTCGTTGGCCTTGCCGCCGCGCGATTCCAGCGTGTTCACGTGGGCGAAGAGTTCCTTCTCGAAATTGAGCAGGAACAGGCGCACGCGGGCCCGGGCGACCGGGTCACCGGGCATCAGCTGAGGGTGGGGAAAGCGCTCGTCGATGTACTCGTTGATGATGTGCGACTCGTACAGGATGAGGTCGCGCTCCACCAGGATGGGCACCTCGTTGTACGGGTTCATCAGCGCGATGTCTTCGGGCTTGGCGAAGAGGTCGACATCCCGGATCTCGAAGTCCATGCCTTTCTCGAACAGCACGAAGCGGCAGCGGTGCGAGTAGGGGCAGGTGGTTCCGGAATAGAGCACCATCATGGGCGGGTCTCCTGAGAATCGAAAATGAAAACGCAGTGGGGGCCGTTCGAGCGGCACACCCACTGCTGCGAGCCCCGGAGCCATTCCGCAAGGCGGAGGTCCGGCGCCCGGGGCTGCGTGGCCGCAGGCCCCGTGGTCGCGGAGGAATTACTTGATGTCTTTCCAGAAGACCCGGTTCAGCTGCCAGGCGATGACGGTGAACACGGACAGGAAGAGCAGGACGATCACGCCGAGCTGCACCCGGTTGGACCGGTTGGGCTCACCCATCCACTGCAGGAAGGCGACCAGGTCGGCCATCTGCTGGTCGTACTGGGCCGGCGTGAGCTTGCCCGGCACCTGCTGCTCGAAGCCGACGAAGGTGCTGACCTTCTTGGTCGCGTCGTGCGGATCGGGACGGTCCTCGAACTTCGCGGTGCGCACGCCCTGCAGTTCCCACAGCACGTGCGGCATGCCGGCGTTGGGATAGGCCAGGTTGTTCCAGCCGGTCGGCTTGGTGTCGTCCCGGTAGAAGGTGCGCATGAAGGTGTAGAGGTAGTCGGTGCCCGGGCCGACGCCCACCGCCGAGCGCGAGCGCGCGATCAGCGTGAGGTCGGGAGGCACGCCACCGAACCAGTCCTTCGCATTGCGCGGATCCAGCGACACCTTCATCGTCTCGCCCACCTTCTCGGTGGTGAACATGAGGTTGTCCTTGATCTGGTCTTCGGTCAGGCCGATGTCGCGCAGGCGGTTGTAGCGCATGAACGCCGCGTTGTGGCAGTTCAGGCAGTTGTTGACGAAGATGCGCGCCCCGTTCTGCAGAGCCGCCATGTTGCTGCCACGGTCGGCCGGGAAGGTGTCCCAGGCGATGCCACCGCCGGCTGCAAAGGTGGACGCGCTCATCCCGAGGTAGACGAGGAGGGCGAGAAACAGCTTTTTCATGGTGGAAGGGTCCGGGATCAATGGGCCGCAAACGTGACCCGGTCCGGGACAGGCTTGAAATCGCCGATTCGGCTCCACCAGGGCATCAGCAGGAAGAAGCCGAAGTAGAAGAGCGTGCCGATCTGCGACAGGCGCTCACCCAGCGGGAAGGGCGGCAGGATGCCCAGGTAGCCCAGCACGAAGAAGTTCACGACGAACACGCCGTAGAGGTACTTCTGCCAGGTCGGGCGGTAGCGGATGGACTTCACCGGGCTGTAGTCGAGCCAGGGCAGGAAGAAGAGGATGACCACCGCGCCGCCCATCACCACCACGCCCCAGAACTTGGCATCGATGGCGAACATCGCGGCGATGGTCACGACCGCACCGCCGAGCACCACGGCCTTGAGCAGACCGTTCAGCCGCGTGCGCAGCACGATGGCGACGGCACCCAGCGCCACGCAGGCCACGAGCGCGTACATCATCTGGCTGGTGATGGCCCGCAGCATGGAGTAGTAGGGCGTGAAGTACCAGACCGGGGCGATGTGCGCCGGCGTCTTCAGCGGGTCGGCCGGGATGAAGTTGTTGAACTCCAGGAAGAAGCCGCCGAACTCGGGCGCGAAGAACACCACCGCGCTGAAGGCCATCAGGAACACCGACACGCCCAGGATGTCGTGCACGGTGTAGTAGGGGTGGAAGGGAATGCCGTCCAACGGACGCCCGGTGGCCGGGTCCTTCTTGGCCTTGATCTCCACGCCGTCGGGGTTGTTCGAACCCACCTCGTGCAGCGCGATGATGTGCGCGACCACCAGGCCGAGCAGCACCAGCGGCACCGCGATGACGTGGAAGGCGAAGAAGCGGTTCAGCGTGGCGTCGCCCACCACGTAGTCGCCGCGGATCAGGATGGCCAGGTCCGGGCCGATGAAGGGCACGGCGGCGAACAGGTTGATGATCACCTGGGCGCCCCAGTAGGACATCTGGCCCCAGGGCAGCAGGTAGCCCATGAAGGCCTCGGCCATCAGGCACAGGAAGATGGCCACGCCGAACACCCACACCAGCTCGCGCGGCTTGCGGTAGCTGCCGTAGATGAGGCCACGGAACATGTGCAGGTAGACCACGACGAAGAAGGCCGAGGCGCCGGTGGAGTGCATGTAGCGCACCAGCCAGCCCCAAGGCACGTCGCGCATGATGTATTCCACCGAGGCGAACGCATAGGCCGCGTCCGGCTTGTAGTGCATCACGAGGAAGATGCCGGTGACGATCTGGATCACCAGCACGAGCAGTGCCAGCGAGCCGAAGAAGTACCAGAAATTGAAGTTCTTCGGTGCGTAGTACTCGGCCAGGTGTTCGTTGTAGAGCTTGGTCGCCGGAAACCGGTTGTCGACCCAGGTCATGAACTTCTGCGAGACCGGCGCGCCAGGGGGCGCGACCTTGAATTCAGCCATCGTATGGACTCCTGCTGTGCCGTTGATGCCTGGCGTCAGGCCTTCTTGTCCTCGCCCACGAGGATCGTCGTGTCGGACATGTACATGTGCGGCGGCACCTCGAGGTTGTCCGGCGCGGGCTTGTTGGCGAACACGCGGCCGGCCATGTCGAAGGTGGAACCGTGGCAGGGGCAGAAGAAGCCGCCCGGCCAGTCATCGGGAAGCGAGGGCTGAGCGCCGGTCGCGAAGCGGCTGCTCGGCGAGCAGCCCAGGTGCGAGCAGATGCCCACGGCGACCAGCACTTCTGGCTTGATCGAGCGGTGCACGTTGCGGGCATAGGCCGGCGTCAGGGCGTCGGCGTTGCGCTTGGATTCGGGGTCGGCCAGCTGCGCGTTCAGCTTGTCGAGCGCGGCGAGCTGCTCGGGCGTGCGGCGCACGATCCACACCGGCTTGCCGCGCCATTCGACGGTGAGCATCTCGCCGGGGCGCAGCGTGGAGATGTCCACCTCGACGGCGGCGCCGGCGGCGCGGGCGCGCTCGGAGGGCTGGAAGGTGCTGACGAAGGGAACCGCCACCGCGGCCGCGCCCACCGCGCCGGCTCCGGCGGTGATGGCGATCCAGGTGCGACGGCTGCTGTCCACGGGCTGGTCACTCATTGAAATCCTCTACGACATGCAAAGGCGCGCAGCCCACGACAGGCAGCACGCCAACAGACGAGTGTAACGCGGCGATTGTGGTGGCCCTGGCTTGCAGCAGGCCGACGCCCCGCCGGGTTCCCGAGTCGATCCAAGGGATGTCGTCGCCGCCGCCGCCTCGCGACGCCACGCCGTGCTGGGCTGGGACGCCCGCCCGCGGGCGCGGTCACCGAGGGCACCGCGGTGACGGCGATCCGTCGGGGTCTGACGGGTTCAGCCGGTTTGGCGGCTCGCCGGGTGCGCAGCATACTGCGGCCCGCCGGCCCGGCCGACGCCTGTCCCCAGCAGCGCCCGGCGGGGTCGCCCCATCCCATTCCAGCTTCCGGAGGAGCCAGACATGAGTTTCGTGAGCGAGTTCAAAGAGTTTGCGATGAAGGGCAACGTCGTCGACCTGGCGGTCGGCGTCATCATCGGGGCGGCCTTCGGCAAGATCGTCGACTCGGTGGTCAAGGACCTGATCCTGCCCATCGTCGGCCGCATCTTCGGCGGGCTCGACTTCTCCAACTACTTCATCCGCCTGGGCGAGTTGCCGGCCAACTACACCGGGCCGCAGACCTACGAGGCGCTGACCAAGGCCGGCGTGCCGCTGTTCGCCTACGGCAACTTCATCACGGTGGCGGTGAACTTCATCATCCTCGCCTTCATCATCTTCATGATGGTCAAGCAGATCAACCGGCTGAAGAAGAGCCAGCCCGCCCCGGCGCCGGCCCCGGTGGAGACGCCGGAAGACGTGGTGCTGCTGCGCGAGATCCGCGACTCGCTGCGGCGCTGAGCGGGCGCCCGACCGCCCGCCGGCGCAGCGGGCGTGACCGAGTGGGCAGTTGCAGCCGGTGATGCGGCGCCCGCATGCTGAACGGGCATCAGGTTTCGGCGGCGCGCGCCGATAGGACAACGCAGAGGTGGGTTCCGGCGCGGCGGCAAATGCCGTGGCGCCGCCCGTCCACCCTGCCACGCCCTCACCCATGAGCCTGCCCGACCCCCGCCTCACCTCCTTCCTCCAGCAGGCCCGTGCGGCGCTGGGCGCGGCGCATGCCGCGGCCGTGGAGCAGGCGATGGCGCGGCTGCTGGAGCGCAGCACATCAGCGCTCAGGGCCTCGGAACGCGACGAGGCCCGGGAGGCCGCCGCGACGCTGGCCGGCATCCGGTCGGCGCTGAACCCGGCCTTCGTCAGGCGGCTGGGCCGGGCGGCGGACGCCGCCAGCACCCCGTCGCGCAGCGGCGACCTCGACTGGGACGCGCTGACCCTGGTGGATGAGGCCCAGGTGGAGACCGACCTCGCCCGGGCACGGCTGGCACAGCAGATCGGGCACGCTGCCGAATGGGAATTCCGCGACCTGGCCGCGCTGACACAGGCGCTCGCCGCGGCGGCGCACGGCGGGCCGTCCGGCCGGGGGCTGGACCTGGAGCCGGGGGCGATCGCCGGGGCGCTGCACGATTCGGTGACCGACACCCTGGCCGACCCGAAAGCCCGCGCCGCGGTGACGCAGGCGCTGGTGCCCGGCGTCCTGCAGCAATTGCCCGCGCTGCTGCGCGGCCTGGTCGAGGCCCTGAAGGCCCAGGGCGTTCGGCCCCTGGCCCTCAGCGTCGTCGATGCCGGGCCTTCCACCCGCGGCACCAGCCTGTCGTCCCAGCGCGACGGCCCGGCTTCGACCCTGAGCGGCATGGCGCCGCGCGACACCGGGGCCTCGTCCTGGGGCCACACCGGCCGCTCGGCGCTGTCCTCGCTCGAGCGCGGCAGCGGCTGGGGGGAATCGGCCCGTTCGCCGGCCAGCGATCAGACGCTGCGGCTGCTGCTCAAGCGGCTGAGTGCGCTGCCCGCCCTGCCCCCAGGTTCGCCCGAAGGCGACGCGCCGCTCGCCGCGGGCGACGCCTCGCCGCACGGCTCCGGCGGCAACCGCCCCCCGGCGGCGCCAGGGCCCGGGGACGCCGACGAACCGCCGGCGTCGCAGGGCTATCCGCCAAGGCGGACGCTCGCCGCGCCCAACCTCATCCGCCTGCACCAGGCCGAGCTGGAGCGGGCCGCCACCGGCGCTCTGGACCACCTGGTGATCGAGGTGGTGGGCGCGCTTTTCGACCAGATCCTCTCGGACAGCCGGGTGCCGCCGCAGATGGCCCGGCAGATCGCGCGGCTGCAACTGCCCGTTCTGCGGGTGACGCTGGTCGACCCGAGCTTCTTCTCGTCGCGGCGGCACCCGGTGCGCCAGTTCATCAACCGCATCGCTTCGCTCGCCTGTGCCTACGAGCAGTTCGACACCGGGCCGGGCCAGCTGCTGCTCGAGCGCGTGTCCCGGCTGGTGCAGGACATCGTCGAGGGCGATTTCGAACAGATCGGCCTGTACACCCGGACGCTGCGCGAGCTGGAGCAGCATGTCTCCCAGGCCGCGCAGGCAGCGGTCGAGGAACAGGCCGGCGCACCCAGCCTGGTGGCGCGCAAGGAATCGCAGCTGCGCACGCAGCAACGCTACCGCTCGCAGCTGCAGGCGGCGCTCGAGCCGCTGGCACTGCCCGCCTACCTGCACGACTTCCTGACCCAGGTCTGGAGCCAGGCGCTGCTGGACGCGGCCCAGGACGGAGGCGACGCGCAGGCGCAGGCGCAGACGCTCACCCGCTACCGCGCGGTGGGCCGCAACCTGGTGCTCAGCATCCAGCCCAAGGGTTCCACGGTGCAGCGCCAGCGCTTCCTGCTGCAACTGCCCGGGCTGATGCGCGACCTGGCCGAAGGCGTGCGCCGCATCGGCTGGCCCGCGGCGGCCCACCAGACCTTCCTGGACGCGCTGCAGCCCTCGCACGCGCTGGCGCTGCGCAGCCCGCCGATGAGCGAGCTGGACCACAACCTGCTGTCACGGCGGCTGGACGGCATCTTCAGCGCCCCGCTGCCCCTGGCGGACACGGCGCCCACCCTGCCCGGCCCCAGCGCCGACGAGGGCCTGGCGGCGCCCGTCGGGCCGGCGCTGTTCTCCGAAGACGAGGCCCGGCAGATCGGCTTCATTCCCGACCAGCCCGTGCCGTCGGACGGACCGCTGAACGGCGTCGCGCCGGACCTGGAGGTCCGTGCAGACCGTGCCCTAGACCTAGACCTCGACCTCGACCTGTCCGCCGCCACCGCAGGCGAGGACAGCGCCGCAGCGCGGGCCGAGCCGGACACCGGCCCGGCCACGCTGCCGATGGCACTGGACCCGCAGGCCGCCGCAGCCGATCCGGTGCTGCCCCTGGCCCGGGCGGCGGGCCTGGACATCGCGCGGCCCGCCGTGCCCGAAGCGCCGGCGGACCCGGCGCGCGGAGCGGGGCTGGCCGAACACCTGCGCATCGGCTTCGCCTACGAGATGCTGCTGCAGGAGCGCTGGCAGAAGGTGCGCCTGAGCCATGTGAGCCCGGGCCGCAGCTTCTTCGTCTTCACCCACGGACACCGGCACCAGCAGACGCTGACGATGACGGCCCGCATGGTGCGGCGCATCTGCGAGGGCGGGCGCATGAGGGCGGTGGAAAGCGCCTACCTCGTGGAGCGGGCCAGCGAGCGCGCCCGTGAACAGCTGGCCGCGCTGGGTCGCCGGCCCGACAGGTCCGCGCCCCAGGCGCGCGGCATCGGCGCCACCGCCTGACGCCCTCACCCGTTCGGCGTGGCCTGGACGTCAGGACGTCAGGCCGCCAGGGCCGAGCGGGCCACGGCCAGCGCCCGGCGAAGGCTGGACGCATCCGCAACGCCGGTTCCCGCGATGTCGAACGCCGTGCCGTGGTCGGGGCTGGTGCGCACGAAGGGCAGGCCCAGCGTGACGTTCACCCCGTGCTCCACACCCAGGTACTTGACCGGGATGAGCCCGTGGTCGTGGGTCATGGCCACCACCGCGTCGAAGGCGCCCGGGTGGCCCGGGGCGTTGCGCGCCTGCATGAAAACGGTGTCCGGCGGGAAGGGGCCGTGGGCGTCTATGCCCTCGGCCCTGGCCAGGCGGATGGCCGGCGCGATGATGCGGATTTCCTCGTCGCCGAAGAGACCGTCCTCGCCCGCGTGGGGGTTGAGCCCTGCCACAGCCAGCCGCCGCCCCGGCCAGCCCAGGCGGGCACCGGCCGCGTGGGCGATGCGCAGCGTCTGCAGCACCGATTCGGTGGTCACCGCGTCGATGGCGCGGCGCAGCGACAGGTGGATGGTCACCAGCACCACGCGCAGCTCGGGGCTTTCCAACATCATCCGCACCGCAGGCGGATCGCCGCAGCCGGCGGCCAGGGCCTGCAGCATCTCGGTGTGTCCCGGCCAGTGGATGCCGGCCAGCGCCAGCGCGGCCTTGTTCAGTGGCGCGGTGGTGATGGCGCCGGCCGCGCCCTGCCGGACCCAACGCACCGCATGCTCGATGCAGCGCGCCGCCGCGGCGCCGGCCTCGGCCCGCACCTGGCCCATCGGCAGCGCGGCCAGGCCGGCGGGCAGGTCGGGCGGCGGCAGCACCGCCAGAACACCGGGCGGCAGGCTGTCCAGTTCGGCCGGGTCGTCGATGCAGGCCACCGGCATCGGCAGGCCCACCTGGCGGACGGCGCGCCGCAGGACCTCCACGTCGCCCACGATGAACACATCCCGGTCGGGCCTGGCACCCAGGGCCCGCACGATGATCTCCGGGCCGATGCCGCAGGGGTCGCCCTGGGTCAGCGCGATGCGCGGGCGCGGGTGCGAAGGCCCCGCGGCGCCAGCCGCCGCCGCCGGCGCCATGGAAGGGTCGTGGGAAGCTGGCATCACGCAGGGTTGGCAATGTCGATGAATCGGTGCTCCAGGCCCAGGGCCTCGGCCAGGTGCGAGCCCAGGGCCTGAACCCCGTAGCGCTCGGTGGCATGGTGGCCGGCGGCGATGAAGGCCACGCCGGTCTCGCGCGCCAGATGCGCCTGCGGCTCGGAGATCTCGCCGGTGAGGAAGGCATCGGCGCCCTCGGCGATGGCGACTTCGAACTGGCCCTGTGCGCCACCGGTGCACCAGGCGATGCGACGCAGCGCCCGGCCATCACCGGGCACCACCACCGCCGAGCGGCCCAGGACCGCCTCGATGCGAGCGACCACCGCCGGCAAGGCCGGCGCATCGGGCAGTGCCGCACTGGCCACCAGGCCCTGGTCGCCAAAGAAGCGGTCGGCCGCCCAGCCCAGCCGGGCGCCGAGCTGGGCGTTGTTGCCCAGCCGGGGGTGGGCGTCCAGCGGCAGGTGGTAGGCGAAGAGGTTCAGCTCGTGGCGGCACAGCAGCGCCACGCGTTCGCGCAGCCAGCCCACCAGACGGCCATCCTGGCCGCGCCAGAAAAGCCCGTGGTGCACGAGCAGCGTGTCCGCGCCCGCGTCGATGGCCGCCTCGATGAAGGCGCGGCTGGCGGTGACGCCACTGGCCACGCGCTGCACCTGCGGGCGGCCCTCGACCTGCAGACCGTTCGGACCATAATCCTTGAACCGGCCAGCCTCCAGCAGCGTGTCCAGGAAGGCTTGCACCTCGCGTCGTTCCGCCATCAGCCAGCCCTTTCCTTTTTCCATGCGCAGACTCTGGCTGATTTTCTCGCAGGCCGTCACCGTTGCGCTGGCCCTGCTCTTCGTCGTGGTCACGCTCAAGCCCGACTGGCTGCCCGGTTCGGCACAGCCCCTGGCCCGGCCGGACATCGTCTCCATCATCGAAGCGGCGTCACCCACGCCGACCCTGGCGGCGTCCGCACCGGCCGGCGCAGGGCTGGTCGTGGCGAGCTATGCGGCAGCGGCCCAGGCCGCAGCGCCTGCGGTGGTCAGCATTTCCTCGAGCCGCCCGGCGCAGCGGCACCCCCACGCCGACGACCCGTGGTTCCGCTACTTCTTCGGCCAGGGCAATGGCCGCGGCACGCCGGTGGTCGGCCAGGGCTCGGGCGTGATCGTCTCCGCCCAGGGCCATGTGCTGACCAACCACCACGTGATCGCCGGCGCCTCGGAGATTGAGGTGCTGCTGCTCGACGGGCGGCGCACCGAGGCCCGCGTCGTCGGCACCGACCCGGAGACCGACCTGGCGGTGCTGAAGATCGACCTGCCCAGGCTGCCCAGCATCGTGCTGGCCACCAGCGACAGCGCCCGGGTTGGCGACGTGGTGCTGGCCATCGGCAACCCCTTCGGCCTGGACCACACCGTCACCTCCGGCATCGTCAGTGCGCTGAACCGCACCGGCCTGGCCGACAGCGCCTTCGCCAACTTCATGCAGACCGACGCGGCCATCAACCCGGGGAACTCGGGCGGCGCGCTGGTGGACGTCCAGGGCCGGCTGGTGGGCATCAACACCGCCATCTACGCGGACCGACCGGGCGGCGGCAACCAGGGCATCGGCTTCGCCATTCCGGTGGGGCTGGCCCGCGAGGTGATGGCTGCGCTGATCGAGCAGGGCGAGGTCAGCCGCGGCTGGGTGGGCGTGGAGCCGCGCGACTTCACGCCCGAACTGGCCGAATCGCTGGGCATGCGCAGCGCGCAGGGCGCGCTGATCTCCGGCGTGCTGCAGGGCGGGCCGGCCGCCCAGGGTGGCCTGCGACCCGGCGACGTGGTGCTTCGGGTGGCCGAACGGCCCACGCCCGATGCACGGCAGCTGCGCAATGCAGTGGCCGCGCTCGCACCGGGCTCGCGGGCGCGCTTCGATGTCCAGCGCAAGGACCAGGCGGTGTCGGTGGACGTGACGATCGGCAAGCGGCCACCACCGGTCGCGGCCAGCGGCCGCAACGGGCAGTGAGCCGCGCGCCTCAGGTGCCGCTCGCCGCGGCGTCGTCGCGCTTGTCCGCATCCGGCGCCTTGGTGTGCCGGATGAACAGGCGCGCGGACCAGATGCCCAGCTCGTAGAGCACGCACATCGGAATGGCCAGCGCCAGCTGCGACACCACATCGGGCGGCGTGACCACGGCGGCCACCACGAAGGCCGCGACGATGAAATAGCCCCGGAAGGCCTTGAGCTGCTCGATGCTGACGATGCCCACGCGGGCCAGCACGACCACCGCCACCGGAACCTCGAAGGCCAGGCCGAAGACCAGGAACAGATTGAGCACGAAACCGAAGTACTGCTCGATGTCCGGCGCTGCGGTGATCGTCGTGGGCGCGAAGCTCTGGATGAACTTGCTCATCGCCGGGATGACGAGGAAGTAGCAGAAGGCCACGCCGATGAAGAAGAGCAAGGTGCTGGAGACGACCAGCGGCAGCACCAGCTTCTTCTCGTGCATGTACAGACCCGGGGCGACGAAGGCCCAGACCTGGTAGAGCACGTAGGGCAGCACCAGCATGAAGCCGCCCATCAGCGTGATCTTCAGCGGCACCAGGATGGGGGAGATCACGTTGGTGGCGATCAGCGTCGCGCCCGTGGGCAGGTGCGACACCAGAGGCGCGGCAAGGAAGTCGTACATGCCGCCGAAGCCCGGGTAGAAGGCGAGCACACCGAAGCCGATGAGGATGGCGATGACCGCGCGGATCAGGCGGTCGCGCAGCTCGACGAGGTGGGCCACGAAGGGCTGCTCGCTGCCCTCGAGCTCGTCGCGGGCGGGTTCCGGGGTGCTCATCAGGGCTGGGGTCGCTGGGGTCGGTGTCGGGCCACGCGGGCGGCGCCCGACTGGGCGTGGGTGCGCACGCCGGCTTGCTGCTTGTACCAGCTCGGGATGCGCCCGCGCTTGAGCCGCCAGTTCTTGCGCGGGTTGCGGTAGCTGGGCACCGGCGTGGACAGCGCATCCACGCCCGCATGCGCGGCGGTGTCGGACGCGGTGCCGCTGCCGTCGTTCCAGGCAGAGTTCAGGTCGGACTGCGCCTGGGACAGTTCGCTCGAGACGGTCTGCTCGACCCCGCGGGCCGCGTCCTCGAACTGCGTCTTCATCTTCTTGAGCTCGTCGAGCTCGATGGAGCGGTTGACCTCGGCCTTGACGTCGGCCACGTAGCGCTGCGCCTTGCCCAGCAGGTGTCCGACGGTGCGGGCCACCTTGGGCAGCTTCTCGGGGCCGATGACGATCAGTGCGACCGCACCGATCAGGGCAATCTTGTCGAGGCCGAAGTCGATCATGGCAGCGGGGCCTCAGCGCGATGCGGCGGGGCTGCGACGCGCAGCCGCCCCTTCGAACCCGGGCTTGCCCTCGGTCCCGAGCGGCAGGCGCATCAGGACTTCGTCTTGGCTTCGACGTCGACCGTGTTCGGGTCGATCGCCTTGGCGGTGGTCACCTGCTGGGCAGGCGAAGCGGGCGTCTCGCCCACGCTGTCGCCGCCGGCTTTCACGCCGTCCTTGAAGCCCTTGACCGCGCCACCGAGGTCCGAGCCGATGTTCTTCAGTTTCTTGGTGCCGAAGATCAGCACCACCACCAACAGAACGATGAGCCAATGCCAAATGCTGAACGAGCCCATGTCGAGCCTCCGCGAGTTGAGCCGATCATTCTAGGTGAGGGTCACGGCCGCTCCTGCAAGCCGTCCCTGTTGCGCAAGGGGATGGAAACGCGCCGTCGTCGCCCTGTCACGCGGGGGCCATGGAAGGCGCCCCCGGCTCAGCCCCGGGCCCAGGGCCGGGGGCCACCCATCACATGCAGGTGCAGGTGTCCGACCTCCTGGTGACCATCCGGGCCGGTGTTGATCAGCGAGCGAAAGCCGTTGACCACGCCGAGCGACGTCGCCAGCCGCGGGGCCAGCCCGAGCATGTGACCCAGCAGCGCCTGGTGCCGCGGATCGGCCGCGTCGTAGAGCGTGGGAATGTGCAGCTTGGGGATGATGAGGAAGTGAACCGGCGCCCAGGGTGCGATGTCGTGGAAGGCGAGCACGTGCTCGTCCTCGTGCACCTTGCGGCTGGGGATCCGCCCGGCCACGATCTTGCAGAAGATGCAGTCGGGGTCAGCGGCGTGGGTGGTCGGGGCGGCGGAAGGGGCGCTGGCGGGGTCGGTCATCGTGGGGCGTCGTCGGTGGGCGGACAGGAAGCACAGGCCGGGCGGGGAAGCTTCGCCGGCATCAGGTGGGCATGGCCCGGCGGTCATTGAGCGCCAGCCAGCCGCGCACCACCCGGTAGATGAACCAGATCGAGATGATTCCCCAGGCGATCCAGCCGGGCAGGACGAACAGCAGCCACAGGGGAATCGTGACCACGTAGAGCAGCGCGGCGGCCAGCACGCTGCGGATGCGCCAGCGGAAGTGCGACTCCTGCCAGGTGCCCATCGCATCGTCCTTCTTCACCAGGTCGAGCACGAAGGCGGCGATGAGCAGCAGGATGCTCGGCTGGAAGGCCGGCATCACCGCGCCCACGGCCACGATGGCGTGCAGCGCATAGCTGATGTGGCCGATGGTGCGCAGCGAGCTCTCGCGCTGCGCGTCCGGGCTGCCGGCCGGGGGGCGGTCGGGGACGATGTCGTTCATGCAAGGGCTCCGGTTGGGGTGCCGCCCCGGCGTGGGCGCCACCGCGGGGGATGGGAACTCAGGACTTCTCCGCTTCGCGCGCGGCGGCCTTGCGCAATGCGAACTCGTCCAGGCCGGACAGGCCTTCGCGACGGCGCAGCTCGGCCACCACGTCGGCCGGTCGCAGGCCGTGCAGGGACAGGGCCACCATCGAATGGAACCAGAGGTCGGCCACCTCGCCGACGAGCCGGGCGCGGTCGCCGCCATGCTCGACGTCCTTGGCCGCCATCACCACCTCGGTGGCCTCCTCGCCGATCTTCTTGAGCACCGCGTCCGGTCCCTTGGCCAGCAGCCGGGCGACGTAGCTCGCCTGCGGATCGCCGCCGCGCGACGGATGCCGCGAGTCGATGACGTCGGCCAGGTGCTCGAGCCCGTCGACGGATTCGTTCTTCGGCAACACGTATCGGGCGGGCGTCTCGGACATGGCAGGTCAGCGGCTGGGCGGCTGGGTGATTCGAAAGGGGGTGGAGGGTCTCGGTGTGCCGCGGCTCGGCTCAGCGGTAGATGGACTGCGGGTCCTTCAGCACCGGCTCGACCACCGTCCACTGCCCGCCCTGCAGCTGGCGGAAGAAGCAGGCGTGGCGACCGGTGTGGCAGGCGATGCCTGGCTCGTGTCCGAGCTGCTCCACGGTGAGCAGCACGACGTCGCCGTCGCAGTCCAGGCGGATGTCGTGCACCACCTGCACATGGCCGGACTCCTCGCCCTTGTGCCACAGGCGCTGGCGCGAACGGCTCCAGTAGACGGCCTGCCGGCGTTCGGCGGTCAGCGCGAGCGCCTCGCGGTTGGCCCACGCGACCATCAGCACGTCCCCGCTGCCCCGTTCCTGGGCGATCACGGTGACGAGGCCGGCCGCGTCGAAGTGCACGGCATCGAGCCAGCTCTGGGGGGCGTTCACGCGCGGGCCTCCAGCGCGGTTTCATCCAGCCCGCGCTCGGCGGCGAACCACCGCAGCACCGGCACCGTGCCGGGCAGCACCGGCTCGACGCTCACGGGAAGGTCCTGCCAGCTCATCGCCTGGCCCTCGCGCATCTCGAAGGCACCGCTCCAGTCGAAGACCTTGCAGAAGTGCAGGCGCACGCGGGCGTGCGGGTAGTCCATCAACTCGACCTGCCACGGGTGGACCTCGCCCACGCGGATGCCGATCTCCTCGTGCAGTTCGCGGCGCAGCGCATCGGCGACCGATTCGCCCGACTCGAGCTTGCCGCCCGGGAACTCCCAGTGGCCGGCGTACACCTTGCCCGGTGGGCGGGTGGTCATCAGGAAGCGCCCTTCCCGCCCCTGGGCATCGCGCTCGATGAGCACGCCCACGGCCACGTCCACCGGCGTGCGACCGGCATTCGGGACGGAGGACTGCGCCGTCACGCCGATCCCCCGCTGCGCCGACCGGCCCAGTCCTGCGCATATTGATAGGCCACCCGGCCCGACCGCGAGCCGCGCTCGAGCGCCCAGACCAGGCATTCTGCGCGGGCCGCGGCGATGTGCTCGTCGGTGGCACCCAGCGAGCGCATCCACTGCGCGGCGATGGCCAGGTATTCATCCTGGCTGAAGGGATAGAAGCTCACCCACAGGCCGAAGCGTTCGGACAGCGAGATCTTCTCCTCGACGACCTCGCCGGGATGGACCTCGCCGTCCTCGGTGTGGCGGTAGCTCAGGTTCTCCTTCATGTACTCGGGCAGCAGGTGTCGGCGGTTGCTGGTGGCGTAGACCAGCAGGTTGTGGCCGGCAGCGGACACCGAGCCGTCGAGGATGGACTTCAGGGCCTTGTAGCCGGGCTCGCCCTCGTCGAAGCTCAGGTCGTCGCAGAAGACGATGAAACGCTCGGGCCGCGAGGACACGCAGTCGACGATGTCGGGCAGGTCCACCAGGTCGGCCTTGTCCACCTCGATGAGGCGCAGGCCCTCGGACGCATAGGCCGTCAGGCAGGCCTTGACCAGCGAACTCTTGCCGGTGCCGCGTGCACCGGTGAGCAGCGCGTTGTTGGCGGGGCGGCCGTGCACGAACTGCTCGGTGTTGCGCAGCAGCCGCTCCTTCTGCGGGCCCACTTCGACCAGGTCGTCGAAGCCGATGCGGGCGACCTGGCGGACCGGCTCGAGCACCGGGGAGCCGTTTGCGCGTCGGCGGTAGCGGAAGGCGGTGGACGCGGTCCAGTCGGGCGCGGCCAGCGGGCCGGGCAGGAAGACCTCCAGACGGGCGAGCACGCGCTCGGCCCGCTCGATCAGGCGGGCGAGGGAGTGGACGCCGTCGGCAGCGGCGGGCGCAGGGTGCGGGGCAGACATGCCCTCAGTGTAAGGAGGCAGGCGGGTGGCTCACACCGCCACCAGCCGGCCCTCGCACACCGCCACGCGGCGCTCCACCGGGTGCGGCGCCATCAGGTGCAGGCCGGTGAAGCTGCCGAAGGCGGGCAGCACCAGCCGGGCCGGCCCGTGAATGAAGCAGGGCAGGCGCAGGCGATCGCCGCCCCGCCCGGACAGGCGCACGCCCGGGTGCACATGGCCCGCCAGGGCGAAGCCCGAAGCGGGAAGCGCCGCCTGCGGCTCGGGCGGCTCATGGCACAGCCGCAGACCGTCCAGGGGCTCGCCCTCACCCACCACCTGCACCCGCCAGGCGGGCGGCGGGTCGCCCGACTGCCGGTCGTGGTTGCCTCGCACCAGCACCACCTCCAGGTCGGGCCGGGCATCCAGCCACTGCAGCCAGCGCCGGCCCAGCGCCTCGGTGGCCGATCCGCGGGCGTGCAGCAGGTCTCCGAGCACCACCAGGCGGCGGACGGATCGAACGGCGCAGGCGCCGGCCAGGCGGTCGAGCGTGTCCTGCGTGGGCCCCAGGGGCACCGGGACGCCCAGCCGACGGAAGCGCTCGTCCTTGCCGAGGTGCACATCGGCGACGAAGAGCGTGCCGGTGGCGGCCCACCAGACGCTGTGGTCGGCCTGCAGCTGCAGGGTGTGCCGGGCGCAGCGCAGGTCGAGCGCCACCGGCAGCGGCGGGGTCGGGCCGTTCAAGGCGCGAGCAAGGCGAGCGAGGCGTCGGCGTGTTCGGTGGGCAGGCGACGGAAGCCCGAACGCGCGAAGCGCTGCAGCCGTCCGATGGCGAAGGCCGTGAGCACCGAGGCCTGGGCCTGGGCGTCCGCCGTGGGCGTGGGCGAACCGGCAGCTTCGGCCGCCGCGCGCAGGCAGCCGCGCAACTGGGCCTCGATGCGATCGAAGAACTGGTTCATCCGGGCGACCAGGCGCTCATGCTCGAAGACCAGCGCATCGCCCACCATCACACGGGTCATGCCGGGGTTCTTCTCGCCGAACTGCAGCAGCACCCGAAGCATCTGGCGCGCCTGCACCGAGGGCGCCGCTTCGCGCTCGGCGATCTGGTTGACCAGCGTGAACACGCTCGTCTCGATGAAGTCGATCAGGCCCTCGAACATCTGCGCCTTGCTGGCGAAGTGGCGGTAGAGCGCCGCTTCGCTCACGTCCAGGCGGGCAGCCAGCGCCGCGGTGGTGACGCGTTCGCTGCCGGGTTGCTCGAGCATCTCGGCCAGGGTCTGCAGGATCTGGATGCGCCGCTCGCCCGGGCGGGGCCGCTTGCGGGTGGCCGCGTCGCCGGCCTCGGCCGACGGGGGCATGGCCGGGGTGTTCGCCTCGGGGGTGTTCGCCTCGGGGGCGAGCGGCTCGTCGGCAGGAGCCTGGGCAGCGACCGGCCCGGTCGAGTTCGTCGTCACACCGTCACCCCGAGGGCCCGTAGCTGTTGGATGCGATTGATTCTTGCACACACATAGGCCGGCATCGGCCACCTCGGGCGCTGGCCCGCAGCCCGCGCGGCCTGCCGTGCGTAGCCGGTCATCCACACGGTGCGCATGCCGATGGAACGGGCCGAGCGCTGGTGGTCGAGCGTGTCCTCCACCAGCACGCAGCGCGAGGCGGGGACCTTCAGTGCGGCGGCCAGGTGGCGCAGCATGCGCGCATCGGGCTTGGGGCGATGGCTGCCGAACATGGCCATCTCGTCGATGCTCACCAGCCCGTCGAAGAGGTGGTCCATGCGCAGTGCGCGCAGCACCCGCATCGCGTAGGCGCGCGGCGCGTTGGTGAGGATGTAGCGCCGGCCGGGCAGGTGGCGCAGCACGGCCCGGTCGGGCCCGTGCATGCGCAATCGCGCCTCGAGCCCGGGCAGCCGGTGGGTTTCCTCCAGGAAGTGCGACGCATCGACGCCATGGTGGCGCACCAGGCCGAGCATGGTCACGCCGTAGCGCCGCCAGTAGTGGGTGCGAAGTGCGGCGGCGGCCGGCTCGTCCAGGCCCACATGGCGGACGATGTAGTCGGTCATCGCCGGGCCGAGCTGGCCGAAGACCGCATGCGACGCGTCGTGCAGCGTGTTGTCCAGGTCGAAGAGCCAGACCCGGCCGTGGCGCTGCGCGAGCGCATCGGCCTGGGCGTGGGCCCGGTCGTGTCGGCGCTGGGGGCGGCCGTGGCGGCCGTCTCGGTGGCGGGGGCGCATGGGCGGGGCGGGCCGGTGCGTCAGCCGCCCCGGGGGCGACCGCTGGCCGCACGACGCGGGGCAGCGGCCCTCATCGCGAGCGGATCATCGTGCCGTAGGCCTGGTCGGTCAGCACCTCCAGCAGCATCGCATGGGGCACGCGGCCGTCGATGATGTGCACCGAATTCACGCCGTTGCGGGCGGCGTCCAGCGCACTGCCGATCTTGGGCAGCATGCCGCCGCTGATGGTGCCGTCGGCGAAGAGCTCGTCGATCTCGCGCGCGCTCAGGTTGGTCAGCAGCCGACCCTGCTTGTCCAGCACGCCCGGGGTGTTGGTCAGCATCATCAGCTTCTCGGCCTTGAGCACCTCGGCCAGCTTGCCGGCCACCACGTCCGCGTTGATGTTGTAGCTCTCGTTGTCCGAGCCGAAGCCCAGAGGCGAGATCACCGGGATGAACTGGTCATCCTGCAGCGCCTTGACCACGCTCGGGTCGATGGACTCGATTTCGCCCACCGCCCCGACATCGTGCTCGATGGCCGGATCGGCTCGGTCCACCATCTTGAGCTTGCGCGCGCGGATGAGGCCGCCGTCGCGGCCGGTCAGGCCCACGGCCTTGCCCCCGGCGGCGTTGATGAGGCCGACGATGTCCTGCTGCACCTGGCCGGCGAGCACCCACTCGACGACCTCCATGGTCTCGTCGTCCGTGACCCGCATGCCCTGGATGAAGGTGCCCTTCTTGCCCAGGCGCGACAGCGCCTCGTCGATCTGCGGGCCGCCGCCATGCACGACCACCGGGTTCAGGCCCACCAGCTTGAGCAGCACCACGTCCTCGGCGAAGTCCTGCTGCAGCGCCGGGTCGGTCATGGCGTTGCCGCCGTACTTGATGACGATGGTCTTGCCGTGGAAGCGGCGGATGTAGGGCAGCGCCTGGGCCAGGATCTCGGCCTTGTCGCGCGGTGCGATGGCCGGGGCGGCGTTGCTGGGGTCGCTCATCGAAGGCTCCTGGGAGGAAAGGGGGGGGCTGCGGGTCTGGCGGCGTTCGGCCGTGCCGCCGTGCCGCCGTGCCCCGAATTGGAAAAATTCTAGGGCCCGATGGTGGCAGGCGGGCGCACCGAGAATGGCCGGATGTTCACCCCCGACCCGGCGGCCGACGGTCCGCCCACGCTGCACGTCGAAGGCATGATCGCCTGCCTGCGGCTGAACCGCCCGCAGCGCCGCAACCGGCTGGACGACGACGACCTCGCCGCCATCGTGCGCGCGATGGGCACCCTCGAGCAGTGGGTGCAGGACCCGCCCGTTGCCCGGCCGCCGCCCCGGGTGCTGGTCATCGCCTCGGGCGGCCCGGCCTTCTGCGCGGGCTATGACCTCGCCAGCCTGGCGGCCGACCCGGTGGGTGGTCCGCAGCGCTTCGAGGCCATGGTGCAGTCGGTGCTGGCCCAGCCGCTGCCCACGCTGTGCCGGCTGCAGGGCGGCGTGTATGGCGGCGCCACCGACCTGGCCCTGGCCTGCGATTTCCGCATCGGGACGGACGCGGTGGAACTGCGCATGCCGGCTGCCCGCATCGGCCTGCACTACAGCCCCGCCGGGCTGGCGCGCTTCGCGGCCCGGCTGGGAATGGCCAGCGCCAAGAGGCTCTTCCTCACCGCGCCTACGCTGGACGCGGCCGAGCTTCAGGCGATCGGCTATCTGGACGAGCGGGTGGCGGCGGGCGCGGCATCAGCGCTCGACGCACTCGACGCCGTGGTGCTGGAGCGGGCGCAGGCGCTGGCAGCCCTGGCACCGCTGGCGGTGCAGGGCATGCGGCGCAGTCTGGACGATTGGGCCGCCGGCCTTTGGAGCGCAGGCGCGGACCCCGCAGCGGCGTCGCGCTGGCAAGAGGCCCGCCAGCGCGAAGCGCAGTGCGCCCGCAGCGACGACCTTCGCGAGGGGCTGGCGGCGCTGTCGCGCAGAAGCGCGCCGGCGTTCAGGGCGCGGTGAGCGCGGACGCGGACGCGGACGCCGGCGTGGGCACAGCCGAGGCGTAGCGCGCTGCGGCCCGGGCATGGGCCTGGGCCACCGCCGCGCGCAGTTCCGGCGGCGCGAGCACCTCCACCTGCTCGCCATGGCGCAGGATGTCCATCACCAGCTCGGTCGGGTCGGAGAAGGGCAGGCGCAGCCACAGCCGCCCGTCCTCGTCCATGCGGCTCGCCTGGTCGGGGTGCCACTGCTCGTGCGCCACCCACTGCGCGGCCTCGGCCTCGAATCGAAGCTCGGCCTGCTGCACCGGCACCTGCCCGCCGACGAAGGCACCGTAGCCGGCATCGAGCGAGCGCTGCACCTCGGCGAGCGCGACGTCCTTGGCGCGGGCGTCCAGTGCGGTGGCGTCGCGCACCGCGTCGAGGGCGAAGCGCCGCAGGCCCTCGGCGGTGTGGCACCAGGCATCCAGATACCAGGTGTTGCGGTGGTAGACCAGGCGCTGGGGCGACACCTCGCGCCGGGTGAGCTCACGGCGGGCCCGCACGAAGTAGTCGAGCGCGACGCGGCGCCGGGCCATCAGCGCGCTGCCCAGCAGCTCGAAGTGCTGGTGGGCGACGGGCCGGCGGGTCGCCCCCAGGATCTTCACCCGCCGGGCCATCTCGCGCGACTGTCCCTCGCTCTCGCCGAGCATGCCGTGCAGCTTGTCCAGCAGCGGCTGCAGGTGGCGCGCCAGCACGCCACCCGCGTCCAGGGCGCCGATCAGCTGGTGCATGGTCAGCAGCGCGTGAAGCTCGCGCTCGCTGAACCACAGGCCGGGCAGCTCGTGCTGCGTCTGCCGATTGCCGCTGACCGTGGGCTCGAGCCGATAGCCGTTCGAAGCGCGGTCGTAGAGGATGGGTGCGCTCATGCGCGAGCGCAGGTAGTCGAGGTCGCGCTTGAGGGTGGCCGGCGACACCTCCAGTTCGGTCAGCAGCTCGGCAAACGACACGCAGGCACGGTTGCGGATGAGCAGCTCGATCTTGTAGAAGCGCTCGGTTCGGTCCATGGCGCGGCCGCGGCAGGCGGGTCAGGGCTTCGGGCTGCGGCCCGGGGCTCAGGCGGGCGGCGCGTTGCGCCGGGCGGCCCAGAAGGCGGCGCCCTCGGGCCCGTAGCGCTCGGCATGGGGCGTGTCGCGGGGCAGCTCGAAGGTGTCGCCCGGCCGCAGGTGGCGGGTCAGCCCGCCGCACTGCAGCCAGAACTCGCCCTCGACCACCAGCGCCTCGACGCTGAAGGGGTGGGTGTGGGTGTCGGCGGTGGCGCCCGGGCCCCAGCGCCGCTCGATCACCTCGTCGAAGCCGGCGGCCAGCATGCGGGCACTGTAGACATCGAAGCTGGGAAGGGAGGGCTGGGTCATGTCGGGCTCCGTGGGTTGGGCTCCGGGGGCGGGGCGAGGCGTGGCGTGGCGCGCGCCGATGATCCCACCGTCGGCGGGACGCCGCCAGCACGCCCTCAGGCCGCGGGATCGGAATCCGGCGAGCGCAGCTCGGCGAACTTCGCGGCCATCGTGGGGTTGCCGCGGGTGAGTCGCTTGATCGTCACCTCCTGGGCCTTGTCGTTGGCCAGGCGCAGGTTGCGGTCGGTGCCCAGCAGCGCTTCCTTGGTCTTCTGCAGGTGGTCGATCGACTTGTCGATCTCCTCGATGGCCGTCTGGAAGCGCCGGGAGGCCAGCTCGTAGTTGCGCGCGAAACCGGTCTTGAAGCTGTCCAGCTGGGTTTCGAAGCGGGTGATGTCCACGTTCTGGGCCTTCACCAGTGCGAGCTCGGTCTTGAACTGAAGCGCGTTCATCGCCGCGTTGCGCAGCAAGGTGATGATGGGCAGGAAGAACTGCGGCCGCACCACGTACATCTTCGGGTAGCGGTGGAAGACGTCGACGATGCCGGTGTTGTAGAGCTCGCTTTCGGGCTCGAGCAGCGAGACCAGCACCGCGTACTCGCAGCCCTTCTCGGTGCGGTCCTTGTCCAGCTCCTTGAGGAAGTCCTCGTTGCGCCCCTTGGTGGCGGTGCGGTCGGCCTCGTTCTTCATCTCGAACATGATGGAGACGATCTCGGTACCGGCCTCGTCGGTGTCGCGGAAGATGAAGTCGCCCTTGCTGCCGCTGCGCGCGTCGTTGTCCTTCTCGAAGTGCGCACGGGGAAAGGCGGTGGCACGGATGCGGTTGAACTCGGTTTCGCAGTGCTGCTCGAGCGTCTCGCCCAGCATCTTGGTGGACAGGCGGGCCTTCATGTCGCGCAGGCGCTCGATCGCGTCGTCGCGGTCCTTGAGCTGCGTCTCGTAGCGGTCGCGCAGCGCCTGTTCGGCCAGCTGCTTCTCCAGCGCGGCCCGCTGCAGGCTGCTGCGCAGGTCCTCGCGTTCGCGTTCGACCGCGCCCACCGCTTCGCTCAGGGCCAGCTTCTGCTGCAGCTCGAAGGCCTGAAGCCGCGACTCCAGGGACTGGATGATCGAATCCTTGGCGGCGGTGGCGCGTTGCAGCTCGCCCGCCATGGCGGCCTCGGCCAGGCGGGCGGCAGCCAGGCGCGCGGCCTCGGCCTGCTCGAGCTTGCTCGCCAGCGCGTCGCGCTGCTTTTCGACCGAGGCCAGCGCTTCGGACACCGCCAGCCGCCGGGCCACCTCGCCGGCGTCGAGCCGGGCCTGCAGCGCCTGGATCTCCGCGTCCTTGCGGGCCGCCGTCTGCTGCAGCTCGCTGGCCGACTGCAGCCGGGCGACTTCCACCGCATTGAGCTTGTCCCGCTCGGCCATTTCGAGCCGTTCGTGCAGCTGCTGCTCGAACTCGCCGTCGCGGACCTGCTGGAGGATGTCCGCGTAGCCGGACTCGTCGATCTTGAAGGCCTGCCCGCAGTGCGGGCACTTGATGTCGTGCATTCAGGGGGCTCCGGGTGACGGACGCAGCGTACAACGCGCGGGTCGGACGGGCCTCCACCGACAGGCCGAGGCGAGGCGGCGCCGGGCTTCGGAGCGCACAAGGAAAAACGGGCCGATTCCTTGTGGGAACCGGCCCGTGATCACCGGGGATGCCGGTGAGATGTCGATGTGCAGTTGGTGCGGCTGGCAGGATTCGAACCCACGACCCCTTGGTTCGTAGCCAAGTACTCTATCCAACTGAGCTACAGCCGCGAAGCCTGAAACTATAGCACGGCAAATCGTCGACGCCAGCCCCTTCGGACCGCGGACCTTGCAAATCAGTCGATGCGGGCCGCCCGCAGGTGGGCCTGGGCCGCACGCTCGGCGTCGCCATCGACCAGCGCCTGGGCGCCGAGTTCGCGCCAGGCCAGGCGTCGCAGCGGCGGCGCCACGGCAGCGTCGTCACCGGCCTGCTGCAGGTAGCGGCGGGCCACGCCCCAGAGGCCGCGACGCTGGCAGACCACGCCGGCGGACAGCGCGAGCGAGCCGTCGTTGGGCCACTGCTGGGCCAGGCTTTCCACCCGGGGAAGCCAGTCGGCACCGATGCCGTCGGACGCCCGCACCAGCGCTGCGCACAGTTCGGCTCGCTCCTCGGGTGCGCGGGCAGCCAGATCGGTCCAGAAGGGCAGCAGCCAGGCGCGGCCGTCTTCGGGTGCACCAAGCGCCGCGGCACGGGTGGCCGCATGGGCGGCGACCCAGGCGTCGCGCCGGTCGACGGCATCGATCTGGCTCCATGCACGGCCGAGCTGGTCGATGTCGCGGGCCGTGTCCAGCGACTCCACGGCGAGCGAGCGCAGCAGGCCCTGTGCGCCGGCGCGGGGGAAGCCCTGGTGGCGAGCCAGGAGACGGGCGGTGCGCAGCGCCTCCAGGGGCTGGCGTGCCTGCCGGCTGGCGGACAGGCGCAGGCGCAGGGCCTGGGTGCGGCGCGCAGCGCCGGGTGGCAATTGCCCCAGGTGATCGAGCGCGCGTTCCGGGTCGCGGTCGTCCAGCGCCCACTCGGCCCCCAGCAGCCGGGCGCCTTCCTGCACCGAACGGGCGCTGAGCGAACGGCGGGCGATGTCCAGCGCCTGGTGCAGGCCGGCATCCCGGCGGGCGCGGTCCTGCAGCCGGTGGGCACTGCCCGCAGCCAGCAGGTGGGCCAGCACCGAGAAGTCGTTGTCCTGGGGCAGGTCGGGGGTGTCGGCCTGGATGGCCAGTGCCCGCTGCGCGGAACGCTGGGCGCGGCTGTAGCGGCCACCGAAGTACTGCGCGAGGGCATCGCGCAGCGCCGCCTGTGCAACCCGGTCGCGCCGCGCGGTTCGCCATTCCCGCGCCCGCTGCGGCAGGGTCAGCAGCGAACGCAGCGCCAGCACCGCTGACACCGCGGCCGCGCCGCCGCCCACCAGCAGCAGCAGGAAGAGGTTCAGCGACAGTTCGACCCGCCAGGCGCGCCAGGTCAGCGTGACCAGGCCGTCGTTGGTGCCCAGCACCGAAGCGGCCACCACGGCCACCACGAACAGCAGGACGATTCCGACGACCAGGCGCATGGCGGGAGGGACGGGTGCGAGGGGTGAACGGGACGCGGATCGGCTGGGGCCGTCAGCGCCCGGCCACGGTGGTCAGCGCCGCCAGCGTCTCGTCCGGTCGGGGCAGCGGCACCGATCGCGACTGGCTGGCCACCTGGCGGACGCCGTCGATGGCGGCCACCGTGCGGCGCGAGCCGGCATCGAAGTAGCGCTCCAGCAGCAGCTGCACGGCGTTCAGTTCGGTGCGCGCGGCATCGAACTGGCGGCTCAGCAGCGAAAGCCGCGCGTTGAGCAGCTTGAGCTTGAGGTTCTCCCGCAGGAAGAAGGCCTGCTCGGGCGCCAGCAGCAGCGCATCGGGTTGGTCGATGCGGGTGATGCGCACCAGCGACCGCGCCTCGTCGATCACGTCGTCGGCGAGGGCCGATGCGAAGGCGAGCGTGCGGGCCCAGCCGTCGGACAGCTGCAGGCCGGTGGCTGCCCAAGCGGGAGCGGAGGCCGCCACCAAGGGCGTCGCGGCCTGCGCGGGCGATCGCGCGGGTGCGACGCCGGCTCGCACCGCGGAGCGCGGCAGGCCCTGCTCGACAGCGGCGAGCAGGGGCAGTTCGTCGGCCAGCCTGACCACCTCGTCCAGGCGAATCACCAGCTGCGCGACATCGGGCACGCCCACGGCACGCACGCGCTCGATGTCCCGTCCGATGGCGCGGCGCACGCCCTCCAGCCGGGGCTGGTTGTAGCGGGACAGACGCTCGTCGGCCTGGCGCAGCGTGGCCACCAGCGGCTCGGCGCTGCCGGTGAGCGCGGCCTGCTGCTGGGCCACCCGAAGCGCGGCCTCGATGTCCACCAGCACGTTCTCGTCGCGGGAGCGCGCCAGCGACTGGATGAGGTCCTCGAGCTGGCTGCGCTGCACGGCCACCTCGGCCACGCGGGCCTCCAGCAAGGCGACCTTGGACACCGCCTCGCGGGCGCTGTCCTCGGCCTGGCGCGACAGCACCCGGGATTCGGCCGACAGGCCCTGCAGGTCCTGCTGGCGCCTGACCAGTTCCTGCTCCAGCCGCACGATGCGCGAATGGGTCTGCCACGCCAGCGCCAGGCCGGCCAGACCGCACAGCACCCCCGCTGCGGCCAGCACCCACAGGCCGCGCGGCGAAACGGCGCGATGGCCAGGGGGCGAGGCCTGCGGCGGCGAGGCATCCCCGGGCGCAGTGGCAGCCGGTGCAAGGGCCGCTGGAGGCTCGGGGCGATCTGGGGCGGGCGACGACTGGGTCACGGGACTCGGGGGGTTCGGGGGGTCGCTCGCGCCGGGGATGGGCGTCGGTGCACAGGCGCAGTGCGCCCGTCAGAACGGCCCCGGGCCTTCAAGCCCCGTCGCTGCGGGTCTTCAGCCCATGGATTTTAGGCAGGACAGGACCGACTGCAGGCCCGCCCCGGTCACATGGACCTCGCTGAAGCCCTGTTCGCGCGCCGTCCGGGCGATGGTCGGGTGGGTGGCCAGGGCGCGGGCACCGGGCGGCAGGGCCACCCGGGCGGTGAGCCAGGTGATGGCCTGCGAGCTGGACAGCAGCCACAGGTGCTCGCGGGGCCGCTGGAGCGCCGCGGCAAGACGGCTCACCTCCTCGGCGCTCCAGCAGGGCGCGCCCCGCCGGTAGGCCTCCAGCGCCTGGACCTGCGCACCGGCGGCGACCCAGCGCTCGGCCAGCCAGTCGCGGCCGCCGTCCCCCCGGACGATGAGCACCGAACGGCCGGCCCAGGGCTCGAGTGACAGGGCGGGCCACAGGTGCTCGCTGTCGAAGGTGGGCGCGTCGTCGGGGGGCTGGACGATGTGCTCGGCAGCCACGCCGCGGGCCTGCAGCGCGCGCGCCGTGCCGGGGCCGGGGGCCGCCGCCCGCAGCCCCGGTGGCCAGCTCGAACCCGCCGGCGCCGCCGCAAAGAAACGATGGACGGCGTTGGGGCTGACGAACATGACGATGGCGCGTTGCGCCAGACCCCGCCAGGCCTGGGCCACGGCAGCGTCGGTGTCGGTGCCCGACGAAATCCGCAGCAGCGGCAGGCTGTGCGCGGCCAGGCCGCGGGCTCGCAGGGCGTCGAACCACTCGCCCGCCTGCTCGACGGGGCGGGTGACGAGCACCTGGAGCGTCATTCAGGGCTGGCCGACAGGGCCGCTGCGGCCTGCAAGTAGGGGGCGGCGCCCGCGGCGAGCAGCCGCTCGGCGATCTGCCGGCCCAGCGCATCCGCCGCGGACACGTCCCCGGCCACGGACTCGATGCGCGCACTGAGCAGCGGCTGGCTGGCGTCGGTGGGGTGGCCCAGGGCCGCCTCCAGCCTGAGCTGCCCGCCGGAGACGACGGCGTGCGCGGCCAGCGGCATCGAGCAGCTGCCGCCGAGCGCGCGCGACACCGCCCGCTCGGCCGTCACCGCCAGCAGCGTGGGCAGGTCGATGAGCGTGCGCAGCGGATCGCGCAGCGACGGCGGCGCATCCCGGCGGATCTCCAGCCCCAGCGCGCCCTGCCCGGCGCAGGGCAGCATCTCATGCACCTCGAAGGCGGTGCGGATGCGGTGGGCCAGACCCAGTCGCTTGAGGCCTGCCGCTGCCAGGATGATGGCGTCGTAGTGGCCTTCGTCGAGCTTGCGCAGCCGGGTGTCGAGGTTGCCGCGCAGGGGTTCGATGAGCAGGTCGGGGCGGCGGGCGCGCAGCTGCACCACCCGCCTGAGGCTGGACGTGCCCACCCGGGCGCCCTGCGGCAGTGCCTGCAGGGATTCGTGCCGCGGCGACACGAAGGCGTCGCGCGGGTCCTCGCGCTGCATCACGCAGGCCAGCTCGAAGCCGGCGGGCAGGTCCATCGGCACGTCCTTGAGCGAATGCACCGCGAGGTGGGCCCTGCCCTCCTCGAGCGCGGTCTCGAGCTCCTTGACGAACAGCCCCTTGCCGCCCACCTTGGACAGCGCCCGGTCGAGGATCTGGTCGCCGCGGGTGGTCATGCCCAGCAGCTCGACGTCCATGTCGAAGCGTTCGCGCAGCAGCGCCTGGACATGTTCGGCCTGCCACAGGGCAAGACGGCTTTCGCGGGTGGCGATGACGACGGGGAGGCGGCTCATGGAGACCATCCTAGCAGCGGGGACATAGCGGCCGCATGGGTGCAGACCACAGGCCGGGGCCAGGCGTCAGGGCGCCATCCGCATAATTCCGCCTCCTTTCCCGCAGCCCGCCAGGGCCCGACTGCCGTGCTCATCAAGCGCCTCCTCCTGTCCACCGTCGTGCTGGTGCTGCTCGCAGCGGCCTATTTCTGGGCGGCCCTGAGCTGGAGCTACTCCACCGGCGAGCGCGCGGGCTGGGTGCAGAAGTTCTCGCACAAGGGGTGGCTGTGCAAGACCTGGGAGGGCGAGGCGGCGCTGGTGTCCCTGCCCGGCTCGTCGCCGGAGAAGTTCCTGTTCACGGTGCACGACGACGAGGTCGCACGGCAGCTGACCACGCACATCGGCAAGCGCATGTCGCTGCACTACGAGGAGAAGGTGGGGCTGCCCACGCGCTGCTTCGGCGAGACCCGCCACTTCGTCACCCGGGTCACGCTGTCCGACGAGATTCCCTTCGGCCCCGGGATTTCCTTTCCCACCGGGCCGGGCGCTGCGGCCTCGGCACCCACCGCGCCGCCGGCACCACCGGCCGCACCGGCCTCCCGATGACCCGGCATGGGTCCGCTTCCTGCTTTGAAGTCCTGATGCCTGCCCGCCCGTCGCCGACCCCGCCCACCCGCCCAGATCCGTCCGACGCTGCCGAGAAGAACCGACCGCTCGTCGACGACATCCGCCTGCTCGGGCGCCTGCTCGGTGACGTCATCCGCGAACACGAGGGCCAGGAGGCCTATGCGCTGGTGGAGCGCATCCGGCAGCTGTCGGTGGCCTTCCGGCTGCGGCGCGATGCCGGTGCCGGGCGGGCACTGGACCGGCTGCTGAAGAACCTCTCCGGCGACGCCACCGTCAACGTCATCCGCGCCTTCAGCTATTTCAGCCACCTGGCGAACATCGCCGAGGACCGGCACCACGTCCGAAGGCGTGAGCACCACGAGTCGCGCGGCGATCTGCAGGAGGGGTCGCTGGCGATGAGCCTGGCGCGCCTGGCGCGCGCGGACGTCCGGGCCGATGACATCGCCGCCGTGCTGCGCCAGGCCTATGTGTCGCCGGTGCTCACCGCCCACCCCACCGAGGTGCAGCGCAAGAGCATCCTGGATGCCGAGCGGGCGCTGGCCGAGCTGCTCACGGAGCGCGACGAGCTGACGCGGCGTGCCGCGCCCGCGGCCGACCTGGAGGACAACGAGGCGCTGATGCGATCGCGCATCACGCAGCTGTGGCAGACGCGGATGCTGCGCTTTGCCAAGCTGACGGTCGCCGACGAGATCGAGAACGCGCTGGCCTACTACCCCAGCACCTTCCTGCGCCAGATCCCGCGGGTCTACCGGCAGCTCGAAAGGGCACTGCCCGGCCATGAGATCGCCCCCTTCCTGCGCATGGGCCACTGGATCGGCGGCGACCGCGACGGCAACCCCTTCGTCACCGCCGACACGCTCACGCTCGCGCTGAGCCGGCAAAGCGAGGTGGCGCTGCGCTTCTTCCTCACCGAATGCCACCTGCTGGGCGGCGAGCTCTCGGTCTCGGGCACGCGCACCGGCATGACGGACGCGCTGCTGGCGCTGGCCGACCGGGCGGGCGACACCAACCCGCACCGCGACGACGAGCCTTACCGGCGATCGCTCATCGGCCTGTACTCGCGGCTGGCGGCCACGCTGGCCGAGCTGACCGGCACCGAGGCGCTGCGCCACGCGGTGCCGCCGCGCAACCCGTATGGATCGCCGGCGGACTTCCTGGCCGACCTGCAGGTCATCGCGCGCTCGCTGCAGGCCCACCAGGCCCAGGCGCTGGTGCAGCCGCGGCTGGCGCCCTTGATGCGCGCGGTGCAGGTGTTCGGCTTCCACCTGGCCACCATCGACCTGCGGCAGAGCTCGGACCAGCACGAAGCGGTGGTGGCCGAACTGCTGCGACGCTCGCGCGTCGAGCCCGATTACCGATCGCTTAACGAGGGCGCGCGCCAGGCGCTGCTGATGCGGCTGCTCAACGACACGCGGGCGCTGCGTGTGCAGGGGGCGACCTACAGCGAACACACGCTGGGCGAGCTGGCCATCTTCGAGGCGGCGCACTCGCTGCGCCAGCGCTTCGGCCGCGAGTCGATCCGCCACTACATCATCAGCCACACCGAATCGGTGAGCGACCTGCTCGAGGTGCTGCTGCTGATGAAGGAAGTGGGCCTGATGCGCGGCACGCCCGACCCCGCCGACGACACCGGCGAGCCGCATGCGGAGGACTTCGCGGCCCGCTGCGACCTCATCGTCGTGCCGCTGTTCGAGACCATCGCCGACCTGCGCCAGGCCGCGCCCATCATGGCCGCCTACTACGCGCTGCCGGGCATCGCGGACATGGTCCGCCGCTCGGGCGCCGAGCAGGACGTGATGCTCGGCTACAGCGACAGCAACAAGGACGGCGGCACCTTCACCAGCAACTGGGAGCTGTATCGGGCCGAGGTCGAGCTCGCGCGGCTGTTCACCGGCCTGAAGGCGAGCCACGGCATCCAGCTGCGCCTCTTCCACGGCCGCGGCGGCACCGTGGGGCGCGGCGGCGGGCCGAGTTTCCAGGCCATCCTCGCGCAACCCCCGGGCACGGTGAACGGGCAGATCCGCCTGACCGAGCAGGGGGAGGTCATCGCCAGCAAGTACGCGCACCCGGAGATCGGGCGCAGGAACCTGGAGACGCTGGTGGCGGCTACGCTGGAGGCCACGCTGCTGCACCCCACGCGAGCGGCGCCGCGGGCCTTCCTGGACGCCGCCCAGGCGCTGAGCGACGCGAGCTTCGCGGCCTATCGCCGCCTGGTCTATGAAACACCCGGCTTCACCGACTACTTCTTCGGCGCCACGCCGATCCGCGAGATCGCCGAGCTGAACATCGGCTCGCGGCCGGCCAGCCGCAAGGCCACCCGGGCCATCGAGGACCTGCGGGCCATTCCGTGGAGCTTCAGCTGGGGCCAGTGCCGCGTGGCCTTGCCGGGTTGGTGCGGCTTCGGTTCGGCGGTCGAGCACTTCCTCCACGCACCCGGCGTGGACGAGGCGGAGTCGGCCCGCCGGCTGGCGCTGCTGCAGCGCATGCACCGCCAGTGGCCCTTCTTCAGCACCTTGCTGTCCAACCTGGACATGGTGCTGGCCAAGAGCGACCTGTCGATCGCCGCCCGTTATGCCGACCTGCTCGACGACCGCAGGCTCGGGCGGCGCATCTTCCGGGCCATCCGCAGCGAGTGGGAGGCCACGGCGCGTGCGCTGCAGCGGATCACCGGGCGCGGCGATCGGCTGTCGGGCAACGCCTCGCTGGCCCGGTCGCTGGAGCACCGCCTGCCCTACATCGACCCGCTGAACCACTTGCAGGTCGAGCTGATGCGGCGCTACAGGACCCGCCGCCCGGACACGCCCGAGGCTGAGGTGCAGCGCATCCAGCGCGGCATCCACCTGTCGATCAACGGCATCGCGGCCGGCCTGCGCAACACCGGCTGACCGGCACGCGCCGGCAGGGCGCAGCGGGCGCTGGAGCTCAGGCCCTGGTCGACCCCTGCGTCAGCGCGTCGCGCACGGCCGCCAGCTGCCGGCGCGACACCATCAGCCATTCGTCGACCGGGGCGACCTGCACCGCCCAGGTTTCCACCGCGTCCAGGCTGCCGGCGCGCCGTTCGGCGGCCGCCCGGTCGTCGCTCAGCATCCGGCGTTCGAGCCGCCGCACCGCGTGGCGCGCCACCAGCGCATTGCGGTGCACCCGGATGAAGCGCTGCGCGAGCCGAGGCTCGAGTTCGGCCAGCGACTCGTCGAGGAGCCAGGCCCGCTCGGCGGTTCGCAAGGTCACGTACTTCAGCTCGGCCTTGAGGTAGAGCACCTCGTCCACCGGAATGCGCACCACCCGGCCACGGTCGTTGACGACGATGACCTGCGGCTGCGGCCCTTCGTCGGCGATCGGGACGGGCGGCGCGCGCCGCGAGGCGACCCGCGCGAGTGCGGCCTGCAGCCGTTCCTGGCGGACCGGCTTGGTGAGGTAGTCGACGGCGTCGATCTCGAAGGCGCGCAGCGCATGCCCGGCGTGGGCTGTGACGAAGACGACCGCGGGTCCCGAGCGCTGCCGAAGGGCTTCGGCCAGGCCCAGGCCGTCCAGCCCCGGCATCTGGATGTCCAGCAGCACCACGTCGCAGGCAGCACCTTGCGGGCCTTGCAGCCACTGCAGCGCTTCGCTGCCCCGCGCCGCTTCGCCCACCACCTGGGCGGGCGGCGAGCTGCAGGCTTGCAGGAGGGTTCGCAGTCGGCTGCGGGCCAGGGGCTCGTCGTCCACCAGCAGCACGCGCAACGCGGGGTCGGGCATGAAGGGGCCTCCTTGACGGATCTCGTCTGTTCTTGTGTTCGCTGTTCGTCGTCGTCTTCGTGGCCCGGCATCCGCCGGTGCAGACCCTTCAGTCGGGCAGCGGCAAGGTGATGTGCACCCGGAAGACGTCCCCCTCGCGGCGCGCGGCGAAGGTGGCATTCACATCGTGCAGCAGCTGCAGGCGTTCGCGCACATTTCGCAGCGCCATGCCCGCCCCAGGTCGGGGCACTGATTCGAGGGGAAGGGTGTTGGCGACCGACACCACCACCCTCCCCCTTTCCCGCTGGGTGCGGATGCGCAGCAGGCCACCTTCGTCGGCTGGCTCGATGCCGTGGCGCACCGCGTTCTCCACCAGCGGCTGCAGCAGCAGCAGCGGCAGGCGGACCGACCCGGCCTGCGCATCGAGCTCCCAGCGCACCTGCAGGCGAGGGCCGAAGCGGACCTCCTCGATGGCCAGGTAGCGGCGGGCCAGCGCCAGCTCGTCGTCCAGAGTGACGACTGCAGCGGGGTTCTGGTCGGCCGCCAGCGCGATGCGGAAGAGTTCGGCCAGGTCCTCGAGCACCGACTCGGCGCGCTCCGGATCCAGCCGCACCAGGGCGACCGCACTGTTCAGCGTGTTGAAGAGGAAATGCGGCCGGATGCTGGCCTGCAGCTGGGCCAGGCGGGCACGCGCCTCGGCCGGCGCACCGGCCCTGGCGCGCAGTTCCAGCCAGCCGATGAACATCCACGCGAGACCGGCGCCCGCCACCAGGGCGGCCAGCCAGACCGTGGCGGGCGGGTGGACATCGAGTGCCCAGGACCGCAGCGCCAGGCCGAAGGCCGCCGCGGCGGCGCCAGCGGCTGCCGTGGCCAGGGCGCGGGCGACCGCCGAGCGGCGTCCGAGCGCGGCCAGCGGCTGCCGCGCCGCGCACACCACCACCAGCCAGGCCAGCACGCCGGGCAAGGCGGCCACGCTGGCCAGCGACCAGGCCAGCAGCCAAGCGTTCGCGTCCGTGGCCACCAGCGCGGTGCCGACGGCCAGCAGCGCCTCCACGCCGATGACCGAACGCAGCACCACGCCGATGTGGCACAGCTCCAGGCCGGCCGGCCCGCTGGCAGGAACGGGGGGCGCAACGGAGGGCGGAACGGGGGTGGTTGAAGGGGGCGACGGGACCATCGGGACGCGTGCGGTTCGAATCCGGAGTGTGCCCCCTCGATAATCGGCTTCCACCCGAGCGGCGCCGCCGCCTCCATGATGACCGTGCCTGAATCCACCCCCCCTGCATCGGCCAGCGCACCGGCCGGCTCGCTCGACCGCAAGCACGAGGCCTGGTCGGCCCTGTTCTCCGAGCCGATGAGCGAACTCGTGCAGCGCTACACCGCGTCCATCGGCTTCGACCACCGGCTGTGGCGAGCGGACATCGCCGGAAGCCTGGCCCATGCGGACATGCTGGCCGCGCAAGGCGTGATCGACGCCGAGGACGAGGCGGCCATCCGCCGCGGGCTGGCGCAGATTGCTGCGGACATCGAGGCCGGGCGCTTCCAGTGGAAGCTCGAGCTGGAGGATGTGCACCTGAACATCGAGGCGCGGCTCACGCAGCTGGTGGGCGATGCCGGCAAGCGGCTGCACACCGGCCGCAGCCGCAACGACCAGGTGGCCACCGACATCCGCCTGTGGCTGCGCGACCAGATCGACGAACTGCTCGCGCTGCTGGCCGTGCTGCAGAGGGCGCTGGTCGACCAGGCCGAGCGCCACGCCGAACTCATCCTGCCCGGCTTCACCCACCTGCAGGTGGCGCAGCCGGTGAGCTTCGGCCACCACCTGCTGGCCTATGTGGAGATGTTCGCCCGCGACGCCGAGCGGCTGGGCGACGTGCGCCGCCGCGTCAACCGCCTGCCGCTGGGCGCGGCGGCGCTGGCCGGCACCAGCTACCCGCTGGACCGCGAGCGCGTGGCGCGCACGCTGGGCATGGAAGGCGTCTGCGAGAACAGCCTGGACGCGGTGAGCGACCGCGACTTCGCCATCGAGTTCACCGCCGCGGCCAGCCTGGGCATGGTGCACGTGAGCCGGCTGAGCGAGGAGCTCATCCTGTGGATGAGCCAGAACTTCGGCTTCGTCGACCTGCCCGACCGCTTCTGCACCGGCTCGTCCATCATGCCGCAGAAGAAAAACCCCGACGTGCCCGAACTGGCGCGTGGCAAGACCGGCCGCGTGGTGGGCCACCTGATGGGCCTGCTCACGCTGATGAAGGGCCAGCCGCTGGCCTACAACAAGGACAACCAGGAAGACAAGGAGCCGCTGTTCGACACGGTGGACACCTGGCGCGACACGCTGCGCATCTTCGGCGAGCTCGTCGCCGGGCTGATCGTGCGCCCCGAGGCGATGGAGCGCGCCGCGCTGCGCGGCCATGCCACCGCCACCGACCTGGCGGACTACCTGGTCAAGAAAGGCCTGCCCTTCCGCGATGCGCACGAGGCGGTGGCGCATGCGGTGAAGGAGGCCATCCAGCGCGGCATCGGACTGCACGAGCTGTCGCTGGCCGAATTGCAGCGCCTGCACCCGGGCATCGAGGCGGACGTCTTCCAGGTGCTGTCGCTGCGCGGCTCGCTGGACGCCCGCGCGGTCACCGGCGGAACGGCGCCGGTGCAGGTGCGCCGGCAGGTGGCGCGCCACCGGGCCCGGCTGGGCAAGGTGCCGGGCGCGGCTTGAAGCCGGCCGGCCGGGGTGGAAGGCGGCGCCCGGGGTCAGCGCCGCCGGCGGCGGTCTTCGGCTGAACGCTCACGGTCAGGCGCCGCTCGATCGACCGCCGGGCGATAGACCCACACGCGCCGCCCGTCCGCACCGGGCAGCGTGGCCTCGGGCCGCAGATCGGGCGCCTCGAACTCCAGGCTGACGAGGTAGGCGCTCGCGCGCATCTCCCGGCGCGCCTTCTCCACCGCGCGCGCCATGGACTCGGGCCGCTGGAACAGGTAGACGAGGTCGTAGCCCCCCCAGTCCTCGGCCCAGAAGTCGCCCTGGCGCACGCGGGCCCACCGGCAGCGCAGGCCGCAGGCCAGGCGCAGCGGCCAGCTCGACTCGATGCCCTCGATGCTGGCCTGCGGGTACTCCCGCCGCAGCGCCCGCAGCGCATGGCCCAGGCCGCAGCCGCCGTCCAGCACCCGCGCCGCGCCGCGGGCACGGTCGCCCATCAGCGGGGCCACACCGTTCAAGCCCTGCAGTGCGGTGGCGGGCGTCGGGAAGACGGGCGCATCGCCCCAGGTGCCCATGGGGTAGAGGGCCAGCAGCACGCCGATGGGCAGCAGCCACCACCAGAAGGGCAGGTCGGCGCCCACGCCCAGCACGGCCATGGACACCGGAAAGCCGCCCGCGATGACGAGCTTGCGCAGGCCCGTGCGCCCCAGCCAGCTGCCGGCCACGCCCAGGCCCACCGCCAGGCCGAAGGCGGCTCCCGGCGGGGCCTGCCAGGCCAGCGCCTGGGCATGCGCCACCCAGGCGAGCAGCCATACGGCCAGTGCCGGCAGGGGCCAGCGGGAGAGCCAGGTGATGGGGCGGTTCAGGCGCATGGAAGGGAGGCCGGACCGGCGCCGGGCCGGCCCGCGGGGCTGGGGTGCACGCCTGGGGCCCGCCGGTCAGCGCTCGAACTGGAAGGCCAGCCGCAGGCCACCCCAGTGGCGGCCCTGCACGGTGATGGGCGCGGCGCATTCCTTCATCACGACGAAGCGGCCGCCGCCCATGTCGCGGCGGTAGGTCTGCAGCAGGAAGGGCCGCTGGTTGCGCGCGGAGGCGAGCCCGGTGCGGTCGTTGAAGATGCGCCGGTAGCGGCTGTTGGCGGTGTCCCAGGCGAGGTCGCCCCGCTGGGGCTGGTTGTATTGCGCGTTGTGGGTGCTGACGTAGCCGTTGCGGTCGGCGGCGATGCAGAACACCACGCGGTCGCTCAGGCCGAGCATGCGTTCCTGGACCTGCGGAAACAGCCGGTCGGCGATGTCGTTGAAGCGGGTGGTGTGCTGCTGCGGCTGGGTGCCGGCCACCGGCTGGTAGCGGTCGTCGAAGAGCGAGGCGGCGTCCAGCGTGCCGGTGCGCAGCGCGTCCTCGAGCAGCCGGGCGATCTGCCCGGCGGCCTGCTGGGCTGCACGGATGTAGGGCGTGTCGGGGGTTTCCACGCCGCAGCCGGCCACCACCTCGATCATCTGTTCGGAGGCCGACAGGAAGCCGTCGCTGCGCGCCATGGCTCCATCCAGTGCCTCGGCGACCCGGTGCATCTCGGCCTCGATGCGCGCCATCTGCTCGGACAGGCCGTCGCTGACGCCGCGGCTCTGGTGGGCCGCGGCGGTGACGCTGGCCACGCCCGCCTCGACCTCCTGCAGCGCTCGGTGGACGGCGCCCTGGCGCGCGGCGTCGCTGGACGGCTGGACCTCGCGGGCCAGCGCCTCGATGCGCGTGTCCAGCAGCTTGACCGTGCTCATGATCTCCTTGGACGAGGTCTCGACCTGCCCGGCCAGGGCCTTGACCGCATCGGCCACGACGCCGAAGCCGCGTCCGGCCTCGCCGGCCCGCTTGGCCTCGACCGACGCGTTGAAGGCCACCAGCCGCGTCTGCAGCGCGATGCGGGTGATGGAACCCGCAGCGTCGGCCACCTGGCGCAGCGTGTCCACGATGCCGCCCACTTCGCTGCCCACCGCGCTCACCGCCTGGCGCGCCTGCTCGACCGAACGCTGGCTGCCGCGCGCCACCGCATGGATGGCGTCCTGGGCTTCGTTGATGCCGGCGAGCTGGGCGGCCAGTGCGGCCACGGCCTCGCCCTGCCGCTTGGACTGGTTGCGCGCGTCGTCGATCTGCCCGCGCACCTCGGCGGCCTCGCGGCCGATGGTGCCGGCGTGGCGGGCGAAGGCCTCGATGACGGGCCGAAGCGCCGGGAGCGCTTCGGTGGAGGCCGCGTGCGGCGCCGCCTGCGGGGCGCTGGGGCTGTCGGGCGATGGAGCCCGGCGGAAGAGACTCATCATGGGGAACTCCGTGGGGGCTGCGGGCTCAGCTGCCGCGCAGCGCGGGTTCAGTACTCGCGAAGCTTGACGCGCAGTCGCGCGATGGACTGGCTGTGCAGCTGGCACACGCGGCTCTCGGTCACGCCCAGAACGGCGGCGATCTCCTTGAGGTTCATGTCGTGCTCGTAGTACATGCTCATCACGTACTGCTCGCGCTCGGGCAGGGTCTTGATGCCGTCCACCAGCGCCTGGCGCATGCGGTGGTCCTGCAGCTGGGCCAGCGGGTTGGCGCCCTCGTCGGCGACGTGGCGGTCGAGGAAGTCGGCATCGCCCTCGTCGCCGCTCATGTCCTCGAGGTAGACGAGCTGCGTGCCGCGCACCTTGCCCAGCAGCTCCTGGTACTCGGGCAGCGTGATGCCCATCTCGCGGGCGATCTCGCCTTCGCTGGGCGCGCGGCCCAGGCGCTGCTCGAGCCGGTGGACGGCCGCCTCGATGGTGCGCTGCTGCTTGCGCGTGCCGCGGGAGAGGTAGTCGTTGCCGCGCAGCTCGTCGAGCATGGCGCCGCGGATGCGCTGGGTGGCGAAGGTCTCGAACTGCACGCCCTGGCTGGCATCGAAGCGGGCCAGCGCATCGCTCAGGCCCAGCATGCCCACCTGGATGAGGTCGTCGATCTCCACGTTGGCCGGCAGCTTGGCGATCATCTGATGCGCCAGCCGCCGCACCAGCGGGCTGTACTGCTTGAGCATCGAATTGAGGTCGAGCCGACCCTTGGCGTTGTACATGGTGGCTTCAGTGCTCCGGGTGAGCATGGCGAGTCCTTGTGGGCGGGGGGGCCGGGCGCCGGTCGGGCGTCCGCGGCGCAGCTGCGGGGTGGCTGGCAGCGGACGGAGAAAGGGGTTGTCCATGCAGGTGCGCGGCCACCAGGGCAGCCAGCGCGCTCGGCGTAGCCGCGGTGGCCGGGGTGGCCGGGTCGATCCAGGCGGTGTTGCCCAGCAGCGCGCCCACGAAGCGGTCGGCGCAGCCGGCCATCTGATGCGGAATGGCCTGCGCCCGGGGCGAGCCGCGCGACACCGCGAGCAGCAGGTCGTGCACCCACAGGTTGCCGCGCTGGACGAGCCACTTCATCGCGGCGTAGGCATGGGTGACGCTGGCCGGGCGGTCGTCGGCCAGCAGGATGGGGCGTAGCGCGGAGTGGCCGTCGGCGCCGGCGCGCCAGGCGCTGTGGGCGCTGAACAGGCGGGCCAGGTCGCTGGCGCTGGCGTGCACCAGCAGCACGTCGGCCTGCGGCGCGGCCTGGGCTACCGCATCGAGCATGCCGCCGGTGCCGCCGCGGGCGTCCACGTGGCGCAGCGACAGGCCGCGTGCGGCCAGGTAGCTCACCTGGTCGGAAAGCGGCTCCACGCAGGCGGCCAGGTCCACCGCAGCGAGGTCGCGCACCGCGGGCGAACGCTCGCCCGCGTCGATGACGAGCACGCGCCGGCCGGCGTCACCGAGCGCGGTGCACAGGCGCTCCAGCAGCAGCCCGCCCTGATCCACCTGCGGGTTGGAGACGACCGCCAGCGGCAGCGGCCTGGAGCCTGCGAACAGACGGCGCAGGCCGTGGGCCTGGTCGACGGGGGAGCGGGAGTCGGGCGCGCGCATGGGAGCAGGGGGGCGGTTCGGGGGTGGACGTCGACTGGGGAGGGAATACAGGGGGCGGCCGCTGCGCTTCACTCGCGCAGCGTGTCGGCCTGGCGCGCCGCAATGGAGCGGGGTTCGGCAGGGCTGCGGCCGGTGGCATAGCCCGCCGGCAGGGACGCCGTCGACGGCGCGGTGAAGACAAGGTTCACGTCGTGGTTGTCGTGGCGGTAGGCGCCGCCCGGCTGGGTCTTCAGCGCGCGCTGGACCAGCGCCTGCGCACTCAGCCGGTGCCAGTCCTCGGGCACGCGCTGGCCATTGGCCACGGCCATCACCTTCACCCGGTTGCGGATCAGCACGTCCAGCGCGGGGCCGAGCTTGACGGCCTCGTCCACCTTGGACAGCACCACCCCGCAGGCCTGGCCGGCGCGGTAGGCATTCATCACGTCTTCGGTGGTCTCGCCCTGCGCGGCGGCGTTGATGACGAGCAGCTTGCGGATGGACGGGTGGCCGAGCATGTCCAGCAGTTCGGCGGTGCGGCTGTCGCGCTGGGCCATGCCGGCGGTGTCGATCAGCACCATGCGCTTGGCCGACAGCAGGTCCAGCAGGTCGTCGAGCGAAGCGCGGTCGTGCGCGGTGTGCACCGACACGCCCAGGATGCGTCCGTAGGCACGAAGCTGCTCGTGGGCGCCCACCCGGTAGGCGTCCAGGGTGATCAGGCCCAGCTGGCTGGCGCCGTGCCGGGTGGCGAAGGCAGCGGCCAGCTTGGCGGTGCTGGTGGTCTTGCCCACGCCGGTAGGGCCCACCAGGGCCAGCACGCCACCCTGCTCTTCCAGCGCCGGCTCGTTCTCGGCGCACGACAGGTTGCGCTCGAGCACGCCGGCGGCCCAGGCCATCTCGTCGGCCACCGCGGGCGACAGGCCCTCGGACAGCTTGCGGATGAGCGCGGGCGAGAAGCCGCAGTCGAGCAGCCGCTGGGTCAGAAGCGCCTGCTTCGGGCTCTTCTGCAGCTTGTCCATGAAGGCGAGCGCACCGAAGCGGTCCTCGATCAGGCCCTTCATCGAGCGCAGTTCGCGCAGCATGTCCTCGTGGTCGCGCCGGCTGACGCCCAGGGCCTCGGGGGCCGGTGCCGTGGTGCGGGCGTCGGACAGCCCGATGGGCGTGCGCGGCATTGCCCGCAGGCCGGCGGCGTTGAATTCCTCGCGCAGCACCGGGGGTGCGACCCCGAGCGGGGCGCGGTCGTCGTCGGCCAGCGCGGCGCGCTGGGCAGCGCCGTTCTCCAGCACTTCGCGCAGGGCCAGGCGCTCGGCCAGCTCGAGCTGGCGCTGGGCGTCCGAGGCGCGGTCGCGCTCGGGCGGCAGGGCGCGCGCGGCGGCGGTGGGTGAAGGGGCGGGGGCGGCGTGGCGGGCGGCCGGCGCGGGCTCGGCGCTCCAGCCCGGGGCGGGCAGGTCGTCGAAGCGGGGCTCGGCGGGCTCGTGCAGGCGGCTGTCGCCGGCCTCGGCCCGGATCGCCGCCTGGCGACGCTTGAGCATGCGGGTGCGCACATAGTCCTGGAAGGACAAGGTGCTCATCGACAGGGCCTGGGCGTCCTGCTCGGGTGGCGTGTCCGCGGGCGGGGCGACGTTCACGCTGGCCCGCGCGGCGGTGGCCGGCCGGGCAGCGGCGGCGCTGCGCGCCGGGGCGGATGCACTGGATGGTGCAGCGGGCGCAGCGGGGGCAGCGGTGGAGGACATGCGCTCGATCTGCCGCATGGACTCCGGCGCCATCGCCAGCACCTCCACGCCCTCGGGGCAGGGCTTGGTGGACAGCACCACGGCATCGTCGCCGAGCGCCTGCTTGACCTGCTGGAGGGCCTCGCGGGCGGTTCTGGCGGTGTATCGCTTCACGTTCATGCCGATGCTCCGATCACCGACCCGATGCGGATCGAATGCGTCTCAGGAATCTCGCTGTGGGCCAGCACCTTCAGGCGCGGCGCGGCGCGGCGCAGCAGCCGGGCCATGGGGGCGCGGATCGCGTCGGGCACCAGCAGGCAGGCGGGCATGCCCAGGTCCTCCTGGCGGCGGGCCTGCTCGGCGGCGCTGCGGGTGAGGGTGTCGGCCACGCCCGGGTCGAGCGCGGCGCCGTGCGGGGAGTTCAGCGCCTGGCTGATCAGGCGCTCCAGGTCGGGCTCCAGCGCGATGACGTCCAGTTCGCGGGCGGCGCCGTAGATCTGCTGGACGATGGCCGGGGCCAGGTGAACGCGGATGCGGCGGGCCAGTTCGGCCGGGTCGCTGGCGGTGGGGGCATGCTCGGCCAGGCTCTCGACGATGGAGCGCATGTCACGGATGTGCACCCCCTCCTCGAGCAGGAGCTGCAGGACCTTCTGGAGTGCCGCGATGCCGACCATCTTGGGAACCACGTCTTCGATGAGCTTGGGGGCGAGCTGGGTGACGTGCTCGACGAGTTGCTGGGTTTCCACCCGGCCCAGCAGCTTCGCCGCGTGGACCTGCATCAAGTGTGAGAGGTGGGTGGCCACCACGGTCGAGCAATCAACGACGGTAAACCCGGCCATCTGGGCGGCCTCGCGCTGGCGCTCGTCGATCCACACCGCGGGCAGGCCGAAGGCCGGGTCGGTGGTGGCCGTGCCCAGCAGCTTCTGCGTGGCGCCGCCCGGGTTGATGGCCAGCAGCTGGCCTGGGAAGGCCTCGCCCTCGCCGATGACCGCGCCGCGCAGCGTCAGGCGGTAGACCGAGGGCTTGAGCTCCAGGTTGTCGCGGATGTGCACCGCCGGCGGCAGGAAGCCCACCTCCTGGGCGAACTTGCGGCGCACGCCCTTGATGCGGGTGAGCAGGTCGCCCTGCGTGTTCTTGTCCACCAGCGCGATCAGGCGGTAGCCCACCTCCAGCCCCAGCGTGTCCACCGGCAGCAGGTCGTTCCAGCTGGCTTCGGCGTTGGGTTCGGGCGCGGGCGCCTCGGGCGGCGGCGCCTGGGCTTCTCGCCGCTGGCGGTCGGCCAGCATCCAGGCGGCAGCACCCAGCGACGCGGCGATCAGCAGGAAGACCAGGTGCGGCATGCCCGGGATGAGGCCGAGCACGCCGATGACGCCGGCCGTCACGCCCAGGGCCCGCGGCGAGTTGAAGACCTGGGTGCTGATCTGGCTGGACACGGTGTTGTCCTTGCCCACGCGCGACACCACCATCGCGGCGGACACCGAGATCAAGAGCGCCGGGATCTGCGCCACCAGCGCATCGCCCACGGCCAGCAGCACATAGGTGCTGCCCGCCTGGCCGGCCGACAGACCGTGCTGGGCCATGCCGATGATGAAGCCGCCCACCATGGTGATGAACAGGATGAGCAGACCGGCGATGGCGTCACCGCGGACGAACTTGCTCGCACCGTCCATGGAGCCGAAGAACTCGGCCTCCTCGCCCACCTCGGCACGGCGCCGCTTGGCTTCCTTCTCGTCGATGATGCCGGCGTTCAGGTCGGCGTCGATGGCCATCTGCTTGCCGGGCATGGCGTCCAGCGTGAAGCGCGCGCCGACTTCGGCGATGCGCTCGGCGCCCTTGGTCACCACCATGAAGTTGATGACCACCAGGATGGCGAAGACGATCAGGCCGACGGCGAAGTTGCCGCCAATGAGGAAGTGGCCGAAGCTCTCGATGACCGCGCCCGCGGCGCCCGGGCCGGTGTGGCCTTCCATCAGCACCACGCGGCTGGACGCCACGTTCAGGCTCAGCCGCATCAGCGTGGTCAGCAGGATGACGGTGGGAAAGGCGGCGAAGTCCAGCGGCCGCTTCATGTTGGACGCCACCATCATCACCATCAGCGCCAGCGCGATGTTCACGGTGAACAGCAGGTCCAGCACCAGCGGGGGCAGCGGCAGCACCATCATCGCCAGCACCAGCATGATGAACAGCGGTGCGGCCAGCGCCAGCAGCTGCGGCGAGCCGGCGAGCCGGGACCCGAACCATTGCTGGATCGTGGCGGCGAAAGGGGACGGGGTCGGGTTCACGGCGCGTTCTCGGCTCTGGTGGACCGATTCTTCGCAGCCGGGCGCGGAACTTGAGCCGGATCAGAGGGGGAAAACGCGGGCTGATCCCGCGCTCGGCGCGAAGGCGCGCCACGGGCCGCAGGCCAGGGCGCTACCGGACAGGGCGCCGCAGCGCCCGGACCGCCTCAGGCCGCCAGCGCCGGCTCGCGCTGCACCGCAGGCCCGGCGGCCGCGCTCAGCCCCAGGGCCCACAGGCAGCGCAGGTCGGCGGGGTTGGCCACGCCGCGGGCGAGCACGCCCACCGACTGCGAGCGGGCCACCTCCACCATCAGCTCGGTGAGCCGGCGGCGGCCGGCGGCGCCCGGCTGCGACAGCCCGGTGGTCAGGGCCGCGTCCAGGGCCAGCGTGGCCACGCCCAGGCGGGCCAGTTCGGTCATGTCGGTGAAGGGGCCAGCCACGCAGTCCAGCCCGGCGGGAACGCCGTGGCGGCGCAGCAGCGCGAGCAGCGGCATGAGCGGCGCCAACCCCTCGTGCCGGCCCGGACGCATGTCGATGTCCACCCGCAGGCGGCGGGTCGCATCGCCCGCGCGCTGCAGCACGCCGTCCAGGCGCAGCAGGAAGTTCGGTCGCAGCGCCGATTCCCAGCCGATGTCGATGGCCAGCGCCAGGTCGTCGGCCTGCAGGGCCTGCAGCGCCAGCTCCGTCACCCGCAGGTCGACGTCCACCCGGCGCAGGCAGCGTGCGGCCGGCGCGAGCAGATCGTCGCCCTGCAAGCGCAGCTGGCCGGGCAGGGCGATGAAGGCCACCGCATGGCTGTGGTCCAGCGCACCGTCGCAGCGCAGCACCGGCTCGAGCTGCACGCCGATGCGCCCGGTCTGCAAGGCATCGTCCAGGGCCACCCGCCAGCGGGCGATGTTCATGCCGCCGCCGTCGCCCGGCTCGGCCAGGCGCCAGTCGTGGTCGCCCGATTCACAGGTCTGCAGCATGCCGTCGGCGCGGGCCAGCAGTTCGCCCAGGGCTTCCCCGGGCTGCCAGCGGCTGGCACCGATCCATCCCACCCGGACCAGCTCCCCACCGGCCATCACCGGCAGCGAGCGCAGCGAGCGGGCCACGTCGTCCAGCCATTGCGTGACCTGGGCCGAGTCGGTTGCCGGCAGCAGCAGGCCGAAGTCGGCGCCGTTCAGGCGCGACACGACCACGCCATCGGCGGACTCATCGGCCGAACCGCCCGGGCGCTGCAGGCGCAGGCCTCGCAGGCGCAGCAGCGCGGCCACGCTGCGCAGCAGCTCGTCGCCCCGCTCGCGCCCGAAGCGCCGGTTCAGGCCGGCCAGGTCGGTCAGCCGCAGGATGGCCAGGGTTCCGGCCGGCGCGGCCGGGTCGGACAGCCGCTGCACCAGGCGCTCCATGAAGGGCACCCGGCTTTCCAGGCCGGTCAGCGGGTCGCGGTCGACTTCCGAGCGCAGGGCGCCGAACTGCTGATCGCGCTCGGCCAGGGTGATGGCCATCTGCGCGGCCATCACGTTGATGGACTGCGCCAGCGGCTGCAGGGCGGCCACGGGGGGCTGCACGCGCTGCTCGAAGCGACCCTCGCTGATCGACAGGATCTGCTGCGCCAGCGCGGCCAGGTGGGTGCGCAGCCGCCGGTGGTGGATGACCACCGCCGCGCCGGCGGCCAGCAGCACAGCCAGCACCGCGGCCGCGGCGGCCGCCCAGGCCCAGGGCGACAGACCGGCGTTCACTTCGGCCTCCGGTCCTGGAAGGCCGGCTCGAGCTCAGCCCAGTCGGTCAGCGGGCGCACCAGGCGCCGGCTGAAGGCATCGTCCCCCGCAGCGCGGCGGCGATCGAAGAGCGCGATGGCCCGCTCGTCCAGCTGGGCGATGGCATCGGCCGCGGCGACGCCGGCGTCCAGAGCAGCCACCATCGACAGCGACAGGCGCAGCAGCGCGGCCAGGCCGGGTTCGTCCAGCGCCTGCGGCTGCAGCTGCATCGCCACCGCCTGCACGATGCGTTCGGGCAGGCCCAGGCCGTCCAGCCAGGCGGCGCCCAACTCCGGGTGCGACAGGCCGGTGCAGGCGCGCTCGATGGCCGCCAGCGCCGCGCCGTGCAGGCAGCACAGGATGAGATGGCCGGTGCCGTGCAGCAGTCCGGCCAGGAAGGCAGCCTCGCGGTCCTCGCCGACCAGGCCGGCCAGCGTGCGGGCGGCGTGGCCGGTGGCGGTGGCGTCCAGCCAGTAGCTGCGCAGGTCCACGCCGGGCACGCGGCCGAACGCACCGCTGATGCCGCCGGCCAGCACCAGCGTCTGCAGCGCATTGGTGCCGATCAGCCCGACGGCTTCATGGATCGAGCCCACCTGGCGCCGCCCGCCGTAGAAGGGCGAGTTCGCCAGCCGCAGCACCTGGGCGGCCAGTGTCGGGTCGCGCTCGATGTCGGCGGACAGGCGGGCGGTGGAGGGGCTCGCTTCGCGCAGCTGGCGGATCACATCCAGCACCACGCGGGGCACCTTGGGCAGGCCGGCAGCGAGCTTGAGCGCTTCGCGGGCCTGGCCCAGGCGCGTTTGCAGCGTGTGCGGGTCGGCATCGAAGCCGATGTCGCCCGCGGCAAGGTCCAGCGTGGGGAGATCCACCTCAGAACCCCTTGGGCGGCTCGCCCAGCGCGCGACGCAGCCCGTCCTGCTCGAGGTTCCACAGCGTGCCGTCCATGCGCTTGAGCGCCACCGCCTGGCCGCGCACCTCCTCGCGCAGCGCGTCGGTGGTGGTCTTCACCGCCTGCAGGTGCTGGCCCAGCGTGTCCACCCGGCCCATCGCCTCGTGCAGATGCTCCATCAGCTGCTGCTGCTGCGGCAGGTGCTCGAGCATGCGGTCGATGCGGCCGAGCGAGGCCTGGCTGTGCAGCAGCACCCCTTCGGAGCTTTCCGCCAGGCGCGACATGGCCGGTGCGGCCGTGCCCACCACCGCCACCGCCGCCACCGTGCGTTCAAGCACCGCCTCCTGGCTGCTCACCCGCTCGGCCAGCCGGCCGCAGGCGGCGGCCGTCTCGCGCACCTCGGGCACCAGGGTCTCGATCTGGTGGGCCACCTTCTGCAGCCCGGCATCGGTGGCGCGGTGCTGCTCGAGCACGTCGGCCAGCAGCGAGGCGAGGAAGCGCTCGGTGATCTCGACTTCCTTGTTGACCGTGCTGGCCTCGGCCATGGAGAGCACGTCGCTGCGCACGACTTCGACGAAATCGGTGGCGCACTTGCGCACGATGACCAGCTGGAAGCCCAGCAGGATGGAGCCGACCAGGCCGAACATGGACGCCGAGAAGGCCGTGCCCATGGCGGTCAGCGGCTTCTGCAGGCCGCCGACGATCTTGGCGAACTCCTCTTCCATCTTGCCGCCGCCACCGGCGCCCGCGGCGATGGTGCCGATGAGGTCGGAGGTGGCCACCAGCGTCTGCAGCAGGCCGATGAAGGTGCCCAGCAGGCCCAGGCCCACCATCAGGCCGACCAGGAACTGCGACAGCTCCTGCTTGCGCTCCAGGTAGTGGGACAGGGCCTCGAACTCCGGCTCGGTGGCCGCGCTGTGCACATAGACCTGGTGGCCCAGGCCGAGCTTGCTCAGCCGCTCGATCATGCCGGTGACGAAGGCCGACTCACCCAGGCGCGGGTCCTGCACGCCGCTGCGCGCGCCGCCCTTGAGCCAGGCCATGCCGGAGCGGAAGACGCGGTCTTCCTTGTAGATGCCGCGCACATGGCCCGACATGGTCCACACGCCCCAGGCCAGGCACAGCAGGATCTTGCCGTTCAGCGCCGGGGCCGACATCAGCGCGTAGCTGACGAACTCCCACAGCGCCAGGGCGCCGGCCAGCAGCAGGATGACCGGCAGCCAGATGAGGAACTTGTAGCGGGCGCTCAGCTGCTCGCCGTGGCCCCGCGGCGCCGCGGTGGCAGGCGCGGCGGGGCTCGCCGAGGCTGCGGCGGCGCGGCCCCCGCGTGGCAGGGCAAGGGTGTCGGTGGTCATGCGGCTTCCTGGAGGGGTCGGACGGGTGCAGGACGAAGCGGGGCGGAACGCTGCGGGATTGCCGGCTCAGCGGTCGCGAAAGGCCGTGCTGGCCAGGCCGCGCACGGGGCTGAGCAGGTACTGCAGGACGGTGCGCTGGCCGGTGACGACGTCGGCCAGCACCGTCATGCCGGGCGTGACGGCCTGCCCGAAGGCGGCGAGGCTTTTCGCATCCACCTCCAGCGCGACGCGGAAGAAGCGCTCGCCGCGTTCGTCCTGCAGGCTGTCGGCGCTGATCTCGGTGATGCGCGCCTCCAGCGTGCCGTACAGCGTGTAGTCGAAGGCGGCCACGCGGATGCGCGCCGGGTGGCCGGTCTGCAGCGCGCCGCGGTCGGCCGGGGAGGCGCGGGCTTCGATGAGCAGCGCGCCGCCGCTGGGGGTGATCTCCACCAGCGTCTCGCCCGGCTTGACCACGCCGCCCACGGTGTTGGCCAGCACCTTGTTGACGGTTCCGCCCACGGGGGCGGTGACCACCGTGCGGCGAACGCGGTCGTTCTCGGTCTTGATGTCCTCCTGCAGGCGGCGCAGTTCGACCTGCGCCTCCGACAGCGCGGTGCGGGCGTCGCTGCGGAACTGCGCCACCGACTCGGCCTGGCGGGCCTGCAGTTCCACCGAGGCCGACGCCAGCCGGGGCAGCGTGGCCTCCAGCTCGCGGATCTGCGTGGTCAGCCGCTCCACGCGGCTGCGCGCTTCGAGCAGTTCGAGCTGCGAGCCAGCCTGGCGCGACACCATGTTCTGCACCAGCGTGAGCTGCTGCCGGGCAACGTCCAGCTCGGCGGCCAGGCCGCGCTTGCGCGCCTCCAGTTCGGCGGCCTCCTGGCGTTTCTGGGTGGCCTGTTCCTCCAGCACGCGGCTGCCCTGGCCCAGGCGCGACTGCCGCGCGGCGAAGGCCGCGGCCTCGTTGAGCACCTCGGGCGCCTGGGGCGGCAGCGTGGCGGGCGGCACGAAGCGGCTGGCCCCGCTGGCTTCGGCCTCCAGCCGCGCCGAACGGGCGAGCAGGCCGTTCAGACGGGCCTGCTTCTCGCCGCGCATGGAATTGGCGGCCAGGTCGGACACGGCCACCAGGTTGTCGCCGGGCTGGACGGTGTCGCCCTCGCGCACGTAGACCCGCGAGACGATGCCGCCCTCCAGGTGCTGAACCAGCTGCGGCTTGCCCGAGGGCACGATGCGGCCGGTGGAGCGCACCACGCGGTCCACCGTGGCCAGCGCCGCCCAGGCCAGCAGCGCCGCGGTGAGCAGGGCCACCGAGTAGACCAGCCAGCGGGGCCGGCGCAGCCGCCGGCCGCCGTAGCGGGCGCCGTCAAAGCGCAGGAACCAGGGGTCGGCGCCAGCCGAAGGGCTGGCGCCGGCAGGCGTTTGCACAGTGGCCGCGGCGGCGCTCATTTCGGCTCCTCCAGCGTCAGGGCGACGCGGGGCTTGTCGCCCGGGCCGGTCGGGTCGATGCGGGTGACGATGCGCTCGGGGGCGAAGCCCTGGTCGAGCAGCTGGTTGCGCACCGCCATCACCCGCACGAAGGCCGAGCGCTGGTTGTCCGAAAGCTCCATGGCCGGGCCGGTGGCCACCAGCGACACGCGGGCAGCGGCACCCGCGCCGTCCAGCGCCGCCTTCACCGGCCCCAGGGCCTGCTGCAGGCTGCGCAGCGCCGCGTCGTCCAGCGTCAGCGCGCCTTGTTCGTACTCCAGCACCAGCGAACGGGCCGCGGCCTGCACCTTGGCCGGCCGGGCGGTCTGGGCACTTTCGTTGCCGGCCACGGCGATGCGGATGCGGCTGTCGGCCGGCGCCGCCAAGGGCGTGTCCGACGACACGCCGCCGCGGGCCGGGGCCCCGGTGGACGCCGCCGACGCAGCGGCCGCGGCACTGAGCGCGATCTGCGCCTGCTGCAGCTCGGACACCTTGGCCGCCATGCGGCTGGCCACCATCTGCATCGCGAAGCTCAGCGCAATGGCCAGCACGACGATGACGAACACCATCGCGATGACCACGTTGGTGAGCGCGTCGACGAAACCTGGCCAGTACTCACCGGAACCGCTGCCGCCGGACATCTGCGCTTCTCCTGGATCGAGGGGTCGGTGCCGTGCGCCTCAGCGCGCGCCGGGGCGGCCGAGCTGCGGGCCGAGCGAGCCGGCCAGGTGGGCCAGGCGCCATTGGTTCTGGGTGGTGCTGACCAGCACCTGGGTCAGGTCGATCTGGCTCTGGTAGTGCCGCTGGTAGGCGTCCAGCACATCGAGCAGCGGGCGGTTGCCGCCCACCAGCTGGGCCTGGAAGGCCTCGACCACGCGCCGATTGCCGTCCAGCTCCTCGCGCACGGTCACGAAGCGCTCGCTGGAGGCCTGCAGGTTGGCGTAGGCCGTCTCGATGTCCAGCTGAAGCCGGCGCTCCGAGGCCGTGGCCCGGGCCTCGAGCTCCATGCGACGGGCCGCGGCGGCGCGGCTCTGGGCCAGGTCGGTGCCGCCGTTCAAGGTGTTGATGCTCAGCACCACCATGCCCTTGGTGTCGTGGGTGAGGCCGGGCGTGCCCGACGGGTTCTTGGCGCGTGTGTGGGTGAGTTCCAGCTCCAGCTTGGGCAGGAAGCGGGCGCGCGCGATGCGGCTCTCCTCGTTGGCCGCGCGGATCTCGATGCGTGCCGCGGCCAGCTCGGCGTTCTGGCGAAGCGCCTCGGCCACGGCAGTGGCTTCGTCGGCGGCGACGGCGATCGGCTCCGAACCCGTCATCGACAGCGCCTGGGGTGCCGGTCCGTACAGGCGCTCGAGGTTGCGAACGGCGCTTTGCAGTTGGGCCCGGGCATCGGCCAGCGACGAGCGCACATTGGCCACCCGTGAACGCAGGCGGTCGGCCTCGGCGGGGCTGGTGCCGCCGGCGGCCGCCCGCTCGCCGATGTAGCGTGACAGCTCGGCCAGGCGGCGTTCGTACTGTTCGCCCAGCGCCAGGCCCACCCGCGCCTGCAGCACGCCCAGGAAGGCCAGCCCGCCGTCGAGCAGGGCCTTGCTGTCGGCGTCGCGCAGTTGCTCGGCAGCCGAGCCGGTGAGGATGCCCTGGCGGCCGAGCTCGAGGATGGCCGGCACGTCGAAGAGGGCGGTGCGGGCGGTGGCCAGGCCGTCGATGCGGCCCAGGTTCAGCCAGGGGTCGGTCGTCTGCACCAGGCCGCGCCCCACGCCCAGGCGAAGGTCCATCCGTGGCAGCAGCGAGCCGCGGGCCGCCAGGCGCGTCTGTTCGAAGGATTCCAGCCGGTAGCCAGCCGCCTCGACCTCGGGGCTGTGGCGGGCGGTGCCCAGGGCGGCGCCCGACAAGGTCAGGGTCTGGTCGGCCACAGGGTTGGCACCGATGGCGGCCAGCACCGGCAGCACCGGCGGCAGGTCCAGCAGCGCGGGCAGAAGGTCCAGCCGGGGCTGGGCGGCCACCGGCACCTGGGCGGCCGGCTGCGGGGGCGGCGCGAGCAGCGGCGGCGCCGACCCGCCGCGCGGCGACGTGGCCGCCTGCGCGACGCTGCCCGTGGGCGGGCCTAGCAGCTGTTCCAGCCGGGTGGGCGTGAAGACCGGGGTGGAGGTGGAGGTGGACGAAGAAGCCGACGTGGCTGAGGCCTGTGCCATCACCGGTGCCGGCGCCGCCAGCGCAGCGACCAGCGCGGCGAACAGGGTACCGAGCGCGAGCCCCAACGGCCACGACGCCAGGGTGGTGGCGGCGACGGCCGGCGCGGCGGGTGCCGGGGAACGTCCCGCTGCACCGGGTGCCGGCGCAAGCTGGACATGGGCCGGGGCCTGGCCCTGGGCTTGGCCCGGCGCGCGCGCCGCCACCGCGGCGCCGGTCGTCGCTGGCGCGACCGGCACCCCAGGCGCCGCCTCGAACAGCCGCGCCGGCGGGGCGTCCATCACCACGCGGCCACCGTCGAGCACCAGCACGCGGTCGCACACGCGGATCAGCTCGCTGGTGTGGGTGGCCACCACCACGCAGCGGCCACCGCCGCGCAGTGCGGCCAGCGTGGCGATCAGCGTGTCCTGCGCCACCCGGTCCAGGCCGAGCGTGGGCTCGTCCAGCAGCAGCAGGCCGGCGTCGCTGTGCAGCGCGCGGGCCAGCGCCAGCATCTGCCGCTGCCCGCCGGACAGGCCCTGCCCGGCCAGGCCGACGGCCAGGTTCAGCCCCACCTCGCCACTGTCCAGGCCACGGCCGAAACCCACGGCCCGCAGGCTGCGCAGCACGGCCTCGTCGCCGCTCCAGGCCTGGTCGGCCGCGGCCGGTGCCTCCGGGCAGACGATCTGCCGCACCGTGCCCGGCAGGAAGGTCGGGTCCTGCGGCTTGCAGGCCACTGCAGCGGCCAGTGCTCGCCGCTGGGCGTCGTCGGCCACCTGCCGGCCGGCCACGGACAGCTGGCCGACGTCCGGCGCGATCTGGCCGGCCAGCAGCTTGAGCAAGGTGCTCTTGCCCGCGGCCGAGGCGCCCACCACGGCCACCAGCTCACCCAGGCGCAGCTTGAACTGCACGCCGTCCAGCACGCGGCGCTCGCTGCCGGGGTAGCGCACCTGAATGCCGACCACCTGGATGCCCTCGGCCCGCAGCGCCGGGTCGTCGCGCCGGGCGAAGACCGCCTCGCCCGGCCCCGTGGCCGCATCGGGCAGCGGCGCGGACTCCAGGTCGATGGTGCTGCGCAGTTCGTTCAGCGCGCGCTTGAACTCGGCCCAGCGGCTGCTGATCGGCGACAGCGCACACAGCCCGCCGACGATGCGCCCGCCCAGCATGCTCAGCGAAATCAGGCCGCCCACCGACAGCGCCTGCGCCTCCACCTGGAACACGCCGGCCACCAGCAGGGCCACGGTGGTGAGCCCCAGGCCCACCGGCAGCAGCTGCTGGGACAGCTGCGACCACACCCGCGAGCGGGTGCTGCTGCGCGCACCGGCCGCCGAAGGCTGGCGGAAGCCGTCCAGCGCCAGGCGGCCGGCGGCAGCGCCCATCAGGCTGTCGCGGGCCAGCAAGGTGTCCACCAGCCGCGTGATCTTCTGGCCGTGGGCCTGGTCGGCCAGCCGCTGGTGGTGGCGCGACACCCTGTGCAGCAGCGCGGACACCGCCCACAGCACGGTGCCGATCAACAGCGCAATGCCCACCAGCGGCCCGCCGATGAACCAGCCGGCCACCACGAAGAGCAGCAGGAAGGGCAGATCGGCCAGCGGCAGCAGGTAGCTGGCGGACAGGAATTCGCGGGCGGAGGCGAGGTCGCGGTAGCGGTTGAGCACCGTGCCCACCGGCAGCGGGCGGGCCAGCGGCGCGGCCAGCACCCCGCGCATCAGCCGCTCGTCCAGCGTGGTGTCCCAGCGGCTGGCGGCCTGCTCGACCAGGCTCATCCGCGCCACCCGGCAGGTGATCTCGAAACCCAGCACCAGCAGCATGCCGATGGCCAGCGACCACAGCGTGTCGTGGATCTGGTTGCCCACCGCCTTGTCGTACACCAGCATCGAGAACAGCGGCAGCGCCAGGGCGAGCGTGTTCACCACGCCGCTGGCCAGCAGCAGATCGAGCAGGTGCCTGCGGTTGGCGCGCAGGAAGAGGAGGAGGGCTCTGTTCATGGACCGGGCTTGCCAGCGCCCCGGCCGCAGGTGGCGGACGGCGGGCGATGACAAGATCCATTACGCCCGCTTACCCCCGGGCGCTGTCCCTCGAAAAGCAAGCCTGCACCGGGGCAATTCCCCGGTTCCGGGCGGCCCGGGTGGAACCGGTCAACCGGTCCAGAACACCTGCAGGTTGGTGGCGGGTGGCTGGCTCGGGTCGCCTCCAGCGAAGACGGAGTAGCTCACGCCCACGTTGCCCAGGCCGTCGTCGATGAAGCCGGTCTGCACCAGGCTGCCGCCGCCACCGATGGCCAGGGTGTCGCCGGTGTCCAGGCGCAGCGTCAGGCCGCCCGAATCACTCAGGCTCGTCAGGCCGAGCGCAGTGAAGTCCACCTGGCCAGCCCCGCCGTCGCGCAGGTCGAGCGTCTCGATGCCGCTGGCACGGCCGATCAGCGCGTCCAGGTTGAAGGTGGAGCCGGGCGCGCTCAGGCGCAGCGTGTCCAGGCCCGCGCCGCCCTGGGCCTGGCCGATGGAGGCCAGGTCCGAGCCGACGAGGATGTCGTTGCCATTGCCCCCGCGCAGCACGTCCGTGCCGCCGCCGCCGATGAGGGTGTCGTTGCCCTCGCCACCGGCCAAGAGGTTGTTGCTGCTGTTGCCGGTGATGCGGTTGTCCAGTTCGTTGCCGGTGGCGTCCAGGTTGCCGTTGCCGGTGAGCACCTGGTTCTCGATGTGGGCCGACAGCGTGCGGCTGACGCTGGCGAACACGGTGTCGAGGCCGCCGCCCGCCGCTTCCACCACCAGGTCGCCGGCATCGTCGACGGTGTAGACATCGTCGCCCGCGCCGCCTTCGAGTCGGTCGGCGCCCAGGCCGCCATCCAGGCGGTTGGCGGCGTCGTTGCCGGTGATGCGGTTGGCCAGGTCGTTGCCGATGGCGTCGATCGCACCACTGCCGGTCAGCACCTGGTTCTCGATGTGGGCCGACAGGGTGCGGCTGACGCTGGAGAAGACGGTGTCGGTGCCGCCACCCGCCACTTCGACCACCACATCGCCGGCATCGTCGACGATGTAGACGTCGTCGCCCGCGCCACCTTCGAGCCGGTCGGCGCCGGCGCCGCCGTCCAGGCGGTTGGCGGCGTCGTTGCCGGTGAGGCTGTTGGCCAGCGCGTTGCCGGTGCCGTCCAGCGCGGCCAGGCCGGTGAGCACCAGGTTCTCGACATGGGCGGCCAGCGTGTGGCTCACCGAGGAGCGGACCCCGTCGACACCCGCGCCCGCCGCCTCGATGACGACATCGCCGACGTCGTCGACGGTGTAGAGGTCGTCGCCGGCGCCGCCGGCCAGTTCGTCCGCGCCGCTGCCGCCGTCCAGCCGGTCGTCGCCGTCGCCGCCCAGCAGCGTGTCGTTGCCGTCCAGGCCCAGCAATTCGTCGTTGCCGTCCAGGCCCGACAGGCGGTTGGCTGCGGCATTGCCGGTCAGGGTGTTGGCCAGCGCATTGCCGGTGCCGTCCAGGGCGCTGCCGCCGGTGAGCAGCAGCCGCTCGACCTGGCTGGCCAGAGTCACGCTCACGCTGGCCTGCACCTCGTCATTGCCCTCGCCGGCCGTCTCGACCACGGTATCGAGCACGCTGTCGACGATGTAGGTGTCGTCGCCCGCACCGCCGGTCAGCGTGTCGTTGCCGGTGCCGCCGTCCAGGCGGTCGTTACCGGCGCCGCCGTTGAGGTTGTCGTTGCCGCCCTCGCCCCGCAGCCAGTCGTTGCCGTCGCCGCCTGACAGGGCGTTGCCCACCGCATTGCCGGTGATCTGGTTGTCCAGCGTGTTGCCCACCCCGGTGATGGCCGTGCCGGTGAGCACCAGGTTCTCCTGGAAACTGCCCAGCGTGCGGCTGACCGAGGACTGCACCGTGTCGACGCCGCCATTGGCCAGCTCCACCACCGTGTCGCCGCTGTCGTCGACGATGTAGGTGTCGTTGCCCGCGCCGCCGGTCATCGCATCGGCCCCCGTGCCGCCGTCCAGCGTGTCGCCGTTGGCGCCGCCGGTCAGGGTGTCGGTGCCGGCACCGCCGTTGAGCTGGGCGCCCGCGGTGGTGGTGGTGAACGACGGGTTGATCGTGGCGTAGGGGTGGCCGGCCGGAAGACCGGCCTGGCTGCCCCACTTCCAGGCGAGGTAACCCTCGAGGAGCTGCCGGTCGGTGGTGGACAGTGCCGCGGTGGTGACGATGACCTCGGGAACATCTCCGCCGAAGTTCCATGTGCCGCTGTAAAAGCCACCGATCACCATCGAGCCGTTCCAGTTCAGCGGCTGGTTCACCGTGGCCACCACCGAGGTGGTGTTGTTCAGCGTGTTCCAGGCGCTGCCGGCGGTGGTCCAGCCGGGCTGGCTGCCGTTGGCCCAGAAGGACGAGGCGGTGTGGGTGTTGCTGCCGCTCACGAGGTCGGTGCGGCCGTCGTTGGGGTTGACGATCAGCATCCAGTTGCTGGACGGCGTGTTGGCATTGCCGTTGCTGCCGATGGTCATGTAGTTGCTGTCGGTGGTGCGCTGCACCCAGAAGAGGCTGTTGGTGGCTCCCGTCATCGACGGGATGTTGCCCACCCGCAGCGCGTCGTCAACGCCGTCGTAGCGGATCACCGGCAGGCCGTTCATCGCGTTGAGCACCAGCTGCGGCTGCCACCCGGCGGTGGCCTGCACTGCGTTGCGGCCGTTGCCGCTCTTGTCCACCCAGGTGGCCACGCCGCTGCCGTTCAGGCCCGCTTCGCCCAGCCCCTCCTGAATGCCGTCGCCGTCGAGGTCGGCGCCGTCCAGCCACAGGGCAACGCCTTGCATCTGGGCCGGTGTCCAAGCATCGACCACGGCGAGCGTGTCGTTGCCATCACCGCCGTTGAGCACTGCGCCGCTGGCGCCGATGATGCGGTCGTTGCCGGCGCTACCGTTCAGCGTGTCCGCACCGCCCAGGCCGTTGAGGGTGTCGTTGCCGTCGCCGCCGTCCAGCACATTGGCCGCGCCGTTGCCGGTGAGCACGTTGTCGCCGGCATTGCCGGTGGCATTGAGCGCTGCGGTGCCGAGCAGGCTGATGTTCTCCAGCTGCGTGCCGACGATCGAATAGTCGATGAAGCTCTGGACGGTGTCGGTGCCTTCGCCGGCCGCCTCGACGATCACGTCGCCCAGGTTGCGCACCACATAGCTGTCGTTGCCGGTGCCGCCGGTGAGCGTGTCGTTGCCCAGGCCACCATCGAGCACGTCGTTGCCCGCGCCGCCGTTGAGGGTGTCGCCCACGGTGTCGGCCATCGGAACCGCGCTGCCCTGGCTCAGCTGGGTGGGCGGGATGTCGCTGAAGCTGCCGCCGCCCGGGGTCTGCCACTGCACCCGGAAGGAGGCGTCGCCACTCCCTTCGTACTGGTCGACGCGCAGCGCCACGGAGCCCGCTTCCAGCCAGACCGGGTTGGAGGTGCCCGTGGTCCCGACGTTGCCCATGGCCACGCGGATACCGTCGATCCACACGTAGGCCTGGTCGTCGCCGGTGGCGCTGAAGCGGTACCAGCCGGCGGTGGTGATGTTCAGGTTGCCGGTCAGGCGGACGGAGAAGTTGTCCGCCGGCACGCCGGCTGCCGGCGACCCACCGGACCAGATCCGGTTCAGGCTCAGTTCGGTGCCCACCGACACCGGCGCGCCGGTCCAGTTGGACGTGGCGAAATACTCGGCGCGCAGGCCGGCGGTGATGCCGGTGGCGCTGCCGGCCGCCTGCGAGATCAGCACATCGTCGCCGTTGCCGCCGTTCAGCGTGTCCGCGCCGCCGCCGCCCACCAGCGTGTCGCCTCCGTCGCCGCCAGACAGCTCGTCGTTGCCGATGCCACCCTCGATGCGGTTGTCCAGCACATTGCCGGTGCCGGTGAAGGCGGCCGTGCCGGTGTAGACGAGGCCCTCGACGTTGGCGATGCTGGCCAGGCTGTAGCTGGTGAGCTGGGTGCGGACGGTGTCAAAGCCCGCGCTGATCGCCTCGGTGACCACGTCGCCGGCCTGGTCCACGACATAGGTGTCGTCGCCGGCGCCGCCGGCCAGCGTGTCGTTGCCGCCCTGGCCATCCAGCCAGTTGTTGCCGGCGTTGCCCGTCAGCACATTGGCGAAGGCATTGCCCACACCCCTCTGGTTGCCGCCGGACAGGATGGTCAGGTTTTCCACATGGTCGGGCAGCACATAGCCGTCCATGTTGCTGTTCAGCTCAACCGTGTCGGTACCGTTGCCGGCCATCTCGAACACCGTGGTGTGCGGGCTGTTCAGCTGGTAGGTGTCGTTGCCGGCCCCGCCGGCCAGGGTGGTGGAGTTTCCAAGGTAGGCGGCCCATTGAGCCGTGCCGACGATGTAGTTGGCCAGCTCGTTGCCCGTGCCGTTCACCCCCCAGGTGTTGCGCAGGTCCAGGTTCTCGAGGTTCGCGCCCAGCGTGTAGGTCTGCTGGTTGAGGCCGAAGTCGGCATTGATCCACACCGTGTCGGTGCCCTCGCCGGCCTGCTCGACGACAGTGTGGCCCAGGTTGGAGGCACTGGTCAGCAGGTCGCGTTCCAGGCGGTAGGTGTCATTGCCCGCGCCGCCCACCAGCGTGTGGTTGACGCCGGCCACCCGGCTGGCCGACAGTGTGTTGGCCCCGGCGTTGCCGGTGGCGGTGCTGGCGGCGGCGCCGATCAGCGTGATGTTCTCCACCTCCGGCGTGGCGGCGATGCTGAAGCTGAAGCTGCTGCGCACCGTGTCGTTGCCCTGGCCAGCCAGCTCGTTCACCGCGTCCAGGGCGCTGTCGATGACATAGGTGTCGTCGCCCACGCCACCGTTGAGGGTGTCGTCGCCGGTGCCGCCGTCCAGCGTGTCATTGCCGTCGCCGCCGTTCAGCGTGTCGTTGCCGGCGCCGCCGCTGAGCACATTGGCCGCCGTGTTGCCGTTCAGCACATTGGCCAGCTCGTTGCCCACGCCGTTGATCGCGCCGGCGCCGGTGAGGGTCAGCACCTCCAGGTTGGGCGCCAGGCTCCAGCTGATGCCGGCCTCCACCGTGTCGGTGCCGGCGTTGGCGGCCTCGGAGATGAAGTCCGACGAGCTGGACACGACATAGGTGTCGTTGCCGGCGCCGCCCGCCAGGTAGTTGGTGCCGGCACCGCCCACCAGCCGGTCGTTGCCGGCGCCACCGAAGAGGGCATCGTTGCGGTCGCCGCCGTTGAGGATGTCGTTGCCCTGGCCACCGAAGAGGATGGCGTCCACCCGGCCGGTCCCGCGCGGGGCAGCAGCCCCGTAGTTCACGGTGAGGGTGTCGTTGCTCGGCCCGGCCTGGTCGCCGAAGCGCATCACCGCCTGGGCCCAGGTGGCGTCGAAGGCCACCGAGCCCAGTACCGAGTTTGCCGATGGCACCGGCGTGCCCGACCACTTGTTGCGCAGGTAGTTCTCCACCAGCACCCGCTCACCGTCGCTGAGCACCCGGTCGAACACGATGACCTCGGAGACGTCGCCCCGGCTGAGTTCCCCGGCCCCGCCCCAGCCGCCCAGCGCCATGTTTCCGAGGTTGCCGGTGGCCGAGCTGGTGGTCGCCACCAAGGCCCCGCTGCTGAAGAGTGCGCCTCCCGTGGACGAGCCGGTGGCGGTGTAGAACTTCAGTTCGTTGGGCACCACCGCCGGGGACTGCGGCGTCACCCAGAAGCCGGGGTGGTAGCGGTCCTGCGTGCCGCCATGCCAGCCCATCAGCCAGTTGTTGTTCGTTGAGGAGACGAGTCGGTTGCTCTGGGTGCCCTGCATCTGGCCGACGGCGAACACCGTGTAGGTGTTGCCCACGGTCAGCGACGAGCCGATGTAGTCGTTGCCGTCGAAACGCACCGTCGGCCCGCCCTGGGCACCATTGGCCACCCAGGTGGGCTGCCAGGTGGCGCCCCGGCCGAGGTTGGCGGCCGATGCGGTGGCCTGTCCGGTGCGGTCCACCCAGCTTGTCACCGCGCCGCCGGCACCCAGCGTGGCTTCGGCCAGGCCTTCGGCGGTGCCGTCACCGTCGACGTCGGCGGCATCCAGCCAGGTCCTGAGGCCCGCAAGGTTGCTGGGCAGCACATTGCTGGGCGTGAATTCCAGCCCCCAGGTGCCTTGCAGATCTCCCAGGTCGGGCAGGACGACGGTGTTGTTGTCCACCACCAGGCTGGCCTGCCCGGCGCT
>JAIYCR010000081.1 GCA_027487905.1 Rubrivivax sp. | reverse complement strand
GTACTTCTGCCAGTGGCCGGTCTTCTCCCACAGGCCCTGGTCGAGGATCTGCGGGCCCTTGACCTCCTGGTAGCCGTTGTCGCGGTAGACGCGGCGCATGTACTGCTCCACCTCCTGCCACACCGTCCAGCCCTTGGGGTGCCAGAACACCAGCCCGGGCGCGTGCTCGTCCAGGTGGAAGAGATCGAGCTCGCGGCCGAGCCGGCGGTGGTCGCGCCTCTCGGCTTCCTCGATGCGGCGCAGGTGCGCCTGCAGGTCCTCCTTGGTGGCCCAGGCGGTGCCGTAGATGCGCTGCAGCATCTCGTTGCGGTGGTCGCCGCGCCAGTAGGCGCCGGCCAGCTTCATCAGCTTGAAGTGCTTCAGACGCCCGGTGGACGGCACGTGGGGCCCGCGGCACAGGTCCTCGAAGCTGCCCTGGCGGTACAGGCTCACGTCCTCGCCGGCCGGAATGCTGCCGATGATCTCGGCCTTGTAGTGCTCGCCCTGGGCCTTGAAGTGGGCCACGGCCTCGTCGCGCGGCAGCACGCGCCGCTGCACGGCTTCGTTCTTCGCGGCCAGTTCGCCCATGCGCTTCTCGATGGCGGCGAGGTCATCGGGCGTGAACGGGCGGTGATAGGAGAAGTCGTAGAAGAAGCCGTTCTCGATGACCGGGCCGATGGTGACCTGGGCCTCGGGGAAGAGCTCCTTGACCGCATGGGCGAGCAGGTGGGCGGTGCTGTGCCGGATGAGCTCGAGCGCCTCCGGATCCTTGTCGGTGACGATGGCCAGCGTCGTGTCCTGCTCCAGGCGCAGGCCGGTGTCCACCAGCCGGGCGTCGTCGCCCTGCCCCACCTTGCCGGCAAGCGCTGCCTTGGCCAGGCCCGGGCCGATGGAGGCGGCCACCTCGGCCACGGTGACGGGGCCGGGAAAGGCGCGCCGGGAACCGTCGGGAAGCTGGATGGAGACCATGGTGAGGGCTTTCAGTGGGAAACCGGGAGCGGGGCGCGGCGGGTCGGGGGCTGCGGGGGTGCCGGGCATTGCGGCATGCGGCGGGCGCCGGGCGTCGGGCGTGAATCGGTCGGGACGAAAAAAAGCGCGGACCGTGGCCGCGCTGTTCTGGAGGGCTGGAACGCTCAGCGGGTCATGCGGCGGCTCGCTCGACCCGTGCGGGGCTGCGTCGAGTTCGCGTGGTCATGGCCTGCATGTCTTGCCTTCCGGTCGGGTATCAGGACAACTCGAGTTTATCCCGGCCCGGTCAAGGCAGCGGCTGCACCGGGATGGCCAGCCGGCCTTCGGTCCAGGCGCAGAACTCGTCGGCCAGGCGCTCGGCCTCGCCGACGGCGCGTCGCCAGTCGGCCTGGCGCCGGCCATGGTCGTCGCCATAGTTCTTGAAATCGGATCGGTCGGGCATCTTCCCGTGCGGGAGGCCGGCGATCCACTGCGGCCGGGGCGACAGCACGACCAGGTTGTCCAGCGCCGGCGTGGCGCGGTGGCGGCGCTTGAAGGGCTTGTCCAGCCAGCCGGGCACCACCTGGGGCTGGAAGTGCGGGTACAGCACCAGGCCGTCGCCGTCGCCGTGCCCCAGCCGGGCCCAGGGCCAGTGCAGGTGGTAGTCGGTCAGGCCGCCGTCCCAGCAGGCCCCGGGCGGCAGGCCGGGGATGTGCCGCACCGATTCGAGCCAGAAGGGAATGGAGCAGCTGGCCAGCAGCGCCGGCTGCAGGTTTTCGGGCGTGAGCGCCACCCGGCGGGTGGGGTAGTCGTCCAGCGGCAGGGGCAAGGGCGTGCGGGCATCGGACAGCACGACCCGCTCCAGCCACAAGCCCAGGGCCCGCCGGTGCACCGCGTTGGCCGCGAAGGCGCCCAGGTAGCCCAGCGGCGTGGTCAGGCGCGAGCCGGCCTGGCCGTCGCGGCGCAGCAGGTGGCGCCCGCGGGCGACGACCACGTGCAGGCGGAAGCTCGGATGCGACAGCACCTCGTGTTCGCTGCCGCCGAAGCGCTCGGACAGCCGGGCGCCGAAGACCTCGCTCACATGCCGGGCCGGCGGTGCGCGGCCCGGTCGGTGCTGGTAGCGCTGGCCGATGTAGTCGTCGGCCAGCAGGGCGAAGCCTGCCTGTGGGTCGGGCCGGCAGGCAATGGCCATGCGCCAGGCACCGATGGACGCGCCGATGAGGTGCACCGCGGGCCTCAGCTTCGCCTGCGGCCCCAGGAAGTTGCCGAAGAGGTGGCGGTCCAGCGGGTTGAGCACCAGCCCCTTGGCGCCGCCGGCCGCCGCCGGAATGGCCGCGATGTCGCCCGGCAGGAGCGGCGATTGCCGCAGCCGGGCGATGGCCTTGGGGCCGGCGTGGATCTGCAGCGCCTGCGGGGAAATCGACATGACCGGATTGTCAGCGCACGCCCGCCGGTGACCGTTTGCGGGGTCCCGGTCACGCGCCAGGTCTCCCGATCGAACCGGCCCGCTGGATTTACGGGTTTACCCCCATCAGGGGCATGAATCGTGCTACACCGCGTGGCGCTCTCCGCCCTTCCTGTCCTGCATGCCCAGCCGCCTCGTTTCCGCCCTCCTTGCCTGCTTCGTTCTCTGCCTGGCCCTGGCGGGCGGTGGCGTGCAGGCTTTCGGTTTCGAGGAGGTGTCGCGCCTGGCCGAGCAGCGCGCAGCGCAGCCCTACCGCCCGCCGAACCCGGCGCCCAACAGCGACTGGCTCGCCGGCCTGAGCTACGACGATTACCGCAGCATCCGCTTCCGCCCCGCTCAGGCCCACGGTCGGCCCGAGGCGCTGGCCTTCGAGACCCAGTTCTTCCATGTCGGCCGAGGCCACCAGCGGGTGCTGCGGCTGTACGAACTGCGCGAGGGCCGCGTGGCGCCGATGTCGGTGGCCCGATCGGCCTTCGACTATGGTGCGCTGGCACTGCCGCCCAAGCCGGGCCCGAATGCGGAGATCGCCGGCTTCCGGCTGCACCACCCCATCAACCGCCCGGACGTGATGGACGAGGTGATCGCCTTCCTGGGCGCCAGCTATTTCCGCGCGGTGTCCGCCGGCACGCAGTACGGCCTGTCCGCACGCGGCGTGGTGGTGGATGCGGTGGGTGGCCGCGGCGAAGAGTTCCCGGCCTTCGACACCTTCTGGTTCGAGCGGCCGGCGCCCGGGGCCCTCGAGGTGGTCTTCCACGCGCTGCTGGACGGGCCACGGGTGTCCGGTGCCTATCGCTTCACCGTGCGACCGGGGCGGGAGACGCAGGTGGACGTCCGCGCGCGGCTCTTCCTGCGCGCGCCGGTGGCGCTGCTGGGCCTGGCCCCGCTGACCAGCATGTTTCTCTTCGGCGAGAACCAGCCGCGTGCCGACGATTTCCGGCCCGAGGTGCACGACTCCGACGGCCTGCAGGTGCACTCGGGCACCGGCGAGTGGATCTGGCGTCCGCTGCTGAACCCGCCCGGGGTCTTTGTCAGCGCCTTCGCGATGGCGTCGCCCCGCGGCTTCGGCCTGATGCAGCGCGACCGCGCCTTCCACCGCTACGAGGACCTGGAGGCGCACTACGAGCGTCGGCCTTCGGCCTGGGTGGAGCCCTTGCCGGACGAACAGGGCCGGCCCTTCGCCGCCTGGGCCTCGGGGCGGGTGGAACTGCTGCAGTTCGCCGCGCCGGACGAGACCCACGACAACGTCGGCGCTTGGTGGGTGCCCGATCGCCTGCCCGCACCGGGGGAGCCGCTGGACATCGGCTGGCGCATCCGCTGGCAGGGCGACGCCATGACCTCGCCGCCTGGCGCGCGGGTGGTGCAGACCCGGCGCGGCTTCGGCTACCGGGAGGGCGCCTTGCCCGCCGACGCGGAGCAGTTCCACATCGACTTCGACGGCGATGCGCTGCGACGGCTGGCCCCTGGCACGCCGGTCGAGGCGGTGGTCAGTGCCAGCGATGCGGCGCTGCGGGTGCGGGCGAACGCCTACCCCAACCCTTCCACCGGTGGCTGGCGCCTGACGCTTGATCTGCAGGGGCTGGACCGCTCCCGCGTGCTGGAGCTGCGGGCCTTCCTGCGATCGCCCGATGCCACGCTGACCGAGACCTGGGCCTATGCCCTGCCGGCTGGTGCGCTGGGTCGACGCCCTTGAAGGGCGCGCCCTGACCTGAACCGCGAGCCGACCGAACCGCCCTGCACGCCCTGCCCCGCCCGGAGCCCCCGATGCCCCCAATGCCCCCGATGCCCCCGATGACTAGGTCCCGCGACGACCACACCGCCGTCTCCATCGCGCCGCCGCTGCACCGTGGCTCGATCGTGCCGCGCCCCTGGCTCGGCTTCTGGCGCTCGGTGATCGCCTGGCTCGCCGGCTTGCGCTTCGATGCCCAGGCCGGTGACCCGTTGCGCCCCTGGCAGCGCGCGGCTCGTGCCCGGCGTCGCTTGCTGATGGTGCTGGTGCTCGCGCTGGCGGGCGGGGCCTTCCACCTGAGCGGAGGCCTGACATCGCTGCAGGGAAGCCCCACCGGCGTGGCGTTCTGGGCACAGCTGGCCAAGACCGGGCTCTTCGTGCTGCTCTTCGCCTGGGTCGGCGTGGGCTTCGCCACCGCCCTGATGGGGGCCTGGGCCCAGCTGCGCGGAGACCCCCACGCGCTGAGCCTCCCGCCGGCGACCACGCCGTTGTCGGCCCGGGCCCGCACCGCGGTGGTCATGCCCATCTGCAACGAGGACGTGGCCACGGTGTTCGGCGGCCTGAGGGCCACCTGCGAGAGCCTGGCCGCCACCGGCACGCTTCGCCTCTTCGATGTCTTCGTGCTGTCCGACACGGCCGACCCCGCAGCGAGAGCCGCCGAGGCCCGGGCCTTCGAGCAGCTGCGGGCCACGCTGGGCAGCGCTGCCAGCGGCGGGGGCGGCGGGCTCTACATCCGCTGGCGCCGGCGCCGCACCCACCGCAAGGCCGGCAACGTGGCTGACTTCTGCCGCCGCTGGGGCCGGGATTACCGCTACATGGTCGTCCTCGACGCGGACAGCACCATGCAGGGTGACACGCTGGTGTCGCTGGTGAGGATGATGGAGGCGCACCCACGGGTGGGCATCCTGCAGACGCTGCCGCAGGCGGTAGGGCATGACACGCTGCATGCGCGCTCGCAGCAGTTCGCCAGCCGCGTGACCGGCCGGCTCTTCGCGCTGGGCATGGCCTGGTGGCAGCTCGGCGAAAGCCATTACTGGGGGCACAACGCCATCCTGCGCGTGGAGCCCTTCATGCGGCACTGCGGCCTGGCGCCGCTGCCCGGGCGCGGGGGGCTGTCCGGCGGCATCCTGTCGCACGATTTCGTCGAGGCCGCACTGATGCGCCGTGCGGGCTGGGAGGTGTGGCTGGCGCCGTCGCTTCAGGGCAGCTGGGAACAGCACCCGGCTCACCTGCTGGAGGAACTGCAGCGTGACCGTCGCTGGTGCCAGGGCAACCTGCAGAACGCACGGCTGATCGCCGAGCCGGGATGGGCGGCCGCCCACCGCTTCATGTTCCTCACCGGGGCGCTGTCCTACCTGGTGGCGCCGCTGTGGATCGTGTTCGTGGCACTGGGACTGTGGTCGGCCAGCGGCGCGTCGTCGGCCCCGACGCCGATGCCGGCGGGGCTGTGGGGGCTGACCTTGCTGCTGTTGCTGCTGCCGCGGGCGCTGGGGGTGCTGGCCGTCCAGCTCGGTGGGCGCAGCGCGGGCTTCGGCGGCGCTCGCAGGCTCTGGGCGGGCGCGGCGCTCGAGGCGGTGGTGTCGGCGGCGCTGGCGCCCTTGCGCATGCTGGCCCATGCGATCTTCGTGACGGTGGCGCTGACGGGCCTGCGGCTGCAGTGGCGTTCGCCGGCCCGCACCAGCGACGCGCTGCCCTGGCGCGACGCGCTGCTGCGCCTGGGATTGCCTGCGGCCGCTGCCTTCGCGCTGCTGTCGGCCACGCTGGCGGTGCTCGTCACGCGCAAGAACGGCGGAGCCGGCTGGCTGGCGGCGCAGGACTCGATCGGGCCTTTGCTGCCGGTGGCCCTGCCGTGGCTGCTGGCCGCACCGCTGGCGGTGTGGGGCAGCCGCCGGCTGCGCGCCGGCTGGCTCGAGGTGCCCGAGGAGCGGACGGTGCCGCACGCGCTGCGCCGCGCGGCCGAGCGACAAGACTTCGAACGGCTGGCGCAGCCCGACGGGCTGACCCGCCCGCCCACACCGGCCCGACCGGTGCGGCAGGCCCGCCCCGGCCTGCTGGCCCCCGGACCGCAGCTGCCGTGGGTTCGCAGCCGCTGGGCTGGGGGGGTCGTGGCCAGCGCGGTGGTGCTCGGCGTGGTGCTGCCCCGCCCGGCCGACACGCCCGGCCCTGCCTTCTCGGCCCAGCAGGTGGCTGTCTGGAGCGCGGAGCCGCTGCGCCAGGAAGAGGCCCGGCTCAGGTCCGCACAGGCGCTGCGGGCGAGCGACCTGGCCGAGCCGCCGCTGCGCCTTCTGGCCAGCCCGCGCCCCGCCCGGTTCATCGACGATGCAACCCGCCAGCGGGCCATCGACTTCGTGACGCTGCAGTCGGCGATCGCGACGCTGGACGGGTGAAGCTGCAGCGGGGCGGCGCTTTCCCGGGGGCGGCGGCATACTCGCCGCCCGCACGCCCCCCGGCCTTCCCCGACGCGCTTCGATGAGCCCGCCCCCAGGACGTCCCGCACACACACCCGAGGCCCAGGCCGAGGCGCTGGCCCGCGTCGCCCTCGGCGACCGGTCGGCCTTCGCGGCCCTGTACGCCGGCACCCGCTCGCATCTGTTCGGCGTGATCCTGCGTATCCAGGCCGATCGGGCCCAGGCGGAAGACATCTTGCAGGACGTGTTCATCACCCTTTGGCGCACGGCCGCGAGCTACCAGCCCGAGCGAAGCCAGGCGCTGACCTGGATGAGCACCATCGCCCGCAACCGGGCGATCGACAGCCTGCGCCGGGCCCGGACCGAGCCGCGCACCGTCAGTCGGTGGACTTCCGCGGCATCCGTCGAGGGCGGCGACGAGGCCGACCTGCTCGACGCCCTGCCCGATCCGTCGGCCGGCCCGTTCGAGCGCCTGCAGCAGGCTTCGCAGGCGCGGGCGCTCTCGGCCTGCCTGGACCGGCTCGAGCAGCGCGAACGCCAATGCCTGGCGCTCGCCTACTACCAGGGCCTTTCCCACGCCGAGGTGGCCGAGCACCTGGCTCTGCCTCTGGGCAGCGTGAAGAGCTGGGTGCGGCGCTCGCTGATGGCCCTGAAGGCCTGCCTGGGCGGCGGCGCGGCCTCGGCTTCGACGGTGGAACGCTGAAATGGATTACGCAAGAGCCGAACGGGCCGATCGCCTCGCCGCAGAGTACGTGCTGGGAACGCTGCGCGGCCCGGCGCGCCGACGCTTCGAGACGCTGCTCCAGGCCCACCCGGCCCTGCGCCAGGCGGTGCAGGACTGGGAGCAGCGCCTGGAGCCCTTGCAGCGCGGCGTGGTGCCGGTCGAGCCGCCTGCGCAGGTGTGGACCTCGCTGGAACGGCGGCTCTTCGCGGGCGACGCCGAGCGCAGCATCAACGCCGGTGCTGCCGCCGCGCCGCAGCCCCCGGGCCTGTGGGCCCGGCTCGGCTTCTGGCGGGCCGCGGCCGGTGTTTCGGCGGCTGCCGTGGTCGTCCTGGCCGCGGTGCTCGTGCAGCCACCCGCCGCGCAGGCGCCCATCGTCGTGGTGCTGGCCCCGACAACCCAGACCGGTCCGGTGGTCGAGGCGCGTTTCGTCGCCAGCGTGAGCGGGGATGGTCGCGCGCTGTTGCTGCGCCCGCTGGGCGCCGTGGCGCTCGAGCCAAGCCGGGTGCTCGAACTCTGGGCGGTGCCCGCGGCCGGCGCGCCGCGATCGCTCGGCCTGGTGCAGGCGGGCGGCGACACCCGGGTGCTCAGGGCACGGCTGCTGGACGACACCGCGGCCTTCGCGGTGAGCATCGAGCCGGCCGGAGGTTCGCCCACGGGTGCGCCCACCGGCCCGATCGTCTCGGCGGGCCGTCTGGGTACTTGAGTCGCCTGAGTCACCTGAGGCGCGGCGCCCGACGCCGGGCAGCGCCGGTGTGCATCCAGGCGGGCGCGCCCTGCGTAGGAATCTCCGGGAGGGCCTTCGCCCGTCCTGCTGCAGGCGCGGCCTGTGGCTTGCCCTTGGGGTGGTTCACACCCGACAGGAGACTCCATGAACCGCAAGACTTCCCGACTGCACCGGCTGCAGGGCGCCACACCCAGGGCGCTGGCCGTGGCCACCGCCGCGGCACTGGCCGTGACCGCGATGGCACCGACGGCACAGGCCTCCAGCCACCGCGAAGCGCCATTCATCACCACCGCACCCAAGGTCGATGCGAGCGACTTCTACATGTTCCGCAGCTACGAGGCGGGTCGAGCCGACTACGTGACGCTGATCGCCAACTACCAGCCGCTGCAGGACCCCTACGGCGGCCCGAACTACTTCTCGCTCGATCCGAACGCGCTGTACGAGATCCACATCGACAACAACGGCGACGCGAAGGAGGACATCAGCTTCCAGTTCCGCTTTCGCAACACGCTGGCGGCCAACGGCGCGGGTGTGAGCCTGCCCATCGGTGGCAAGTCGGTGGGCATTGCGCTGCTGCAGGCGGGCACTGTCTCCCAGGTGCGCGACGCCAACCTGCAACTGGCCGAGACCTTCACGCTGGACATCGTGCGCGGCGACCGCCGCAGCGGCAACCGCCAGTCCGTCACGCAGGCGGCCGGCGGCAGCGCCACCTTCGACAAGCCGGTGGACAACATCGGCGTGAAGACGATCGCCGACTACCCGGCCTATGCCGCGCGCCACCTGCACTCGGTGAACATCCCGGGCTGCGCCCAGCCGGCACGGGTGTTCGTCGGTCAGCGGCAGGACCCGTTCGCGGTGAACCTGGGCACGATCTTCGACCTGGTGAATGCGCCGGTGGCGGTGATCACCGATGCGGCGCTGATCAATGCCGCGCCGAACGTGCTGGCCAACAAGAACGTGACCTCGCTGGCGCTGGAGGTTCCACGCGCCTGCCTGACCGCCGGGGACGACGTGATCGGGGGCTGGACCACCGCCAGCCTGCGCCAGGGCCGCCTGCTCGACGGCGCTCCGGGGTCGGGGCACCAGGTCACCGAGAAGCCTGGCGGCGCCTGGACGCAGGTGTCGCGCCTGGGCATGCCGCTGGTCAACGAGGTGGTGATCGGCCTGAAGGACAAGGACCGCTTCAACGCCGCCAGGCCGTCCGGCGACGCGCAGTTCATCGACTACGTGACCCACCCGACGCTGCCCGCGCTGCTGGAGATTGCGCTGGCCCTGCCGAACGCGGCGCCGACCAACTTCCCGCGCAACGACCTGGTGACCACCTTCCTCACCGGCATTGCCGGGGTGAACCAGCCGCGCAACGTCACGCCCTCGGAGATGCTGCGGCTGAACACGGCCGTCGCCCCGGTGCCCTTTGCGCAGCAGAACCGGCTGGGCATCGTGGGCAACCTGCTGGCCTCGGGCAGCGACAACGCTGGCTATCCGAACGGCCGGCGGCCCAAGGATGACGTGGTGGATATCTCGCTGGTCGCGGTGATGGGCGGCTTGTGCGTGGCCAACGGAACGACCAATGCGCTCGGGCTGGGGACGGCCTGCACGCCCGCGGCCGTGCCGCTGGGGGCTACGGCCTTCCGGCTGCACGACGCGGTCGACCAGGCGGTGGTGCCGCTGCTGCCGGGCTTCCCTTACCTGAACCACCCGATCCCGGGCAGCCGCTGAGGAGCGCCGCCATGACCCAGCACACCACAAGGAAGATCCGCGGGCTCAAGCGCAGCGTCCCCTGCCTGCTCGGCGCTGTCGCTGTCGTCCTCGCCCTGGCCGCCTGCGGCGGCGGCAGCGACGGGGATGGCGATGGCAGCGTGGGCGCGGACGGTTCGGGCGCCAGCGGCAGCGTGCCGACCTCGGCCACCGAGAGCGTCTCGGCCTTCGTCCGCTACCTGGCCAGCCTGGCCGGCGCCAGCGGCTCTGAGGTGTCCGAGCCCCTGCGTCTCGATCGGGTGACGCCCCCCACCTCCGACACCGAGGAGCCGGCCAGCCTGAGCTGAGGCTTTCTTCGTAGCCCGCCCCGCCCCGCGACCGGCCTGCGCCATCGGCCGCAGCGGGGCATTCCTTCTCCCGGCGGCAGCCGGTTCAGCGCGGCGCGGCGGGCGCTGGACCGGTTGCGACCGGCGGTTCGACGCTGAAGGTCAGCGTCGTGAAGTCGCTTTGCCATCGCTCGTTCGGCGCCATCGGCGAGCGCAGCAGCGTGGAGCGCAGCAGCCAGCGGCCGCCCAGCGGCAGTGCCAGTGCAATGCGTCCCCGCCCGTCGGTGCGTCGCCACAGGCCCACTGCGCTGCGTTCGTTCACCAGCTCCACCGGGTGATCCGCCAGCGGCTGCCCCTGGTGCAGCAAGGCGATCTCGACCGACTCCCGCAGGCGGACCGGGCCGTCGCGCAGCACGACCGCCTCGAGTGCCAAGCCCGCGGGCGTGGACGATGCACCACCGATTTCGGCGCGCGCGTGCTTGACGAAGCGCTCGCGCCAGGGCCGGCCTGCCGCCTGTTCGCGGGCCCAGGCCTGGCGCAGCGCGTCCGGTGCGGCGATCTCGTCCAGATAGGCCGCGACGCGGGCGGGCTCGAGCTCGAGGTCGAAGGGCACGAGGCTGGCCCAGCAGCTGGTGGGCTCCGGGACCGGCTCGCGAGCGGCCGAGGCTGGCAGGCGCAGGGCCAGGGCCTGCGGCTGGCGCCCGGCCGGGCCGGCGATGGCCGTCAGCGCCCGGCCGGCCACCGCACCGCGGGTGGCGAGTTCGGCCTGTCTGGCACAGCCGTGCAGGCGCAGATGCTCGAACTCGACCCGGCTCTGCTGGACCGGAAATCGCTCGCCCGTTCCCAGCCAGAGCGCGGGCGGGCGGGTCTGCGGTTCGACCTGGAACCAGGTGTCATGGGCGAGGGCAACCGCGCTCAGCAGGGACAGGGCAGCGCCCAGGAAGAAGGGCCGAGGCCAGGACCGGGTGGCCCTTGCCTGGCGAGTGCGCCCGCGCCGGCAGCACCTGGCGGCTGGCCAGGCGAGGCAAGCCGCAGTGACGGGCGACGGGAGATCGATGGGTGGTGGGGTCATGGGCGGGGTACGCAGCTTGCCCTGCGCTGGATTCAGCCAGAGGGAGGTCGCAGGTGCAGGGCAATCGGCGATGCAGGGCGGGTGAGCCACGCCGAAAGGCCAGTCGCGCGGTGCGCAGCCCGCCTTGCATCCGATGCGCCTCGGGCCGCGTATAGGGCCACATGGACCCGCTGGCCCTCTGCAAGCCCCCGACCGGTCGGCCCCTCGGCCCGGCCGCCCGCTGGCTGGTGTGGTGCCTCCTGCAGGCGGTGATCGCCCTGACGCTGCTTCCCGGCCCGCGCAGCGCGGCGGGGGCCTTGCATGCGCATCCGGTGGCCGCATCCGGCGTCGCGGGTGCTGCCCGTTCGGCCCACCTGGCGGACACGGCGGCCGTCCGTGCTGCCTTCGAACCGTCAGTGGTTCCCGAACTCCGGCGCTCCGACCAGCCTGCGCCTCGAACCCAGCAGGCGCTGGAGCCGCGCGACGAATCGGCCTTCGGGACCGTGGCCCGCCACTTGCACCTGTTCGATGACGCCGGGCTGCAGCTGGATCCCGACCGCCCGAGCTCGGAGGGCTTGACCTCCTCCGGCTGGTCAACGGGCGCCGGCGCCTGGGCACCGGGACCGGTGACCGGGTCCGGCCGGCTTGCGCCACCGGGCCGTTCGCATGGGCCCGGCCCGGCCCGGTCCGCCGACCGCTGGCAGGACGCCGAACTCGTCCGTCGGAAGCGGCCACCCCGCGGCTGAAGGCCGGGTCGGCGGCGGTGCGTGCGTGCGTGCGTGCGTGCGTGCGTGCGTGCGTGCGTGCGTGCGTGCCGCCGGCCGCCGGCATCACCCGCCGGTCCCACCCCTCTTTCCGTCCTGCCCTCCCGTGCCGCAGCCCTCAAGGCCTGGCCTGGCCTGGCCTGGCCTGGCCCGGCACCGGCCCGCAGCACCGCCGTGCTCGTTCCCGAAAGGTCGATCGTGTCGTTTCATTTCGTGTCGCTCCTTCCCTCGCCGCCCCGGCGCCGACGCCGCGCTCGGGCATGGCCTGCCTGGTCCATGCTGCCCGTGGCCCTCGGGCTCACGCCGGTCGTGGCGCAAGTCGGCGCCCCGCCCGGCCTGGCCACGGCGGAAACGCAGCCCGCATCGGCTTCGGCCTCGTCCCTGCAGAACGTCGTGGTCAAGGGCCGCGCCCTGCCACGCGAGTCCAGCCCGGCCAGCCGCACCGTGCTGGATGCCGAACAGGTGCGCGATGCCCAGGTGCTGCAGCCCGAGGAGCTGCTGCGCCAGGTCCCCGGCGTGGACCTTCGGCCCTACCACCTCGGGGGCGTGGTGAACGTGATCGCCATCCGCGGCTTCGGCGGGGGCGCCCACGGCGGCGACCTCGGCATGATGATCGACGGCATCCCGCTGAACGAGGCCATGTCCCACAGCGACGGATATGCGGACCTGAACGTCGTGGTGCCGCTGGAGATCGACCGCTTCGAGGTCTTCCGCGGCCCGGTTTCGGCGCTCTACGGAAACTTCAACCGCGGCGGGCTGGTGGCCATCGAATCGCGTCGGGGCGGTCGCTACGACCTGCTGGACGTCTCCGCCGGCTCGTTCGGCACCGTGGACCTGCAGGCCGCACGCGGGGCGCCACTCGGGCCGGGCCATTTCAACGGCGCGGTGCAGCTGGCCCGCAGCTCGGGTTTCCGGCCCGATTCCGACTACCGCCGGGGCACGGCCAGCGGCCGCTGGACGCTGCCCCTGTCGGCCGCGACCCAGCTCTCGGTCAGCACGCGGCTTCACGACGGCGACTGGAACAGCGCCGGCTACCTGCTGCGCACCGACTACGACGCCGGCCAGCGCCGCGCCCAGGACCCCCGGGTGCTGGGCGACGGCGGCGCCAAGCGCTTCGGCACGCTGCGGGCCGACCTCGACCATGCGCTCAGCCCTGAGCTCAAGCTGCTCGCCTTCGTCTACGGCACGCAGCAGGACTACACCCGCTTCTTCACCCGCCCGATCGATGCGCAGACCTGGAGCCAGCGGGAGGAGGCCTATGTCCGAGGCGTGTCCGGCGTGGGGCTGAGCCTGAACGGCCTGCACCAGGTGAACGGCGTCCCGCTCGGCTGGGTCGTCGCTGCGGAGTCCTACCGCGAGCGCACCGACTACCAGTTCTTCGAGGGCTCGATCGCCCGGATGCGCACCGGCGCGCCGGTGTCCGACCGGCGCTACCGGTTCGACAGCCAGTCGGTTTTCGGCGAAGTCACCGCGCAGGTGGCGCCGATCTTCCAGCCGACCATCGGCCTGCGCTTCGACCGCTTCGATGGCAGCTGCGAGGCCAAGGCCGAGACCACAGGCGACCCCTGCTCGATGCTCAACGCCGTGTCCACCACCAGCCCGAAGATCGGCGTCCGATCGACCGTGTGGCCGGGGCTGGACCTGCGGGCGAGCCATTCGGTGGGTTTCGCGCTGCCCCCCGGGGTGGCCAAGTTCGCACCGGGCGGTGCCGGACTCGCGCCCACCGAGTTCCGCCAGAACGAGGTCGGCCTGAGCTGGCGCGGACGGGCCGTGCGGGTGGATCTCGCCCACTATGTGATGGACAGCCGCAACGAGGTGCGCACCGTGTCGCCGGGTCTGTTCGAGAACTTCGGACGCACCCGGCGCCAGGGCAGCGAGCTTGCGTTGACGGTGACACCGCGAGAGTCGCTGGAGTGGACGCTGCTGGCGGCGACCACCGATGCCCGCGTGGTGGAGAACGCCAGCGCTGGCCTGGTGGGTCGCAGGGTCACCGGCGTTCCCGCTGCGAGCGCCTCGATGACGATCGCCTGGCGCCCGGTCCAGGGCCTGGGGGCGTCGGTCTCGTGGCGGTGGCAGGACGAAGCGGCGGCGAACGCAGCCAACACCGTGATGGCCGATGCAGCGACCACGGTGGATCTGGCGCTGCAGTACGCCCTGCCCCGCGCGGGCGGTGCCGCCTGGCGGGCCTACTTCAAGCTCGACAACCTGACCGACCGGGCGGCGCCAAGCAACGTGTTCGTCATCGGCGGCCAGCAGCTGGTGGCACCGAACGCCTCACGCAGCCTGCGGGCGGGCCTGCAGGCCGACTTCTGATGCGCCGGCCACCCCCTGCGTCGCGCCGGCTTCTTCACCCTGTTGTTCGTTCCAACCCTTGGAGTGTTTCCATGAAGACATCCCTCGCCCCCTGGCTCTTCTTCGCCCTGCTGCCCTGGTCGGCCGCAGCCCACGACGTGCTGCTGGTGCCCGGCGGAAAGTCCGAACTCACGGTGCGCTACGGGCATCCGGGCGACTGGCAGCGCGTGGAGGAGCGGCGCCTGGTGGAACTGCACACCTATGCCGACGGCCCGGCGCCGCGCCAGCGTCTGGCCGACCTGCGGCCGGTGCCGGCGGGTCTGGGCAGGCCGCCGCTGGACCTGCGGCTGAGCGACCGCGGCGGCGATACCCGGCTGGTGGCGGCCCGTTACGACAACGGCTTCTGGGCCCGGGTGTCGGTGCCCGGGCAGGCGCGGCCTTTCTCGCGCAACACCACGCGCGCGCTGATGCCCGAAGCCGAGTCGGTGACGCAGAACCTGAAGTTCGCCAAGGCGCTGGTGCTGGACGGGCGCGACGGCGCGTCGTTCCAGCGCACCGTGGGGCATCTGCTCGAACTGGTGCCGCAGGAGAACCCCGCCCGGCTCCAGCCGGGCGAGCCGCTGGCGGTGCGGGTGCTGCTGGGTGGGCAGCCCCTGGCCGGTGCGAACGTGGAGCGCGGCAACGGCCAGGATGTGGTCGCCGAGGAGCGCATCGAGCGCTTCATCACCGATGCCGCCGGCATCGCCCGCGTGCCGCTGCTGGCCTCGGGCCTGAACGTGCTGGTGGTGGGCACGGAGCGGCCGAACGATGGGCGGCTCTTCCCGCGGGAGCATGCCGGATCGGCCGACAGGCTGTCGCTCGTAGCCACCTTCTCCTTCGTGCGGCCATGAGCGGGCAGGCGCGATGCGCGGCGGTGGCGGCGCTGCTCGCGGGTGCTTCCCTGGCCGTCGGGGCGCACGGCGGGCATCCGGTGTTGGAGGCGGACGGACCGTGGAGTGCGCTCGTCACCGGCTGGCTCCATCCGCTGACCGGCGTGGACCATGTGATCGCGATGGTCGCGGTCGGCCTGTGGGGGGCGGTGCTCGGCTCGCCGGCGCTGTGGCTGCTGCCGGTGGTGTTCCCGCTGGTGATGGCCGTGGGTGGGGCGCTGGCGCTGGCCGGTCTCGCGCTTCCCGGCGTGGAGATCGGCATCGCGCTTTCGGGCCTGGCGCTTGGCCTGGCGGTGGCCTTGCGCTGGCGTGCGCCGCCGGTGCTCGCTGCGCTGCTGGTGGGCATCTTCGCCATCTTCCACGGGCATGCCCACGGCACGGAACTGCCGCAGTCGGCCAACCCGTTGGTCTACAGCCTGGGCTTCGTCATGGCGACCGGCGCGCTGCACCTGGCCGGGGTCGCCTTCGGCGCGCTGGGCCGCGTGCACGGCGGCTGGACCGCCATCCGTGCGGCGGGCGGCCTGATCGCCGCGGGCGGCGCCTATTTCCTGTGGCGAGCGGCGTGAGGGGGGCGAGGTCGTCGGCCATGGCCACGGAGGAGGCCGGGTCCAGCGGGTGGGGCCAGTGGGTCCGCGGTCGGCTCGCCTTCCCGATCGGGGTGTGGGCCCTGGCCGGCTCCGGCGCGGCCTGGGCGCACGGCGAGGCGGTGGCGCCCTCGCCGTGGTCGGCCGGCGCGGGGGCGCTCTTCGGCGACCCGCCCGGCCTGATGGCGCTCATCGCGCTGGCCCTGCTCGTCGCCTCGCCGGGCATGCGCCGCACGCCGGGGCTGTTCGCCGCGGCGGCCGGGGGCTGGGCGGCGGGTGTCGGCGCTGCGCTGCTCGGGGCGGTGCCGGACCCCACGGTCGGGCTGCTCGCGGCGGCACTGGTGCTGGGCGCCCTTGTGGCGCTGGGTCGGCCGCTGCCGCGGGCGGTGCTGGCCACCGCTGCGGCGGGGACGGCCATGGGCGTGGCTTCGATGCTGGCACCGGCGCCGTCGGCGCCCCTGGCGGACCAGCTCGCCTGGCACGGCGGCGTGGCGCTGGTCCTGGCGCTTGTCTTCGGCAACGGGGTCGGCCTGCTGAGAGCGGCGATGGGTCGCACGCCCGGCCCGGTGCGGCGCCTGCTGCTGCGGGTGGCCGGATCCTGGGTGGCAGCGGCCGCCTTGCTGGTGCTGGTGCTGGAGATCGGCCAGCGACGAGGCTAGGGCGAACAGCGGCCCCAGCGCCCGGGGTTTGGAGCCCGGAGCGATGGCGGACAGGTTGCGCCCCTGCATCCAGCCGGGCCCTCGCTGCGTAGAGGGAGAAGCGGGTCCGGGCGTTGCCCCGGCCCCCAGGCGCTGCGAGCCAACGGGCTCACCGCTATCTCAGTCCACCGATGCAGGAGCCCCCATGAACGCCCCGTCCCTCTCGTCACTTTCGTCCTATCAGCGCCCGATTTTCCTGACCGCCCCGCTCGCGGCGGCGCTGGTGGCGAGCCTCACCGCCTGCGCCAGCATGCCTGGCGGCCCTTCCGCCCGATCGGCGTTTTCGCAGGCCAGCCTGCCGGCGGCCGTGCAGGTGCCCGCCGGCCACACCGTGTCGCTGGAGACGGTGGCCAAGGGCGAGATCACCTACGAATGCCGGGAGAAGGCCGGCATGCCGGGCACGATGGAGTGGGCCTTCGTCGGCCCGCAGGCGACGCTCGCCGACCGCTCGGGCCGGATGCTGGGCCGCTACTTCGGACCGCCAGCCACCTGGGCTTCCAGCGACGGCTCGGCCCTGGTGGGCGCCCAGGTGGCGGTGTCTGCGGCGTCGGCCGGCAGCATCCCCTTGCAACTGGTGAAGACCACCTCGACGACGGGCATGGGTTCCATGACCGGGCATGCCTTCGTGCAGCGCGTGGCCACGGTCGGCGGCGTGGCACCCAGCCGCAGCTGCGATGCCGCCTCGCGCGGTCAGCGCGAGGTGGTGCCCTATCAGGCCGACTACATATTCTGGAAGCCGGCGGCATCGGCCGGCTGAACCGGCGGCGTGCCGGCCCCGGCGTCCGCAGTGCTTCAGCGCTTGCCGCCCTGCAGCTTGGCGAAGGCCGCGGCCATGGCGCTCTGGCCCGGCGCTTCGGCAGCGCGCGCACCGCCGCCGCCACCGCTTCCAATGCCCTGTCCGGCTGCACGCCGCGGGGCCTCGCCCCGGCCGGCGGGCCGGAAGCGGTTGTCGCCGGGCGCGCCCTTTTCGGCGGGCCGCGCATCCAGCTTCATGGTCAGCGCGATGCGCTTGCGCGCGATGTCCACCTCCAGCACCTTGACCTTGACGATGTCGCCGGTCTTGACCACCTCCCGGGCGTCCTGCACGAATCGGTGGGCGAGCTGGCTCACGTGGATCAGGCCGTCCTGGTGCACGCCCAGGTCCACGAAGGCGCCGAACTGGGCCACGTTGCTCACCGTGCCTTCCAGTGTCATGCCGGGCTGCAGGTCGCCGATGTCCTCGACGCCGTCGTTGAAGCGGGCCACCTGGAAGTGCGGTCGCGGGTCGCGGCCGGGTTTTTCCAGTTCGGCCAGGATGTCCTTGACGGTGATCGCTCCGAATCGTTCATCGGTGAACCATTCGGGCTTGAGGCCGCGCAGCACGTCGCTCTGGCCCATCAAACGGGCGATGGGCTGGGCCGCGCGCTGCAGGATGCGCTCGACCACCGGATAGGTCTCGGGGTGCACGCTGCTGGCGTCCAGCGGGTTGTCTCCGCCCTGGATGCGCAAAAAGCCCGCGCACTGCTCGAAGGTCTTGGGCCCCAGGCCACTGACGTCCAGCAGCTGCTGTCGGCTGCGGAAGCGCCCGTGGGCATCGCGCCAGCGCACGATGCCCTGCGCCACGGCGGCCGACACGCCGGACACGCGCGACAGCAGCGGCGCCGACGCGGTGTTCAGGTCCACGCCCACCGAGTTCACGCAGTCCTCGATCACCGTGTCCAGGCTGCGCGCGAGTTCGCTCTGGTTGACGTCGTGCTGGTACTGGCCCACGCCGATGCTCTTGGGTTCGATCTTCACCAGCTCGGCCAGCGGGTCCTGCAGCCGCCGGGCGATGCTGACCGCGCCGCGCAGGCTCACGTCGAGCTCGGGCAGCTCCTTGCTGGCGAACTCGCTGGCGCTGTAGACGGAGGCTCCGGCCTCGCTGACGACGACCTTCTGGATCGTCGCGTCGGGCGCCATCTGCTTGAGCTGGGCGATGAGCTCGCCGGCGAGCTTGTCGGTTTCGCGGCTGGCCGTGCCGTTGCCGATGGCGATGAGATCCACCGCATGCCGCGCACACAGGCGGCCCAGCGTGTGCAGCGACCCGTCCCAGTCCCGGCGGGGTTCGTGCGGGTAGACGGTGGTGGTGTCCAGAACCTTGCCGGTGGCGTCGACCACGGCCACCTTGCAACCCGTGCGGATGCCAGGGTCCAGGCCGAGCACCACCTTGGGGCCGGCGGGCGCGGCCAGCAGCAGGTCGCGCAGGTTCTCGGCGAACACCTTGATGGCCACCGCCTCGGCCTGCTCGCGCAGCCGGGTGAAGCAGTCGCGCTCCAGGCTCAGCGACAGCTTGACCTTCCAGGTCCAGCCCACCGTGCGGCGGATGAGGGCGTCGCCGGCACGGCCGGCATGCCGCCAGCCGAGATGCGAGGCGATGCGACCTTCGGCCAGCCCCGGCGTGGCGGCGCTGGCACGGGTTGGGGCCGCAGCCTCGCCCCGGGCTGCGGCCTCGCGGGCGGCAGCCTGCTGCGCGGCCACGTCGGGCGGCAGCAGCTTGAGGTCCAGCACCTCCTGCGTGCGCCCGCGGAAGACGGCCAGCGCGCGGTGGGAGGGCACGGTACGCACCGGCTCTTCGTAGTCGAAGTAGTCGCGGTACTTGGAGATGTCGGGGTGCTGGGCGTCCTTGCCGTCCAGCAGCCGGCTGGCCAGCACGCCTTCGTCCCACATCCAGTCGCGCAGCGCGCCCACGAGCGCGGGCTCCTCGGCCCAGCGTTCGCTGAGCAGGTCGCGGATGCCGTCCTGCACGGCCAGCGTGTCGGCGAAGCCCAGTGCGGCGACCTCTTCGCGCCGGGCCTCGGTCAATGCGGCCAGGAAGGCCGCGGCCTCGACGCCGGGGTCGAGATCGGGGTCGGCCAGCAGCCGGTCGGCCAGCGGCTCCAGCCCCGCCTCGCGGGCGATCATGCCCTTGGTGCGTCGCTTGGGCTTGTAGGGCAGGTACAGGTCTTCCAGCTCCTGCTTGGTGCCCACCGTCTCCAGCAGCGAACGCAGTTCCGGGGTGAGCTTGCCCTGTTCCTCCACGCTGCGCAGGATGGCGGCGCGGCGCTCCTCCAGCTCGCGCAGATAGGAAAGCCGCGCTTCCAGGTCGCGCAGCTGGGTGTCGTCCAGGCCCTCGGTGGCCTCCTTGCGGTATCGGGCGATGAAGGGAACGGTGGCGCCGCCGTCGAGCAGGTCGACGGCGGCCTTCACCTGAGCCGGCCTGACCTTCAGTTCGGCGGCGATCTGCAGCAGGATCTTGTCCAGGGCCATGGGCGGGAAGCGGGCGCGCGCCGCTCGGGCGCTCGCCTGGGGATGCGGAAAGGGGCGGCAGTGTACGCAGCGGCGGCGCGGGGGGCGTTCAGCCGCGGGCGCGGTGCCAGCGGGCAGCGCCCTGCCCGGCGCGGCGTCCGCTGGCCAGGCAGGCGGTGAGCAGGTAGCCGCCGGTGGGGGCGTCCCAGGCGAGCATCTCGCCGGCGAAGAAGGTGCCGGGCAGCGCGGCGCTCATCAGCTGCGCATCCAGTCCGTCCAGGCGCACGCCGCCGGCGGTGCTGATGGCTTCGTCGATGGGACGTGCCTGCGCCAGCTGTACCGGGAGTGCCTTGAGCGTGCGGGCCACGGCCTGCGGCGCGTCGACGCCGCCGCGCCCCAGGGCCTCGAACAGCAGCGCCGAGCGCGCCCCGTCCAGGTTCAGCCGGGTTTTCAGGTGCGTGGCCCAGGACCGCGAGCCCCGGGGCCGGGCAACTTCCGCGACGATCCAGTCGTGGCTGCGGTCGGGCAGCAGGTCGAGCCACACCGTGACGGCACCCGGGCCGCCCAGCAGCGCGCGACGGATGGCGCCACTGGCCGCATAGACGAGCGAACCCTCAAGGCCGGTTTCCGTGAGCACGCATTCACCGCGGGCGCTGAAGGCCAGGGGCTGCCCGGGACCCGCTGCGTCTGGCGGCGGGCCGGCTTCGCCCAGGGCCGGCGCCGGCACGCTGAGCACCACGTTCTTCAGCGGTGCGCCCGCGTGGCGCTCGCGCAGGAAGGCGCTCCAGCCCGGGGCGGGCAGGTCGAAGCCGCAGTTGCTCGGCTGCAGGGCATCCAGGGCGACGCCACGCGCCTGCAGCCACGGCCACCAGGCGCCGTCGCTGCCCAGGCGCGCCCAGCTCGCTCCGCCCAGCGCGAGCACCACCGTCGAGCCGGGCGCCAGCGTCTGCTCGCCCGCGGGGCTCGCCACCCGCATCGCACCTGCGGCATCCCAGCCCAGGAAGCGGTGGCGCATGTGCAAGCGCAGGTCGCGGCTGCGCAGCCGCAGCAGCCAGCGCCGCAGCAGCGGTGCGGCCTTCAGGTCGACCGGAAACACCCGCCCGGAACTGCCGACGAAGGTCTCCACGCCCAGGCTCGAGGCCCAGCGGCGCACAGCGTCGGCGCCGAAGTCCTGGAGCCAGGCGTCGACGGCCGCCAGGCCTTGGCCGTCGGTGTCCGAATAGCGAGCCGCGAAGCGCTCGGCCGGTTCGCCATGCGTGAGGTTCAGGCCGCCCTTGCCGGCCAGCAGGAACTTGCGCCCGGCCGAGGGCATGGCGTCCAGCACCTGCACCGCAAGGCCCGCGTCGCTCAGCACCTCGGCGGCCATCAGGCCGGCCGGTCCGGCGCCGATCACGGTCACGGCCCGAGGGTCCAGCAGGTTGGGAGGGGGACGGGACGAGCCGTCGAGGGGTTCAGGCCGGGCCGGGCCTTGCAGGCTGGTGAAGCTGTCGCTCATGCCGCAACCCTAACCGACGGCGAGCTCGGGCCTGGTTCGCCGCCTCGGTTCGCCGTCGCAGTTCGCCCTCGCGGTTCGCCCTCGCGGTTCGCCGCTGCGGTTTGCCGGCAGGCGGCCGGCGGCAGCTTCGCGCACTGGTGAGCACGCGCAGTGATGTCCGGGAGAGCGCCTTGCCCCGCGGCCCGGCGGTCTGCGGGTATGCGAGCAGTCCGGGCTGCGTGCCGGTGGCGAGACTCGATGGACCCGCTCGCCAGGCCATGCACCGTTCGCTGCTTCCTGGTCACTGCTTCCTGCTGGCCTCGGCCTCGTCCTGCCTTCCCCTTCCCCTTCCCCTTCCCCTTCCTCCCCCTTCGAAAGCCCGCCATGCAAGCCCTGCGCCCGAGCCCGTTCCCTTCCACGGCCGTGGCAACGGCCACGACGCTGGTCCTGGCGCTGGCCTTGACAGGCTGCGGCGGCAGCGACCCGGTCGAGCCGGCGGCAGCCGACACCGCCTGCCGTGTGTCCACGAGCAGCGGCGGTTCGGTCACCGTGGGTTCCGGCGTGGCAGGCGACCCTGCGCTGCCCGAGCCGTCCTCGGGCTTCCGGCTGGGCGGTGCGGCGGTCCGTTCGGGTCAGTACATGGTGGTGACCGCCAATCCGCTGGCCAGCAAGGCCGGCTGCGAGGTGCTGCGCCAGGGCGGCAGCGCCGCCGATGCGGCGGTGGCGGTGCAGATGGTGCTGGGTCTGGTGGAACCGCAATCGTCCGGGCTGGGCGGCGGCACCTTCGCGCTGCACTACCGCGCGGCCACGCGGACGCTGCAGAGCTACGACGGCCGCGAGACCGCCCCGGCGGCCGCCACTGAGAACGACCTGCGCTGGATCAGCGCCACCCAGCAGACGCTGCCGCTGCCCAGCGCCCGGGCGAGCGGTCGGTCGATCGGAACGCCCGGCACGGTGAGCATGCTCAAGCTGATGCACGATGACCACGGTCGGCTCGCCTGGTCGGCGAACTTCGCCGATGCGGTGGCGCTCGCGCGAAACGGCTTCGCCATCAGCGGCCGCCTGGCCGACGCGATCGTGCTGAACCGCGACAACCTGCTGCGCGACCCCGATGCCGTGGCCTACTTCCTGAACCCCGACCTGAGCCCCAGGGCCCTGGGCACGCGGCTGGTCAACGAGCCCTATGCGCAGACCCTGTCGGCCATCGCGGCGGACAGCCGCGCCTTCTACAGCGGCCCCATCGCCGAGGACATCGTGCAGGAGATCCGCCGCACCGCGGCCGGTCCGGCCGCCACTTCGGGCGCGGTGCTCACCCCGGGCGTGACCACCGTCGCCGACCTCGCGGCCTACACCTCGGTGCGGCGCGAGCCGGTGTGCATCGCCTACCGCAGCACCGAGGTCTGCGGCATGGGGCCGCCCTCGTCCGGTGGCATCGCGGTGGCGCAGACGCTGGGCATCCTGCAGAACTTCGACCTCGCCGCGCAACGCCCCACAGCGGTGGACCTCTACGGCGGCCGGCCCACGGTGATGGGAGTCCACCTGATCAGCGAGGCCCAGCGTCTGGCCTACGCCGACCGCAACCAGTACGTGGCGGACACCGACTTCGTGCCCCTGCCGGGCAGCGGCGTGGCCAGCCTGCTGGACGCCGGCTACCTGCGGCAGCGCGCCGGGCTGATCAGCATGACGAGAAGCCTGGGCACCGCCGCGCCTGGTGCCATCGCCGGCGCCGCGCCGGCCACCAGCAGCAGCAACGAAGGGCGGGGCACCACGCACGTGTCCATCATCGACGCGGCCGGCAATGTGGTGGTGATGACCACCACCATCGAAAGCAGCATGGGCTCCTACCGCTTCGTCCGCGGCTTCCTGCTCAACAACGAGCTGACCGACTTCTCGCCCACGCCGTCCGACCTGAGCGGACCGGTGGCCAACCGGGTGCAGCCCAACAAGCGTCCGCGCAGTTCGATGGCGCCCACCATCGTGTTCCAGCGCCCGGCCGGCGGCCCCCGTGGCGAGGTGCTGATGGCCACCGGTTCTCCCGGTGGGGCGGCCATCATCCAGTTCGTCACCAAGACCGTCGTGGGGGTGGTGGACTGGGGCCTGGACGCGCAGCAGGCCACATCGCTGATGAACTTCGGGGCGGCCAATTCGCCCACCACCGGGCTGGGTGGCGAGCACCCCAACCTGAACGTTGCGAACAACGGCAATGACGATTCGCTGGTCACGGGCCTTCGTGCGCTCGGGCACACGGTGTCGGTGGCCGCGCAGAGCAGTGGCGTGTCCACCATCGTCCGTCGCACCGACACCACGGGCCGCCGCTTCCTGGAAGGCGGCGCGGACCCGCGGCGCGAGGGACTGGTGCTGGGGGACGCCGCGCCTTGAACGCCTGAAGCCAGGCCACTGGCGGCTGCCGACCGGCCTGGATGGCCGCCTCAGGCGCTGAGCGGCAACACCTGCGAAGCAGGGCTGGCCACCGCCCGCTCGGCCACCTTCAGGTGCAGCCGCCTGCGGCCCACCGGGCGGTAGTCGATCCCTTCGGCCGCGGCGTGCACCGGGTCGTAGAGATTGCGGCCATCGAAGACGAGCGGCTGTTTCAGCCGTTCGCGCAGGGCCTCGAAATCGGGACTGCGGAATTCCTTCCACTCGGTGACGATGAGCAGAGCGTCGGCGCCGTCGCAGGCCTGAAGCGCGCCGCTGGCGAAGCGCACGCCGGCGTCGCCTTCGAGCAGCGCGCGCGCGGCCGGCGTGGCCACAGGGTCATAGGCCACCACTTCGGCGCCGCGCTCGCGCAGTTGGGCGATCAGCGCCAGGCTGGGCGCCTCGCGCAGGTCGTCCGTCTCGGGCTTGAAGGCCAGGCCCCACAGCGCGAAGCGGCGGCCTGCAAGCGAGGGCCCGAACTGGGCGACCACCCGCCGCGCGAGCAGGCCCTTCTGCTGCTCGTTCACCGCATCCACCGCGCTCAGGATGGACAGCGGCTGCTCATGGCTGCTGGCCGTGTGCATCAGGGCCTTGACGTCCTTGGGCAGGCAGCTGCCGCCGTAGCCGGTCCCGGCATAGAGAAAGGAGTAGCCGATGCGGGCGTCCGCGCCGATGCCGCTGCGAACCGATTCGATGTCCGCACCCAGTTCCTCGGCCAGGTTGGCCAGCTCGTTCATGAAGCTGATGCGGGTGGCCAGCATCGCGTTGGCGGCGTACTTGGTGAGCTCGGCCGAGCGGACGTCCATCACCAGCAGCCGATCGTGGTTGCGGGTGTAGGGGGCGTAGAGCGTTCGCAGCAGGCGCAGCGCAGCGGCATCGTCGGTGCCCACGACCACGCGGTCAGGCCGCATGAAGTCGTCCACCGCGGCGCCCTCCTTCAGGAACTCCGGGTTGGACACCACCACCACGCGGTGGTCCGCGCCGCGGGCCGCCAGCTCGGCGCGCACGGCGGCCTGGACCAGGTCGGCGGTGCCCACCGGCACCGTGCTCTTGTTGACGACGATGCGGTCGGCGTTCATGTGCCGGCCGATGCTGCGCGCCGCATCCAGCGCATGGGCCAGATCGGCCGAGCCGTCTTCGCGCGGCGGTGTTCCCACCGCGAGGAAGATCACCCGACCGTGGCCGATGGCTTCGGCCGCCTCGGTGGTGAAGCGCAGGCGTCCGGCGGCGGCGTTGCGCTGCACGAGTGTTTCAAGGCCCGGCTCGTGGATGGGAACCTCGCCCGCGCGCAGCCGCTCGACCTTGGCCGCATCGCGGTCCAGGCAGACCACGTGGTTGCCCATTTCGGCAAAGCACGCCCCGGTGACCAGGCCCACATAGCCCGACCCGATGATGGTGATCTTCATTCCATGAGCCTCCTGCCCGATGCGAAGGCAAGGGACTTGCCCGCTGCGCCGAGCATTCCGGCAGGCGGTGGCGGGGCCGTGTCCGGGCGGTGTCGGTGGCGTGACGCGGCGCGGCCACCGCCACCACCACCACCACCACCGCCACCGCCACCACCTGTCACGCCACTGGCGTGCAAGCGTCATCGCTGCGGCATGCGCGCGTCGTCTCATGCACACCTTCCCTGACCGTGACCGCTTGGGCGGTCAGCCCTGCCTTGTCCGCCTCCCGTCCGCTGAACGATGCGCTGCCACCGGCCGCCCCGCTGCCCGCGGGCTTCGGCCGGCTGGTGTCGGCCCAGTTCGCATCGGCGCTGGCCGACAACGCGCTGCTGATCGTGGCGATCGCCTGGCTGGTCGAGACCGGGCGACCGGGGTGGTGGGCGCCGCTGCTCAAGTTCGCCTTCACCTTGTCCTATGTGCTGCTCGCGCCCGTGGTCGGGCCACTGGCCGACGCGGTGCCCAAGGGCAGGCTGATGGCCGTGATGAACGCGACCAAGATCCTGGGCGTGGCGATGCTGGCCGCCGGCGTGCACCCGCTGGCCGCCTTCGCCGTCGTCGGCTTTGGCGCCGCTGCCTACGCGCCGGCGAAGTACGGCCTGGTGACCGAGCTCGTCGGGCCCGAGCGGCTGGTGGCCGCCAACGCGTGGCTGGAGGTTTCGGTCGTGGGGGCCGCCCTGCTGGGCACGGTGCTCGGGGGCCTGCTGATCAGCCCGCTGGCAGGCCAGGCCAGTGCCGCCCTGGGCTGTCCGTCCTGGCTGGCCGCGCCGGTGGAGGCCTGCGGTCCGCTGCCGGTGGCGTTGATGGCCGTGCTGGCGCTCTACGGGCTGGCCAGCGTGCTGAACGCCTTCATCCCCGACAGTGGCGCGCGCTACCCCGGCCGCAGCGTGCACCCGGTGGCCCTGGTCCGGGATTTCGCGGCCGGCTGCTCGCTGCTGTGGCGGGATCGCTTGGGCGGCCTGTCGCTGGCCGTCACCACCGTGTTCTGGGGCTTCGGCGCGACGCTTCAGTTCGCGGTGCTGCAGTGGGCGTCCGATTCGCTCGGCCTGCCGCTGGACCGTGCGGCCTACCTGCAAGCGGTGGTGGCCGTGGGCGTGGTGGCGGGGGCCGCCTGGGCCGGACGCCGGCTGAATCTGGCGCAGGCGCCTGGCCTGTTGCCGGTGGGCGTCGTGCTGGGCCTGCTGGTGCCCTGCGTGGCGGCGTCCTCGCATCTGGCGCTGGCACTGCCGCTGCTGGTAGCCCTGGGCGCGACGGGTGGGGTGCTGGTGGTGCCGATGAACGCCTTGCTGCAGCACCGCGGCTTTCGGCTGCTGACGGCGGGCCGCTCGATCGCCGTGCAGGGCTTCCACGAGAACCTCAGCGTGCTGGGCATGCTGGCAATCTACGCCGCGCTGCTGAGGCTACAGGTGTCGGTGGGCGTGGTGATGATCGGCTTCGGCTGCAGCATCGCGGCGCTCATGGTGGCGCTGCGATGGCGCGAGCGCCGGCTCGGTCCGGCCGCCCTCAACCCCTGACCGGCCCCCAGGCGCCGGCCAGCGGCACACTGGCCTCGCCGCCGCCACCGCCGTCGCCATTGCCCCGCACGAGCCCGAAGAGCGTGCTTTCCAGCCCGTCCAGCACGGCGTCCCAGCCCAGTTCGAGGGCCGTCTGGCGTGCGGCGCGGCGCACGCCGGAGCCGCAGTGCCAGACGGCATTGTCCGCTTCGGGGTCGCCCAGCCAGGCCAGCGTGGAGGCCGCAAAGCCGCCCGCGCGGGCCACCTCGGGCGCCACCAGATGGCCATTGCGTCCCGGCCGGATGATCTGGGCGGCCGCGGCGCAGTCGCAGGCGACGACGGCCAGTCCGCTGGCCAGGGCTTCGGGCGTGACGTTGCCGAAGGTCTCGGTCAGGCTGGGGAAGAGGAACACATCGCCGCTTGCGTAGTGCGTTGCCAGCGACTCCCCGCCCTGCATGCCGGCGAACACCGCCTGGGGCAGCTGTTCGGCAATGGCCGGGCGTGAAGGCCCGTCGCCCACGAAGACGAGCTTCACGTCGCGGCCCTGCTGCAGCAGGGCCTGGAAGGTCCGGACCACCGCGTCCAGGTTCTTCTCCGGCGCGATGCGGCCCACATGCAGCAGGACCAGGGTGTCCGGCGCCGCTCCCCACGCGGCGCGAAGGGCTTCGCTTCGGCGCGCCGGGTTGAACAGCGTCGTGTCCACCCCGCGGCCCAGCACCCGCAGGTTGCGAAAGCCATAGCCGGACAGCTCGTCCATCAGCGATCGCGTGGGCACCATCGTCACCTGGCAATGGTTGTGGAAGCGCTTGAGGTAGGCCACGATGGGCTTGTTCAGCCAGCCCACGCCGTAGTGCCGGCTGTAGGCGTGGAAATTGGTGCGGAAGTCCGAGGCCACCGGCAGCCGAAGGTGGCGTGCCGCCTGCAGCCCCGACCACCCGAGCGGGCCTTCGGTGGCGATGTGCACCAGATCGGGCCGGTTCAGGGTCCACAACTTGACCAAGGCCCGACGCGCGGGCATGCCCATGCGCAGCTGCGGGTAGCGCGGGACCGCAAGGCCGCGCATCAGCACCTCGTGGAAGCGGTCGCCGACGTCGGCGGCGTCGCTGGGCTGCTGCCGCGGCCGCACGAGCTGCAGGTCGTGGTGCCGCGCGCGCAGCCCTTCGACCACCTGGTGCAGCGTGCGGGCCACGCCGTTGACCTCGGGCGGATAGGTTTCCGTCACGAGCGCGATGCGCAGCGAGCGGCGAGCCGCACGCAGCTCGTCCACCTGCAGGGAAATGTCGTCCTGGGCCATCGGCTCGATGCTGCGCCCCCTTCGCGGCATGCGCGTGACGGCGGCCACCGTCTCTCCGCCGCGTCGTGTTCGGGTCACGCGCGCGTCACGCCGGCATCACGCAGCCGCCGCAGCATCCGGCGGCGCCGCATTCCGCGTGCGATCCAAGGAGAAGACATGGGCTCGAGCTTCATGCAGGCGCTGCGGGAGCAGCGTTGGGACGATCACCGCTACTACCACCACAGCCGCATCAACCAGGCGCTGCACCTGGTCAGTGCACTGACCTTCCTGGCCAGCTACGCCCTGCTCTTCACCGATCCGGTGCTGGCCGCGCTGCTGGCGTGGTTCGTGGCCATGTGGAGCCGCCAGATCGGCCACTTCTTCTTCGAGCCCCGGGGCTGGGACGCGGTGAACCAGGTCACCCACGAGCACAAGGAAGAGATCAAGGTCGGCTACAACCTGCAGCGCAAGATCGTGCTGCTGAGCCTGTGGGGCGCGGTGCCGGCGGTGCTCTACCTCCAGCCCGGCCTCTTCGGCCTGATCGCACCGGCCGAGGGCTTCGAGGCCTTCATGCGTCAGGTCGGGGCCGCCTGGCTGGCGCTGGGCGTGGGTGGTCTGCTGTTCCGCACGGTGCACCTCTTCGTGCTGCACGACGTGCAGACCGGCCTGGTGTGGATGACCAAGATCCTCACCGATCCCTTCCACGACGTGAAGCTCTACTGGCGCGCCCCCTTCGCCCTGCTGCGCGGTGAATTCCTCGACCCGATGGGCCATGCGGCCCGGGGGCACGGCGCCACCGCAACGACGGGTGCTCAGGAAAACCGGGCCTGAAGGGTCTCCTTCAGCAGGGAGCGGCGGATCGTCCGGTTCGACGGCGAGCCCTCCCACCACCAGCCGGCGGCCTGCATCTCCAGGCCCGCGGCCACAGCCCGGCGGATCACCTCGTCCACATCGGCTTCGGTGGTGGCGAGCGTCCAGATCAGCCGGCCGGTGCCGACCCAGCTCAGTGCCAGCCCGTGCTTGCGCAGGTAGAACTGGTACATCCAGTTGTAGCGCGACGGCGACTCGTAGACCAGGGTCCAGACCGACTGCAGATGGCGGGCCCGCACCGGCAGGCCGGCATCGACCATCGCGCCGTTGAAGGCCTCGGCGCGGCGGTCCCAACCGGCATCCTGGTCCTGGTAGAGCGCCTGCACCGCGGGCGTGTCGAGCCGGTCGAGGAAGGCGCGCATCGCGCCCATTACATAGGGGTGGGCGTTGAAGGTGCCGCGTGCGAAGCAGATGTCGGCCGGGCGGTCCTCGCGGAAGCGCTTCATCCAGGCTCGACGGCCGCACACCACGCCCACCGGCAGGCCGCCGCCCAGCGTCTTGCCGTAGGTGACGAGATCGGCCTGGACACCGAAGTAGGACTGCGCACCGCCCGGGGCGAGGCGGAAACCCAGGAACACCTCGTCGAAGATGAGGGCGATGCCGCGCTCGCTGCACACCGCGCGCAAGCGACGCAGCCACTGGCCGTAGGCCTCGCGGTCCACGCCCGCGCTGCGGCTGCTGTCCACCAGCGATGAATCGCCGGGCGCCGCCTTGTTGGGGTGCAGGGCCTGCAAGGGGTTGACCAGCACGCAGGCGATGTCGCGCCGCCGGCGCAGCACGTCCAGCGCGCGTTCGCTCATGTCGGCCAGCGTGTAGACGTCGCGCGGCCGGGCCGGGTTGCCAGGGCCGGGCTGAACGTCCTCCCACCAGCCGTGGTACGCGCCGCAGAAGCGCACCAGATGGCTGCGGCCGGTGTGATAACGCGCCAGACGCACCGCCTGCATCACCGCCTCGGTGCCCGACATGTGGAAGGTCACCTCGTCCAGGCCGCTGATGCGCTGCAGGCTTTTCACGTTCTCGGCCACGCATGGGTGCAGCGGGCCGAGCAGCGGGCCCAGCGCCTGCACCCGCTCGGCGCCCTCGGCGATGCACGACTTGTAGAAGTCCACGCCGAAGAGGTTGACCCCGTAGGAGCCGGTGAGGTCGATGAAGCGGTTGCCGTCCAGGTCGGTCACGGTCAGGCCGTCGGCGCTGGCGGCGAAGGTGCCCACCGAGAGCTGCTCGCGCAGGTGGCGGCTGTAGGGAAAAGGCACCCGATAACGCCCGGTGAACTGCAGGTCGGGCATGCCGTCGCGGGCCTCGGCGGTCAGTGCCGCCGAGCGGGCGAAGCGGGTGCGGTAGTGGGCGGCGAGTTCGTCCAGAGCCTGGCGCCGCCGGGCAACCAGGGCAGCGGGCGCGCCGTCGCTCGAGAAGAAGCGTTCGTCGTCGTAGTCATATCCCGGCAACCAGGACGCGACACGCTTGGCCATCCGCGAGTGCCCACCGAGCGAGCGGTGCTTGGCCCGCGACAGCGCCAGTCGCTGGCGGGCCGCCGGCCAGGCTGCTGCCACCGCGAGTGCGGCACCGGTCCACATCCAAACACTGCTGTCCATCATGTCGCCTGGTCCTTCGAGTTCGCCAACCCCGCTTGTAGAGCGTGGCCTTGAATCGCCTGTGACAGTGGCGGCGCCGGCCAGCGACTTCGCCGCGCTGCCGTCGGTTCCCGCCACCGGCTGGCGGGCCTGGCGCGACCGACTGCTGCTGCAGGAAGACCTGAACTTCCTGCTCACCAACCGCGTGCCCCGCATCGCGCTGTCGCGCGCGCTGGGCTGGTTCAGCACCTTGCGGCAGCCGCTGGTGCGCGATGTCTCCATCGCCGTGTGGCGCCTGTGCAGCGACCTGGACCTGAGCGACGCGAAGAAGACCCGATTCGATTCCCTGCAGGACTGCTTCACCCGCGAGCTGCGCGACGGTGCCCGCCCGCTCGACCCCGACACCGCCGCGCTGCTCAGCCCCAGCGACGGCATCCTCGGTGCCCACGGCCACATCGCCCGCGGCCAGATGCTGCAGGCCAAGGGCATGCCCTATTCGCTGGTCGATCTGCTGGGATGTCGCCAGGCGGCAGAGGCGGCCGAGGGCTGTGCCTACCTGACGATCCGGCTGACCTCGGCGATGTACCACCGCTTCCACGCGCCGCATGACGCCACCGTGCTGGACCTGCACCACCTGGACGGCGACACCTGGAACGTGAACCCGATCGCGCTGCGGCGGGTGCAGGCGCTCTTCTGCCGCAATGAACGTGCTGCCATCCGGCTGCGCCTGCAACCCGCCGGGGGCCCGATGACCCTGGTTCCGGTCGCAGCCGTGGGCGTGTCGGGCCTGCGCGTGCATGGCGTGCCCGAACTGATGCGAGCCGGCCAGCGCGGACCGGCCCACCACCGGATGGACCGTCCGGTGCGCCGCGGCGAGGAGCTGGGGTGGTTCCAGCACGGCTCGACCATCATCGTGGTGGCGCCCCCGGGCTATGCGCTGTGCCCCGGCCTGATGGCCGGCCATCGCCTGCGGATGGGCCAGAGGCTGCTGCTGCCTGGCGGTCCGGCCGGCCCGCTGGGCGACCCCGCACGGGCGCATTGACACCGATCGGTCACCGCGGCTTCACGCGCGCCACCTAGCCTGCAGCTTCACTCCAGAAGCGACGACATGACCCACGACATCCGGCCCCAGCCCGCCCTGGCGGGCGCACAGCCCCTGGCAGAGATCGGCACCGGCCGCCGCAGCTTCATCCGGGGCCTGGCCGCCGCGGGACTTGCCACCGGCCTTGCGGCCTGCGGTGGCGGCAGCGACGACCCGGCGGTGCCCTCGGTGGCCTACAACCACGGCGTGGCCAGCGGCGACCCACTGGCCGACCGGGTGATCCTGTGGACGCGGCTGAGCACGGTGGCCACCGAGCCGGTGACGGTTCGCTGGACCGTGGCCAGCGACGCGGCCTTCGCCACTGTGGTGGCCAGCGGGGAGGCCCGGGCCGAGGCCAGCCGCGACTGGACGGTCAAGGTCGACGCGGCCGGCCTGCAGCCCGGCACCCGCTACTTCTACCGCTTCGCGGTGGGCGCTCAGGTGTCGCCGGTGGGGCGCACCCGGACGCTGCCCACCGGCAGCGTCAGCCAGGTGCGGCTGGCGGTGTTCAGCTGCTCGAACTACCCGGCCGGCTACTTCAACGTCTATGCGGAGGCGGCCCGGCGCGACGACCTGGACGCCACCGTTCACCTGGGCGACTACATCTACGAGTACGCGCAAGGGGGATACGCCAGCGCCACGGCGCAGGCACTGGGTCGGCTGAGCGATCCGGCCAACGAGATCCTGAGCCTGGCGGACTATCGCCGGCGCTATGCGCAGTATCGAAGCGACGCCGACCTGCAGGCGCTGCATGCCGCGGCCCCGATGATCGCGGTGTGGGACGACCACGAGTTCACCAACGACGCCTGGCGCGATGGCGCCGAGAACCACCAGCCCGCCACCGAAGGGCCTTGGGCGACCCGCCGGGCTACGGCCTCGCAGGTGTGGCACGAATGGATGCCGGTGCGCAGCGGCGCCGACCTGCTGCAGATCGATCGCAGCTTCGACTTCGGCAACCTGCTGTCGCTGCACATGCTGGACACGCGGGTCGCCGGACGCGACCAGCAGCTCGACTACGCCGCCTTCTTCGGCAGCAGCGGCTTCAATGCCGCCGGCCTCACCGCGGCGGTGGCCAACCCCTCCCGCCAGCTGCTGGGGGCGGGACAGACCCAGCGGCTGCAGCAGCGCCTGACGGCTTCGACCGCCACCTGGCAGGTGCTGGGGCAGCAGGTGCTGATGGGCCGGATGAACATTCCGGCGCCCATCCTCTTCGAGGCGCTGAACCCCGGTACCGGGGTCAGCGTTGCAGCCTACAGCGCCATCGCCACCAAGGCTGCCACCAACCCGGCCAGCCTCACCGCAGGCGAGCGCGCCATCCTGGCCCAGCCGGCCATCCCCTACAACCTGGACGCCTGGGACGGCTATGCAGCGGCGCGCGAAACCGTGCTGGGCACCGCCCGCAGCCTGAACAAGAACCTCGTCGTGCTGGCGGGCGACACCCACAACGCCTGGGCCAGCGACCTGCTGGATGCGGCGGGCAACCGGGTGGGCGTGGAGTTCGCGACCTCCTCGGTCACATCGCCGGGCTTCGAGTCCATCTTCCCGGACAACCCCGCCACGCTGGCGGCCTCGCTCACCCAGCTCATCGGACCGCTGGAGTACTGCGACACCGCGCGCCGCGGCTATCTGCTGATCACCGCCGATGCCAGCCAGTGCCGGGCCGACTGGGTCTACGTCAACACGGTGACAAGCCGCACCTACGCGGCCAGCACCGACCGGCCGCTGCGCGTGCTGCCGGGCGCCACTGGCCGGCGCGTCGTGGCCGTCTGAGCGATTCGGGTGCGCGCTGCGCCGCCGGGCGGCTCACGCCCGCACGAATCGCATCAGCCGCCCCTTGTAGCCCGGCCGTCCAGCCTGCTGGAGCCGGTCCAGGCGATGCTCGCTGAGCACGAAGCCCTCGGCCTGCAGGCGACGCCGGAACACCGATCGGTTGCCCCGGTCGGGGTCGACGATCCAGACTTCCGCCAGCGGCGCGGCGTGCCCCAGCACGAAGGCCGCGAGGTCGTGTGCGGCGTCGCGTTCGTACAGCACGTCGCTGCCCACGACGAAGGCGAAGCGGCCGCGCACGCGGCGCCTGGAATCGGCCGCGGGGCCCGGAGCCGCAGCCGGCCCGCACTGCATCGGGTCCTGCCAGCGGCCCTGCCGGTACTTCATCGGCCCGAGCGCGTTCAGGCGCAGGTTGCGGGCCAGGAAGCGCGCGGTGAGCGGGTGCAGGTCGCTGGCGGTGACATCGCGACCGAGCCGGTGCGCGGTGAGGCTGGCCAGCGCCAGCCCGCAGCCCACCTCCAGCATGCGCTCGCCCGCGACCGGGCGACGCGCGGCCACCTGGGTGGCCAGTTCGATCCCGGAGGCCCAGGGCCAGCCGAACAGCGGCCAGGCGGCGTCGGCGATGCCCAGGGCGGCCGCCAGACCCTGCGGATCATGGAACTGGTTGCGGTCGTGCAGCGCGCGGATGCGCAGACCCGGGGTTCCCGGGATGGCGATCTCCTGCTCCCGCGTGCGGTAGCCGGCGTGGCCGACCAGCGGGTCGCAGGCCCGCAGCAGTTCTGCCGCGCGCCACCCATTGCGTGTGATGGTCAAGCCGTTCTCCCGCGTCGTCCTTCAGGGGCAAGACCCGGACCACGGGGAACTGCAAGCCACCGATTGTGGGGGCCAGCGGCGACCCTGACACTCCTGTCCATGAGCGACCCTGACTGCCCGCGATGAAGCTGCCTGCCCTGAATCTGATCCCGGCCCGGTCGGGCGCCCTGCGCGCCATCGCCGCCACGCTGCTGGCCGCCGTGCTGGGCTGGGGCTGTGCGGCGCCCCCGGGGAGCGATGCCGGCGCCGGAAGTCCAGCGGGGGGCGCGGCCGCCGCGGCGCCCGTCACCGTTCGCCTGCTGGGCCTCAATGATTTCCACGGCCACCTGGAAACCGGCAGCAACAGCCTGAACCTGCCCGACCCTGCAACGCCGGGGCGCACGCTTCGCGTGGCCACCGGGGGCGCGGCGCTGCTGGCGGGCCTGATCCGCTCGGAGCGTTCCGCGGCTGCGTTCAGCCTGGTGCTGTCCGCCGGCGACCTGGTGGGCGCCTCCCCGCTCGCATCCTCCCTGCTGCGTGACGAGCCGACGATCGAGGTGATGAACGCCCTGGGCCTGTCGATCAACGCGGTGGGCAACCACGAGTTCGACGGCGGCCTCGATGAGCTGCTCCGCCTGGTTCGCGGAGGGTGTGCGCCGCCCGCGCCCGCCGGATCGCGGTCGATGACGGGTGAATCCTGTGCAGACCCGTCGCGGCCCTTCACCGGGGCGCGCTTCGACGACGGCCCCGGCCGCGGCTTCCTGGCCGCCAACGTCGTGCGCGCCGATGGCGAGCCGGTGCTGCCGGCCTATGCCATCCACCGTTTCGGCGGCGTCCCCGTGGCTTTCGTCGGCGTGGTCACCCGCAACACCCCCAGCATGGTCAGCCCGTCGGGCGTGGCGGGTCTGCGCTTCCTCGACGAGGCGCAGACCCTGAACCGCTACGCACGTGAACTGCGGGCCCAGGGCGTGCGGACCCTGGTCGCGGTGGTGCACGAAGGCGGCGAGACCCGCGGTGGCTGGAACGACCCTTCCTGCCCCGGTGCACGGGGTCGGATCTTCGACATCGAGCGACGACTGGATGCCGACTATGCGGTGGTGTTCTCCGGCCACTCGCACCAGGCCTACGCCTGTCGCATGGGCGGCCAGAACGGACGCATCGTCGTGCAGTCGGCCGCCTTCGGCCGCGCGCTGGCCCGGGTGGACCTGGCGATCGACCCGACCAGCGGCCGTGCCGACCTGGCGCGCAGCAGCGTGCTCAACCTGCCGGTGGTCAGTCCGTCCAACCCGCCCGAGGTGCTGGCGGTCTATCCCGCCGCCCAGCCGGACCCTGCCGTACAGACGCTGGTGGACGCTGCAGTGCAGCGGGCGGCTCCCCGCGCGCGGATGCCCATCGGCCGCCTGGAAGCGCCCATCACCCGTCGGGTGGAGGCGGACAGCGCGGGCGACCACCCCGCGGGACGCCTGATCGCCGACGCCCAGCTGGCCGCGACCCGCGCACCCGGTCAGGGCGGCGCGCAGGTCGCCTTCATGAACCCGGGCGGCATCCGGGGCGACTTCCCCTGCAGCCCGGCCCCCTGCGACCTGAGCTTCGGCGATGCCTTCGCCATCCAGCCCTTCGGCAACAGCCTGGTGGTGATGACGCTCAGCGGCGCACAGCTCAAGTCCCTGCTGGAACAGCAGGCCCGGGGGGTGAACGCCGAGCGGGCGCGCCTGCTGCAGCCGAGCGCGGGTCTGCGCTACCACTGGCAGGCCGCGGCGTCTGCGGGCCAGCGCGTGAGCGGCCTGGAGCTTCAAGGGCGGCCCGTCCAGGACGGCGACCGCATCCGGGTGGTGGTCAACAGCTTCCTGGCCGAGGGCGGCGACGGCTTCAGCGTTCTCGCCGAAGGCCAGGAGCGAACCGGCGGCCCGCTCGACCTGGAGGCGCTCAGCCGCTACCTGCAGGCGTCGGCGCTGCCGGTGCCGGTGCCGCGGGACGTCCGGATCCTGAGGCGCTGATCTGCCCGCCCGATGCGCTTCACAGCTTGAACTCCAGCCTCAGCTGCCAGGTGGTCGCCGTGTCGGAGACCGATCGGGCGATCTCCCGCACGGCAATGGAGTCGATGGCGTCCACGCCCAGGTCGTCGCGGGGCAGCAGGTTGGTGGCCGACACGCGCAGCTGCGCATTCGGGTTGAAGCTCCACAGCGCGTAGGCGTCCCACTGGCGTCGCACGCCGACCTCGCTGAACTGGCCGGCCGAGGCCCGCGCCGCGTAGCCGGGCGTCCAGCCGAAGGTGGTGCCGGCGGACAGCGGCGTGCCGCGGAAGCGGTGGTCGGCGCCGATGTTCAGCGTGCCGGGTGGCTGGCCGGACAGCCGGTTGTCCGGGCCCGGCACCTGGTCGATGCGGGAGCGGTAGAGGCTCAGGTTGGTGCGCATCTCGGTGCGGGGCGCACCACTGACCCATTGGTCGAGCCGGAACTTGGCTTCCAGCTCGATGCCCTGCGTGGTGGCACCGCCGATGTTCTGCGGTCGTACGACATAGCGCGGCACCGGGCTCCAGCTCACCGTCTCCAGGCTGGTGACGTTGCGGATGTAGTCCTTCAGCCGCCGGTGGAAGAGGCTGGCGCTGAGCACGCCACCGTCGGGCAGATAGCGCTCCAGCGCCACGTCCAGTCCGGTGGCCAGCTCCGGGCGGAGGCTGGCGTTGCCGGCCCGGTCCGGGCTGGTGGGGTCGTTCGGGCCCAGCACCGGAAAGCGGGCCGAAAGGCTCGGCCGCGACACCAGGTTCTGCAGCGTGGGGGAGCGGTAGCTGCGCGTGAGGCTGAAACGCACCTGGTCGCGCCCGCCCGCCACCGGCTTCCACAGCGCATGCAGCAGCGGGGTGGTCACGCTGCTGCGGTTTTCGGGCTGGCTGCCGTCGGGTGCCGTGCCGCGGGTGGTGATGCCCTCCCAGCGCAGCCCCGCATAGGCCGACCAGTTCGGCGAGATCTCCCACTCGTTCTGGCCATACAGCGCGAAGCGCAGGCTGGACGCGGTGAGCTGGTCGCCGAACTCGGTGAGGATGGGCGCGCCGTCCTGCAGCGTGGTGCGGTCCTCCTCGCGCCGCGAGGTCTCCACCTCGGAGCCGAAGACCAGGCTGTGGTTGCCATCGACGAGCTTGGACAGCTTGCCGGTCAGGTTGAGGGTCTGCTCATCCACGCGGCCCTCGTCGTCGAAGGTGCGCAGGCGCTGGCCGGCCGGGTCGAACTCGTTGCGCAGCGTGCCGAAGCGCGCCGTCCAGCTGCCCGCCCCGCCGCTCAGCTCGGCCCGCAGGCCATCGTCGAAGCGCTGGCGCCACTGCCCGTTCAGCCGGGCGTTGGTGAAGCGGTTGCGCTGTTCGGACAAGGCGGTCGAGTAAGGCGCCGGGTCCGTTCCCAGCGATTGGTCGAGCGTGAAGCGGCGGTCGTTGGTGCCCTGGATGTGGAAGAGCGAAGGGCTGAGCACCAGCAAGTTGCCGTTCTCGCGCCGCCACTGCAGGCGCGAGGTGAGGTTCAGCCCGTTGCGCACTTCCTCGTTGCGGCTGGTCGCGAACTGTTCTCGCACGACCAGGCCGGTGCCCAGGTCCTCGTCGGTGGTGACGGTGCGGCTGCTGAAGAGCTGCCGGCGCTGGAAGACCGACGCCGACACATTGGCGATCAGGTTCTCCATCGGCTGGTTCCAGGTCCAGCCCAAATTGGGCGAGCTGCGACCGCGCTGCGTCTCCACGCCCAGCCGGAGGTCGTTCAGCCGAACCCGGAAACCCTCGCGGGTGATGATGTTGATGGTGCCGCCGATGGCCCGGGCGCCGGTTTCCGCGGTGGGCGCGCGGATGATCTCGATGCGCTCCACCTGTTCGGGCGTGATCTGCTCGATGCTGAAGCCCACGGGCGCGCGCTGGCCGTCGATGAGGAACTGCGTGTAGCCGCCGCCCAGCCCACGCATGCGCGGCGCACCGCCCCGCCCGGCCGGCCCCGGCACGGTGATGCCGGGCAGGCGGCGCAGCACTTCGCCCAGGGTGCTGTCCCCGAAGCGGTCGATTTCCTCCCGGCCGATGACGATGCGCGCCGCGGTGGACTGGCGACGTTCCTCGGTGTCGGTGAGCCGTCCGCCCTGGATCTGCACCCGGGGCAGCAGCGGCGTGCCTGGCGGCACGGGGGCCGCGGAGGGTGCAGCCGCCGCCGGGGCGGGAGCCCGGGGTGCCACCGGCGTGGCGGGCGCGACCGGGGTGCCCGGTTCCGCCACAGGCGCAGGATTGGCTGCGGCGGGCGGTGGCGCGGGCGTCGCTTCCTGGGGCTGCGCGACCGCGGCACCCGCGCCCAGCCCCCAGGCGACGAGGCCGATGCGCCAGGCGATGGGCGAGCGCACGGCGGGGGTGGCCCTTCGGTCGGTCACGGGCAGCTTGCAGGGGGAATCAGTCTTCATGGGGCGCGCTGTAGGCCAGGGGTGGCCGGAACGTGACCCGGTCGGGGCCAGGTCGGGGCTCTGCCCGAACGGTCGGATGCGGGCGGGAACAGGGCCTGATCATCTCCTTGCCGGGAGGTCGGGGGGTGTGCAGGGTTGTGCAGGGCTGTGTGGGGGGAGCGGCTGCCGCGCTGGTCGCAGGGCACGCCGGCTCAGCCCAGGTCCTGCGCGTCGAAGGCGTCGGGCAGCAGCGAAGCGGGGTCGGTGCGCCGGTGCACGCCGGCGTGGTTGGCCAGCCAGACCGGCAGATGCGGACCCCCGAGCTCGAGCATCACCTGGCGGCACGCGCCGCAGGGTGCGATGGGCCCGGGGGTGTCGCCCACCACCACCATCTGGGCGAAGCGCCGGGGTGGCACCCCGGCGGAGATGGCCGCCACCAACGCACTGCGCTCGGCGCAGAGCCCCAGGCCGTAGGAGGCGTTCTCCACATTGGCGCCGGTGAAGACGCGCCCGTCGCTCGCCCGCAGCGCCGCGCCGACCTTGAATCGCGAGTAAGGCGCGTAGGCGCGCTGCTGGACGGCACGGGCGGCGTCGATCAGGTCGGCGGGCGGCGGTAGGTGGGCATCGTCGCCCGGGGTCGCGACAGCGGCATCGCCAGCGGAATTCATCGAACGGGCATGGGGCATGGGCGGGCGTCTGGACAGGAGTTCTCGAGCGCTGGGGCGGTGCACGGCAGCGTTCAGCGCAGCGAGCCGAACACCCGTGACAGCAGGGCACTGCCCGTGCCCACCGGGTCCTGGCGGATGCGTCGCTCTTCCTCGCCGATCAGGCGATACAGCCCGTCCAGCGTCTTGCCCGTCACCCAGGTCTTCAGGTCGGCGTCCTCGCGCCGGACCAGGCCCGTGGCCACCGCACGCCCGGCCACCGCGTCCAGCTTGTCGGCCAGCGCCACCCGCTGCATCGAACGCGCCACCACCGGCGCGAACGACAGCGTCAGCGGCTGGCGGGTCTTGCGGTCGAAGTAGCGGGTGACGGATTGATCGTCCCCGGTGACGATCTGCCGGGCATCTTCCACGCTCATCGAACGCACGGCCTGCACCAGCACGCTGCGGCCCTCGGGCACGGCTGCCTCGGCGGCCCGGTTCATCGCCACGACGAGTTCGTCCACCCGCGCCTGCTGGCCGGCCAGGCGGGCCAGCCTGGCCACGTCCTGCAGCGCGGGGGGCAGCGCAATGCGCACCGACGGGTTGTCCAGGAAGCCGCCGTTTCGGCCCAGCCGCTGGACCGCGGCGGCGCTGCCGCGCTCGAGAGCCGCCCGCACCGCCTGCGCCGCGTCGCCCTCGCTGAAGCCGGCCGCGGCAACGCCACGCCAGGCGAAGGTGGGCACGGCGGCCAGCACCAAGGTCAGCAGGGCGGTGCGGCGCGAGGCGTCATGGGGGTCGTTCATGCGATGGGACTCCGAGGGGCAATGCCGGCGACCGACGGCCCGGACGCGGCGTGGCGTTGATTGTGGGCGTGGGTGATGACCGCCCGCGCTGCGAAACGCTTGAACGCTGGATGCGGAGCATTCGAAGGAAGGACCGGCAGGCGGCGCCGAGAATCAGGCTCCTACACCCTCAACTCCACTGGAGACACCCGCATGGCCAAGGTCCTCGTCCTCTACTACAGCAGCTACGGTCACATCGAGGCGATGGCCCAGGCGGTGGCCGAAGGCGCACGCGGGGCCGGCGCCGAGGTGAGCGTCAAACGCGTGCCCGAGACCGTGCCGGCTGCGGTCGCGCAGGCCTCGCACTACAAGCTCGACCAGGCCGCCCCGGTGGCCACGGTGGAGGAACTGGCCGACTACGATGCCATCGTCATCGGCACGCCCACCCGCTTCGGCAACATGGCCGCCCAGATGAAGAGCTTCCTCGACCAGACCGGCGGCCTGTGGTTCACCGGCAAGCTCATCGGCAAGGTGGGCTCGGTGTTCACCAGTGCGGCCACCCAGCACGGCGGCCAGGAGAGCACCATCCTGGCCACGCACACCGTGCTGCTGCACCACGGCATGGTGATCGCCGGCCTGCCCTACTCCTTCCAGGCCCAGATGGGCGTGAACGAGATCATCGGCTGCAGCCCCTACGGCGCGTCGACCGTCGCCGGCGGCGATGGCTCGCGCAAGCCCACCGAAACCGACCTGGCCGGCGCCCGATTCCAGGGCGAGCACGTGGCGCGCCTGGCGGCCAAGCTGTCGGCCTGATCGAAACCTGCCGACAGGGGCGGTGGCTTCTCCCCTGAATTGGGGATTTGCCTCAAGTCAATCGGGCGGGCCGTCGAAATGCAGGCATCGGGCTGGGCGCTTCCAGTCCGGGCCTTGCCTCAGACCGCCGTCCGCCATGCCCCGCTCCGAAGTCCACGCCTACGCGGCGCCCGCCGCGCCCGTCCAGCCTCTGTTCGAGGCGCTGTTCCACGGCTCGGCGGATGGCATCGCGCTGGTCGACGCCCAGGGCAGCGTGCGCGAACTGAACGCAGCGGCCGCTGCGATGTTCGGCCTGGACCGCCACGCCGCCCGGGGCTGCACCTTCTCCGATCTGCTGGACGCCCCGCTGTCGGCCTGGTCGGACGACACCCACTGGACCCAGGGCGTGGGCATGGAGCCGAGCGGCGGCAACACCGAGCGCCAGGGCCGCCGCAGCGACGGCAACCCCTTTCCGGTGGCCGTGCGCCTGACCCGGGTGCACCAGCCGGGGCCGGAGCCGGCGCCCTATGTCGCCACCCTGCGCGACCTGACCGACAGCCGGGCCGCCGACGAGGCCATCGCGATGACGCTGGCGGAGATGGACAGCGCCACCCGCCGCTACGAGGGCATGCTGCGGCACGCCGCTTTCGGCATCGTGCTCACCGACCCCTGCGGCGCCATCCAGGCACTGAACCCGGCCGCGCGCCGCCTGCTGGCGATCGACGCTGCGCCCGGCGGCCTTGACGCTGGTTTCGAGGATGCGGCCGAGGGCAGCCTGTCGGCGTCCGCCCAGGGCTTGAACTTCGATCGCTTCATCGACCGCGGCGCCGTGGCCGGACCCGAGCAGGTGCCGCTTTCGGCCGGTCGCTGGCTGGCCGCGCTGGGCGACACCGATCATGTGGAGAACGAGGTGACGCTGCGCCGCGCCGACGGTTCGGCCGTGCCGGCGCTGCTAGCGACCTCCGTGCTGCGCGGCGCTGACGGACAGCCCGAGGCGCTGCTGCACATGGCCTACGACATCTCCGCCCGGCGGCAGCAGGAAGCCACCATGCGCCGCCTGGCCTTCAGCGACCCGCTGACCGGCCTGGCCAACCGCGCGCTGCTCGAGCGCGAGCTGGAAGCGGCGCTGGGTTCGGCGGCCCGGCAGGGCCGTGCCCTGTGCCTGCTGTTCATCGACCTGGACCGCTTCAAGCCCATCAACGACCGGTACGGCCATGCCGCCGGGGACGCGGTTCTGCGCGAGATCGCCGCGCGCATCCAGCGCGTCATACGGGTGGGCGATCTGGCCTGCCGCATCGGCGGCGACGAGTTCGTGGTTCTGCTGCCCGCGGTGCGCCAGGCGTGCGACGGCGAGCGGGTCGCGGCCAAGCTGCGGGCGGCCATCGCCGCGCCCATCGAGTTCGCAGGACAGGTGATGGACGTCGGCGCGAGCATCGGCGTGGTCGTCTCCCCCGATGCAGGCGAGGACGTGGCGCAGCTGCTGCATGCCGCCGATCTGGCGATGTACCGCGCCAAGCAAGCCGGCCGAAGCGCCGCGCGCTGACACATCCGCTCACCGCGCTGCGGCTTCGCTTGCGCTTTCGTACGCGCGGGCACACCCGTGCCATGACATTTGCAAAGTCGTGACGGACAGGCACCGACCCACGCCTTGAACATGCCGCCACGCGCCCCAGGGCGTCCGCTCCGATGCCGGGACGGGCCCGGCGCGGTCACGGGGACGGCATGTTCGAAGCACTGCAGGCGATCGGAAGACGGGCGGCCGGGCGTCGCTCGGCACCGGCCGCCTCGACCCCTGCGGCGCCGCCAGTCGACGCTGCCGTGCTGCCGGACCGATGCCCCGCTGGCTGGCACCGCCGCAGCGAGGCCATCATGGGCACGTCCATCCAGGCCCAGCTGTGGCACGAGGACGCCGCGGCGGCCGAGGAGGCGCTCTGCGCCGTGATGGCCGAGATGCACCGCATCGACCGGCTGTTCAGCCCCCACCGCAGCGACTCCGAGCTCTCCCGCATCAACGCGCTGGCGGCGCGCGAGCCGGTGCAGGTGCGCGGCGAGGTGTTCGCGCTGCTGGCGCGGGCGCAGCAGTTCTCGCGCCTGTCCGGCGGGGCCTTCGACATCACCTTCGCCGCCGTGGGCTGCCTCTTCGATTACCGGGCCGGCAAGCGGCCCGGCGATGCCGAACTGCAGGCAGCCCGCAAGCACATCGGCTGGCAGCACCTGCGCCTGGACGCCCGCGACCGCAGCGTGCGCTTCGACCGTCCCGGCATGCGCATCGACCTGGGCGGCTTCGCCAAGGGCCATGCAGTGGACAACGCCAGCGCGCTGCTGCGCGCCCGGGGCATCGCCCATGCCCATGTGGCCGCGGGCGGCGACAGCCGGGTGCTCGGCGACCGCCGGGGCGAGCCCTGGACAGTGGCGATCCGGCACCCGCGGGATCCGGCGGGCGTCGTGGCCATCCTGCCGTTGGTGGACTGCGCCATTTCCACCTCGGGCGACTACGAACGCGGCTTCGACGAGCCCGCCACGGCAGGCCAGGCGGCCCGGCGCTGGCATCACATCGTCGATCCGCAGACCGGGCGATCACCCGATGCGGTGCACAGCGTGACCGTGCTGGCAGACGACGGCCTGACGGCCGAGGCGCTGTCCAAGGCCGTGTTCGTGCGCGGCGTGGCCGAAGGACTCTCCCTGGTCGAGACCGTGGCCGGCGCCGATGCGGTCGTCGTCGATGCGCAGGGCCGGCTGCACGCGACCCGCGGGCTGGCGGACCTGGGCCGCGCGTCAGCGGTGGCCCTCGATGCGGCGGTGGCCTTCGATGGCCGGCCGTCCCACTGAGCCTTCTACCCCTCGCTCGCCCGCCTGACTGAATACCTGAGGAGCCCTGCGATGACCCCGCGAACGCCCGTCCGTCCTGGCCCCGCCTTCGCCTTCGTGGCGGCACTCGCGGGCGTCGTCGTGCTCTCCGCCTGCGGCAGCGGCTCCTCCGCGGGCAGCGGGAACGTTGCCGTTGCCGGCGACGTTCCCATCGCCTACGCGATGCGCTCGACCGCGCTGCGCCTGAACCCCACCGACGGCAGCAACAGCGCGCCGGGCGGCGACCTGATGCTGCGCGAGAAATCCAGCCCCAGCGCCCGGGAGGTGAACCTCACCCGCCGCTTCACCGAAGGGCGCGGCGACGTGGCCGACCCGGAGGTGTCATGGGACGGGCGGCGCATCGTCTTCACCATGCGTTGCCCGGCGGACAACACCGCCACCGTGGACGGACGGGCCGACGGGCCGCGCGCCTGCACCGGCCGCTGGAACCTGTGGGAATACACGCTGGGCAGCCCCGATCTCGCGCAGGGGAGCTTTCGCCGCTTGACCGCATCCACCGAAGACGATGACCTAGAGCCGGCGTGGCTCCCGGCGGGTCGCGGCTTCGTCTTCACCTCCAACCGTCAAGGACTGTCCCGCTCGACCGGGCCGAACGGCGAGCGGCTCTACGTCATCGACGAATACGAGCGCGAGCGCGTGCTCAACTTGCACACCATGGATGCCGACGGCGGCTCGATCACCCAGATCTCGGTGAACCAGAGCCACGACCGCAACCCCACCGTCCGACCCGACGGCGACATCCTCTTCTCGCGCTGGGAGCATGTCGGCCCGCGCAACCGCTTTGCGCTGTTCACCGTCAAGCCCGACGGCAGCGGCATGTTCGTCAAGTACGGCGCGCACAGCCCGGGCAACAGCTTCCTGCACCCCCGCGACATGGACCCTGCCGGCCGATTCAAGGGCATGGTGGCCACCGACCTGATGCCGCTGTCCGGCACACAGGAAGGTGGCTCGCTGATGCTGGTGGACATCGCCAACTACTCCGAGCAGGACACCCCCGCCAACAGCGCCGTGTCGCCGCGCGGCGGGCAGGCCCAGGCCACCGAGCGGATGCTCGCCGACGGACGCGGACTGTCCGCCTTCGGCCGCGTCACCACGCCCTTCCCGCTGTGGGATGGCACCGACCGGATGCTGGTGGCCTGGCGCCCGTGCGAGGTCACCCGAAACGGCCAGGTGACGCCCTGCGTGAACCTCACCGCAGCCGAACGCGCCCGCCTGGAGGACGACACCCTCACCCGCGCCCAGCGCGCCGCCGAGCCGGTGCAGGACAACGCCCCGGCGGCCTACGGCATCTACATGGTCGACACCCGCGGGGGCACCAGTGCCTCCGGCCAGACCTGGCTGAACGTGGCCTCGCCGCCCGCCGGCTTCATGTACGTGGACCCGGTGGCCCTGCAGCCGCGCGCCCAGCCGAGCAGCGCCCAGCCCACCGCCACCGACGCCGCACTGGCCAGTCGCCGCCAGGGCCTGATCGAGGTTCGCAGCGTCTACGACACCGACGGCCTGCAACGCATGAGCGAGTCCATGCTGGTGGCCAGCGACCTGGGCGTTGGTTGCACCCAGGCGATTGCCCTGCGAGCGCCCCTGGACACGTCCGACACCCGGGCCTTGGTGGCCGACCTGGCGCGGATGAAGAACCCCGCCGACGTCGCCTACCGCTGCGCGCCGGCGCGCTTCGTCCGGGCCACCCGCGCGGTCGCGCCCCAGGCCGGCATGGGCGGCATGCGCCAGGCCATCGGCGAGACCGACTTCGAGCCGCAGCAGATCCTTGGCTATGCGCCCATCGAGCCGGACGGCTCCTTCAAGCTGCTCGTGCCCTCGGACACGCCCCTGGCCCTGGCGGTGCTGGACGCGCAGGGCCGCGCCATCCAGACGCACCTGAACTGGATCCAGGTCCGCGCCGGCGAGCGGCGAACCTGCGACGGCTGCCACAGCCCCCGGCGTGGCGCGTCCATCAACGCGGGCGCCACGGTGAACGACCTGCCCGTGGCGCTGCTGCCCGGCCTTCGCGGCGCGCACCAGTCGGGCGAGACCCTGGCCTCGCTGCGCACCCGGCTGGACGCGTCCCGCCTGAACCTGCAGAGCGATCTGGAGTTCCGCGACGTCTGGGCCGACACCCGACTGGCCGGCGTGACCGCCCTGCCGCCCATCACCGTGCGCTACACGGGCAACGCCAATCCCGCGGACGACCTGGCCACCGCGGCGCCGGTGAACGGCCTCATCAACTACCGCCAGCACATCCAGCCGCTGTGGAGCCGCGACCGCGGCGCCAACACCTGCGTGGCCTGCCATGCCGACGCCACCCGGCTGGACCTGCGCTCGACCCTGGCGGGCAGCGGGCGACTGGTGTCCTACGACGAGCTGCTGATCGGCGATCCGGTGGTCGACGCCGCCACCGGGCAGCCGGTGGTGCGCCTGGTGGACGGCGTGCCCCGGGTGCAGCGCCAGCCCGCGCTGGTGGAGACCGACGCAGGCGGCGCGGTGGGCCTGGCGCGCTCGAGCCGCCTGGCCGAGATCCTCTTCGGGCAGAGCCTGAAGGCCAGCGCCGAAGCCCGCAGCACCTACCCCACGCCCCCCGGGTCCGCGCCCGACCATGCCCGCCTGCTCAACCCGGCCGAGCTTCGTCTGCTGTCCGAATGGATGGACCTGGGCGGCCAGTACATGAACGACATGAACACGGGCGGCGCGGCCCAGCGGGTGCTGGGCCTGAGTGCAACGACCTTCGCGCAGACCGTGCAGCCGGTGCTCAACGCGCAGTGCATGGGCTGCCACAGCCCGGGAGGGAGCAGCGGCGCGGCACAGGGCAACCGCCCCTACCTCACCAACCGCTATGTGCTCACCGGCAGCGCCGAGGGCGACTTCAACGCCAGCGTGGGCATGGTCACCGACGTCTGCGGCGGTGCAGCCAACCCGCTGCTGCGCGAGCCGGCCCGCGCGCCCCACCCCACCGGAACCTCCGGTGCGGCGCCGCTGCCCGCGGGCAGCGCCGGCCATGCCGCCATCCTGGCGTGGATCGCCGCCGGCTGCCGATGACGACGACTCCCCTCCACCGCAGCCAGGCCCTGCCCCTTGCCCTGGTCCTGCTGCTCCTGGCCGGCTGCGGCGGCGGCACGCCGCTGTCCAACCCGCCCACGCTGCTGAACCCGCCCGGTGCCACCGGCCAGCGCCTGTCCTTCGCCTACTACCAGCGCTGCGTGAACCCCATCCTGATTGCCCAGCTGCAGATCGATCAGAACGGGGTTCGCTCGCTGAACAGCTGCGCCGGATCGGGCTGCCACGACGACCGCAGCGGCACGGGCGGCGCCTTCCGGATGCGCGGCGACGCCGCGCCGGTGGACCTGCGCAGCGCAGCCGCCCAGGCGGACTCGATCCGGCAGACCGACATGTACCGCAACTTCCTGTCCTCCCAGGGCGAGGTGGTGTTCAGCGATCCGCTGGCCAGCCGGCTTCTGACCAAGCCGCTCGTGCGTGGCGTGCTGCATGGCGGCGGGTTGATCTTCCCCAGCACCCAGGACCCGAACGTGCGCCGCATCCAGTTCTGGATCAGCCGGCCGATGCCGGCCGGGCAGGACGAGTTCAGCCCGGCGGCCGCCAGCCTCTTCACCAACGACGACCCGGTCAACGGCGACTGCATCACGCCATGAGACTGCGCCGTCCTGCTGACCCCTGCTCATCCGCCGGCTGCACCCGGCTGCCGTGGCTGGCCGCGACCGCGCTGCTGGTGGCGCTGCCAGGCCCGGTGCTGGGTCAGGCCCAGGCCGCATCGAGCGACGCGCATGCCGCCCGCATCGAAGCCGCCGCGCCGGCTTCAGGCGCACCCCGAACCGAGACGCTCACCGTGGTCGAGCCTTTCATCGACGTGCACACCGGGCCCGGCCGCGGCTATCCGGTCTTCTTCTCCGTGCCGCGCGGCGAGAGCGTCGTCGTCACGATGCGCCGGACCGACTGGTACCGGGTGCTGACGCCGCAAGGGCGCGAGGGCTGGGTGCACCGGCGCCAGTTGCAGGACACGCTGACCGAAGCGGGCGCGCGTCGCAGCTTCCGTGATCTGCTGCTGGATGACTACCTCGGCCGGCGGGTGGAACTCGGTGCGGCCGTCGGGCGATTCGAGCGCGACCCGCTGCTCAAGGCCTGGAGCGCCTACCGGCTGTCGGACACGCTGCGGGTCGAGGGCACGCTGGGCCAGGTCCAGGGGGCGTTCTCGGGCTCGAGCTACTGGCACGTCGACCTGAGCGCCGAGCCCTGGTCCGACCGCCGGCTGTCGCCGTCGGTGGCGGTGGGCTTCGGAAGCTTCCGCAACGTGCCCAACGCCAGCCTGGTGGGCATCGTGGACACCGACGCACGTCTGGCCACGGCCACGCTGGGACTGCGCTACCACCTGGCCGAGCGCTTCGTCCTGCGCGCTGACTACACCTTGCACACCGCCTTCGTCGGCGACACGCGATCGGTGGAGTTCCGCTCGATCAGCGCCGGCCTGTCCTTTTTCTTCTGACCACCGCGAGCGCCCATGAACCCGATTGCCTGCCTGCCTTGCCGCTCCTGCGCCCCACCCTCGTCCCTCGTCCGCTCGCTGGCTCCAGGCGCGCTCGCCCTGGCCGCGCTGCTGGTGGGCACGGGTTTCGCGGCCCAGGCACAAACCCCCACGACCACGACCACGACCACCCAGGCGACGAACCCGGCAGACGCGCCGGCGGTGGTGCCACAGGTCCAGCGCCGCATCCTCACGCTGCCGCGCTTCCCGTCGAACGACTGGGAGCTTGGCGTCTTCGGTGGCCTGTACGGCACGCAGAACTTCGGCTCCAGCGGCGTGGGCGGCCTGCGCCTGGGCTACCACGTCACCGAGGACGTGTTCGTCGAGGCCGCCTATGGCCAGACCCGGGTCAGCGACGAGGCCTTCCGCCAGGTGCTGCCGGGCGGCGTCTTCGCCAGCCGCAGCGAGACGCTGAGCTACTACAGCCTGTCTGCGGGCTACAACCTGCTGCCCGGCGAGGTGTTCGTCGGGCGCAACCGCGCGCTGGCGTCGCAGGTCTACCTGATCGGCGGCGTGGGCAGCACGCGCTTCGTCGAGCAGACGCGCCAGAGCTTCAACTTCGGCGTGGGCCTGCGGGTGTTCCTCAACCCCCGCTTCGCACTGCGCGTGGACATGCGCGACCACCTCTACCCGCTGGACATCCTGGGCCGCAACGAGTCGACCCAGAACCTCGAGTTCACCGGCGGCCTGTCGGTGCTGTTCTGAGGCCTTGCCTTCCTCTTCGCCGGAGCCGGCCATGCGCCCGCCATCCCTCGCCGAACGCCGCCTGCTGCTGCGCCTGGGCACCACCGCCGTGTCGGTGTGCGCCGGCCTGGCCGCCCCGGCCCGAGCCGCCCTGTCCCCGGGTCGTGCAGCGCCCGATTTCACGCTGCGCACCGGTGACGGACGCAACCTGCGGCTGGCCGAGCAGCGGGGCCGGGTGGTGATGGTGAATTTCTGGGCCACCTGGTGCACGCCCTGCCGCGTCGAGCTGCCCCATCTGCAGCGCCTGCACGAGCAGTACCGCGCGGCGGGCTTCCTGCTGCTCGGCGTGAGCGTGGACGACGAGCCCGCCCGCGCGTTGGAACTGGCCACGCGGCTGCAGCTGGGCTTTCCCATCCTCTTCGACAGCGACAAGGCGGTGAGCCGGCTCTACGACCTGCGCACCATGCCGTCGACGATGCTCATCGACCGCGACGGTGGCCTGCGCCAGGTTCACCGGGGCTACCGCGAAGGGGTGGAAGCGCTGTACGCGCAGCAGGTCCGCGACCTTCTCAAGGAGGCCTGATGAGATCGCATCCGCCGGTTCGCGCCAGTGCCGCGCACGCCCCTGGCGCCTCAGGCGTCGTGCGTGTCGGCTTCGCCTGCGGCCTGCTGCTGCTCGGCGGCTGCTCGATGCTGCCCAGCCTGCCCGAGCCCTGGGTGCGACCCTACGAACGCGAGCGCCTGGCCGATCCGATGATGAAGCCGCTGCGCGATGCGTCCGCCTCGCGGCACCGCGAGCATGTGCTGACCGTGCGCGAAGCCGCCCGAGGAGCCAATGGCGTGCAGGGAGGCGGCTGTGGCTGCAACTGACGCACCCGTGGCGGGCAGACAGCTGTCCCCTGCGGCCGGCGCCAGCCGGCGGCTCGCCGCAGCGGCGGGCGCGGTGGCCTCGGCGCTGTCGGCGCTGGCCACGCTGCTGCTGCCCGGGGGCGCGCGGGCGATCGACCTGCCGGAGAACCGTGCGGAGGGCACCTACCACCTCTACAAGGGCGGCGGCGTCACCGCCCAGGGGCCGGCCCTGCTGGTGCGCCGCAACGTGGCCGACCGGGTGTCGCTGTCGGGCAGCTGGTATGTGGACGCGGTGAGCAATGCGTCCATCGACGTCGTCACCACCGCCAGCCCCTACCGCGAGACCCGGCAGGTCTATGAACTCGGGGCCGACTGGGCGGTGCGCGATGCGCTGCTCAGCGTTTCCACCAGCAGCAGCCGCGAGCCCGACTACGTGGCCAACGCGGTGAGCGTGGACCTGACCCAGGAGGTCTACGGCGGCATGACCACCGTGGCCATGGGCTTCACCCGCGCGGTGGACGACGTGGGCCGCAAGGACATCGGCTTCTTCGACCAGGCCCGCCACTGGCAATACCGGCTGGGGGCCACGCAGATCCTGAGCACCCGGTGGCTGGCGAGCCTGAACTTCGAGGCCGTGGCCGACAGCGGCTACCTGGGCAGCCCCTACCGCGCGGCCCGGGTGTTCGGCGCCACGGTGCCCGAGCGCCATCCGCGCACCCGCACCAGCCGGGCCGTTCGCCTGTCCACCGCCTACGACCTCGGTTCGCGCGACGCCTTCAAGGCCGAATACCGCTACTTCTGGGACACCTGGGCCATCAAGGCCCACACCGCCCAGGTCGGCTACACGCGCTGGTTCGGCGATCGCCTGCTGGCCGATGCGCACCTGCGCAGCTACCGCCAGGGCCGGGCGCTTTTCTACAGCGACAACGCCAGCGCGGACACGCTCTACCTGTCGCGCAACCGGCAGCTGTCCACCTTCACCAACCTGTCGCTGGCCGGCAAGCTGAGCTGGCGCTACGGCCGCGTCGCGCAGGCGCTGGACGTCAGCCTGAACGGCGCCTACGAACTGATGAACCTGTCCTACCGCGACTTCACCGACCTGCGCACCGGCCAGGCCTACCGCTACCGGGCCCATGTGCTGCAGGCCTATGTGTCCGCGACCTTCTGAGTCGGAGTCGATGATGATCGAACCCCTGCGAGGCCTGCGCGGCCGGCCCGGCATGCCGGCGATGGCGATGTCCCTTGCGATGTCCTTGGCGATGTCCTTGACGATGGCCCTGGTCCCGTCGCGCGCGCTGGCCCAGGCGCCTGCCGTGGTGCCAGCCGGAACGCTGGCGACGACCGCTGCATCCCCTCCCACGGCCCCTTCCGTTCCTGCCGCTGCGGCCTCGGCTGCGTCGCAGCCCGCAGGCGCGCTGGACGCGCGCATCGAGGCGCTGAAGTCCAGCGTCATCCAGCTCAACCGCGACCTGCTGGTGCTCGAGGAGGAACTGCTCTTCCCGGCCAGCACCCAGGTGGCCGTGTTCGTGTCGATGGACGTGGGCAAGCTCTTCGGCCTGGAGTCGGTGCAGCTGCGCCTGGGCGACCGCATCGTGGCCAACCACCTCTACACCCCGCTGGAGGTGGCCGCGCTGCACCGCGGCGGCGTGCAGCGCCTCTACCTGGGCAACCTGCGCACCGGTCGGCACGAGCTCACCGCCTTCTTCACCGGACAAGGTCCGCACGAACGCGACTACAAGCGCGCGACCACGCTGCAGATCGACAAGGCCGCCGGGCCCCGCTACGTGGAACTGCGCATCGAGGACAGCACCGGCAAGCTGCAGCCGGAGTTCAAGGTGAAGGTGTGGGAGTGAGGGCCTTGCAGCGCCGGTGCGCCCTGGCCCCGCCGCTCGAGCCCCCGCGGGCCGTGGCCGCACGGCCACGCCGCCTGCGGGCGATGCTGCTGGCCGGTGGCGCGGCGCTGGCCCTGAGCGTGCAGGCGGCAGCGCCCTCCCCGGCCGCCGGCGCGCCGGCGGGCCCGGTGCGCTCACCGCACTATGGCGACGCGCTCTTCCTTTTCTACCAGGGGCAGCACTTCAGCGCCTTGAGCGGCCTGCTCGCCTCGCAGCAGTTGCGCCGCACAGCTCCGCACGACGACGAGGCCGAGCTGCTGCGCGGCGGCCTGCTGCTGGGTTATGGCCTGCACCGGGAGGCCGGAGCCATCTTCGACCGCCTGGCCGCCACCGGGGCTGCACCTTCGGTGCGGGACCGGGCCTGGTTCTTCATGGCGCGTCTGCGCCAGCAGCGCGGCCTGCTGGACGATGCACAGGCCGCGCTGGATCGGGTCGGTCCGGCCCTGCCGGGAGAACTGGAGGAAGACCGGCAGCTGCTGCAGGGTCAGCTGCTGCTCGCCCGGGGGGATGCAGCCGCCGCCGCGCAGGCGCTGCAGGCAGCGCGTGAACGGCCTTCACTGGCCGCCAGCCGCTACCTGCGCTTCAACCTGGGCGTGGCGCTGCTGCGAGCCGGCCGTTCGGCGCAGGGCGCTGCGCTGCTGCGCGAACTCGGCGAGGCGCCGGCGGCCGACGAGGAAGCCCGTGCGCTGCGCGACAAGGCCAACCTGGCCCTGGGTTTCACCGCGCTGCGGGAGGGCGCGCCGCGCGAGGCCCGCGCGCACCTGCAGCGCGTTCGCCTGCAGTCCCTGGACGCACCGGCTGCGCTGCTGGGCTTCGGCTGGGCCGCCGACGCGCTGGACGATCCGCGCTCGGCGCTGGTGCCCTGGACCGAGCTGCGGTCACGCGGTGGCAGCGACGCCGCCGTGCTGGAGGCCCGGCTGGCCGTGCCCCATGCGCTGGCCTCGCTGGGCGCCTTCGGTCAGGCCCTGCAGGACTACCAGCAGGCGCTGCAGGCCTATGCCCTGGAGCAGACGGCCCTGGACGCGTCCATCGCCGCGGTTCAGGCGGGCAGCCTGGTCGACGCGCTGCTGGAGCGCACCGATGGTGGCGCAGCGCCTTCGAGCCTGATCACGCTCACCCCCGCCGGCCCCACCGTCGGCACCTCGCTCGTCCGCGCCAACGAGGCCAACGCCCGGGGGCTGATTCCGTCTGCGCTGCCGCAGCGGCTGCCCGATCTGCCGCACCCCGCGCAACTGGTGCCGCTGCTGGCCGGGCATGAGTTCCACCAGGCCCTGACCAGCCTGCGCGACCTGCGCTTCCTGGCCGCCAACCTGGACCGCTGGCAGCAGGCGCTGGGCAGCTACCGGGACATGCTGGCCCACCGCAAGGACGTCCATGAAGCCCGATTGCCGGCGCTGCAGGCGGCGCTGGCGCGCAGCGTGCCGACCGCCACCGGCGCTTCCTTCGCACCCGGCACTTCCAGCAGCACGCTGGAGGGCCTTGGCCGGCAGCGCGACGCGCTGGCGGCCGAACTGCTCGCCGCGCAGGAGGCGGCCGATGGACGCGCCTTCGCCAGCGAGCGCGAGGCCGCGCTGCGCGGCCTGGTGCAACGATCGCGCGCCACGCTCGAGCGCCTGCGGCTGGAGAACGGCGGCTTCTCGGCCCCGGCCGGCGAGGCCCTCTCCGCGCCGCCCGACGCGGCGCAACGGCTGGACCGGGTGGAAGGGGCGCTGGACTGGACCCTGGCGCGTGCGCTGCCCGAGCGTCTGTGGACCGCCCGCAAGGCGCTGGCCGCGACCGACGCGTCACTGACCGCGGCCGGCAGCCGCGCCGAGGCCATCAGGGCGGCGCAGCGCGACGAGCCCGCACGGCAGGATGCCTTTGCCGCGCGCATCGAAGGGCTCCAGGCACGGATCGCAGCCCTTCAGGCCCCGGTTGCCGCTGCAGCCTTGGAGCAGCAGCAGGCGGTCCAGGCCCTGGCGGTGTCGGCGCTGGAGCAGCAGAAGGCGCGTCTGCAGGTCTACGCCGAACACGCCCGCTTTGCCCTCGCACAGCTGCACGACCGGTCGCTCAGCGCATCTGCCACGGCTTCGGCGTCGCCGGCGGCAGCACCCGCGGCCGTCCCACCCGCGAACGCCGTGACACGCCCCACCACCCAGATGCCAGGCCCCTCCGATGCGGCCCCCCGCTGACCCCCGCTGTGCGCTAGCCGGCGCGCCCGCCGTCACGCCTGGCTGTGCGCTGACCCGGCTGCCCCTGCTGCTGGTGGCCGTCGCAGCGCTCTGCGCCTGTTCCGGCCTGCGCAAACCCTCCTCCCCGGACAACGAGCCCACGCTGGCCACCCTGTTCGCGCGCACGGTGGAAGTGGATCTTCAGCGCCCCGTGGCGAGCACCGAAGCGCAGGCGATCCAGGCCTACCGGGACTACCTTGCCGCCGCGCCTGCGGCCGGACAGGCGCGCTCCCGTGCCGAGGCCCTGCGCCGGCTGGGCGACCTCGAGCTCGAGCGGGCGGAGGCGGCAGACCCGGCCTCGATCGACGCCCGCACCGCCCTCGCGCCCGCCCTCTCGCATTACCAGCAGCGACTGCAGGCCTACCCCCGGGACCCCGGCAACGACCGGGTGCTCTACCAGCTCGCCCGGGCCCAGGAGCTGAGCGGCGACCTGGGCGCCGCCCTGGGCACCCTTGACCGGCTGGCGAGTGAACACCCTGCAAGCCGCCACTGGGGCGAGGCCCAGTTCAGACGCGGTGAGATGCTCTTCGCGCAACAGCGCTACGGGCCGGCCGAGGCGGCCTATTCGCAGGTGCTGCGCTCCGCCGGCGCGGCGTCCGTCGAAGGGTCCGCCCCGGCCCCTGCGCAGACACAGTCCCCTGCGCAGGCGCCGGCACCCAGGGGACAGCCGGGTCCGGCCAGCCCACCGGAGCGGGCGCTGAGGGAGCGGGCGCTCTACATGCTGGGCTGGTCGCAGTTCAAGCAATCGCGGCCCGCCGAGGCGCTGCAGGCCTTCTTCGGTGTCCTCGATGCCAGGCTGCTGGCAGGGCCCGATGCCCGCGAGGCGCCGCAGGCCGCGGCCCGCACGCCGGGCGACACCCGCGCGGACATCGATCCAGACCTCGCCGGCCTGAGCCGAGGGGACCGCGAGCTCGTCGAGGACACGCTGCGGGTGACGAGCATCAGCCTGGCCAGCCTGGGTGGCGCCACGGCCATCGGCCCTTACATCGACCGGCCAGAACGCAAGGCCTACGAGCCGCGGGTCTACCGCGAGCTCGGCGAGCTCTACCTGCGCCAGCAGCGCATCCAGGACGCCGCCGACACCTTCGCCGCCTTCGCCGGCTCGCAGCCGCAGCACCCCCAGGCCCCTGGGCTGCTCGAGCGCGTGATCGCCATCCAGGACGAGGCCGGGTTCACGCGCCAGGCCCTGCAGGCCCGCCGCGACTATGCGACCCGCTATGGGGCGACCAGCGATTTCCGCCGGTCGCGTCCCGACGCCTGGAGCCGCCTCGCCCCGGACCTGCAGCGTCACCTGGACGAGCTCGCCCGCTTCCATCACGCGTCCGCACAGCAGGCCCGCGCGGCGGGCCGGCGCGAAGCGGCGAGTGCCGACGCCGAGCAGGCGCTGCGGTGGTACGCGGCCTTCATCGAGGCCTTCCCCAAGGCCACGCAGACCCCCGAGCGCCACTTCCTGATGGCCGAACTGCTGGCCGAAGAACAACGCGTGGCGGACGCGGCCGAGGCCTACGAGCGCGTGGCCTACGGCTATCCGACCCACGCCCGAAGCGCGGAGGCCGGCTACGCGGCGGTGCTCGCTCGGCGCAGCGTGGCCGGTGCAGCCGACGCTGCGCCCGCGACGACTGCCAGCACCGCCCCGGCGGGCGCGGATGCCCAGCGCCTGGCCACGGCCACCGCGGTGCGCTTTGCCACCACCTTCCCCGGCGATGCGCGGGCCACCGCGGTGCTGACCGACGCCTCCGACCGGCTGATGCGGCAAGGCGATGTCGAAGGTGCCAGCCGCGTCGCCCGACAGGCGCTGGGCGGAACGCCCGGGCCCACCGCCGAGCAAAGGCAGGTGGCGCTTCGCGTGCTGGGGCAGGCGGCCTTCGAGCAGCGCGACTACGCCGCGGCCGAGTCCGCTTTCCAGGCTGCGCTGCAAGCCACTGCTTCCCCCGGAGCCATCGCAGCGCCTGCTGCTTCGGCCCGCCAGAGCGAACTTGACGAGCGGATCGCCGCAGCCATCTACCGGCAGGGCGAGGCGGCCCGTGCGGCCGGCCGCGCCGCGGAGGCGCTTGGTCATTTCGAGCGGGTCGTCGCGGTGTCGCCCGGGACCTCCGTGGCAGCGACCGCGCGCTTCGACGCGGCGGCCGTCCGCATCGAACGCCGGGACTGGGAGGGCGCGGCGCTCGCGCTGGAGGCATTCAGGCGAGAGCATCCGCAACACCCGCTGCAGTCCGAGCTGCCGGCGCGGCTGGCGCTGGTTCAGCTGGAGCGCGGCCAGTGGCGCGCTGCCGCGCTGGAGTTCGAGCGCCTGGCCGACGCGCCTTCCGAGGCGGCGGTGCAGGCGGCCAGCGGCAGCCGAGAGGCGGTGTCGCTCAGTGCCTTGCAGCAGGCCGGGGAACTGCACGAGCGCAGCGGCGACCTGCGCGCGGCCGCCCGCACGCTCGACCGGCAGGTGCGCCAGCACCCGCAGCCGCTGGATGCGGCCCAGGCCGCACGCTGGCGGCTCTTCCAGCTGCTGCGAAGCGATGCCACGCTGCTGACTGCCGACCTGGTGGCTTCGACGTCAGCTTCAACGTCGGTTTCCACATCGGCTTCCACGTCGGCTTCATCGGCAGCGTCCTCCCGGCGTCCGACGGGCCGGTCGGCGACCCCGGCGACACCGCCGCGGCCGCAGCCGCAGCCGGCGTCCGGCGCTGCACCTGCCGAGCGCTTGCAGGCGCTTCTGCGCGACATCGTCCAGGCAGACGGCACGGCGGCCAGTGGCGAGCCCCGCTCTGAGCGCAGCCACTCGATCGCGGGCCTCGCCCGGCTGGAGCTGGCCGAGCCGCAGGTCCGGGCCTACCGCCAGGTGGCCTTGGTCGAGCCGCTTCAGCGCCAGCTCGCGCTCAAGCAGCAGCGGCTGCAAGCCGTGCTCGACACCTATGCGGCGGTGTCGGCCGAAGCCCCGGGGCCGGAGCTCACCACCGAGGTCACCCAGCGCACCGCGTCGCTCTACCTGGATTTCGGCCGCGCGATGCTGGCATCCCAGCGGCCCCGCGGCCTGGGCGCCGCCGCTCTCGAGCAGTACCAGGTGATGCTCGAGGAGCAGGCTTTCCCCTTCGAGGAGAAGGCAATCGCATTGCACGAGGCCAACGCCGCCCGGGCTTCCCAGGGCGTTTATGACGATGGCGTGCGGGCCAGCCTGGCGGCCCTGGCCAGCCTGAAGCCGGTTCGCTGGGGCAAGGCCGAGCAGGGCGATGCAGCGCCCGCCGGCGAAACCGCCTTGCAGCGCAGCGAGCGGGTGGCCGCGCTGGAGCGTGCGGCCCGTGCCTCGCCGGACGACCCGCAGGCCTGGGCGCGCCTGGGCCTGGCGCAGCGCCAGGACGGCCGGTTCGCCGCAGCCCGCAGTGCCTATGAGCGTTCGCTGCAACTGCGGCCCGACCTGGCACCGGCCCTGCTCAACCTGGCCATCCTGAAGGACCTCTACCTGAACGAGGCCAAGGGTGCCGTCGAGCTCTACGAGCGCTACGCCTCGCTCGCGCCGGCCGAGGCCCCCACAGTGCGGCGCTGGGTCGCCGAGCTCAACCAGCGGCTCGCCCGCGCGGCCACGGCGTCCGGGGTCGCCCCTTCCGCCCCTTCCGCCCGGTCCACCAGCGGCTCCACCCAGGCACCCGCCACCCGACCCACCACCCCACCCGCCACGGCGGCCCTGACCCAGCCCGGCGCGACGCCGGAGAACACCCGATGAAACCTGCATCGACTCCAGCCGTCCAGGCTTGCACCCGGCTGCCCGGGCGATGGCTGTGCCGCGGACGCAGCGCCATCAGGACGCCCGAGCGGACTGCGCCCATCCTCCTCGGCCTCCTACTCGTCCTCGGCCCTGGCCTCGCCCCGCCCGCGATCGCGCAGGACCGCGCCGAGCTCGAGCGCACCCAGATCCTGGGCAACCGCGAACTGCCCAAGGTGCTGACCATCGTGCCCTGGCGCAAGCCGCTGCCCGGCGACCTCGCAGGCCGTCCAAACGCAAGCCTGCTCGACGAGGCGCTGGCCCCCGTGGACCGCGACGTCTTCCGCCGGCATCTGAGCTACGAGGCGCAGACCCGCACCGCCTCGGCAGCCCAGGGGCAGGCCCCGACGCAGGCCCGGCGCCCTGCCTCGCCTTGAAGCCCTCTGCGCCTTTCCGCCCTTCCCCCTCCTTCCCCTTCCCCGCCTCACCCCGCCCAGCGCCTTTCAGGAGCCCCCGCATGTCCGCCCTCGAAACCGTCGTCAAGTTCTTCCAGGACTCCGGCTACTTCATCTACGCCAGCGTCTTCATCATGGCCCTGGGCCTGGCCATCGCCATCGAACGCTTCGTCGTGCTGTCGCGCGCCCGCAGCGAGAACGCGCGGGTGTGGCGGCAGCTGCTGCCGCTGCTGCAGGGCGGTCGCCTAAAGGAGGCGCGCGGCCTGACCAGCGCCTCGGATGCGGCCGTCGCGCGCATCGTCTCGCACGGGCTGGAGCGGCTGCAGAGCCCGGGGCGACGCGAGGACGTGGATGCCGCGATGGAGGAAGGGATGATGGAGATCGTGCCGCGCCTGGAAAAGCGCACCCACTACATCGCCACCTTCGCCAACGTCATCACGCTGGTGGGGCTGCTGGGCACGGTGATCGGGCTGATCAAGGGCTTCACCGCCGTGGCCGCAGTGAACCCCGCCCAGAAGGCCGAGATGCTGTCCGCGTCCATCTCCATCGCGATGAACAACACCGCCTTCGCACTGATGGTGGCCATCCCCTTCCTGCTCATCCACGCCTTCCTGCAGGCCCGGACCGGCGAGATCGTCGACGGCCTGGAGGCCGCGAAGATCAGCTTCCTGAACCAGGTGCACCGGCTGAGAAGCGAGCAGCAGCCGGTGCCGCCGGTGCAAGCGTCCGCCGCACGCTGAGGCATGGCCATGCGCGTGCGCCGACTCAAGAAGGACGTGGCCCACCTGGAGGTCACGGCTTTCATCAACCTCATCGTGGTGCTGGTTCCCTTCCTGCTGTCCACGGCCGTCTTCACCCGGCTGTCGGTTGTGGACCTGAGCCTGCCCACGGCGGCCGTCTCTCCCGCCGTCGAGCGGCTGCAGGTGGCCACGCTGCAGCTCGAGGTGGTGATCCGCGCCGACGCGCTGGAGGTCGGCGACCGCATCGGCGGGCTCATCCAGCGCATTCCCTCCGACGCCCAGGGCCGGCCGGACACCGACGCACTCGCCCGGCTGGTGCAGGCCATCAAGCAGAAGTACCCGGCACAGCAGAGCGCGACGGTGCTGGCGCAGCCCGAGACCCCGTATGAAAGGCTGGTGGCGGTGATGGACGCGGTGCGCGAGCAGATCGTGGTCGAAGGTCCGCAGGTGCGGCATCTGCCGCTGTTCCCGATGATCGTCGTGGGCGATGCCCCGCGCGCGCTCGCAACGCCCACGGCGGCAGCGCGCAAGGGGCCGGGCGCATGAGCGCGGCCACCCCACTGGCGCGCCGCGCGGCCCGGAAGGCCCGAAACCAGTCGTCCCTGGACATGAACCTGGTGGCCTTGATCGACATCTTCACCATCCTGATCTTCTTCCTGCTCACCAGCGCCTCGGGCATCGAGCTGCTGCAGACGCCGCGTGATGTGCGCCTGCCGCCGTCGGTGTCGCAGTCCGAGCCCCGCGAGACCATCGTGATCGGCGTCAGCGCCACCGAGATCACCGTCCAGGGGCGGCGCGTGGCCGGCACCGACGAGGCGCTGTCCACCGACGGCGAGGTCATCGCCGCACTCAAGGCCGAGCTGGACCGCCTGCGCCCGGCGCCCGCCGCAGCATCCGCACAGGAAGGATCGGCCGAGCCGGCGGGCCCCGGCGTCACGCTGATGGCCGACCAGGCGGTTCCGTATTCGCTGCTGCGCAAGGTCATGGCCACGGCCGCCGCGGCGCAGTTCGGCGAGCTGTCCTTCGCGGTGCAGCGCAAGGCCCTGTCATGACCGCCGCCCATCTGCCGGCGCCTGGCCGGTCGTCCCTCTGGAGCGTCTCCTTCCGCGCGCGCACGATGCCCTGGGCCCCGGCCCCGGACGATCAGCGCCGCTTCCAGCGCATCCTGCACACCGTGCTGGCCCTCAGCGCGGCGGTCTGCGTGGCCCTGCTGCTGTGGCCCCGTCCGATGGAGCCGGTTCAGCCCGTTGCAAGTCCCGCAGCGGACCGCAGCGTCGCCCGCGTGCTGCTGCCGCCGGCGCCACCCCAGAGGCCGACCGCCGCCCCGGCGCTGCCGACCCCGGTGCCTGCCGGCGCCGCCGCCCCGGCCCCCGTGCGCGCCGACCCGCGGCCGGTCGGTGCCGAGCGGCCCGATCGCCCGGCGAACCCGGCCCCGCGCCAAGCCACCGCGCCCGAAGCGCGACAGCCGGTGGAGGGGCGTGCGCCCGGCGAGGCCGATGCCGCGCGGCGGCAGGCCTCGGGGGTCGGTCTGCTGGCCATGAAGGAGCAGCTGGCTGAGCTTCGCGGCGCGCCGCTGGCGGTACAGCTGCAGCAGGACATCAAGCCCGGTCCGGGGGTGGGCAGCAGTGCCGGGACGGGTGTGGGCGTCGGAACCGAAGCCGGCCTGCCCGCCCGCAACCTGGTGGCCCGCGCGTCCGCGGGGGGCAGCGGCGGCATTGCGGTGGCGGCCTACAGCCGCGACAGCGGCGGGGGCGGCCTGGCCGGCCGCGCCACCACGCTGGTCGAAGGCGTGGCCGGCGGCGGCGGCGGAGGCGGTCCCGGTGGCGGTGGCTCTGCGGCGGGCCGGGGCGAAGGCGCCGGGGCGGGGAGCGGGTCGGGCGGCGGTGCGGGTGCAGGCCGCGCGCCCGGTGCTGCCGTGCAGCGCGGCGCCAGCGGCAAGGCCTCCAGGTCCATCGAGGACGTCAAGCTCGTCTTCGAGCGCAACAAGGGCGCCATCTACGCGCTCTACAACCGCGCGCTGCGGGATGACCCTGGGCTTCAGGGCAAGGTGGTGCTGCGGTTGACGATCGCCCCGTCCGGCCAGGTGAGCGACCTTCGCCTGGAATCCAGCGAGCTCCGTTCGGCCGAGCTCGAACAGAAGCTCCTCGCCCGGATTCGTCAGTTCGATTTCGGCGCGAAGGAAGTGGACACGCTGATCGTGACCTGGCCAGTGGACTTCCTGCCGTCCTGAGCCGTGTGCGAAGCGGACCGAACCTTGAGGGGGAAGCCCGGGCCATCCCGCCCAAGCCGGTCCATCCCGGTCTGTGTAACATCTACTTACCGATTGATCATCTCGGTGGTGAACCGGGCGTGTCAACCGCACTTGCCGCCGCCGGGTTAAGCAGGGGTCCCCTGTTCCGCCGAACCGGCCTTTGCCGGCCCTGCGGCCCCCGACCCGATGTCCCCGCCGACCATGCCCGCCTTCGCTGCCCTTGCCGAAACGAGCTCTCTTTCCGCCGTGTCGCACGCCGCCACGCAACTGCGGGCTGCGCAGCTGGCCGACGCGGCCTGCCAGGCAGCTGCGGTTTCTTCGGCAGCCCCTGCGACCCTGCCCTCCCGCGCGGAAGACTCCGGCTTGCCCGCGCTCAGCGGATCGGCCAGTGAAGTCGCCGCAGCGATGCTCATCCGTGCACGGGCGCTGCGCCGCCTGAGGCTCGACCTTGCCGAGCGCATCCGCGAAGAGGCATCGGCCCGCTGGTGGATCGACCACCGGCACCAGGTCTGCGGCTGACCCTCCGCCGCCGAAGCGGCCTTCGCCGCGGCCGCTGCGCTAGGCTTGCGGCATGCTCAAGACCCTGCGCGACCTCTTCGATTCGCTTACCGCCGCCCCGCCCCCCGGGCAGGCCCGAACCCCCCACGAACTGCAACTGGCCACCGGCGTCCTGCTGGTGGAAGTGATGTGCGCCGACGCGAGCCTCACCGACGAGGAGCGCCAGATGGTGCTGCACACGCTGCGGCAGCGCTTCGAACTCACCGAGGACGAAGGCGCCCGTCTGCTTGAACTCGCGCAGGTCCGCGCCCGCGGCGCCCATGACCTGCATGCCTTCACCTCGGCGCTGAACGAACGCCTGTCGCCCGAGGAGAAGATCGCCGTGGTCGAGGCGATGTGGCAGGTGGCTTTCGCCGATGGCCACCTTGCCTCGCACGAACAGCACATCCTCTGGCGGGTGGCCGACTTGCTGCACGTGCCCCACGGCGCCTACATCCACGCCAAGATGCGGGCACGCGATGGCAGCGCCGCGGCGCTGTCCAGTCTGCCCCCCGGCGCGTCTTCCTGAACCCTGCCGCCCTTCTCCGGAGCCCCGCATGAAAGCCCATTCCGTCCTCGACACCATCGGTCGCACGCCGCACATCCGCCTGCAGCGACTGTTCCCCGGCCGCGAGGTGTGGGTGAAGTCCGAGCGCGCGAACCCGGGCGGATCGGTCAAGGACCGCATCGCGCTGGCCATGGTCGAGGCGGCCGAGGCCGATGGGCGCCTGCGGCCGGGCGGCACCATCGTGGAGCCCACCTCGGGCAACACCGGCATCGGGCTGGCCATGGTGGCCGCCGTCAAGGGCTATGCGCTGGTGCTGGTGATGCCCGACAGCATGAGCATCGAGCGCCGCCGGCTGATGCAGGCCTACGGTGCGCGCTTCGAGCTCACCCCGCGCGCGGGCGGCATGAAGGCGGCCATCGCGCGCGCCCAGGAACTGGTGGCCGCGACGCCGGGCGCCTGGATGCCGCAGCAGTTCGACAACCCGGCCAACGTCGAGGTCCACGTGCGCACCACCGCCGAGGAAATCGCTGCGGACTTCCCCGACGGCGTGGACGCCATCATCACCGGCGTGGGCACGGGTGGCCACTTGACCGGCTGCGCCCGCGTGCTCAAGGCCCGTTGGCCGCGCCTGAAGGTCTATGCGGTGGAGCCTGCGGCCAGTCCGGTGATCAGCGGCGGGGCACCGTCGCCGCACCCCATCCAGGGCATAGGCGCGGGCTTCGTGCCGGGCAACCTGGACACCGCGCTGCTGGACGGCGTGGTCCAGGTCGAAGCCGAAGCCGCGCGCGAGATGGCCCGCCGCAGCGCCCGCGAGGAGGGCCTGCTCGTGGGCATCTCCAGCGGCGCCACGCTGGCGGCCATCGCGCAGAAGCTGCCCGAGCTGGCGGCCGACGCCGTGGTGCTCGGCTTCAACTACGACACCGGCGAGCGCTACCTGTCGGTGGAAGGTTTCCTGCCCAGCTGAAGGCCGGCGGCCTTCAGAAGCGGCCGGGGAAGAACCGGCGTGTCCGCTGTGCGTAGGCCAGATAGCCCTCGTGCCGTTCGGCCAGCCAGCGCTCTTCGAGCATCGACTTCACCGTCAGCACCGCCAGCAGCGCGAGCACCGCGGCCCAGGCGACCAGCCGAAGGCCTTCTGCCGCCGAGGCCGCAGCCGCCGTCGCGGCCAGCAGCACCGCGGCGTACATCGGATGCCGCACCCAGCGGTAGATGCCGTGGGTGACCAGCCGCCCCTGCGGATGCGGCTGGGGCCGGATGTTGAAGTTGCCGGGTCGGTTGGCCTGCAGCGCCGCCAGGCCCATCACCATGGACGCAGCCAGCAGCACCCAGGCCGTCAGGCCCACCGGATGCTCGGGGCGGCTCAGGCCGGCCATGCCAGCCAGGGCGGCCATCAGGCCGAACTGCAGGCCCACCAGCACCAGCCCGGCGACTCGCTCGGCCGAGCCCAGGCGGGCCGGTTCGCGGGGCTGGGCTGGCTGATCAGCCGGCGTCACGCAGGGCACGGCGCAGCTCGGCGCCGATGTCGGGCTTGCCCGCGAAGGGGTCGGTCGGGTTGCGCCCGAGCATCACGTCCTCCAGCCGCACCTGCACCGAGGCCAGCGCCTTGGGATGGCTGTAGATGTAGAAGCGCCCCTCGCGCACCGCATCGAACACGGCTTTCGACACCTCGGCTGCCGTCACCTTGCCGCCGGTCACCGCCTTGTCGCTCATCGCCTGCGCGATGAGCTGGCTGCGGGTGGGCTTGACCGCCGCCTCGCGCAGCTCGCTGGGCCGGTTGCGGTGGCTGCGGTGGATGCCGGTGGGCACGAAGAAGGGACAGAGCACCGACGCCCGCACCTGCTCGGTCACCAGGCTGAGGTCCTGGTGCAGCGTCTCCGACAGGCTCACCACCGCATGCTTGGTGACGTTGTAGACCCCCATGTTCGGCGCGTTCAGCAGGCCGGCCATGCTGGCGGTGTTGACGATGTGGCCTTCATAGCCCGGGTCCCGTGCGGCGGCCTCCAGCATCAGCGGGGTGAACAGGCGCACGCCGTGGGCCACGCCCATCAGGTTGACGCCGACCACCCATTCCCAGTCCTTTTCGCTGTGCTCCCAGATCAAGCCGCCGGCGCCGACCCCCGCGTTGTTGAACACCAGATGGGGTGCCCCGAAGGCGTCCACCGTGGCGTCCCGAAGCGCCTGCACCTGCGCGCCATGCCGCACGTCCACCTGCTGCGCGACGACGCCTGCACCCTGGGCCTGCGCGAGCGATCGGATCTCCGCGGCGGCCACCTCCAGGGCGTCGGCCTGCACGTCGGCCATCACCACGTTCATGCCCTCGCGCGCGGCGATGCGGCAGGCCTCCAGGCCGAAGCCCGACGCCGCGCCCGTGATCACCGCCGTGCGGCCCTGGAAGCTCTTCATGGCGTGCTCGCTTTCTGTCGCTTGATCTGGTAGCCGATGCGGGGGAAGTGCACATGCACGCGGCCGGCGCGCGGGTCGATTCGCTCCACCGTCACGCGGTCGGTGGTCAGGCCCACCAGTTCGCCGGCCACCGGGTCGAGGCCCACGTCGGTGGCGCAGACGGTCACCGCCTCGCGCGGCTGGAAACCCAGGTCCGGGTGCACGAAGACCGGCGCATGCAGTCCGGCGGCGGCAGCCGTCGCCGCCACGCCGATGGCTTCGGCGCTCTTCATCCGGGTCGAAGGGCCGTGGCCCAGGCTGAGCATTCGTTGCAGCCATTCGCCCACCCTGGGAAAGCCGTCGAGCACGCCGGCCACTGCCGGCGCCAGGCGAACGAACCACAGCGGATGGGCACAGGCGAAGTCGGCGATGCTGCGTGCCGGTCCGGCCATCCACGGGCCGTGCTCCGCACTCAGGCGCTCGCTCTGGTGGCCCAGCTGCGACTCCATCCAGCCCAGCATCGACCGAAGCGCCGCCTCGGCATCGGCGGGCGTGGGCCGTCGCAGCTGCGGTGCGTAGGCGGCGCGGTCGGCCGCGAAGGCCTTCATCTGCTCGGGGGGTGCATCGCCGAAGACCTGGGCCAGGCCAGCGGGCTGCATCGTGTAGGGCACCGCCGTCCAGAAGAGCTGCTGATCGGCCCACTGTGCGATGAGCTCGGCCACGCCTTCGCAGCCCGGCGGGTAGAGCGGGGCTTGCGGCTGCAGCGTGTCGAGCACCCGGCAGATGAGCGCGGTGTCGCAGTAGATGTCCGCGCCCAGCTGCATCACCGGGGTCTTGCGGTAGCCGCCGGTGAGCGCCACCACGTCCGGCTTGGGCATCACCGCCGGAATGAACACCGAGCGCCACGGCAGCGCCTTGGCGCCCAGAACCAGGCGCACCTTCTCGGCGAAGGGCGAGGTCGGGTAATGGTGCAGGATGGGCTCGTTCAAGGCCTTGCTCCTCCTCAGGCCAGGCGGACCAGCTGCTTGCCGAAGTTGCGGCCCTTGAGCAGCCCGATGAAGGCCTGCGGTGCGCTGTCCAGCCCCTCGGCGATGGTCTCGCGGTAGCGCAGGCTGCCCGCGCCCACCCGCTCGGCCAGCTCCTGCAGGGCCTGCGGCCACAGCTCCATGTGCTCGCTGACGATGAAGCCCTGCAGCTTGAGCCGCGACATCAGGATCAGCGAGGGGTTGGCCATCGAAATGGGTTCGCCGTTGTAGCCGGCGATCATTCCGCACAGGGCGATGCGTCCGAAGGCGTTCATCCGCGCCATCACCGCATCCAGGATGCGGCCACCGACGTTCTCGAAGCAGCAGTCGATGCCATCGGGCGCCGCGGCCTTCAGCGCCCGGTGCAGGGACCGGTCGTCGGCCTGCGCCTTGTAGTCGATGCAGGCATCGAAGCCCAGCTCCTCGACCACATAGGCGCACTTGTCGGCGCCACCGGCGATGCCCACGGCGCGGCAGCCCCTGGCCTTGGCCAGCTGGCCCACCGCGCTGCCCACGGCACCGCTGGCCGCACTGACCACCACCGTCTCGCCGGCCTTGGGCGCACAGATCTGCGTCAGGCCATACCAGGCCGTGACGCCCGGCATGCCCACTGCGCCCAGATAGGCCGACAGCGGCACGCGCGAGGTGTCCACCTTGCGCAGCGCGCCGGGATCGTTGCCTCGAACGATGGCGTGCGTCTGCCAGCCACCCATGCCCACCACCGCATCGCCCGGCGCGAAGCGGGGGTGGCGGCTTTCCAGCACCTCGCCCGCGGTGCCGCCGATCATCACCGCGTCCAGAGGCTGCGGCGCCGCATAGCTGCGGCCCTCGTTCATGCGGCCCCGCATGTAGGGGTCGAGCGACAGGAATCGGTGCTGCACCAGCACCTCGCCATCGGCCAGCGGCGGCAGCGTCTGCTCGACGAGGCGGAAGTTGGCGGCCGTGGGTTCGGCCTCGGGCCTGGAGGCCAGGACCAGCTGGCGGTTGAGCACACTCATGTCGAATCCTTCGGGTGACGGTTGGGGTGGGCCGGGCGCTGGCGGCGGGTTCAATCCGACGAGCGCAATCCGCTGATGAGCCGGCCACCCACCGGCAGACGGCGCAGGTACTTGAAGGTGGCCGTTGCATGGGCCACCAGTTCGGCGTCCTCGTTGGTCACCGCGGCCTCGCAGAAGGCCAGCGTGCTGCTCTGGTGCAGCACCTTGGCCTCGGCCTTGAGCGGCCCCAGGCCCGGCCGCATGAAGCTCGTCTTCATCTCCACGGTCACCACGCCGCGCTCATCGGGCAGGCCACCGGCGTTCGGGCTGCGCGCCGCATGCGCCATCACGACGTCCAGCAGGGTCATCAGCGCGCCGCCATGCACGACGTGAAAGCTGTTGAGATGGCCTTCCTGCGGGTCGAAATGGATCTCGGCTTCGCCGTCCTCGAAGCGGACGAGCTCGAAGCCCAGCGACTGGACGAAGGGAATCTGCAGCGGAAAGTCCATGGGGCGGGCGCAGCGGCAACGGCAGGGTGCCGGTGGTGATCAATGGGCGATGACGGCGGACACGCCGCCGTCCACGGCGAGGATCTGGCCGGTGATGTGCCGGCCCGCGTCGCTGGCCAGCAGCAGGGCCGCGCCTTTCAGATCGTCGTCGCCGCCCACGCGCCGCAAGGGGGCACCGGCGGCGATGCGCTCCTCACCGACCCGCTCGAAGGTGCCCCGGGTCATCTTGGTCGGGAACATGCCCGGTGCCAGCGCATTCACGTTGATGCCGTGATGGCCCCATTCGGCGGCCAGCGTGCGGGTGAAGTTCACCACCGCGCCCTTGCTGGTGTTGTAGGCCACCGTCTGCATCAAGGCCGCGTTGCCTGCCAGGCCGGCGATGGAGGCGATGTTGACGATGCGCCCCTTTCGGCGGGGAATCATGCTGGCCCGCCCGACCGCCTGGCTCATCAGGAAGACGCTGCGGATGTTCAGGTTCATCACCTTGTCCCAGGCCTGCAGTGGATAGTCCTCGGCCGGAGCGCCCCAGGTCGCACCGGCGTTGTTGACCAGCACGTCGATCTCGCCGGCCCGCTCCCGCGCCTCGGACACCACGCGCGCGATGGCGGCAGGGTCGCTGGCATCGGCGGCGATCCAGCGTGCATCCACGCCACGGGCCTGCAGGTCCGCGGTGGCCTGTTCCAGGTCCTCGGCCTTGCGCGAGGTCAGCACGATGCGCGCACCGGCCTCCCCCAGCGCCACGGCGATCTGCAGGCCCAGCCCGCGCGAGCCGCCGGTGACCAGCGCGACCTGTCCTTCGAGCGAAAAAAGCTTCAGCACATGGGTGCTCATGAGGGGTTCCTGGCTTGGGGCGGAAGTTCGTGGTCGAGCACCGTGCGCTCGCGCCGCAGGGGGCCCAGCAGCGCGGACACCTCGGCGTGCACCGGATGCCGCTGGTAGGCGTCCAGCGCCTCGCGGCTCTCGAAGGCGGACACCAGCACCACGTCGCAGCTCGCATCCAGCCCGGGCTGGCGGATGCCCACCTCGAACTGCAGGGTGCCAGGCACCAGATCGGCGCAGCGCTCGAGCAGCTGCTTGAAGCGTCCGGCGTCGGCCGGGTCGTGCAGGGTCCACATCACCACATGGCGCAGGCGGGGCATGAAGCTGGGATCGGGTCAGGGGTTGGGGCCGGGTGGGGTGGAGCCGGGTTCGGCCACCGTGCCGGGGGTCAGGCGTCGGATTGTCGGGAGCGAATGGCGATCAGCACCAGCCCGACCGCGGCGGCAAGGCCTCCGCCCAGCACCAGCCACAAGGGCCAGGACGAGGGCTGGCTCCAGATGGCCAGTCCCAGCCCCATGAGGAGCAGGCCGCCGTAGATCAGCGTCCAGACCCATCGGTCCAGTCGTTCCGTCAGGCGGGACATGGCTGTGGCTCCGGCATCAGAAGGCGGCCTCGTCCAGGCGCAGGCAGGTGTCGTCGCGCTCGGCGACGACCTTCAGCCAGGCGGACACGCGGGGCAACTCATAGCGGTGGAAATAGCGGGCTGCGGCCAGGTGGCCCTGCAGCTTCAGGCGGCGCGCAGCACCGCTTTCAGCCTGCAGCGCAGGCTCCAGGGCCAGGGCCACATCGAGCCAGATCCAGGCCACCACGACATGCCCGAAGGCCTGCAGGTAGGGTGTCGCATTGGCCAGCGCCGCCTCGGGCTCGCCGGTGGACCACGCGGCACGGGTGGCGGCGACGAGGGCCTGCAAGGCCCGGGCGACCGCATCGGCCTGATCGACCAGCCCCGCTTGAAGCCGCGCGGCCTCGACCGTGGCCTCGATGCGCCGGCACAGCGCCTGCAAACCGCGGCCGCCCTGCATCGTCACCTTGCGTCCGAGCAGGTCCAGCCCCTGGATGCCGTGCGTGCCCTCGTGGATCATGTTCAGGCGGTTGTCGCGCCAGTACTGCTCGACGGGGAAGTCGCGGGTGTAGCCATAGCCGCCCAGCACCTGGATGGCCAGGCTGTTGGCCTCCAGGCACCACTCGCTGGGCCAGCTCTTGGCGATGGGGGTGAGCATCTCCAGCAGCAGCGATGCCTCTTCGGCCGCCTCGGCGACCGCCGTGTGCTGCTCGTCCACCAGGCGCGCGCAATGCAGCGCCAGCGCCAGCCCGCCCTCGCACAGGCTCTTCTGGGCCAGCAGCATTCGCTTCACATCGGCGTGCCGGATGATGGGCACCTGGGGCGTTCGGGCGTCCTTGCCTGCTGCGGTGGCTGGCCGGCCCTGCGGCCGGTCGCGCGCATAGGCCAGGCTCGCCTCGTAGCCGGCCATGCCCAGCATCACCGCGCCGAGCCCCACGCCAATGCGCGCCTCGTTCATCATGTGGAACATCGCCTTCAGGCCTTCGCCCTCGGCGCCCACCCGCCAGCCGATGGCCCCGGCCGAGCCGCCCGGCCGGAAGCGCCCTTCGCCGAAATTCAGCAGCGTGTTGGTGGTGCCCCGATAACCGAGCTTGTGGTTCAGGCCCGCCAGCGTGACGTCGTTGCGTTCGCCGGTGAGGCGCCCGTCCGCGCCGACCATCCACTTCGGGACGATGAAAAGCGAGATGCCGCGGGTGCCCGGCACCAGCGCGCCGTCGGCGCCGGGCACCTTGGCCAGCACCAGGTGGACGATGTTCTCGGTGATCTCGTGCTCGCCCCCGCTGATCCACATCTTGTGGCCGGTGAGGCGGTAGCGCGGGCCGAGCGGATCGTCCTGGAAGGCCGGACCATCCGGCACGGCGCGGGTGGCCACATCGGACAGGCTGGAGCCGGCCTGAGGCTCGCTCAGGCACATGGTGCCGAACCAGCGCCCGGCGAACTCAGGGCGGGCGAAGACCTCGCGCTGGCGGGGTGTGCCGTGGGCCATCAGCAACCCAGCGTTGCCGCTGGTGAGCATGGCGTAGCCGCTCATGGCCACGCTCGCCTTGCTGAAGAAGGCGTTGGCCGCCATCTCCACCGTGCAGGGCAGCTGCATGCCGCCCACTTCCACCGGCTGCGACGCGGCCAGCAGGCCGGAGGCGGCATAGGCCCGCGCGGCGTCGACGGTGGGCTGGGGCAGGTGCACCCGCTCGCCGTCGAAGTGAGGTTCCTGCGTGTCGGCCAGCCGGTTGAAGGGCGCGAACTTGTCCGCCGCCAGGCGCTCGGCCAGGTCGAGCACCGCGTCGAAGGTTTCGCGGCCGTGGTCGGAAAAGCGCGCCCGCTCACCCAGCGACTCGACCCGCAGCCAGTCGTAGAGCAGGAAATCCAGCCAGGCGCGCATGTTCCAGCCCGTTCAGAGCACTTCGAAGATGCCGGCAGCGCCCATGCCGCCGCCCACGCACATGGTCACGCACACCCGCTTGGCGCCGCGCCGCCGTCCCTCGATCAGCGCATGGCCGGTCAGGCGCTGCCCGCTCATGCCATACGGGTGGCCGATGGCGATGGCGCCGCCGTTCACGTTCAGCCGGTCCATCGGAATGCCCAGCGTGTCGGCGCAGTACAGGACCTGCACCGCGAAGGCCTCGTTGAGCTCCCACAGGTCGATGTCGTCCACCGTCAAGCCCAGGCGCTTGAGCAGCTTGGGCACGGCAAAGACCGGGCCAATGCCCATCTCGTCGGGCTCGCAGCCGGCCGCGGCAAAGCCGAGGAATCGGCCCAGCGGCTTCAGGCCGTGGCGCTCGGCATAGGCCTCGTCCACCACCACGCAGGCTCCGGCGCCGTCGCTGAACTGGCTGGCGTTGCCGGCGGTCACCACCCCGCCGGGCACGGCCGGGCGGATGCCGCTGATGGCCTGTGCCGTCGTGCCTTCGCGCAGCCCCTCGTCCACCGAGACGGTGACTTCCTTGCTGCGCAGACCCAGCACCGCATCGGCCACGCCGGCAGTCACGGTGACGCTGACGATCTCGTCCTGGAAACGTCCGGCCGCCTGCGCGGCGCAGGCCTTCTGCTGGCTGGCCGCGCCGAACTCGTCCATGCGGTCGCGCGACATGCCGTAGCGGCGGGCCACGTTCTCCGCCGTCTGCAGCATCGGCCAGTAGATTTCCGGCTTGTGCTGCTGCAGCCAGCTGTCGTGGAACATGTGCATGTTCATTTCCTGCTGCACGCAGGAGATGCTTTCCACGCCGCCGGCCACGTAGACCTCGCCCTCGCCGGCGATCACCCGCTGGGCCGCCAGCGCGATGGTCTGCAGGCCGCTCGAGCAGAAGCGGTTGACCGTCAGGCCGGCCACGGTCACCGGCAGGCCGGCGCGCAAGCCCGCCTGGCGGGCGATGTTCCAGCCAGTGGCGCCCTCCGGGTTCGCGCAGCCCATCAGCACGTCGTCGACGGCGGCTGGGTCGATGCCGGCGCGCTCGACGGCGGCCTTCACCGCCAGCCCGCCCAGCGTGGCGCCGTGGGTCATGTTGAAGGCGCCCTTCCAGCTCTTGGCGAGCGGCGTGCGGGCGGTGGAGACGATCACGGCGGAGGTCATGGCGGGGTTCTCGGGTTCGGTTGTGCGGCAGCGACGGACGGGCCGTGGCCGGTCAGCTGAAGCTGCCGCCCTCGGCGGCCAGGCGGGCCAGCAGCGGCGCGGGCTGCCAGAAGTCGGCATCGTCCAGCGGATTGGCGGCGAAGCGCTTCATCGTCTGGACGACGTTGAAAAGCCCCACCGTGTCGGCATAGCACATCGGGCCGCCCCGAAAGAGCGGGAAGCCATAGCCGGTGAGGTACACCATGTCGATGTCCGAGGCCCGAAGCGCGATGCCCTCCTCGACGATCTTCGCGCCCTCGTTGACGAGCGCATAGACCAGGCGGTGGACGATCTCGTCGTCGGAGATCTTGCGCGGCGAGACGCCCAGCGTGCGGCGGTGCTCGACGATCATCTGCTCCACCGTGGCCGACGGCAGTGCGTCGCGCTTGCCCGGGGCATAGTCGTACCAGCCCGCGCTGGTCTTCTGGCCGTAGCGGCCCATCTCGCACAGCAGGTCGGCCGTCTTGCTGTAGCGCATGCCGGGCTTTTCCACATAGCGGCGCTTGCGGATGGCCCAGCCGATGTCGTTGCCGGCCAGGTCGCCCATGCGGAACGGACCCATCGCGAAGCCGAACTTCTCCACCGCGCGGTCCACCTGCTGCGGCGTGCAGCCCTCCTCCAGCAGGAAGCCGGCCTGGCGGCTGTACTGCTCGATCATCCGGTTGCCGATGAAGCCATCGCACACGCCGCTGACCACGCAGGTCTTCTTGATCTTCCGGCCCAGGTCCATCACCGTGGCCAGCACGTCCTTGGCGGTGGCCTTGCCGCGCACCACCTCCAGCAGCTTCATCACGTTGGCGGGGCTGAAGAAGTGGGTGCCGATGACGTCCTGCGGCCGCTTCGTGAAGCCGGCGATGCGGTCCACGTCCAGCGTGGAGGTGTTGGTGGCCAGGATGGCGCCGGGCTTCATCACCTCGTCGAGCCGGCGGAACACCGCCTCCTTGACGCCGATTTCCTCGAACACGGCCTCGATGACGATGTCCGCGTCCTTGAGCTCCGCGTAGTCGAGCGTGGTGCTCAGGAGCGCCATGCGCTGCTGGTACTTGTCTTCCTTGAGCTTGCCCTTCTTGACCTGGGCCTCGTAGTTCTTGCGGATGGTGGCCACGCCGCGGTCGAGCGCCTCCTGCTTCTGCTCGAGCATCACCACAGGAAGCCCGGCGTTCAGGAAGTTCATCGCGATGCCGCCGCCCATGGTGCCCGCGCCGATCACCGCCACCCGGGCGATGGGCCGCAGCGGCGTGCCGGCCGGCACATCCGGAATCTTGCTGGTCGCGCGCTCGGCGAAGAAGGCATGGCGAAGCGCGCGGCTTTCCGGGGTGAAGGTGAGCGCCATGATGGCTTCGCGCTCGTATCGAAGGCCGGCCTCGAAGCTCGCCTTCATCGACTGCTCGACGCAATCGACGCAGCGAGCCGGCGCAGGAAGGTTCCTCGCCATGGCCTTGACCGTGTTGCGGGCGAACTGGAAATAGCCGTCGGGGTTGGGGTGCTTCACCGGAAGGTCACGCACCCGCGGCAGCGGGCGCAGCGACGCGACCCGTCCCGCCAGCGCCACCGCCGCCGCCAGCACATCGGAGTCGACCACCTCATCGAAGAGCTTCTGGCCCGGCAGCTGCGCGAGCACTTCCGCCTTGACCGGTTCGCCGGAGACGATCATGTTCAGCGCGGTCTCCACGCCCAGCACCCGAGGAAGCCGCTGGGTGCCGCCGGCGCCCGGCACGAGGCCGAGCTTGACCTCGGGAAGCGCCACCTGCGTCGACCGGGCGGCCACGCGGTAGTGGCAACCGAGCGCGAGTTCGAGCCCCCCGCCCATCGCGACGCTGTGCACGGCCGCCACCACCGGCTTGGACGCCCCCTCGACCATCGCGATGACCGACGGCAGGTTGGGTTCGGCGGTCGCCGCCGGGGTGGTGAACTCCTTGATGTCCGCGCCGCCCGAGAACGCCTTGCCGGCCCCGGTGATGACGATGGCCATGACGGCCGCGTCGGCCTCGGCCCTGGCGATGCCCTCGGTGATGGCCCGGCGGGTGGGCAGGCTCAGGCCGTTGACCGGCGGGTTGTCCAGCGTGATCACGGCCACCGGGCCATGGGTTTCGTAGCGGGCGGTCATGGCAGCTCCTGCAGGAAGGCGAGCGGTTCCGGGGGCGTTCGCACAGGTATGCGAACGATCGTTCTTTTATGGGGATCGTAGCGGCCCCGGGCGACAGCACCTTGTCGCCGTCGGGACAAGCCGGTGCAAGCCGCCCTGGCCGCGGGTGGCCAGGGTCGCCGGGAGCCCAGGCCTAGACCTCCAGCCACTCCTTGCGCACATAGGCGTCGGCCTTCAGGCTTTCCGGCGTTCCCTCGAACACGATGCGGCCGTGGCCCATCACCAGGCAGCGCTGCGACACCTCCAGGGCGATGGTCAGCTTCTGCTCGACCAGCAGCACGCTGATGCCCCGGCGCTTGAGCTCGCGCAGGTACTCGGCCACCAGCTCGACGATCTTGGGCGCCAGGCCCTCGGTGGGCTCGTCGATCATGATGAGGTCGGGGTCGCCCATCAGCGTGCGGCACAGGGTGAGCATCTGCTGCTCGCCGCCGGAGAGCACGCCGGCCTCGGTGTGCTGCCGCTCCTTCAGGCGCGGGAACATGCCGTACATGTCGTCGAAGCTCCAGCGCGGCTTCTTCGCCCCGCGCTTCTCGCCCAGCATCAGGTTCTGGTGGACGGTGAGCGACGGGAAGATGTCGCGGTTCTCGGGCACGTAGCCGATGCCCATGTGGGCGATCTCATAGGCATGCTTGCCCAGGATCTCGCGGTCGCGCCAGCTCACCGAGCCGCTGCCGTCCACCAGGCCCATGATGGCCTTGACGGTGGTGGAGCGGCCCGAGCCGTTGCGGCCGAGCAGCGCGACGATCTCGCCCGGGGCGATGCTGAGGTTCACGCCATGCAGCACATGGCTCTTGCCGTAGAAGGCGTGGAGGTTGTCGATCTTGAGCATGGCGCTTCTCAGGCCGTGACGGGTGCGGCGCCGGCGGCCTGCTGGTCGGCCAGCACCGAGCCGAGGTAGGCCTCCTGCACGCGGGCGTTGGAGCGCACGGCTTCGGGGGTGTCGAAGGCGATGACCTCGCCGTAGACCAGCACGGCGATGCGATCCGCCAGGCCGAAGACGACGCCCATGTCATGTTCCACCGTGAGCAGCGTCTTGCCCACCGTCACCTCGCGGATCAGGTTGACGAAGCGGCGGGTCTCGCTCTTGCTCATGCCGGCGGTGGGCTCGTCGAGCAGCACCACCTCGGCACCGCCCGCGATGGTGATGCCGATCTCCAGCGCCCGCTGTTCGGCATAGGTGAGGTTCATCGCCAGCACGTCGCGGCGGCGGTCGAGCTTGATCATCTCGAGCACTTCGTCCACGCGCGCGGTCACGTCCTTCAGGTCGGCCAGGAACCTCCAGAACGCGTAGCGGTGGCCCTGGCTCCACAGCACCGCGCAGCGCAGGTTCTCGAACACCGACAGGCGGGTGAAGAGGTTGCTGACCTGGAAGCTGCGGGCCAGCCCCATGCGGTTGATCTGATAGGGCGTGCGCCCGCCGATGGACTGTCCGCGCAGCAGGATCTGCCCGCTCGTGGGAGCGAAGCGTCCGCTGATGAGGTTGAAGAGCGTGCTCTTGCCGGCCCCGTTCGGGCCGATGATGGCCACCCGCTCGCCGGCCTGCACCTTCAGGCTGGCACCGCGGATGATCTCGGTCTTGCCGAAGCTCTTGCGCAGGTCGACCAGTTCGACCGCCGCCGGCCCTGCGGCCATGTCCGCGCTGCTCACAGGCTCTCCCTCCGCTTGATCTCGCGCTCGATCTCGGCCTGCGTCTCGCCCCACTGCAGCGCGAACTCGCGGCGCACCAGTTCGAACAGCGCCGCGCCGGTGACCAGCACCAGGCCCGCGCCGAACCAGCTGTCCAGTGAGCGCGCATCCAGCGTGGCGCCCAGGAACTGGAGCTCGCTGCCGGTGGCACCCAGCAACTGCAGGTGGTAGACCATCTCGATCATCGCGCCCGCACCCACCAGGATGACGAGCACGCAGCCCCCCAGGGCAAGGTAGGACGTCCACACCCGCCTGAGCTTGCCGAAGGCCGCCAGCCGCAGGTTCATCATGAGCAGGCTGGCGATGCCGCCGGGCGCATACATCACCATGAAGAGGAAGGCCAGGCCGAGGTAGAGCAGCCAGGCCTGCGTCAGCTCGGACAGCAGCACCAGGGCCAGCACCATGAGGATGGCGCCGATGATGGGTCCGAAGAAGAAGGTGGCCCCGCCCAGGAACACGAACAGCAGGTAGGCGCCCGAGCGCGCGGCGCCCACCACCTCGGCGGTGACGATCTCGAAGTGGATGGCCCCCAGGCCGCCTGCGATGCCGGCGAAGAAGCCGGAGATCATGAAGGCGATGTAGCGGACGATCTGCGTGCTGTAGCCGACGAACTCCACCCGCTCGGGGTTGTCGCGCACCGCATTGAGGATGCGGCCCAGCGGCGTGCGCGTGAAGGCGAACATGGCGGCGGTGCAGATGAAGCAGTACACCGCGACCAGGTAGTAGACCTGGATCTGCGGTCCGAACTTCAGGCCGAAGAAGGGCGCACCGCCGGTGCGGTTGCCGCTCACGCCGCCTTCGCCGCCGAAGAACTCGGGAATCATCAGCGACATCGACCACACCAGCTCGCCCAGGCCGAGGGTGATCATCGCGAAGGTGGTGCCCGACTTCTTCGTGGACACATAGCCGAACAGGAAGGCGAAGAACAGGCCCGCCAGCCCGCCGACCAGCGGAATGAGCACCACCGGCAGCGCGATGTCGCCGGTGGTCACCCGGTTCAGCGTGTGGATGGCCAGGAAGGAGCCCAGCCCGCTGTAGACCGCATGGCCGAAGCTCAACATGCCGCCCTGGCCGAGCAGCAGGTTGTAGGCCAGGCAGGCCACGATGGCGATGCCCATCTGGGTGAGCATCGACTGCGAGAAGCTGCTGGTCCAGATGAGAGGGGACACCACCAGCACCAGGGCGAACAGGCCCCACACCAGCCAGCGCCCGACGTTGTAGGGCTTGAAGCGGAAGGCCACGGGGGAAGACGACGATGCCATGGTGTCAGCCCTCCCGCGTGCCGAGCAGGCCCTTGGGCCGGAAGATCAGGATGAGCACGAGGAAGAGGTAAGGCAGGATGGGCGCCACCTGGGACAGCGTGAGCTTCATCACCGTGTTCGCCGCGACGGCGGGCGACAGCGTCAGCCCGATGTCGGCGAGCAGGCTGGCCACGGAATGGTCCAGGGCGACCGCGAAGGTCTGGATGGTGCCGATCAACAGCGAGGCGACGAAGGCCCCGGCAAGCGAGCCCATGCCGCCCACCACCACCACCACGAAGATCACGCTGCCCACCGTGGCCGCCATGGCCGGCTCGGTGACGAAGGTGCTGCCGCCGATCACGCCGGCCAGGCCAGCCAGCGCCGTGCCCGCGCCGAAGACCAGCATGAACACCCGCGGCACGTTGTGGCCCAGCGCCTCGACCATCTCCGGATGGGTGAGCGCGCTCTGGATGACCAGCCCGATGCGGGTGCGGGTGAGCATCAGCCACAGCGCCACCAGCATGAACACCGCCACCAGCATCAGGAAGCCGCGGGTGGCCGGGAAAGGCGAGCACACCACGCGCACCGCGGCGTCGGCTGCGGTGCACATCGCCGCTGGCGCCTTGCCCAGCACGAACTGCAGGCCATCGACCGACGAGTTCACCAGCGTGAAGGCCGGCCCCTGCAGCGATTCCGGCGGCTTGAAGTCCACCGCGGTGCGACCCCAGATCAGCTGCACCACCTCCAGCACCACATAGGACAGGCCGAAGGTGATGAGGAGCTCGGGCACATGGCCGAACTTGTGCACCCGCCGCAAGGCATGCCGCTCGAACAGCGCCCCCAGGATGCCCACCACCAGGGGCGCCACCACCAGCGCCGGCCAGAAGCCGATCAGCTTGCTGATCGAGAAGGCCACGTAGGCGCCCAGCATGTAGAAGCTCGCGTGGGCGAAGTTGAGAACGCCCATCATGCTGAAGATGAGCGTGAGGCCCGAGCTCAGCATGAACAGCAACAGGCCGTAGCTCAGCCCGTTGAGAAGGGAAATCGTCAGGAACTCCATGGGGTGTGAACGTGGAGGCGAAGGCGGTGCGGCCGGGATCGGCGGGGAACACGAAAACGGGGTCCGGCCAGACGGACCGGCCGGACCCCGTCAGCTCAAGCGCGGATCAGGGGCGCTTCATGTCGCAGCTGGTGGGCGTGCTCGACACGAAGTTGGGGAACTCGCGCACCGGCACCAGCGTCATGCCGGTGTTCTCCGGGCTGTAGGGGAACTTGGCCGAGGCCTTCTCCCAGCGGGTCATGTACAGCGGCTGCTGCAGCTGGTGGTCGGCCTTGCGGATCTCGACCTCGCCGTTGAAGGTGTTCCACTTCAGGCCCGACAGCGCCGCGGCCACCTTCACCGGGTCGGTCGACTTCGCGTTGGCCATCGCCAGCCCGAGCGCCTCGAAGATGCGAATGGTCGAGCCGGTGTAGAAGTCGTCCTTGTACTTGGCCTTGAACTCGTCCATCCACTTCTGCATCTGCCCACCCATGTTGTAGTGGTTGTAGGCGATCTGGTAGACGCGGCCTTCGCCGTTCGTGCCCAGTGCAGTGGGGGTGCCGGTGACGCCGGTGTAGTAGGTGTAGAACTTGCCGGTGTAGCCACCCTCGTTGGCCGCCTTGATCAGCAGCGACAGGTCCGAGCCCCAGTTGCCGGTGATGACGGTGTCCGCACCCGAGGCCTTGATCTTGGCGATGTAAGGCGCGAAGTCGCGCACCTGGCCCAGCGGGTGAAGGTCTTCACCGACGATCTGGATGTCCGGACGCTTGCGCGCCAGGTTTTCCTTGGCAAAGCGGACGATCTGCTGGCCGTGCGAGTAGTTCTGGTTGAGCAGGTAGACCTTCTTGATGTCGGCCTGGTCCTTCATGAAGGTGGTCATCGCCTCGATCTTCATCGAGGTGTCCGCGTCGAAGCGGAAGTGCCAGTAGGAGCACTTGCTGTTGGTCAGATCGGGGTCGACCGCCGAGTCGTTCAGGAAGATGACTTCCTTGCCCGGGTTGCGCTCGTTGTGCTTGTTGATCGCGTCGATCAGCGCCAGCGCCACCGAGGAGCCGTTGCCCTGGATGATGTAGCGCGCGCCGTTGTCGATGGCCGACTTCAGCGCGTTCAGGCTCTCGGCCGGGCTCAGCTTGTTGTCGATGAAGCTCACCTCGAACTTCACGCCGGCCGGGTTGGACTGCGAGAAGACGTCGGCGAAGTACTGGTAGCCGCGCATCTGGCTCAGGCCCACCGGGCCGAGCAGGCCGGACAGCGGGTCGATGCGGACCATCTTGACCACCTGGCCCTGCAGGGGCTTGGCGGAGGCCGGCGCCTTGGCCGGCGCGGCGGGCCGCGCGGCCGTCTGGGCGATGGCGGTGGCACCCAGGCCGAACAGGGCGGCGCCGATGGCGACGCCCATCACGCGGCGGGAAAACTGAGGCTTCAGGCTAGGCATAGGGGTTTGTCTCCAGGGGTCTCGGATGAACCGTCGGGAAGGCTATTCGAATGGCAATCCCACAAGGCACAGGGACTTCCATGAGGAACCGCGTCGCCCAGGTGACGCTCAGCCCGCCGCGGGCAGCACGTGGTCGCGGAACTGCTCGCGCAGCTTCATCTTCTGCATCTTGCCGGTGGCGCCCAGCGGAATGGCGTCCACGAACACCACGTCGTCGGGCACCTGCCACTTGGCCACACGTCCTTCGTAGAAGCGCAGGATGTCCGCGCGGTCGGGGTGGGTGCCGGGCTTGGGCATCACCACCAGCAGCGGGCGCTCGTCCCACTTGGGATGGGGCACGGCGATGCAGGCGGCCATGGCCACCGCCGGATGGGCCATCGCGATGTTCTCGATGTCGATCGAGCTGATCCATTCGCCGCCACTCTTGATCACGTCCTTGGACCGGTCGGTGATCTGCAGGAAGCCGTCCGCGTCGATGGTGGCCACGTCACCGGTGGGGAACCAGCCGTCGCGCAGCGGGTCCCCGCCCTCGCCCTTGAAATAGCTGGAGATGATCCACGGCCCCTTGACGAGCAGGTCGCCGCTGGCCTGTCCGTCCCAGGGCAGTTCGCGGCCTTCGGGGTCGACGATCTTCATGTCCACGCCGTAGATGGCCCGGCCCTGCTTGACCAGGGTCTTCATCTGCTCGTCCGGTGGCAGCGCAAGCTGCTTGCCCTTGAGGTTGCACACCGTGCCCAGGGGCGACATCTCCGTCATGCCCCAGGCGTGCAGCACGGCCACGCCGTACTGTTCCTTGAAGGTGTGGATCATCGCGGGCGGGCAGGCCGAGCCGCCGATCACCGTGCGCTGCAGGGTGGAGAAGCGCGCACCCGCCTGCGCCATGTGGTTGAGCAGCCCGAGCCACACGGTGGGCACGCCGGCGGCCAGCGTCACGCCTTCGGACTCGATCAGCTCATAGACCGACTTGCCGTCCAGCGCACCGCCGGGAAACACGAGCTTGGCGCCGGTCATCGCGGCTGCATAAGGCGTGCCCCAGGCGTTGACGTGGAACATCGGCACCACCGGCAGCACCGAATCGCGCGCGGACAGCGACATCGCGTCGGGCAAGGCGGCGGCGAAGGCATGCAGCACCGTGGATCGGTGGCTGTAGAGCGCACCCTTCGGGTTGCCGGTGGTGCCGCTCGTGTAGCACAGCGACGCGGCGGTGCGCTCGTCCAGTGCCGGCCAGGTGTAGCGGTCGCTCGCCGCGCCGATCCAGGCTTCGTAGCTCACCAGGCCATCGATGCCGCTGTCGGCCGGCAGCGCGTCGGCCTCGCACAGGGCCACCCACTTGCGCACGGTGGTGCAGCGCTGCCAGACCGCCTTGACCAGCGGCAGGAAGCTCATGTCGAAGCACAGGACGCGGTCCTCGGCGTGGTTGGCGATCCACACCACCTGGTCAGGCGCGAGCCGGGGGTTCAGCGTGTGCAGCACACGGCCGCTGCCGGACACGCCGAAATAGAGCTCGAAGTGGCGATAGCCGTTCCAGGCCAGCGTGGCCACCCGCTCGCCCTGCTCGATGGCGTCCGCGTCCAGCGCGTTGGCCACCCGACGCGCGCGGCCCGCCGCGTCGCGGTAGGTGTAGCGGTGGATGTCGCCCTCCACCCGCCGCGAGACGATCGGAGCGTCGCCATGGTTGCGGTCGGCGAACTCGATCAGCGACGAAATGAGCAAACCCTGGTCCTGCATCAATCCCAGCATGGGCGTTTCTCCTGTGTGACGTCGGGCCGGCCACCGCGACCGCGGGGCAGCCGGCAAGCCCGGCATTGTGGAAAGCGGGGCAAAGCCCCTCACCTAGCGGTTTACCCGAATCGCAGGCGCCGTTCGCCGCGCTGCCTACACTGCGGCCTTCGACCGAGCGCGCCCCTTGCCCGTGAACGCCATGGAACCCGACACCGACGACACCCCGCGCGACGTGACCCGCAGCGACGCCGAATGGCGTTCGATGCTGTCGCCGATGCAATACCAGGTCACCCGCCGCGCAGCCACCGAGCGTCCCTTCACCGGCGCCTACTGGGACCACTGGGAAGCCGGGCGGTATGCCTGCGTGGGATGCGGCGCGGTGCTGTTCGAATCGTCCACCAAGTTCGATGCCGGCTGTGGCTGGCCGAGCTACTCGGCCGCCGCCGATGCCGACCTCGTCGAGCGTGTGGAGGACCGAAGCCACGGCATGGTCCGCATCGAGGTGCGCTGCCGCCGCTGCGGGTCGCACCTCGGGCATGTGTTTCCCGACGGGCCGCTCCCCACGGGCGAGCGTTTCTGCATCAACTCCGCTTCGATAGACTTCAAGCCCGACTGAGGGCCCCCCATGAAGCTGCTGTTCGACTTCCTGCCCATCATCCTGTTCTTCGGCACCTTCAAATACGCCGAATCGAACAAGGAGTGGGCGGCCCGCTTCGCGACCGAACATTTCGGCCTGCTGGTCTCCGGCGGCGTGGTGGGCCTGGGCGAGGGGCCGGTGCTGCTGGCCACGCTCGTGGTCATCGCCGCCACGCTGGTGCAGATCGCCTGGATGAAGCTTTCGGGCCGCAAGGTCGACGCGCCGCTGTGGGTGAGCCTGGTGCTGGTGCTGGTGCTGGGCGGCGCGACCGTCTGGTTCCACAACGAGACCTTCATCAAGTGGAAGCCCAGCATGCTGTACTGGCTGATGGGCCTGACGCTGTGGGCCAGCCAGGTGCTGTTCCGCCGCAACCTGCTCAAGGTGCTGATGGGCGAGCAGCTCGACCTGCCCGCCGTCGTCTGGCAGCGGCTGAACTTCGCCTGGGTGGCCTTCTTCGCCTTCATGGGGCTGCTCAACGTCTACGTGGCCTACAGCTTCAGCACCGACACCTGGGTGGACTTCAAGCTCTTCGGCGGCATCGGCCTGATGCTGGTGTTCACCGTGGCCCAGGGTCTCTACCTGAGCCGGCACCTGCGCGACGACGAGGCCGGCCGCGAGCCGGCCAAGCCATCGTCCTGACCGGTCGACGCGAACCCCCGTGACGCACCCCAGCCCCAGCCCCAGCCCCAGCCCCACCCCGGCCGCCGACCACCTCCGCGCGGTGCTCACCGCGGCACTCTCGCCCACCCGGCTGGACATCCGCGACGACAGCGCGCTGCACGCCGGGCACGCCGGAGCCCGTGAAGGCGGTCACTTCCACCTCGTCGTGCGCAGCGAACGCTTCGCCGGGCTGGGCCCCGTGGCCCGGCATCGCCTCATTTATGATGCCCTCGGACCCCTCGGCGCGATCGGCGTGCATGCGCTGTCGATCGACGCGCGTCCTCCCGAGTCCGCCTCATCCCCGCCCTGAAAGATCCGTTCCATGAAGATGTCGTTTCTCGTCCCGACCGCCGGCACCCTGGCGGCCGCCCTTCTCGTCGGCGCGCCGCTGGCGATGGGCAGCGTTTCGGTCCAGGCGCAGAACATCGCCATCGTCAACGGCAAGGCCGTGCCCAAGAGCCGCATGACGATGCTGATGACCCAGGCCTCGCGCCAGGGCCAGCCGGTCACGCCCGAACTGGAGGCGCAGGTCCGCGACGAGGTGGTGCTGCGCGAGATGTTCGCCCAGGAAGCCGAGAAGCGCGGCCTGGCCGCCTCGCCCGACTACAAGGCCCAGATGGAACTGGCCCGCCAGACCATCCTCATCCGCGAACTGTTCACCCAGTTCCAGCAGAAGAACCCGGTCACCGACGCCGAGATCCAGGCCGAGTACGACAAGTTCAAGGGCCAGGCCGGCGGCACCGAATACCGTGCCAGCCACATCCTGGTCGAGAAGGAAGAGGACGCGAAGGCGCTGATCGCCCAGATCAAGGGCGGCGCGAAGTTCGAGGAGCTGGCCAAGAAGTCGTCCAAGGACCCGGGCTCCGGTGCCAACGGCGGCGACCTCGATTTCGCGCCCGCCGGCGCCTATGTGCCCGAGTTCTCGCAGGCCATGGTCAAGCTCGAGAAGGGCAAGATGACCGAGACGCCGGTGCGCACGCAGTTCGGCTGGCACGTCATCCGGCTGGACGACACCCGCCAGGCACAGTTCCCGCCCCTGGCCGACGTCAAGCAGCAGATCCAGCAGCAGCTCACCCAGCAGAAGATGGGTGCCTTCCGCGAGGAGATCCGCTCCAAGGCGAAGACGGACTACAAGTTCGCCAACTGAGCGCCGCAGCGCTCAGTTGACCTCGGCCGGCTGCGGCACCAGCCGGCCGGCTTCGATGCGCAGCTGGCGGTCGCAGCGGGCCGCGATGCTGCGGTCGTGGGTGACCAGCACCAGGGTCGTGCCGGCCTCCCGGTTCAGCTCGAACATCAGCTGCATCACAGTCTCGCCCGTCGCGAAGTCCAGGCTGCCGGTGGGCTCGTCGGCCAGCAGCAGCCGCGGCCGCACCACGAAGGCCCGGGCGAGCGCCACCCGCTGCTGCTCGCCACCGGACAGCAGCTTCGGGTAGTGGCCCAGCCGCTGCGCCAGCCCCACCCGGGCCAGCATCTCGGTGGCGGCGCTTCGGGCATCGGCCCTGCCCTGCAATTCCAGCGGCAGCATCACGTTCTCGATGGCGGTGAGGTTGCCCAGCAGCTGGAAGCTCTGGAAGACAAAGCCCACCCGCTCGGCGCGCACCGCTGCCCGGCTGTCCTCGTCCAGGCGGAAAAGGTCGATCCCGTCGAGGCGCACGGTTCCCTGGGTGGGGGTGTCCAGCCCCGCCAGGATGGACAGCAGCGTGCTCTTGCCCGACCCGGAGGCGCCGACGATGGCCGCCGATTCCTGCCTTTCCAGGGCGAAATGGATGTCATCCAGAATGGTCAGGGTGCCGGTGGAATCCCGGACCTGCTTGGTGACGTGATCGACGACCAGAATGGAATCGGACATGGATGTGAAGGTGTTCAAGCCCGGACGCCGGGCCTTGCTGGCCCACTGTAGCCGGGCGCTGTGGCTGGCGCCCCTGCTGGGGCCGGCCGCCATCCGGGCGCAGGGGGCAGCGCTGGCACCGGGCGCCGCTGCCGCGCCGGCTGCGGCTGCGCCCACGGCCGATGCCCGGCCGGTGCTGCTGGTCGTGGGCGACAGCCTCTCGGCGGAGTACGGCCTGCGCCGCGGCGC
>JAIYCR010000016.1 GCA_027487905.1 Rubrivivax sp. | reverse complement strand
GTGCCTCTGCAGGATCTTCGTGGCATGGGCGACGCTGCGATGTCCGGCAAGGACACCGACGTGTGCCTGAAGGAAAGCCCATCTGCGCCAGCAAAAGCGCGGCAAAGATGCCGCAGGGCCCGAAGCCCACTACCACCGGCCGGCGCGGCAGCTGGGCCGGGGCCTGCACGGGCGGGTGGTAGCTCAGGTCGGGTGCGGGGCCGATGTGCGGATGCTGGGCGAACTTCTGCAGCAGCGCCAGCTCGACCTCGGGGGCCACGTCCACGTGGGCGAGGTACACCAGCGAGAGCACGTGCTGGCGTGCATCGAAGCTGCGTTTGTGCACATGCACGTGCAGCAGTTGCTGGGGGGCCAGGCCCAGGGTCTGGGCGATGAGCTCGGCCAGTGCCGAGTCGGCATGGTCGAGGGGGAGCTTGAGCTCGGTCAGGCGAATCATGGCGGTGTGGGATCTGTTTTCCGGATCAGCCTTCGATTGTAGGAGCCGAGCCCTCTCGGCGATACCTACCTGGGCGGATAATGCCTCTCGTGAAGCACGCCAGACCGTCGCTGGTGCCATCTGGGAAACCTGGCACTGGAGGAAGGTCCGGACTGCACAGGGCAGCGTAGGAGGTAACACCTCTCCACCGTGAGGTGAGGATCAGAGCAACAGAGACGAGCCGGTTAAGTCCGGGTGAAACGGGCAATCTCTACGCGCAGCAACACCAAATAGGCCAGCGTTGATGTGGCTCCGCGGAGCTGGCGGGTAGGTGGCATCGAGCCGGGCGGGCGACCCCCGGCCCAGAGGAATGGCGGTCACGGCCGCGCCCTGCAAGGGGTGTGGCCGCACAGAATCCGGCCTATCGGTCCGCTTCACACACGATCGATTCGCTCGGCCGCACCGGCGGGCCGGGCCTGATCTCAGGCTGGAACCACCAGCCGTGGCCGGGCGATCCAGCGCAGGTCGGTGCCCGCGGGGGCCGGCTGCAGCGACAGGTCCACCGCGTCGCGCTCGGCAGCCGACAGGCGCTGCCAGAGGAAGTCGCCGGCATTGCCCGGTTCACCGCGCACGAAGAGCTGGCTGGTGATCTCACCGAAGCTTGGGTGCCGAAGCTTGAGATGGATGTGCGGCGTGCGACCCGGGTAGGCCACCGGCCGGATGGTGCGAAAGCGCGCCGTGCCGTCCGCCAGGCTGCGCGTGGCGCCGAAGCCTGCGAACCCAGGATCGAAACGCCCCGGCAGGAGGGTGACTCGGGGGTGGTGATAGACGGCCAGTGCATCGCATTGCCAGATCTCCACCTCGGCGCGGTCGATCGCGCGGCCGCGGCTGTCCACCACGCGGGCCTCCAGGCCCAGGGCCTCGCCGCGGGCGCGAGGCGCGTCGCTTCGGTGTTCCACCCGGGTGAGGTCGGCGTCCCAGTCCGTCCAGGCCGCGCGCCAGGCGGCGCTTGGGTAGAACGGGCCTTCGGAGACGGGCGGCAGCACCGCGGGCGGGGCGGACGCCGGGGTGGCGGCGGTCGCTTGGCCGGAGGACACACCGGGCACCAGGCCGGGCACGCCGCCGGCGGTCAGCGCTGCAAGGCCTGCGCGCCGGAGCATGGAACGTCGCTGCATGGGTGAATCCTTTCGCACGCTGGCACCGGGAATTCCCTTCGCCGAACAAGGAATTGGGCGGTGATTGCTCCCCTGAACTGGGGATGGCCCCCTGCGCAAAGGTTCACACTGAACCGCGTCGCTTTGACCATCCAGCCTTCAAAAGGAGCCCCGATCATGCGGGAGAACCTTCCGGTGACCCAGTGCGAATACCCCCTTTCCGAAGGGGAGCGCCTGGTGTCCACGACCGATCTGCAAAGCCGGATCACCTATTGCAACCCGGCCTTCGTGCAGGTCTCCGGCTACACGCACGAGGAACTGGTCGGACAGCCTCACAACCTGGTCCGGCACCCGGACATGCCCCCCGAGGCCTTCCGCGACCTCTGGGCGACGGTGCAGGCCGGGCGCACCTGGTCGGCCTGCGTGAAGAACCGCCGGAAGAACGGCGACCACTACTGGGTGATGGCCAACGTCACGCCGGTCGTCCGGGACGGGACGGCGGTGGGCTTCATGTCGGTGCGGACCAAGCCGACGGCCGAGCAGGTGCGCTCGGCCGAGGCGCTGTATGCCCGCATGCGCGAGGAGGCCGTCGCGGGCGTCCGGCGCACGGTGCTGGTCGAAGGCGCGGTGCAGCGAACGGGCTTGTCCGCCCGGCTGGCCCGCGCCGTGCAGCCCGGCGTGCCCGGTCGCATCCGCCTGGCGGTGGTGCTGCCGGTGCTGGCCGCCGCAGCGGCCTTGCTGGGCCTGACGGGTGGATGGTTGGCCGGGGCGGCGGTGGCCGGCGTGCTGGTGCTGGGCCTGGCGCTCAGCCAGTGGCTCATCGCCTCCATCCGCGAGCCGCTCGCCGAGGCGACCCGCATCGCCGCACGCATCGCCGCCGGCGATCTCAGCCAGACGGTGACCACCAGCCGCCAGGACGAGGTGGGCCGCCTGCTGCGCACGGTGAACCAGTTGAACGTGAACCTGCAGGCGGTGGTGGGCGACGTGCGCCGGGAGGTCGACGGTGTCGGTCATGCGTCGCAGGACGTGGCCAGTGGCGCGGACGATCTGTCCAGGCGCACCGAGAACCAGGCGAGCAGCCTGCAGCAGACCGCCGCCTCGGTCGAGGAACTGGAGGGCACCGTCCGCCAGAACGCCGATTCGGCCCGCTCGGCCAACCACCTGGCCCAGGAGGCCAGCCGCGTGGCGGTGGCCGGTGGGCAGACGATGAACGAGGTGGTGCAGACCATGCAGGCCATTCGCGAGGCCTCGCAGCGCATCGCCGACATCGTGCAGGTGATCGACGGCATTGCCTTCCAGACCAACATCCTCGCGCTGAACGCTGCGGTGGAGGCCGCCCGCGCGGGTGAGCACGGCCGCGGCTTCGCGGTCGTGGCCGGCGAGGTGCGCGCGCTCGCCCAGCGCAGCTCGACGGCGGCCCGCGAGATCAAGGCCTTGATCGGCGCGTCGGTGTCGCAGGTGGCCGATGGCTCGCGCACCGTGGGCGCGGCCGGTGACACGATGCGCGAGATCGTCGGCTCGGTGGACCGGGTGAGCCGGCTCATCGCGGAGATCACCAACGCGACCGAGCAGCAGGCGCTGGGCATCGGACAGGTCAACCAGGCGGTGGCCGAACTGGACAAGACCACCCAGCAGAACGCCGCGATGGTCGAGGAATCGGCCGCCTCGGCCACGCTGCTCAGCCAGCAGGCGCACCAGCTCGGGGAGTGCGTGCGCATCTTCCACCTGCCCCAGGATGCGGGCCGCGTGGCCGCCTGAGGCGAAGCGGCGCGCCGATTGCCGACAATGCGGGCTTGAACCCCGACGCCGATCGACTCTGGACAGCGCCCCGTTGGACGCTTGCGCTGCTGCTGGCCTGCCTGGGCATGCTCGGGCCGTTCTCCATCGACACCTACCTGCCGGCCTTCACCGGCATCGCGCAGTCCATCGGCGCCACGCCGGTGCAGATGCAGCAGACGCTGTCGGCCTATCTGTTCGGCTTCGCGGTGATGAACCTCTTCCACGGAGCCATGTCCGACAGCTTCGGGCGGCGCCCGGTGGTGCTGTGGGGCGTGGCAGTGTTCACCGCGGCCAGCGTGGGTTGCGCGATGGCCGACCACATCGCCACCCTCGTCTTCTGGCGAGCCGTGCAGGGCATGTCCGCGGGCGCGGGCATGGTGGTGGCACGGGCCGTCATCCGCGACATGTACCCGCCGGCCGATGCGCAGCGGGTGATGTCGCAGGTGACCATCTACTTCGGCGTGGCACCGGCCATCGCGCCGCTGGTGGGTGGGCTGATCTTCGTGCACGGCAACTGGCACGCGATCTTCTGGTTCCTGGCGGTGGTGGGACTGGCGCTGTGGACCGCGAACTGGCGCTTCCTGCCCGAGACGCTTCACGAGCAGGACCGCCAGCGCTTCAGCGCCGGCAACCTGATGCGCGGCTACTGGCAGCTCGGCGCGAGCGGGCGCTTCCTGCTGCTGGCCTTGGCCAGCGGCATTCCCTTCAATGGCATGTTCCTCTACGTGCTGTCGGCGCCGGTGTTCCTGGGCGAGCACCTCAAGCTCGCACCCACGCAGTTCTTCTGGTTCTTCATGCTGACCATCGGCGGCATCATGGGCGGTGCCTGGCTGAGCGGGCGGCTGGCCGGCCGGATCAAGCCGCGCCACCAGATCCGACACGGTTTCGTGATCATGGTGACCGTCAGCGTGATCAACCTGGCGCTGAACCTGGCCTTCGAGCCGAGCGCGGCCTGGGCCCTGCTGCCCATCGCCGGTTTCTCCTTCGGCTGGGCGCTGATGGTGCCGGTGGTGACGCTGCTGGTGCTCGACCTTGTCCCCGAGCGGCGTGGCATGGCCTCCAGCCTGCAGGCCGCCATCGGCAGCCTGGCCAATGCCCTGGTGGCCGGTGCCATCGCGCCGCTGGTCATGCACTCCACCGTGGCGCTCGCGCTGGCCTCGGCCGGCTTCCTGTGCATCGGTCTGGTCGCCTGGATCTGGGTCAAGCCGTCGCTGGCGCGCGGCGACTGAGCGATCGCGTTCCGACGGGGCGGGAAGGCCTGCAATCGCAACCAGGTGTCAGGGTCATCCCGTCCTCGACGACGTCTGCTTACTTTTGAACCCCCCTGAATCGAAAACCGGAGCCCCCCGCGTTCCAATCAGGCCATGATGGTTTCGACGATGAATTCTCCGCCCGGCAGCGCCCAGTCCAGCCCCCCGCGCGGGACGTCCGGCCCCGGGGGCGCCTTCGCGGGTGTGCCTGCGCTGGCGGCGGCCCTTGCGGTGCTGGCTGCGGTGACGGCCGGGGCGTGGCTGTGGCCCGCGCCTGCAGCGTCCAACCCCGCGTCCAACCCCGCCTCCGACCGTGCGTCCAACCCCGCTTCGAACGGCAGCCTGAAGGCGCACGTCAGCGGGCTCAGCCAGGTGGAGGTCGAGCGGGCCGATTGGCGGGCCCAGGTGTGCTCGGGCGCGAACGCCGTCGGCGTGGGCCTGCGTGGCGAATACTTCGCCCGCACCGCCTGGCGTGGCGACCCCTTGCTGGTGCGCACCGACGCGACACTTGATTTCGACAGCCGGCTCGACTGGCCGGCTGATCAGACGGCCGCACCTCGCTCGGTTCGCTGGACGGGCTGGGTGCGCGCGCCGCTCACCGGCCGCTACCGCTTCCACGCCGAACCTGCCGGGGTGGCCATCGAAGTGGCCGGACAGGCGCTGGCCGGACCGGGCGTGGCCGGCGAGCCGCCGCCCATCGAACTGGCCGCCGGGCGCTTCTATCCGGTCACCGTCGCCTGGGACCGCGTCGACGCAGCCTCGGGTGCCTTGCGCCTGCAGTGGACGGCGCCCCATGGCGCCCGCTTCACCATTCCGCGCAATGCGCTGTTCATGCCCACCGAAGCGGTGGGCTCGGTGGCCGCACGGGCGGCGAGCGGGTCCCGCTGAATCACGGGGCGCGCAGCAGGATCCACCGGGCGCCGGTGGCGGTGCCCAGGGCCAGCCGGTAGCGGCCCTCCGCATAGGACCAGGCGCTGGGCGCCAGCGCGCTTCGGCCCTCGGCGGCCACGCTCGGCCTGAGGCCGGCGGGGGCGCGGATGCTCAACTCTCCTCCCAGTGGCTGGGAGCGGAAGCCCGCCTTGCCGTCCCCGGCGGGCAGGTTGACCGCGCTCAGCGCCACCAGCAGTTCGCGCGATTGCGCGATCGGGCGGCCATCCAGGCTGTGCACGCTCACGCTGGCGTTGGGGCTTTCCAGTTCGAAGGCGATGTCGGCCAGTTCGATGCGCCGGCCTCCGATGAAGCCCACCGCGCCCTGGCTGCGGGGGGTGTCGATGGTGTAGCTGCCCTGGCCCCAGTCGCGCACGGCCTCGCCGGTGTCGGTGACGATGCGCGTGGCCGACGGCGGCGCCTCGCCTCTGAGCGGGTCGACCAGGCGCTGCGCGCCCGCGGGCACCGTGTCCGGACGCAGCCAGGCAAGCTCCGGCGTGGCCGGCATTCCCACGACGAGCCGGCTGCGTTCGGCCGCCAGGCGAAGCGCCGGGGCGTTGGCCGAGGCAAGGTCGGTGGAGAAGAGCTGGACAGGGGTGGGCATGAAGGCCACCGTGCTGCGGGCTTCCTTCAGATGGCCCTGGCGGTACATCAGCGCAGCCGCTGCCATGGGCACGACCATGGCCGGGTCGTTGAACATGCTCCAGCCGTCGGTGCCGCCATCGTTGCGCAAGGGCATCTGCGAGTAGGCGTACTGGATGAGGCTGTCCCACCCCTGGTGCGCGCCGGTGGCGGCCAGGTAGAGCGGCAGCGTGTGGCGGTCGGGCGTCGGAAAGCTGCCCATGTTCCATTCGGACACCGTCAGCGGGCGGCCGATGAGCTGGCTGGTCGAGATGAAATGGGTCAGGCCGCCTTGCAGCGCCGGGTTGCGGTCGAGCTCGCCGCGCCGACCGTAGCTGTGCACGTCGATGATCTCGCCCAGCGTCAGCGCCGGCAGCGAACTCAGCGGGCTGTCGCCCCACTGGCTCGTCGTGCTCAGCGGCGCCTTCAGCCCGAGCGCGCGCAGGCGGGCGATGCGCTCGCGGTGGAAGCTCGCTTCCAGGTCGTTGAGGAAGAGCTTGGACGGCCCGGCCTCCCAGCTGCGCCACACCCGGTCACGGGGCAGCCGGTGCTGGGCGGCGAATCGTTCCGCGGCGGCCATGTACAGGGCGTTGTGCCGCGGCACGTTCTTGTCCGGCAGCAGCGAGTTGCCGAAGTGGTGGGTGATGTCGTTCTCGTTGGTCACCTGAACGGCGAGCACCGCGGGGTCGTCCAGCAGGCTGCGACGGGTGTAGGGGTTCACCGCGCTCAGGTAGGCCGCGGCGAACTCGTCCATCGCCGCCTGCAGGCTGCGGTTGATGTGGCTGAAGCCCTTGATGTCGCGGTGGCCGTGGTCGTAGGCGCGCGGCAGTTCGTCGAAGAAGTCGATGCCGTCGGCCGCCTTCACATGGCGCTGCACATGCAGGTCCAGCCAGATGCGGATGCCCTCGTCCTGCAGGCACTTGATCCACCAGTCCAGCGCATCCCGGCTTTTCGGGTCGATGCGCCGGGTGCCCGGCCCCGCCGGGTCGCCGAAGAGGTTGGGGTAGGTCCACGGGGAATCGTGGTGGTGGATGCGCACGAGGTTGAAACCCAGGCGGGCCAGGCGGCGGGCCTGCGCGGCCACCTGCTCGCGGGGCGTGGAGAAGAGCGCGGCCGCGGCGAGGTTGGTGCCCCAGAAGCGCACCGGCGTGCCGTCGGGCAGCACCAGACGGTCGCCTTCTGCACGAATCGCACCGAGCTTGCCCGCCGGGCGGTCGGCTGCGTTCAGGAAGGACAGGTCGATGCCCACGTCGGCGCTGTCCATGCGCAGCACCGGCCACTGCGGCGCACCGGCCAGACCCAGCCGCACGCTGTCCGGCGGCTGCACCCGGGCACCGCCGGAGACCGTCATCATCGCGCTGTGCTCGATGGTGCCGGCGGCGATCGCGTCCTTGTAGAAGAAGGCGCGGATGCGGTTCTTGCGGCCCCCTTCGAAGGCGACATCGGCCAGTGGCGGGTCGAATCGAAGTTCCACCCGCTCGCCGCCCGGCCGGCCCCAGGTCCAGCCCCGGCGTTCGGGCAGCAGTGCGGGCTCGCCCATCGCCGCACCCAGGGCCTGCAGGTCGAAGTCGAACTCGATGCCGCCGCCAATGACGGGCTTGACGGCGCGCCGGGCTTCGAAGGTCCAGCGCCACTGCAGGCTGTCCGCGGACGGGGCGCTGACCTCCCCGGTCATCTGCGTGCCCAGGGTCTCGTTGCGGCCCTCGAAGCGCCGCTCCAGGCCGCGCACCTGGGATGGCCTGGAGTCCTGGCCGGCCCAGGCCCAGTTCGCCCCCCAGAACTGGTAGCGGATCTGCACCACCTCGCCACCCTTGAGGAGGCGCGGCAGCGAGCTGTCGTCGTCCACCGTCAGGCTCAGGGCCTGGGCGAACGCGCCGTTGCTGAACAGGCCCGCCAGCCCGAGCACCCAGCCCAGGAGCCGCCGGCGGGTGGTTGCAGGGCGCTGCATGGCCGTCAGCGGCGTGCCGCGTAGCGCCCGGCGGGCAGGGCACGCGGCAGGGGCCAGCGCGCCAGCACCATCTGGCGGTAGCCCACGGCCAGGCCCAGCAGCAGGAAGCACAGCATGGGCACGATGAGGATGAAGCTCACCGTGGCGATGATGAGCATCACCGCCACCAGCGTGGCCAGCAGCACCCGGCCGACGAGGTGCTCGTCGGCGGTGTTGTCGGGCATCGCGCGCAGCGCCTGCACCAGGCCCCACAGCGTGGTGGCGAAGATGCCCAGGTACAGGCCCAGCCCGACCAGGCCATTGCGCAGTGCCACGGCCAGGTAGGAGTTGACGATGTCGATGATCCCCTCGCCCTGGCGCATCTGCTCGAGCAGCGGGTTGGACATGAAGTCGTAGGCGCCGAAGAAGGGCCGTTGCATCACCACCGCGATGGACACGTCGATGAGCCGCTGCCGGTAGGAGACGTTGTAGCTGTCCACCGTGCCCACGAAAGGCAGGAACTGCAGGATGTCCTGGCCGATGGGCGTCATCAGCAGCGCCACCACCGCCACCGCTACCCCGATGCCCACGCGCAGCAGCCGCGACATCGCCCGGGGCGCCGTGACTGCCAGCACCAGCAGCCCCACCACCGCCCCCAGCCACGGGCCGCGCGACAGCGCGGCGATCAGCCCCGCCACGAGCACCGTGGCACCGGCCATCCAGGCCCAGCGGGGAATGCCCTCGGTGGGCGTCCGCCGTCCCGACGGGGCCGAGCGGCCCCTTGCCGTGTGCGCTGCGCCGGTGCCGGCGCGCTTGGGGCGCAGCAGCGTGAACATCAGCAGCGCGATGGTCATCGTGTAGCCCAGCAGCAGCGAATGCCCGAGGCTCGCCTGGGCCCGCAGCAGCCCGCCTTCGCCGCGCGACAGGTAGGCGCCGAAGCGCCAGGGCACCTGCAGCGCATCGTCGAGCATCGAGTAGAGCAGCCAGCTGCGCAGCACCTCGAAGACCGCGATGGGCGCGAGCACCATGCCCATCACCGCGAAGGTGGCGGCCACGTCGCGGAAGGCCTGCACCGAGCGCACCGTGCGGCTGGCCACGTAGTAGGGCAGGAAGATCTCGAGGAAGGGGTAGACCAGGCCCAGCCGGACGGAGTTGGTCAGGCTGTCGTGCGGCACCTGGGCGGCGAAATACAGCACCAGGTAGGCGGCCAGGAAGCGGTCGGGCAGCAGGCTGCCGAAGCGGTCGGTGTCCGGCCGCGCGCGCAGCACGAACCAGGCGGGCAGCAGCAGCACCAGGCCGAGCAGGCGGGGAACATCCAATGCGATCAGGTGGTCGATGCCCAGCGCGCCCGGGATCTCGGCGAAGAAGGGCGGAATGGCAACCAGCACCACGCCGTAGAGCGCCACCAGGTTGGGCTCGCGCCGCGCCGCGATGATGAGCACGATGCCCAGCACCGCCATGAAGATCCAGAAGTTGTGCGACAGGAAGCCCAGCAGCGTGGCCAGCAGCCACACATTGCGCCGCCGGCTGAAGTCGGCGGCGGCGCTGGGCAGGCCCAGGCTGCGCTGGCCGGCCACCACCCAGACTGTTCCGCCGATCAGCAGCAGGTAGACCAGCGCCCGCAGGTACTCCGGCATCTGCGCTCAGCCGCTGGCGCGTTCGGTCAGCGGCACCTCGTTCAGCACCGAACCCACCACGGCCACACCCGAATCGGTCAGGCCGCGGACCAGGTCGTTGAAGGCCGGAATGCGCGTGCTGCCGTTGCGGGCCACGGCCAGCGCGGCACCGCTGCGCATGGCCACGATGGCGCCGTCGTCGCCCACCGACAGCGCGGGGGTGTCCACCAGCACCACGTCGTAGGACTGGCGCGCGTGCGAGAGCAGCGCGGGCAGCAAGGGCCGGCTGAGCAGCTCCAGCGGGTTGGGCGGCGTCGGGCCGGCGGGCATCACCGTCAGGCCCAGCAGGTCGGGGATGCGCACCACCACCTCGGTCTGCGCCCGGCCGGACAGCACCGTGGACAGCCCGACCTGGTTGTCCAGGTGGAAGAGCTCATGCTGGCGCGGCGTGCGCATGTTCGCGTCGATCAGCAGCGTTCGCTGGCCCAGCTGCGAGAACACGACGGCCAGGTTGGCCGCCAGGTAGCTGCGGCCCTCGCCGCGGTCGGTGCCCACGACGGTGAGCACCTGGCGCTGGTCGCCACGGTCGAACCAGCGCAGCATCAGCTGGCTGCGGATGGCCACCAGCTGGTCCACCGCTGCGCTGAAGGGCTGGTAGGCGGCGACGACTTCCTCGCTGACCGGCCGCTGCGTGGCATCGCTGGGCAGGTAGGCGTAGTCGAACTGGCGGGCCAGCGCGAACTGCACGTCGGCATCGGACACCAGCCCCAGGCGCACCGCGGCCTCGCCGAAGCGGATGCCGTGCTCGCGCTGGTAGTGCATCACGCGCTCGGCATCGGCTTCGGTGAGCAGACCGGCGTCGACCATCATCGAGCCGATGGTGCGGTTGATGCGCCGCACCTCCTGGAGCGGGGAGGACATCTTCATGCGCTTCCCCCAGGCGGCCCGCCGGTGCCGCCGCCGGCCAGCGGCAGCAGCTTGCGTTCGTAGGGCGCGCCCAGCGCGAAGCGGCGGTAGGCCGGCTCCTTGGCGTCCTTGGACTTGAGCACGCCGATGACGGGCACGCCGTCCACCGAGCCCAGGTCCTCGATGCCGCGCACGCGGGGGTCCAGCGCCTCGAAGAAGATGGCCAGCGCGATGCCCGCGGCCAGCCCGGCGATGATGGACGCGGCAATGCCCGCAGGCACCTTCGAGCGCGGGGTGAGCGGCTCCACCGCCGGGCTGAGCACGCGCGCGCTCGCCTGCTGGTTGGCACCCTGCAGGCTCAGCTCGCTCATCCGGGTGCGCGCCGACTCATAGGCCCGCTGCGCGTTCTCCACATCCTTGATCAGCACGGCGATCTCGTCGCGCGAGCCGCGCATGGCCAGCACCTTGGCGCGCTGCTGCTCGACCAGCGCCTGCAGCTCGCCCACCTTGGCGGCCTGCGCGCGGTTGATGGCGGCGGTGCCGCCGGACACGCGCCGGGACTCGGCGGCGATCTGGCGGCGCAGCTCGGCGATCTGCGATTCCAGACCGATGCGTTGCGGATGGTTGGTGCCCACGATGCCGCTGATCTCGCTCAGCCGCGCCTCGGCGCGGGCGAGCTCGGAGCGCAGGCCGGCCACCACCGGACTGGACTGCACGTCGATGGAGGAATCGGTGCCGCTGTTGGCCAGGCGTCCGGAAGAATCCGCCCGGTCGGCCTGGGCCGCGGCCAGTTGGGCGGTGAGCACGTTCAGGCGCGCGAGTTCGTCGTCGACCTGGTTGTCCTGCCCGACGATTCGGCGTTCCTGCTGGAACTTCGACAGCCGGGCCTGGGCGCGCTCGAGGTCGGCGCGCAGCACCGAGCTCTGCTGCTCGAACCAGATGGCGTACTGGCGTGCCGGGGCCACGCGCAGCTCGACCGACACGTCCAGATAGGCCTGGGCGATGGCGTTGGCCGCCTGCGCGGCCATGCGCGGGCTGTCGGTGGACACGGCGATGGTGACGAGGTTGCTTGCCCGCGCGGGCTCGGCCGTCATCGACTTCTGCAGCAGCCCGCCATGGAAGGACTCGAAGGGCATCTTGCCTTCGGTGGCGGTCTGCCAGAGCTCGCGCGCGCGCTCGTCCTTGTCCAGCTCGAGCAGCTTCACCGCGCGCTCGGCCACCCGCTCGCTGCGGATGATCTCCAGCTGGGTGGCGATGTCCGGGCCCGGCTGCCAGCCGGTGTTGGTGTTGGTCGGGTCAGGCTTGCTGTCGAAGACCAGCGTCACCTCCGAGCTGTAGCGCTTGGGCAGCATGGTCAGGCTCAGGGCCACGCCCATGCCGGCGACGATGAGAAAGCTCCAGAAGACCAGCCAGCGGCGGGCCCAGATGACCCGCAGGTATTGCAGATAGTTCATCGACAGGCCTCAGAAGATGCTTTCGCGCACGTAGATGACGTCGCCGTCGCGCAGGGTCTCGTCCATGACCGGCTGGGTGATGTTGATCTTGCCGTCCGCGCCGCGGCGGTGCAGGCGCAGGCCGCGCTCGGTGCCGCGCTGCGTGAGGCCGCCGCCCGTGGCCAGCGCCTGCAGCACCGTCATGTTGCGCTCCAGGCGGATGGCGCCCGGTCGCTGCACCTCGCCATAGATGTAGATGCTCGCGCCGCGGTCGACCCAGACGACGTCGCCGTTGCGCAGCACGATGTCCTCGGCGCGGCGCTCGCTGCCGAAGAGCTTGGTCAGATCCACTTCGGTGCGGAAGGGCCGCCCGTCGCGGGTGCCGGTGACGGTGACGAGGTCGGCTCCGGTGGGGTTGACGCCGCCGGCCGTGGCCAGCAGTTCGGTCAGGCGCAGCTCGGCCGTCTCGATGGGGTAGCGGCCGGGACGGCCGACCTGCCCGAGCACGGACACCAGGTTGCTGCGCACCTGGGTGACGAGCAGCGACACCTGGGGCTGCTTGACGAAGTTGCCGCTTCGCAGCGCCTCGGCGATGCGCAGTTCGGCGTCGGTGGCGGTCAGGCCGCCGATGCGCACCGTGCCCAGCAGCGGGAAGGCGATCAGGCCCGACTCGGTCACGCGGGCTTCGGTGGTGAGGTCCGGGTTCTGGAACACCAGCACGCGCACCACATCGCCAGGACCGACCTTGTACTCCGCGCCGGTGGCGGGCGCCGTGCCGGCCAGCGAGGGCAGGCCGGCGGGGGCGCTTGCACCCGCTCGCGGCGCCGAGGCGGGTGGCACCGCTCCGGGCGCGGCGGTCTGGGCCCAGCCGGGTTGTGCCCAGCCCCCGGCAACGACGACCAGCAAGGCGGCCAGGGCCAGCCAGGGCATGCGGCGGAGGGTGGAGAGGCGACGGACGAGGAGCATGGGCATGGCCGGATTCCTTGCTGAAACGGACGACAGGCGTCAACCCGCGGATTCTGAGCGACGGCGGTGAAGACAGGACGACGGCCCGACGGGCTGCATGCAAAGCATCACGTTACGTTCGGGTTGCGAAACGCGACGGGCTGCCCGTGTGACCGTGGAGGCACGCACAGGCCCCCCTGAGCAGGGGGCAAACGGCCTGCCGGAGCGGCATTTGCCTGTCCTACCGCTGCACGCCCGAGGCCCCAGCCCGGCATTTGTTCGCGCTGCCCGGCGGGTCTCCACGCATACAGTTCTCCATGCAATTGTCTCGACGCGCCATCCTCGCCGGTGGCTGGACCTTCGGCGGCCATGTGGCCAGCCAGCTGCTGCGCTTTGGCAGCAACCTGCTGATGACGCGCCTGCTGGCGCCCGATGCCTTCGGCGTGATGGCGCTGGCCTTCACCTTCCTGTTCGCCTTGAACATGGCCTCCGACCTGGGGGTGCAGCAGGTGGCCACCTCCAGCCATCGGGGCGGCGACCCTGATTTCCTCGACGTGATCTGGACGCTCGAGCTGCTGCGCGGCCTGGCCATCTTCCTCATCGGCCTGCTGATCGCCGCCTCGCTGCCCCTGGCCGCCGCCCAGGGCTGGCTGGAGGCGGGCTCGACCTATGCCCACCCGGACCTGCCGCTGGCGCTGGCCCTGATCGCGTTCTCGGCGCTGGTGACCGGCACCAACTCGGTCAAGCTCATCACCAAGGCGCGAGAGCTGATGGTGGCGCGGGTGGTGACGCTGGACATCGGCGCCCAGCTGATCGGGCTGGCCGCGATGGTCATCTGGGCGCTGTACGCGCCCGGGGTGCTGGCGCTGGCCTTCGGGTCGATCGTCGCGGCCGCCGCCAAGTCGCTGCTGTCGCACCTGGCGGTTCCCGGCCACACCGCCCGGGTGCGCTGGGACGGCGCTGTCTTCCGCGAGATCCTCACCTTCGGCCGCTGGATCTTCCTGTCCTCGGTGCTGGGCTTCCTGGCCGTGTCGCTGGACAAGGTCATCCTCGGCGCCCAGCTCGACGCGGCGCTGTTCGGTGTCTACAGCATCGCGCTGCTGCTGTTCATGGCGCCCTACGAGGTGTGCAACCGCATCGTGATGGCCGTGCTCTTTCCCGCCCTGGGCGAGGTGGCCCGCACCCGCGCACAGGACCTGGCCCGCACCTTCTACCGCATGCGCATGCCCATCGAGACGGTGGCCGTGGTGGCCGGCGCGCTGCTGTTCGCGCTGGGCGACGACATCGTCCGGCTGCTCTACGACCGCCGCTACCAGGACGCAGGCCAGGCGCTGCAGATCCTCTCGCTCGCCTTGCCTCTGGTGGGCGTCTATGCCTCGGGGGTGGTGTACATGGTCATGGGCAAGCCCTGGGTGATGTCCGCCCTGATGGCACCGCGCCTGGCCGGTCTGGCCATCGGCCTGCCGCTGCTCACCGAGCGCTACGGGCTGCCGGGCGCCGCGTGGGCCGTCGTGATCTCCCACTGGGTGAGCCTTCCGCTGGCCTACGGCTTCCTGTGGCGCCAGGGGCTCGTCTCCTGGCGCGGCGAGGCGCGCTGGCTGGGCTCGCTGCTGGGCTGCTTCGCGCTGGCCGCTGCCCTGGGCGGCGGCCTGCCGGGCCTGCGATGACGGCGTCCACCTTCGAAGCCGCAATGCAGGTGAAATTCAACGCTTCGCCTGTTCACCGCCTGTGACGGATCGCACATCCGCTGACCTCGGGCCCCGGTCGGTCGCGGTGACACTTGGGCCACCTCGATTCCGTGCCTCCGGAAGACCTCCTCCGTGCTGAAGGTCGCCTACCTCATCAACCAGTACCCCAAGGTCAGCCACAGCTTCGTGCGCCGCGAGATCCGCGCGCTCGAAGGCCTGGGGCTGGAGGTGCTGCGCCTGGCGTCCAGGGGCTGGGATGACGCCTCGCCCGATGTGGCCGACCGGTACGAGCGCGAGCGCACCCGCTATGCGCTGCAGGGCGGTGCGCTGCCGCTGGTTCGGGCGGTGCTGTGTTCGGCCCTGACCTCGCCGCGCGCCCTGCTGCGGGCCGTGGGCCTGGCCTGGCGCTGTTCGAGGGGGTCGGACCGGCCGCTGGCCGTGCACCTGATCTACCTGGCGCAGGCCTGCCTGATGCTGCGCTGGATCCGCGAGGCCGGTGCCCAGCATGTGCATGCCCATTTCGGCACCAACCCGGCGGAGCTGGCGTTGCTGATCCATGCGCTGGGCGGTCCTGGCTACAGCTTCACCGTCCACGGTCCGGAGGAATTCGACCGTGCGAACAGCCTGCACCTGGGCCTGAAGATGAGCCGGGCCCGCTTCACCGTGGCCATCAGCTCCTATGGCCGCAGCCAGCTCTTCCGCTGGCTGTCGCACCGCCACTGGCCGCGCGTGGAGGTGGTGCGCTGTGGCATCGATTCGGGCTTCCGCGATGCGGCGCCCGTGCCCACGGACGGCCCGGCGCGGCTGGTGTGCGTGGGGCGCCTGTGCGAGCAGAAGGGCCAGATGCTGCTGGTTCAGGCTTTCGCCCGCGTGCTGCAGTCCGGCCGCCAGGCCTCGCTGGTGCTGGCGGGCGACGGCGAGATGCGTCCGGAGATCGAGGCGCTCGTGGCTCGGCTGGGCATCGCCGCGCACGTGCGCATCACCGGCTGGATCAGCGGGCAGGCCGTGCGCGAGGAGATCCTCGCCTCGCGTGCACTGGTGCTGGCCAGCTTCGCGGAGGGGCTGCCGGTGGTGATCATGGAGGCCCTGGCCTTGCGGCGGCCGGTGCTGAGCACCTATGTGGCCGGCATTCCGGAGCTGGTCCAGCCCGGGCGCAACGGCTGGCTGGTGCCTGCGGGCGACATCGACGCCTTGACCGCGACGCTGCACGACTGCCTGTCGGCCGACGTCGCCACCTTGCGCGCGATGGGCGAAGCCGGCCGATCGCAGGTGCTCGAGCGACACGACGTCGAGCGCGAGGCCACCCGGCTGCACTCGCTGTTCCGCGCCTGGGGTGTGCCGGCGGTCCGTCCCGGCACCTCGTCCTCGTTGCGGGAACGCCACCTGCCGGAGCCCGAGCGGTGAGCGCCTCCTTCCTTCTTCTCGGTGAACTGCTGGCGGGCCTGTCCGCCTTGCTGCTGGCGGCGCTGGCGCTGCCGGTCGTGGTGTTCTGCGTGCAGACGCTGCTGGCGGGTGTGCTGGGTGTGCCTCGGCGGGGAGACGACCGCGCCGACCGCAGCCGTCTGCAGGACGCCAGGCCCTCGATGGCGGTGATCGTTCCGGCCCACAACGAGGCCTCGGGCATCGCCGCGACGCTGGCCGATCTGCTCGCGCAGCGAGGCCCGGGCGACCGCATCCTGGTGGTGGCCGACAACTGCACCGATGCCACGGCACAGATCGCGCGGGAAGCCGGTGCCGAGGTCACCGAGCGTTTCGACGCGCTGCGCCGCGGCAAGGGCTATGCGCTCGACCACGGGCTTGGTCACCTGGCCCCTGCGCCACCCGAGGTGGTGCTCATCGTCGACGCCGACTGCCGCGTCGCCGAAGGCGCGCTGCAGCGCCTGGCCCGTCGGGCCACGGCCGAGCAGCGGCCCATCCAGGCCAGCTACCTGATGCGAGCCCCGGCGGGCGCCGGGGTGGGCTTGCGCATCGCCACGTTCGCGATGGTCGTGAAGAACCGGGTCCGCCCGCTCGGGTCGGCCTGGCTTGGGCTGCCTTGCCAGTTGACCGGCTCTGGCATGGCCTTTCCCTGGGCCGTGCTGCAGCGGGTGTCGCTGGCCTCGGGGCACATCGTCGAGGACATGCAACTGGGCACCGAGCTGGCCCTGGCGGGTGCCGCGCCGCGCTTCGAGCCCGATGCGCAGGTCATGGGCGAGTTCCCCCTGTCCAGCGCGGGTGCAGCCACCCAGCGCACCCGGTGGGAGCACGGGCACCTGCAGGTGCTGCTCGGACAGGCGCCGCGTCTGCTCGCCCGGGGTGTTCGCCGCGCCGACCTCGCTGCGATGGCCCTGGCGGCGGACCTGCTGGTTCCGCCGCTGGCCCTTCTGGTGATGGCGCTGTGCGCCGCGCTCGGGCTCTCCGGCCTGGCGGCTGCCCTGGGTGCCTCCACCGTCCCGCTCGCCAGCGCGCTGGCCGCGCTGGCGGCCGTGGGCGCCGGCGTCGGTCTGGCCTGGTGGCGCTTCGGCCGGCACACCCTGGCCCTGGCCGACCTGCTTCGGGTGCCCTTCTACATGGCGGGCAAGCTGCCGGTCTACCTGGGCTTTGTCGTGGCCCGTCAATCCGAGTGGGTTCGCACCCGCCGACGCGGCGAATGATGAATGCCGAACTGTTCGCGGTGATGCGCACCCAGCCGTCTGCGACCGGCGGCGGCTCGCCCGGCGTTGCCGTGCCGGCACCGTGCGCGGCGGCGTCGGCCCCCGCAGGGTCCGGCCTGAAGGTGGAGCTCAGAGGCGTGCGCGTCGATTTCTCGCGCCCGGTGCATGCGGTGCTCGGCCTGCCCTTCGACGCCCTCGGGCTCGACGAGGCCGCTCACGCCATCCGGCGTTCGGTGGCCGCGCGCCAGCCCTGTTTCTGGTCCACGCCGAACGTCAATTTCCTCGTGGGAACCCGTCGCAGCGCGGGCTTTCGCCACAGCGTGCTGCACAGCGACCTGAGCGTCGCCGACGGCATGCCCATCGTCTGGTGGGCGCGACAGCTGGGCGTGCCGCTGGCCGAGCGGGTGGCTGGCGCGGATGTCTTCGAGCGCCTGAGGGGGATCGACAGCGGCTCGCCCGTGCGCGTCTATTTCTATGGCGGCCCCGACGGTGTGGCCATGGCCGCCAGCCAGGCGCTCGCGGCCACGGGGGGGCCGGGCCTGCTCGGCGTGGGTGGCGAGTCACCCGGCTTCGTCGAACTGGACGACATCGACCTGGACGCCACCGCAGCGCGCATCAACGCGAGCGGCGCCGATTTCGTGCTCGTCGCGCTGGGGGCTCAGAAGGGGCAGGCCTGGATCGAGCGCATCCGCAGCCGTCTGAAGGCGCCGGTCATCGCCCATCTGGGCGCCGTCGTCAATTTCGCGGCGCACACGGTGAGGCGGGCTCCGGTGTGGACGCGCAAGGCCGGCCTGGAGTGGTTCTGGCGCATCCTGCAGGAGCCGGCGCTGTGGCGGCGGTACGCTGGCGACGCCCTGGCCCTGGGCCGTCTGCTGCTCGGCGAAGGTCTGCCCACCTGGCGCTATCTGCGGCAGTCGCGAGCGGGCGCACCGGCAACGCCGAGGCTGCGCCTGCAACTGGGCACCGACCGGCCGGATGCCACGCTGCACCTGGGCGGGGCTTGGCTGGACACCGAGCTGCGGGCCCTGCGCGAAGGGCTCAGCCAGCTCGCGCGCAGCGCTCGCCCCATGCGACTGGTGTTCGAGCGCGATGCCGCGCTGGGCACGGCTGCGATGGGCTTGCTGATGCTGCTCGAGGCCTTCGCCCGGGACCTGGAGCTCCCGCTGCGGGCGGAGGTCGCCGACCCTCGACTGGCCCGTGTGCTGGCCCTGAACGGGCTTCGATTCTCGCCGGCCGATCAAGCGTCCGAGGGCGCGTAGCCCCGCGGATTGGCCTGCTGCCAGCGCCAGCTGTCGCGGCACATCTCGTCCAGGTCTCGACGGGCTTGCCAGCCCAGCCGCTGCAGCGCGAGCGACGGGTCGGCGTAGCACGCCGCCACGTCTCCGGGCCGGCGCGGGACGATGTCATAGGGCACGGGCCGACCGCTGGCACGCTCGAAGGCCTGGACCACTTCCAGCACGCTGTAGCCGCGCCCGGTCCCGAGGTTCACCGTGATGGACTGGCCCTGTTCGAAGAGGTAGCGCAGCGCGGCGGCATGCCCCTCGGCCAGATCGAGCACATGGATGTAGTCGCGCACGCCGGTGCCGTCCGGCGTGGGGTAGTCGTTGCCGAAGACCTGCAGCCGCGCCCGTCGCCCCACCGCCACCTGCGTGACGTAGGGCATCAGGTTGTTGGGGATGCCCTGCGGGTCCTCGCCCATCGTGCCGCTGGGGTGGGCGCCGACGGGGTTGAAGTAGCGCAGGCAGGCGATGCGCCAGGAGGGGTCGGACTGGCCGAGGTCGCGCAGGATGTTCTCGCCCGCGAGCTTGGTGCTGCCGTAGACGCTGGCGGTGCTCAGAGGTGACGCTTCGTCCAATGGCAGCCGCTCGGGCTGCCCATAGACCGTGGCGCTGGAGCTGAACACCAGCGAGCGGCAGCCGTGGCGCTGCATGGCCTCGCACACCGACACCAGGCCGCCCACGTTGTTGCGCCAGTAGGCCAGCGGCTTCTGGCCGGATTCACCGACCGCCTTGAAGGCCGCGAAATGCACCACCGCGTCGACCGGACGCGCCTGCATCAGGGCGTCGAGCGCACCGGCGTCGCAGACATCGCCCCGGACGAAATCCGGCTGGCGTCCGGCGATCGCGGCGATGCGGTCGAGCACCGCGGGCGAGCTGTTGCTGAAGTCGTCGATGCCGACGACCTCGAAGCCGGCTTGCAGCAGCGACAGCCAGGTGTGCGACGCGATGTAGCCCGTCGCGCCAGTGAGCAGGACGGTCTTGGGCTTGGGCGAATTCATGGGCATCGGGCGGGGCGGGGTGTCGGGCAGCGCCACCGCGCCGCTGCCCGCGGCACCGGTGACGGTTCAGCGAAGGACGATGCGCGCCGTGCACATCGTGAGGGTGGAGCGGTAGGAGAAGGACAGCGGCGTGCTGGAGTCGCGGCTTTCCTGGCCGATGCTGCAGCCCAGGTTCACCGCCCGCGTGGCCTCCCAGCTCAGCCCCAGGCCCAGGTTGGTGATGTCCTCGCTGCCACCCAGAGCGCCGGCGTAGTCGCGGTTGGAATAGCCGACGTTGGCCGTGGCCGTGATCTTGGCCGTCACCGCGTAGTTCACGCCCAGCCGCAGTCCGGTGGACAGCTGGCTGGTGTCGCCCAGCGCCAGCGTTCCCACGGTACCGATCTGCTGGAAGGTGGCCGCTGCACCGGTGTCGCGGAACACGGTGGTGGTGAAACGGGTGCGCCCGGTGGGCGTGTAGCCCCAGGTGAGCGAACCCGTGACGCCGGAGACGTCACGCGCCGGGTCCTGGTCGTAATCGACCCGGGTCGACGACAGGCGCGCTTCCAGCCGGGTGGCGCCGCTGGGCACCCACACCGCGGAGAGGTCGACGTCGCTGCGGTCGAAGTCCAGAGGCGAGCCGGTGCCGGGCACGGAGGAGTAGAACCGGGGGTATTGGCCGCTGGTGCCGCGCGCGCCGATGCCCAGCGTCAGCAGCGCGCTCGGGCTGTAGCGCACGCCCAGGCCGACGATCTGCTGCTCCAGGTTCTGTGTCTGGGCCAGTGCGTTGCTGTAGTCCAGGCGGTCGAAGGTGTAGCTGCCCTCGACTTCGAAGAGCTGCGCCAGGCCCCAGCGACCCATCGCCAGGAACTGCTGCGTGCGCTCGTCGTTGCGGCTGGTGATGAAGGGCAGGTTGGGGTCGGTGAAGCGGGCCTGCGTCTGGTTGGCGCTGGCCCGCAGCGTGCCGGACAGACGCCCGATCGTGGCCCAGTCCAGGCCGAGGTTGAGCCCGTAGCCTTCGCCGTTGAGTTGGGTGAGGTCGCCGTAGCGGGTGGTGCGCAGCGCCACGTCCCCATAGACGCGCTGGCGGCTGATCGTCTGGTCGACGCCGGCCAGCACGCTCAGCGTGGTGTAGGTGTCCGACTGCGCCTGGCCGGAGGGCGCGCGCAGCACGTTGGTGTCGTGGGCGAGGGAGACCGAGCCGCCGAAGTAGTAGGGCGAGCGCGCCGTGCCGCTTTGTGCGAGGGCGCCGCCGGCGATGCCCGAAAACAAGGCGGCCGCACACAGGACAACGGGGCGCAGGGCCACCGGGCGAAGGGCCCTGGGGGTCGACGATTCAGGGCGGAAGGACACGGGGGGCTGCATGCGGGTCTCCTGGCGATCATCTCGGGACGGGCGGTTCGCGGTCTGCGACACCCATCCATCGATGGTACGGGGAGGGCGCCGTCCGGCACCCGGCCGTGGCGTGCCGGTCACGCCCGGCCAGGGCAAATTGCATGCACGGGTCCACCGCGAACGGGGGGAGTGCGGGCCTTGCCCGCACCGCCGTCACGGCCGCAGGCGTCGGCCTCAGGCCGCCACGCTGCCCAGGGAAGGACGATCCCGCCGCCCGGTGGCCCCGTAGGAGAGGCTGCGGGCATCGCGGGGGATCAGCACGTCGATCGCGCGATCGAGGGCGGCGGTCGCGCGGGCCAGCGCTTCGCGGTGTGCGGCCACCTGGGCACTGGCGCGGGCGAGCCGCAGCCGAAGGTGGTCGGGCACACGACCCTGGCTGGCCGCTTCGGTGAAGAGGTCGATGGCGCGGGCCAGCGCAGCGTGCAGGCGTGCAGCACTCAGCTCGATGCCATCGCTGTTGCGGTCGCGCAGCGCGTGGCCCAGACCGAGCAGGTGCTGTTCGACCTGTTGAAGGGAACCGTCGAGCAGGTCGAAATCGACCGCGACCGGGAGTGCCGTCATGGAGCGATCACTTCTGCGAGCGATCGAGCAGCTCGCGGGCGTTGGCGATCAGCTTGTCGGCGATCACGCCCGGGTTGACCTGGAAGCGCCCCTCGCTGATGGCGCTGGAGATGCGCGCCACCTTCTCGGCGTCGAACACCTCCGAGCCTTCCTGCGCGCGAAGAGCCGCCGCGGCAGGGGACAGCTCCACCTGGGTTCCGGCAGGCGCCGTGGCGCCCACGCCGGCCACCGGAGCGGGCCCCTTCTGTCCCGCCGGCGTGCCGGTGGACGTCACCGTCGGGCTCACCAGGGGTTTGTCTGCTGCGTTTCCGATTTTCATGGCTTGCTCCATCAGGACCCGGCGGGTGCCGGAACCGATCTCTTGCCCCAGTATCGACACGAACCGCGCCGACTTGAGCCCGATTCGACGTGAATTGCGTCGCGCCGGTCAACTAGAAGCGCCGAAAGCCACCGCGCCGAAGGGTCGGCGGCGTTCACAGCCGGATTTCCACCGCGCGTTCGCCGGTCGCGGTGCCCGAGACGATGCGGCCGCTTTCGGTGCGGATGCGGGCAGGCTGCCCTTCCACCCCCGCGCTGAGGGCCTGGCCCGAGCCCACGACCGCGAACCCCGAGCCCACGGCCAGCACCCGCACGGTGTCGCCCGCGGCAAACCACTGCCGCGACCTCAGGTGGGCCTGGCGCAGCGTCTCGCCCGGGGCGAGCGAGCGCTGGAGCTCGCGACCGAGGGGCGCCTGTGCCGGCGGCACCACGGCGGAGCGGTCATGGGCGATGTCCACCACGGCGGGCTTGTAGTCGTCGGCCTGCAGGCTGCTGCCCGCAGGCACCGAGCGGGCCGCCACCCACGCAGTGGCCCAGACCTCCACCGTCACCGGCAGGCTGATCGACCAGCGTGCATCCCCCTGCACGCACTGCAGGTTCACCCGCGTGCGGCCGATGGCGCCGGCGCCCGGCACTGCACGCAGTTCGACCTGCCGGCAAGGCGCCAGCTGCAGCCGTGGGTCGGCATCGCCGACGCGCACTTCGATGCGGCTGAGACCTTCCAGGCCGGAGGTGGCGCGCTCGGCGGCGTCGCGGGCGAAACGCGCGACCTCATCGAGGGTGCCGGCCGGCCAGGGCGAGGCCGACGCACCGGCGCCTGCCATGGCGAGCCCGGCCAGCAACAGGGCGCGCGCGGCACGGCTGCGAACGGAAGCGCGAACGGAAGCGGTGGGGACACGAGGGGCCATGGCACGACTGTAGGCAGCCGCTGGCGGCAGGCAGCGTCCGAAATGGCGGGCGATGCCGCGTCTTTTCCGGCTCATGTCGGCACGAGTGCCTGCCCACACTGGGCGCCATCCACCGGGGCTGCCGCCTCAAGGGGAAACCGACATGTTCGACCGACTCACCCAGCATATCGACTTCCAGGGCCAGGCCTTGAGCCTGAGGGCCGAGCGCCAGCGCCTGATCGCCAGCAACATCGCCAACGCGGACACGCCGGGTTACGCGGCCCAGGAGATGGACTTCGCGCAGGCCCTGCGTTCGGCCACCGCACCGGCAGCCTCCGAGCGGCTGTCGGGCCTGCCGATGGGCGCGTCCGCGCCGGGCCACATCCCGGTGGGCGGCGGCGCTGCACTCGGCCGGTCCACGCTCGCCCTGGCCGGCGACGGTCGCGGCCTGTATGCCCGCCCTGCACAGGACAACCTGGACCGCAACTCGGTGGACATGGACCGCGAGCGGGCGGCCTTTGCCGACAACAGCGTGAAGTTCGAGGCGGCGCTGCGCTTCATCAACGGCAGCGTGCGCACCATGCTCGACGCCATCCGCGGTCAGTGAGGAAGCCTTGCCATGAGCATGTTCCGCATCTTCGACGTCGCCGGCAGCGCAGTGAGCGCGCAGGCCCAGCGGCTCAACGTGGTGGCCAGCAACCTGGCCAATGCCGACACCGTGGCCGGTCCCGACGGCCAGGCCTACAAGGCCCGGCAGGTGGTCTTCCGCACCACGCTGATGGGGGCCCAGGGCGCCTCCGCGCCCTTCGGCGGCCTGCCGGGCCTGGGAGACCCGGCCTCCGCCGGCGTGACGGTGAGCACCATCTCGGAGGACAACAGCCCCGGGCGCCGCGTGCACGACCCCAAGCATCCGCAGGCCGATGCGGATGGCTACGTGACCTTCAGCAACGTGAATCCGGTGGAGGAGATGGTCAACATGATCTCCGCCTCACGGTCCTACCAGAACAGCATCGAGGTCATGGCCACTGCCAAGACCCTGCTGCAGAAGACGCTGCAGCTCGGCCAGTCCTGAGCCTCATCGATCGCCAACCGCCCGCCCCGAGGACTGAGACATGGCCACCGCCCCCGCCGTCACCAACCGCACCGACCCCTTCGCTTCGATGAACCGCAGCACGGGCACCAGCGCGGATACGACCGCCGCCGCCGCCGACGCATCGGCCGACCGCTTCCTCAAGCTGCTGGTCACCCAGATGCAGAACCAGGACCCGCTCAACCCGTTGGACAACGCGCAGGTCACCACGCAGATGGCGCAGATCAACACCGTCAACGGCATCGAGAAGCTCAACCGCACGGTGCAGAGCCTGTCCGGCCAGTTCGTGCAGCTGCAAGCCATGCAGACCGCCTCCCTGGTGGGACGCGAGGTCACCGTCAAGGGCGACGCACTCGCGGTGAGCGACGGTGCGGGCCGCGGGGCGGTGTCGCTGTCGGGCGCGGCCACCGCGGTGCGCGTGGAGGTGCTGTCGGCGACCGGGCAGGTGGTGGGCAGCACCGAACTCGGTGCGCGTTCCGCCGGCACGCACAACTTCTCCTGGAACCCCGCGACCGCCACGCCCCCGGTGACCGCCACCGACGGCCTGCGCTTCCGCGTGGTGGCCACCAGCGGCACCACGCCCGTGGCTGCCGAGACGCTGATGCGCGACCGCGTCGACGCGGTGCGCACCGGCGGCGACACCCTCACGCTCGACCTGCGCCAGACCGGCGCCGTCGCCTACGCCGACATCAAGGCCTTCAACTGATCGCCCCCGAAAGGACACCTCCATGAGCTTCCAGCAAGGCCTGTCCGGCCTGAACGCCACCAGCAAGAACCTGTCGATCATCGGCAACAACATCGCCAACGCGAACACCTTCGGCTCGAAGTCCTCGCGGGCGGAGTTCGGCGACATGTATGCGCGGGCGCTGAACGGCACCGGTGCCAGCCAGATCGGCATCGGCACCAACCTGCAGACGGTGGCGCAGCAGTTCACCCAGGGCAACATCACCACCACCGAGAACAAGCTCGACCTGGCCATCAACGGCTCGGGCTTCTTCCAGGTGGCCGACGCCACCGGGTCGGTGTCCTACACCCGCAACGGCCAGTTCAAGATCGACCGCGAGGGCTTCCTGGTCAACAACGGCGGCCTGCAGCTCATCGGCTATGCCGCCGACGAACTCGGCGTGGTGCAGCCCGGCCTGGCGGTGCCGCTGAAGCTGCCCACCGCCGGCATCGCGCCGGCCGAGACCAACGAGATCGACATGGAGGCCAACCTGGACGCGCGCGCCGGGGTGCGAACGCCGGCGGCCGCACCGCTGATCACCTTCAGCGACCCGCTCACCTACAACAACGCGACGTCGCAGACGGTCTACGACACCAAGGGCCAGGGCGTGGCCGTGACCTACTACTTCCAGAAGTCGGCCGCCGACACCTGGAACGTGTTCGCCACCGCCAACGGCGCGACCATCCGTGGCACCACCGCGGCGCCGCAGCCGGTGGGCACGATCAACTTCGACCCTGCCGGCGGCCGCCCCACGGTGCGCACGCTCACCTTCGACATCACCGCACCGGGGCCCAACCAGGCGGGCACCACGCCGCTGCCCATTGCCGGCCTGACGCTGGACATCTCGCGCATGACGCAGTACGGCGCGCCCTTCGCCGTGACCGACCTCAAGCAGGACGGCTACGCCCCCGGGCAGCTCTCGGACATCGTCATCGAGGAGGGCGGCCTGGTGATGGCGTCCTACTCGAACGGCCAGAGCAAGCCGGCCGGGCAGATCGAGCTGGCCACCTTCCGCAACCCGCAGGGCCTGCAGGCGCAGGGCGGCAACGTGTGGGAACGTACCTTCGCCGCGGGCGACCCCATCGTCGGCGTGCCGGCCGAAGGGAACATGGGCGTGCTGCAAAGCGGCGCGCTGGAGGAATCGAACATCGACCTCACCGGCGAGCTGGTCAACATGATCACCGCCCAGCGCATGTACCAGGCCAACGCTCAGACCATCAAGACGCAGGACCAGGTGCTGCAGACGCTGGTGAACCTGCGTTGATGCGCCGAGCCTGACCCACCGCCTGTTCTGAAGCCACCCACGCCCTGGAGCCCCGATGGACCGCATGATCTACCTGTCCATGACTGGCGCGAAAGCGTCCATGCAGCGTCAGGACGTGCTCGCCAACAACCTGGCCAATGCGTCGACGCCGGGCTTCCGCGCCGAGATGCAGGCCTTCCGCGCCGTGCCGGTGCGCGGCGACGGCGCGAGCACGCGGGTGTTCTCGCTGGAGACCACCACCGGTGCGGACACCACCCCGGGCGCGATCACCTCCACCGGCCGCAACCTGGACGTGGCCATGCAGGGCAATGCCTGGCTGGCCGTGCAGGGCCTGGACGGGGTGGAGGCCTACACCCGCGCCGGCGGGCTCGAAGTGGCCGCCGACGGCACCTTGAGCACCCGTTCGGGCCTGCCGGTGCTCGGCGACGGCGGCCCCATCCAGGTGCCGGCGGGCAGCATCGTGAACATCGGCCAGGACGGCACCGTCAGCGCCCGGGCCGGCAATGCCACCAACCCCACGCCGGTGGGCCGCCTGAAGCTCGTGACGCCCGAGGCGCCGCTGCAGCGCGGCCTGGACGGCCTGTTCCGGGCCCCAGGCGGCGACCCGCTGCCCGCCGACGAGACCGCGCGGCTGCAGGACGGCGCCCTGGAGGGCTCCAACGTGAGCGCGGTGGAGACCATGGTGGCCATGATCGCCGCGGCCCGCCAGTTCGAGCAGCAGATGAAGCTGCTGCAGACCGCCGAGTCCGGCGAGCGCAGCGCCGCGCGCCTGCTCGGACCGTCCTGATGCGCGTCGAAATCGTCATTGCCATTGCCAACGCCACCGGGCGCTGCCACCCTTTTCCCATCGGCCTCACCGCCCCCCAGGAGTCAAGACCATGATGCGTTCGCTGTGGATCGCCAAGACCGGCATGGAGGCGCAGCAGACGCAGCTGACCACCATCTCGAACAACCTGGCCAACGTCTCCACCAACGGCTACAAGAAGAGCCACGCGGTGTTCGAGGACCTGATGTACCAGAACCTGCGCCAGGTCGGTGCCAACAACACCGAGCAGGCGACGCTGCCCACCGGCCTTCAGGTCGGCCTGGGCACCCGGGCGGTGGCCACCTCGCGCAGCTTCACCCAGGGCAACCTGCAGCAAAGCGACAACCCCATGGACCTGGCGGTCAGCGGCAACGGCTTCTTCCAGATCCAGATGCCCGACGGCACCACCGCCTACACGCGCGACGGCTCCTTCCAGGTCAGCGCCACGGGGCAGCTGGTCACCAACAACGGCTACCCGCTGCAGCCGGGCATCACGGTTCCGGCCAATGCCACCAGCGTCACCGTGGGGGCGGACGGCACGGTGAGCGCCTCGGTGCCGGGGCAGGCGCTGCCGCAGGCGCTCGGGCAGGTCACGCTGGCCGGCTTCGTCAACCCGGCGGGCCTGGAGCCCCGGGGACAGAACCTCTTCGCCGAGACCGCCGCGTCCGGTGCGCCGGCGCTGGATGCACCGGGCGCCAACGGCCTGGGCACGCTGCGCCAGGGCTTCGTGGAGACCAGCAACGTCAACGTGGTCGAGGAGCTGGTGGCGATGATCCAGACGCAGCGGGCCTACGAGCTCAACAGCAAGGCCATCCAGACCTCCGACCAGATGCTGCAGAAGCTCGGGAGCATCTGATGAAGCCCGCGCTCGATCCCGCCGCGCGCCTGACGCGCACGCCCGTGGTCCTCGGCCTGTGCCTGGCGGCGCTGGCCCTGTCGGCCTGCGAGACGCTGAACAAGACCCCCAAGGTCGAGCTCGTCACGCCCACCTCCATGCGGCCGCCCGTGGCCGACGTGCAGCCCCAGGCCAACGGCTCCATCTTCCAGGCGGTGAGCTACCGGCCGCTGTTCGAGGATCACCGCGCCCGGCTGGTGGGCGACACCATCACGGTGCAGATCGTCGAGAAGATCGCGGCCACGCAGAGCAGCAAGAGCTCCATCGACCGCAAGGGCGAGATCAGCGCGGGCATCACCGCGCTGCCCTTCCTGTCGCCCAACTCCTTCAACCGGGCCAGCGCCGCGGGCACTTCGGACAACAAGTTCAACGGCAGCGGCAGCACGCAGAACAGCAACGACTTCAGCGGCACCATCACCGCCACCGTCATCGAGGTGCTGCCCAACGGCCACCTGATCATCGCCGGCGAGAAGCAGATCGGCGTGAATGCCAGCGTGGACGTGCTGCGTTTCTCGGGCCAGGTGGACCCGCGTGCCATCGTCCCGGGCAACTCGGTGCCCTCGGCCTCGATCGCCAACGTGCGCGTCGAGCACCGGGGCCGTGGCGCCCAGGCCGAAGCCCAGCGAATTGGCTGGCTGTCGCGCTTCTTCTTGAACCTTATGCCGATCTGAGGGCGCTCAAGATTGCAGGCATCTTCCCGACTGCCTGCCATGACTGCCCACCCCGACGACCTGCTGCTGGACGAGCTCTCTGAGGCCCCGCTGCCCGACGTGCGCGGCACAGGCGGGCTGGAGCGCTGGCTCGAACGCCACCTGGTGCGACTGCTCGCCGGCGCGGCGCTGCTGGCCTCGGCCGCGCTGTGGTGGCCGGCCCCGGCGAGCGCCGCAGCGGCGACCGGCTCCAAGGGCAGCGCCACGGGCGGCAGCGCAGCGGCTGCGGCGGCCGTTGCCTCGATGGCAGCACCCACGGGCGGGCAGCGCCGCATCAAGGAAGTGGCCGGTGTGGCGGGCGTGCGGCCCAACCAGTTGGTGGGCTATGGCCTGGTGGTGGGCCTGGACGGAACCGGTGACCAGACCACGTCCGCACCTTTCACCGCCCAGAGCCTGAACGCGATGCTGCAGCAGATGGGCGTGACGGTGCCGCCCGGCACCGCGATGCAGCTGCGCAACGTCGCGGCGGTGATGGTCACCGCCACCCTGCCGCCCTTTGCCCAGCCGGGGCAGGTGGTGGACGTGAACGTGTCCTCGGTGGGCAATGCCAAGAGCCTGCGCGGGGGCATGCTGATCGCCACCCCGCTCAAGGGCGTGGACGGCCAGATCTACGCGATGGCCCAGGGCAGCCTGGTGGTGGGCGGCGCCGGTGCGTCGCAGGGCGGCTCCAAGGTGCAGATCAACCACCTGAGCGCCGGCCGGGTGCCTGAAGGCGCCACGGTCGAGCGCGGCGTGCCCATGCCCTTCACCCGCGGCGACTTCGCGCAGCTGGACCTGCGCTCATCGGACTTCGCCACCGCGCGCGAGGTGGCCCGGGTCATCAACGTGAGCAAGGGCGAGGGCACCGCCCAGGCGCTGGACGGTCGGGCGGTGCGCGTGCGCATGCCCACCGACCCGGACCTTCGCGTGGCCTTCCTCGCCGACCTGGAGAACCTGCCGCTCACGCTGGCCGCTCCGGCCGCGCGTGTGGTCATCAATGCACGCACCGGCTCGGTGGTGATGAACCAGTCGGTGACGCTGGCTGCCTGCGCGGTGGCCCACGGCAGCCTGTCGGTGACCATCAGCTCCACGCCGGTGGTCAGCCAGCCCAACCCGCTGTCGGCCGGCCAGACCGTGTCCGGCGAGAAGACCGACATCTCCATCTCGCAGCAGGGCGGCGCGATCGTGCAGATGCCGGCGGGCACGCAGCTGGCCGACGTGGTCAAGGCCTTGAACGCCCTGGGCGCCACGCCGCAGGACCTGCTGGCCATCCTGCAGGCCATGAAGGCCGCCGGTGCGCTCAATGCGGAGCTCGAGGTGATCTGACCATGCCGCTTGCCTCGACCTCGCCGCTGCACCTGGGTTCGCTCGTCCCGTCGGGTGGCGTGCGCCTGGGCAACGCGCCCTCGGCCACCGACCCCACCGCACTGCAGAACCTGCGCAGCCAGGCGGGCCGCGACCCGAAGGCGGCGGTGGAGCAGGCGGCGCGTCAGTTCGAGGCCCTGTTCATGCAGGAACTGATGAAGAGCATGCGCCAGGCCACGATGCAAAGCGGCATGCTGGACAACGCCGGCACCCAGATGGGCACCGAGATGCTGGACAGCCAGTTCGCACTCAAGATGACCGGCCTGCCCGGTGGTCTGAGCCAGGCCATCTCGCGCCAGCTGCTGCGATCGATGGGCGCGGGTGGCGAAGGCGAGGGGCCGGCCGCGGCCGGGCTGGACGGGCAGGACGGGCTTCGGCCTGCCCCCGGCCTGATGCAGCGCGCCGCGGCGGCGATGCCGGCCGTGCCCGGCGAAGCGGCCCCGCGTGCCATTTCCGGCAGCGCGCCCGTGCCGGTCGATGCAGCCGGCATCGATGCTGCGCAAGCCGCGGTCGCGGCCCGTCGCGCGCCCCATGCGGTGCAGTTCCTCCAGCAGCACGGCGCCGCCGCGCGCCAGGTGGCCGCCGAAAGCGGCATTCCCGCTGAATTCATGATCGGCCAGGCGGCCCATGAGACCGGCTGGGGCCGCAAGGAGATCCTGCTGAGCGACGGCCGCAGTTCGAACAACCTCTTCGGCATCAAGGCAGGCGCCGGCTGGACCGGGCCGGTGGCCGAGATCGTCACCACCGAGTACGTGGACGGCGAGCCGCGCAAGATGACGCAGCGCTTCCGTGCCTACGAAACCCCGGAAGCCTCCTTCCGCGACTACGCACGGCTGCTGCAGACCAGCCCCCGCTACAGCGGCCTGATGCGCGACCTGGCCACCGACGGCGCCACGGTGCAGGAGTTCGCCGGCGGCCTGCAGCGCGCGGGCTATGCCACCGACCCGGCCTATGCCGACAAGCTCAGCCGGGTGATCAACACCACGCTGCGCGTGCAGCGCTCCCTGGGCTGAGACCCGCAAGCCACCCCCTGACGGACCGCCAGCATGAGCCTCTTCACCATCGGCACCAAGGCCATGGGCGCCAGCTACGCGGCGCTGCAGACCACGGGCCACAACATCTCCAACGCCAGCACCAAGGGCTATTCGCGGCAGCAGGTGGAACTGGAGACCTCGGGCGGCAACTTCACCGGCGCCGGCTTCTTCGGCCGCGGCGTCGACGTGGCCAGCGTCACCCGCGCCCAGAGCAGCTTCCTCGCCCGCGAGGCGGTGCTGTCGCAGTCGCTTTCCGAGGCAGACCGGGCGCGGGCCGACCAGCTCAGGCGCCTGGAAGGCGTGTTCCAGACGGGCGAGGCGGGCGTGGGCTACAAGGCCGGTCAGCTGCTCAACGCCTTCGCCGACGTGGCCACCCGGCCACAGGACGTGTCGGCCCGCCAGGTGGTGCTCAGCCGGCTGAACGACGTGGCCACCGCCTTCCGCACCGCCGGCGAGGATGTGGAGACGCTGCAGGCCGGGCTGAGCGAGGACCTTCGCACCTCCACCCGCCAGGTGACCGAGCTGGCCGCGCGGGTGGCCGACATCAACAAGACCCTGACCGCCAACCAAGGCCTGGGTCACACGATGAACGACCTGCTCGACCAGCGCGACGAGCTGGTCCGCGAGATCGCCTCTCTGGTGGGCATCACCACCGTCACCTCCGAGGACGGTGCGATGAACCTGTTCATCGGCGGCGGCCAGATCCTGGTGCTGGGCGCTGAATCAAGCCGGCTGTCCACCGCGCCCAACGAGTTCGATCCCTCGCGCACCAGCGTCACGCTGTCCGACCCGAACGGCGACCGCGTGCTGCCCGACGACCTGCTCACCGGCGGCGCCATCGGCGGGCTGGTGCGGTTCCAGAACGACGACCTCGTGGCCGCCCGGTCCCAGCTGGGCCAGATGGCCGCCGCCCTGAGCGCCCGCCTGAATGCGCAGCAGGCGCTGGGCCTGGACCTGACGCTCAATGCCGGCCAGCCCCTGCTCAGCGTGGGGGCTGCCGAGGTGCGGCCTTCGACGAACAACGCGGTGGATGCTGCGGGCGTTCCCATCGCCTCCTACCTGGATGCGGGGGGCGTGCGGCGCTCGTCGGTGCAGCTCACGGTGGTCGACGCGACCCGGGCGCGGGCCGACGAGTACGAGCTGCGCACCTCGCCATCGGGGGTGGCCGGCCAGTACCAGCTGACGAGGCTTTCCGATGGCCAGGCCACCACCGTGGTGAGCGGGCAGGTGGTGGACGGGCTGCGCATCGACATCGTCGGCCCCACGCCGCTGGCCAACGACCGCTTCCGGCTGCAGCCGCTGGCCTCGGCCGCACGCGAGATGCGCAGCGAGATGTCCGACCCGCGCGGCATCGCCGCGGCCTCGCCGGTGACGGCCACGCTGGGCATCGGCAACACCGGCACGGCCACCCCGGCAGCGCTGCGGCCCACCGCGGTGGACAACGCACTGCCGCCGATGGGCGCGCGCATCACCTTCGGCGCGACCAACCCGGACGGCACGATGGCCTTCACCTGGGAACAGCTCGATGCCGGCGGCGCCACCACCGCCACCGGCACCGGCTCGTGGTCGGCCGGCAGCCCCATTGCCAGTGCCCCGTGGGGCCTGAGCCAGCGCTCGCAGTGGGAGCTGCGCCTGACCGGCGTGCCCCGCAGCGGCGACACGGTGACCGTCTCGCCCACCGTGGTGGCCGGCCCGAACAACGGCAATGCCGAGGCGCTGCTCGCGCTGCGCGAGGAGCGCATGGTGGGGCGCGACCCGGCGGTGGGCGGCGGCGTGCTGTCCGGCGCCACCATCACCGACGCCTGGGCCCGCAGCATCGGCGACATCGGCCTGCGGGTGCAGACCGGCCGCATCGCCGCCGAGACCTCGGGGGCGGTGGCCAACCGGGCGATGACCGACCTGCAGGCCCGAACCGGCGTGAACCTGGACGAAGAGGCGGCCCGGCTGATGCAGTACCAGCAGAGCTACCAGGCCGCGGCCAAGGTGCTGCAGGTGGCGCAGTCGGTGATGGACATGCTGCTGCGCACGACCGCCAACTGACGCACCACCGGCCGTCCTCCACCCACCGCCCCACCGCCACTGACAACCCCACTCCACCATGCGCATCGCCACTGCCAACGCCTTCGACGGCGCCATCGACACCCTTCAGCGTCGGCAGACGGAGCTGTCCGATGCCCAGGTCCGGCTGACCAGCGGCAAGCGGGTGCTGCGCGGCAGCGACGACCCGACCGACGCCGCCCGCGGCGAACGGGCGCTGGCCTCGCTGGCCCGGCTGGACGCCACGGCACGCGCCGTGTCGGCCAGCCGCAACGCCATGCAGCTCACCGAGAGCGCGCTGGGCGATGCGTCCAACGACCTGCAGCGCGCCCGCGAGCTGATGGTCGCGGCCGGCAACGGCACCTTCACCGACAGCGAACGGGAGGCGGTGGCCATCGAACTCAAGGGCCTGCGCGACCAGCTGCTGGCCGCGGCCAACCGCGGCGACGGCTCGGGCGGCTACCTCTTCGGCGGTCAGGGCTCGGCCCGCGAGCCCTTCGTGGACAGCCCCACCGGGGTGCGCTTCGAAGGGGTGCGCGGAGCGGCGCAGGTGTCCACCGGCGAGGGCCTGCCCATCGCCGTGGACGGCGACTACACCTGGATGCGGGCCACCGGCGCGGGCAGCGTCTTCGACACCCTGGACCAGGCCATCAACGACCTGAACACGCCCGGGCGAACCTCGGCGGACATCGCCGCGAGCAACGTGCAGCGGCTGGCCGGCCTGGACGCCTCGCTGGACCGGCTGCAGTCGGTGCGGGCACAGGTGGGCGGCGTGCTCACCCGGCTCGACTCCATCGACGGCCGGGTGGCCGAGGCGCGCGTGAACAGCGAGACCGAACGGTCAGTTGCCACGGATCTGGACCTCACGCAGGCGATCAGCGATTTCCAGAACCGTCAGGCGGGCTACGATGCCGCCTTGAAGTCGTACGCCATGGTGCAGCGGATGACCCTCTTCCAGTACCTCGGCGGCTGAAGGCCCGCGCCGGTCGGTGCTTCGGTCGCGGGCTGCTGCCGGGCAAGCGGCCGGCGCGCCACCGAGGAAGTGAAACCCGACATGCTCGACACCGCGATCCTGGGCCAGGTGGCCCTGAGCTATTCCCCCTTCATCGACGCGCGCCGCGAGGTCACCGCCACCCGGCTGACCGTCTCGCCCCTGCGCCCCGATGCGCAGCCCGACGCCGCGCAGCTGCTGCATGCGGTGGGTGGCGTGTGGCCGGCCAATGGCGGCCGGGTGTCGCTCAACGTGCTGAGCGAATCGCTGCTGCAGGACCTGCTGGCCGCAGACCCTTCGCCCAACCTGATGGTCGAGGTGCCGGCCTTCATGCTCGAGCAGCCCGAGGCCCAGGCCGCCATCCAGGCGCTGCACCGCAAGGGCAACACGCTGCTGATCAAGGGTCGCCCGGTGGCCGAGCTTGCGCGCGAGCTCATCCCCTGCTTCCGCTACACCATCGTCGACCAGGCCACCGACCGCCGCCTGGCCGAGGCCGCCGGCTTCAAGCCGTCCGGCGTCACCCGTTCCATCGAGGTCGTGCAGTCGGGCGTGCGCAGCATCGCCGACATGGAGGCGAGCTTCGCCCGTGGTGCATCGGCCGTGCTCGGCTGGCCCATCGACGATGCGCCGCCGCCTGCTGCGGGCGGGGCGTCCTCGGCGGCCCGCTCGGCCGACATCCAGGTGATCGTCGAGCTGATGCAGCGGGTGGACGCTGCCGACCCCATCGAGCGCATCGAACAGACGCTCAAGCGCGATGCGTCGCTCGCCTTCAAGCTGATGCGCTTCATCAACTCGCCCAGCTTCGGGCTGCGGGTGGAGATCAGCAGCTTCCGCCACGCCATCATGATGCTGGGCTACAAGCGGCTCAAGCGCTGGCTGGCGCTGCTGCTGACCACCGCCAGCCAGGACCCCCGGCTCAAGCCCCTGATGTTCTGCGCCATCCGCCGAGGCCTGCTGATGGAGGAACTCATCGCAGGCACTGCCGACGAGGAAATGCGCGCGGAGATCTTCATCTGCGGCGTGTTCTCGCTGCTCGACCGCATGCTGCAGCAGTCCTTCGCCGAACTGCTGGACACCCTGCCGGTGCCCGACCGCGTGCGCGACTGCCTGCGCGACGGCACCGGTCCCTTCCAGCCCGTGCTCTCGCTGGTGCAGGCCATCGAATCGGAATCGCTCTTCGACATCCGCCAGTCGGCGGACACGCTGATGCTCAGCGTGTCCGAGGTGAACCGCGCGCTGCTGCGCGCGCTGGCCGCCGCCGCGGACATCCGCTGACCGGATCGCGGCCCGTTTCCGACTCGCCATCCGGTCCGCATACCGAGTCAGGCCTCAATGCCCGCCGCTGCCGCTTCGAGCCCGCCGGCCCTGCAGCCGCTGCTGGGCTTGCTGGACGAGCTGTCCGATGCGGTCGTCCTGCTCGGCCGGGACGGCCGCATCGCGCACGCCAACCCTTCGGCGCTGCGCCGCTTCGGACTGGAGGCCGGCAGCCACCTCGCGCAGTGGGCACCGGTGCTCGGCTCGGAGGTGCTGGACTGGGTTGCAGCGCGGCTGCCGCTGCGCGCCCCGGCGGGCCGCGCCGCCATGGCGCTGGCCGATCGGCGCCGGGTGTCGCTCGCCTGGCAACCGCTGGACGAGCGGCTGACCGCGCTGCGCATCGCCGTACTCGACGAAGCCGCCGGCCCCGGCCGCGGGAGCGCAGCGTCGCCGGCGCCGCACCCGGCGGCGGACCGCGAGGGCGCGGGGCCGCTGGAGGCCTTGCGTGAATCGCCTTTTCCGGCGTCGCTGCAGGACGCCGAGTTCCGCATCGTCGACTGCAACGCCGCGTTGCTGAGCTTCCTCGGGCGGACCCGCGAGGAAGTGATCGGCGCCGACCCGATGCGCTGGGTGCCCGCCGAAGACCGTCCGGCGATGCAGGAGCAGCGCCAGCGCCTGGGCGTGCGGCCCGATCGGGGTGACGTGCCGGCGCTCATCGAACGCCGCGTCATCGACACCCAGGGCCGCGAGCGCTGGTTCCGGGCGTCGCGCCAGGCCGTGGCCGGCCCCCGCGGCGAGCGCTGGCTGCTGGCGATCTACCAGGACTGCAGCGCCGAACACCAGGCCCGCGAACGGGCCGAACGCTCGCTGCGCGAACTCGACCAATGGTTCGACCTGGCCACGGTGGGCATGGTGCTCTTCGATTCCAGCGGCCTGCTGGTGCGCACCAACCCGGCCTTCGAGGGCCTGCTCGGCGACACGCCGGTGTCGCTGGCGGATGCACCGCAGGCCATCCAGCGCCTGCTCGGCTGGTCTGCACTGGGCATGCCCGCGGCGATCGTCGCGGGCGGTGCCTGGAAGGGAGATGCGGTCGTCGAGCGGCCCGACGGCCTGCGGCGGGCGCTGCATGCCATCGTCCGTGCCTACCCCAACCTCGGCGGCTCGCCACGCTACCTGGCCGTGGTCGAGGACCGCAGCGCCGAGTACGAGCGCGACCTTGCCCGCAGCCAGATCGGCGCGCTGATGGACACCGCCGGCGTGGGCCTGGTCACGCTGCAGGCCGGGCGGGATGGGCGGCCCTTCGTGGGTGCCGAGCCGACCACCGGCGGCGCCTCCATTGCCGCAGGCGCGGGCGCTGCAGGTGGCGTGAACGCCGGCGCGGGCACCGCCGGCGACACCGGCCGGGGCGCGGCGCTGCTGCAGAGCATCCACCGCGAGCTCGTGCTGCCCGAGTCGCTGCCCGACTACGAGCGGCTGCAGCAGGCCTTGCGCCGTTCGCAGCGCACCGAGGTGCGCTATGCCATCCGCCACCCGCAGTTCGGCCAGCGCTGGCTGCTCACGCGGGTGGAGCCCACCGAGCTCGCCTCGGGCGAGCGCCGCACTTCGGTGGTCACGCTGGACATCACCGAGACCCAGCAGGCGCAGATCCGCAGCGAGCAGCTGCTGCGCGAGCTCACCACCATCCTGGAAGGCACGACGGCCGGCATCGCCTACGTCCGCGCCGACGTGCTGGTTCGCTGCAACCCGCGCTTCGAGGCCATGCTGGGCCTGCCCGGCGGGCGTGCGGTGGGCAGCAGCCTGCATGAGCTCTTCGGGCGCTATCCCCAGGCCCGGCGGGTGGCCGAGGAAACCCTGCAGGCGCTGACCCGCGATGGCGTCTTCGAGACCGAGATCGAACTGCCCCAAGGTGGCCGCCCGGCGGACGATGCCAATCCGCGCTGGGTCTCGTTGTCGGTGCGCCGCGCACTCGAGCCCAGCCCGGTGCCCGAAGCCATCGCGGTGCTCACCGACATCACCCGGCTGAAGGCCCAGCAGCGCGACCTGGAGGTGCTTCTGCGCGACCGCGAACTGATGTTCAGCCTGTCCGAGGTGGGCATCGCCTTCCTGCGTGGAGACGCCGTCGTGCGCGCCAACGAGGCGCTCTCGCGCATCAGCGGCTATCCGGTGGAGGCGCTGGCCGGCCTGCCGGTGGAGCGCCTGTTCCCCGACCTGGAAGCCTTCGAGCGCATGTGGAGCGACGAGGTCGATGCACTGGCCGTCACCGGACGCTGGACGGGCGAACGCCAGCTGCGTCGGCAGGACGGCCGTCCGCTGTGGGTGCAGGTGAGCAAGCGCCTGGTGGTCGAAGGCGAACCCGCCGCCGGCGTGATCGCCTCCTACGTGAACGTGGACGACCGCCACCGCGCCGAGGAAGCGGTGGCCATGCAGGCCGAGCGCACCCGCGCCGTGCTCGATTCGGTGCTGGTGGGCATCGTCACCGTCGGCCCCCACGGCATCGAGTGGATGAACCGTTCGGCCCGCCGCATGTTCGCCGGCGACCTGGCCGACTTCATCGGCATGCCCATCGACACCGTGGCCACGCCCGACCCGGACCACCCCTTCCGGCGCACGCAGGCCCGCGAGGAGATGCCCGAAGGCCAGGCCGAGACCTTCGAGTGCCAGGTGAAGGCCCGCGATGGCCGCGAGTTCTGGGTGGTGGGCAACGTGGTGGCCATCGGCCGCGATTCGGTGGACCGTCAGCTCACCTACGCCCTGCTGGACATCGAACGCCGCCGCCAGGCCGAGGCCCGCATCGTGGAGACGCAGGCGTCGCTGCAACGCATCATCGAGGCGGCGCCGATGTCCATCACGCTGGTCAATTCGGACACGCTGCAGGTCATGCAGGCCAACCAGGCCGCGGCCAGCGCCGCGCAGCGCCCGGTGGCCGAGCTCATCGGGCGCCGGCCCGACGAGTGGCTGGCCGAGGCCGATGCCGCCACCCAGCTGCGCGACCTGCGCGAGGCCGTGGCCGCCGCGGTCCCCACCCAGCGCGAGACCCGAGAACAGCGCGGCGGCGTGGCCCGCATCTGGGAGACGCGCTACGTGCCCGTGGGCACCGCCGCCGAACCCTCGTCGCAGCTGCTGGTGGTGAGCACCGACGTGACCGAGCAGCGCACCGCCCAGGAAGCCCGCTTCGAAGCTGCCCTGGCCCAGCGCGAGATGCTGGTCAAGGAGGTGCACCACCGCATCAAGAACAACCTGCAGGGCGTGGCCGGGCTGCTCGAGCAGATCGCCAAGCGCAAGCCCGAGGTGGCCGACACCATCGCCGAAGTGGTGGCCCAGGTCCAGGCCATCGCACAGGTGTACGGGCTGCAGGTGGGCGTGAGCGGCGCCCTGCGGGTGGACCCGGTCGTGCGGGCCATCACCCAGTCGGTGGAGCGCACCTTCGGGCGAACCATCCGCTTCACCGTCGAGTCGGATCCGACGGTCGAATGGGTGCTGCCCGAGGCCGAGTCCATTCCCATCGCGCTCACGCTGAACGAGCTGCTCACCAATGCCATCAAGCACAGCGCCGCCGGTGCGGGCGTGACCTGCCACCTGAGGTCGGACCAGGACAGCGTCCAGGTGTCCATCGCCAACACCGGGCAACTTCCCGCTGGCTTCCAGCTGGAACGCTTCCCCATGGGCGTGTCCGGGCTCGGGCTGGTGCGGGCGCTGCTGCCCCGGCGAAGCGCGACGCTCACCCTCGAATCGGCGGGTGGCAGCGTCGTGGCGCGGGTGCAGGTGCGCCCCCCCGGCGTGCGACGCGACAATCTGGCCCCATCATGAACGCATCGCCCCCGCAGCTGCTGCCCACCCGCGTGCTGGTCGTCGACGACGACCGGCTCGTGCTTGCCACCGTGGCCCACGGCCTGAGCCAGGCGGGCTACGAGGTGATCGACGCGGACAACGGCGACGACGCCATCCTCCTGGCCCGCCAGTACCGGCCGGCGCTGGCGCTGCTGGACATCCGCATGGAGGGCCTGTCCGGCTTCGACGTGGCCGAGTACCTGCGCACGCAGCTGGGCACGCCCTTCATGTTCTTGTCGGCCTTCGCCGACGACGAGACCCGTGCCAAGGTGGCGGCGCTGGGCGCGGTGGCCTACCTCACCAAGCCTCTGGACATCCGGCAGATCGTCCCGGCCGTCCAGGCAGCGCTGGCGCGCTTGCGGGTGGATGCGCCCGCCCGCGAGGGCGGCGGCGCCCGCGCAGGCGCGGACGAGGCCGAGGCCTCCTCACCCGCCTCGGCGTCGGCCGGGCCGCCCGATCTGGAATCGTCCGATGCGGTGGTGGCGCTGGCCCTGGGCATCCTGATGCACCGGCACACCATCACCCGCGACGCCGCGCTCGAGCGGCTGCAGCGCGCGGCGGTGGCTGCCCAGCGGCCGCTGCAGGCCCAGGCCCGGCAGGTGCTGGCAGCCATCGAGCAACTGGCCCGCACGCCTCCGCTGTGACTCCCGGCGCCGGCCCGGCGGGCAGCGCCGGTCGGCCGAGCGGCTCGCCATGACGCCCACGGTCCTCTTCACCGAGAGCTCGCCCCACCTGGGGGGCCAGGAGCTGCAGCTGCTCCAGCAGATGGCAGCCCTCGAGGCTTGCGGCGTGGGCGCCACGCTCGCCTGCCGGCCCGGCAGCGCCGTGGCCGAACGGGCGCGACAGGCGGGCCTCAACCGGCTGGAGCTGCCACTGCGCCGCGCGACCGACGTGGCCAGTCTCGCCGCCCTGCGTCGCTTCATCGTCGAGCGGCGTCCCGCCGCCGTCATCGGCCACAGCGGCCACGATGCCAATCTCGGGCTGCTGGCGGCCTGGAGCGTGCGCGCCCGTCCGCGCCTGCTGCGTTCGAAGACCTATCTCGCCGGGCGGCATCCCTCGCCGCTCACCCATTCCCGGCTGGTGGACGCCGTGCTGGTGCCCAGCGCCTGGATGCGCGAACAGCTGCTGCTGGCGCCCGGCATCGCGCCCGATCGGGTGCAGGTGCTGTATCCGGGTGTCGATTTCGCCCGTCTGCGCTCGCAGGCGGGCCTGCCGCTGCCCGAGCCGCTGCGACGCTGGTTGGCCGAGGGCGAAGGCGGACCCCTGGTGGTGCAGGTCGGCATGCTGCGGGGCGAGAAGGGCCACGCCCTGGCCTTGCAGGCGGTGGCCGACGTGGTGCGCCGCTTCCCCGGCCTGCGCTACCTGGCCGCCGGTTCAGGGCCCGAGCGCGAGGCCCTGGAGCAGCAGGCGCAGGCGCTGGGCCTGGCCGCCCGCGTCCGTTTCGAGCCGGTGCATCCGGTGGCGCCGGTGCTCGCCGCGGCGGACCTGCTGCTGATGCCGTCCAGCCGCGAGCCCTTGGGCATGGCCCAGGTCGAGGCCCTCGGCCTGGGCATTCCGGTGCTGGCCAGCCGGGTCGGTGGCATTCCGGAGACGGTGCGCGACGGCGCGACCGGCCGGCTGCTCCCGCCTGACGACCCGGCGGTTTGGGCCGAGGCCATGGCCACCCACCTGGCCGACCCGCTTGCGCTGCGCCGCCTGGCCGAGGCCGGCCGGGGCGAGGTGGAGGCGCGCTTTTCCGTGCAGGCCAACACCCGCTCGCTGCTCGCGCACTGCGGCCTGGGAGGCCCGGGAGGCCCGGGAGGCCTCGCAGCGCCGCTCAGGCCGAACGTTCGGTGACCGGCTGCTGCTCGGCCGTGCGGGCGGGCCCGTTCCACACCGGCAAGGTGCCACCGGCGACATCCAGCCCCACCGGGGCGGTGGTCTGGGGTGCCAGCGTGAAGCGGAAGGTGCTGCCCCGGCCCACGGCCGATTCAGCCCAGATGTCGCCCCCATGCCGCCGCACGATGCGCTGCACCGAGGCCAGGCCCACGCCGGTGCCCGGGAAGTCGCTCGCGCTGTGCAGGCGCTGGAACACGCCGAACAGGCGATCGGCGAAGCGCATGTCGAAGCCCGCGCCGTTGTCGCGCACCAGGTAGACGGTGCCCTGGGCCGCCGGGTCGTGCTGGAAGCCGATCTGGGCGTCGCGGACCTTGCCGGTGTACTTCCAGGCATTGCCCAGCAGGTTCTCCAGCGCCATGCGCAGCAGCGTGGGGTCGCCTTCGGTGGTCAGCCCGGGCTCTATGGTCACGCGGACCTGGCGGTCCGGGTGGGTGCGACGCAGGTCGTCGACGATGTATTCGGCCAGCCGCGACAGGTTCACCGGTTGGCGTGCGAGCGGCTGCTGGGACAGCCGGCTCAGCGCCAGCAACGCGTCGATCATCGAATTCATCCGCGCCGCGGCGCCCAGCACGCGGTCCAGGTGGTCCAGCCCCATGCGGTCGAGCACCGAGCCGTAGTCTTCCTTGACGATGCGGGTGAAGCCCTCGACGACGCGGATCGGTGCGCGCAGGTCGTGCGTGACGGTGTAGGCGAAGGAAGCGTGCTCGGCCGCGGCAAGCTCCGAGTCCGCCAGCGCGGGGGGCGGCTGGCTCACGGCCGAGGCGGCGAGGCCCGCGGGTGCGCTGGCTGCGCTCGGCGCGGCGCCCGGTCCGGCTGGCGCGGCATCGGCCGCCGGCGCCCGGTCGGCCTGCAGCACGCCCAGGTGGCCGCGGAAGCGACCGTTCGGATCGTGCTGGGCGAGCGCACGAACCAGCAAGGTCCGCGAAGCGCTGGTGGCGCCGGCCGATGCCCAGCCGCAGGCGGTGGCGGGGAGATCGGCTTCGCGCTGCAGCGCCGTGGGCAGCACCGAAGGCCCGTCCTGGGCGCGCAGCAGGTCGAACAGCGACTGCCCCAGCCACTGCTCGGCGTGTCCCTGGCGGATCGCCGAGGCCGGTGGCTGCAGTCGGATCAGGCGGTGCTGGCGGTCGGTCTGCCACAGCCATGCATCGCTGCCCGGGGCGAGCTGCTCACCCTGGCGACGGTCCATGCGCTCCAGGAAGAGCGCGTGCTCGGTGCTGCGCAGGCGGCGCAGCAGCCGCCACGCGGCAAGCCCGCACAGCAGCGCCGCCACCGTGACGGCCAGCGACCATCCCGCGAGGGCGGCGTCCGGTGCGCGTGCGACATCCTGAAACATTCGCCCGATTCTAGGGATGCAGGGGCGCTGTCCAGGGCCGGCCGGCCCCATGCCCCGGCGCGTCGTGCGCCGGACCGCACGTCAGGCGGCCCTTTTGGCCCGGTGCCGGTCCGGGTGGGCACAGCCCCAGGCCTGGGGTCACAATCTGTCCGGTTCCGGTCGCGCATTTCCTTGAATCGGTGGCATCTGCCTTTGCGACACTCGCCACGCCCCCTGTTGTTTCCCGCACGCCTTGCCGCCCTTCGTCCCGGTCTGCATCTCACGATCCCGAAATGCCGCTGCTTCGACCCCTGCCCGTTCGGCTGAATGCCGATCGCCCTTCCGGCTCCGGTGGCCAACCGGCAGCGCCGCAGGGGCCGGACGTGCTCGACCCGGCGGCACTGGCGAGGCTGCGCGAACTCGACCCGACCGGCCAGGCGCGGCTCATCGAACGCGTCATCGACGCCTACCTCGGTTCAGCCGACCGCCTTGCCGCCCAGTTGCGTGACGCGCGCGAACGCGGCGACGCGCCCGGCGTGCGCATGGTCGCGCACACCCTGAAGTCGTCCTCGGCCAGCGTCGGCGCACTGGCGCTGTCGCAGCACTGCGCCTACACCGAATCGCTGGCCCGCGACCGCGGCATGGTGGACGAACTCGGCCCGGCCATCGACGCGCTGCTCGAGCACCTGTCGGTAGCGATCCGCGCACTGCTTGCCTTGAAGGGAACGGGCGCCGCATGAGCCCGGCCCGCGACGACGACCCGATCGAGCGCGAGGCGCCCCGGGTGCTGCTCGTCGACGACGACGAGGTCAACCTGCTGCTCACCTCGATGGCGCTGCGCGAGCGCGGCTTCGCCATCAGCGAGGCCACCAGCGGCGAGCAGTCGATCGAGAAGATGCTGGTTCGCCCGCCGGACATCGTCGTGCTCGACGCGATGATGCCCGGGCTCGACGGCTTCGAGACCTGTCGCACCCTGCGCGGGCTGCCCGGCTTCGAATCGCTGCCGGTGCTGATGCTCACCGGCCTGGACGACGAGGCGTCGATCAACCGGGCCTACGAGGTCGGTGCCACCGACTTCTTCGTCAAGTCCACCCAGTGGAGCCTGCTCGCCGGGCGGCTGCGCTATCTGCTTCGCTCCTCGCGCACCCGGCTGGAGCTCGAGCGCAGCAAGGCCAAGCTCGCCCGCGCCCAGGACCTGGCCCGCATGGGCAGCTTCGACTGGAGCCGCGACCAGGGCAGCCCGCTGCTGTCCGACGAGGGCCTGCGCGTGTTCGGCCTGCCGCCGGACGCACGTCCCACCTTCCGCGAGATGCTGCGGCTGGTGCCCGACGTCGAGCGGGCGAGCTTCGTGGCGCTGCTGCACGACGTCATCCGCCACAGCTCGGTGCTGGCCACCGACGTGCGGGTGGTGCTGCCCGACGGCCGCCCGCGCATCGTGCACGTCGAGGCCGAGCCCGAGTTCAGCGATTTCGGCGGGCTGGTGGGCTACACCGGCATCGTCCAGGACGTCACCGACCGGCGCCTGGCCGAGGACAAGATCCGCCACCTGGCCAATTTCGATTCCCTCACCGGCCTGCCCAACCGGCGCCAGCTGATGTGGCGCATCGAGCGTGCGCTCGAGCACGCGCGCCGGCTGAACCACCAGGTGGGCCTGCTGCTGATCGACCTGGACCGCTTCAAGAACGTGAACGACACGCTCGGCCATGCGGCCGGCGACGAGCTGCTCATCGAGGTGTCGCGGCGCCTGCGGTCCTGCGTGCGCCACTCCGACCAGGTGCTGGAGAACTCGCTGGAGTCGATGGGCACGCGCTCGCACCGCACGCTCGAGGCGGTGGGCCGCTTCGGGGGCGACGAGTTCGTCGCGCTGCTGCCGGAGATCGCCGACGAGGAAGACGCCGAGCGCGTGGCCGCGCGCATCCTGGACACGATGCGCAGCCCCATCACGGTGGCCGGCGAGGACTGCTTCGTCACCGCCAGCGTGGGCATCGCCATCTTCCCGCGCGACGGCCTGAACGTGGTCGACCTGATGCGCAACTCCGACGTCGCGATGTATGCGGTCAAGGGCCAGGGCCGCAACGCGGCTTCGGTCTTCCGCCCGCAGCTGGCCGGGCGCGGACGCGAGAAGCTCACGCTCGAAAGCGACCTGCACAAGGCCATCGAGCGCAACGAGCTGGTGCTGCACTACCAGCCGATGATGGACGTGCGGGCCGGCCGCATGGTGGGCGCCGAGGCGCTGATGCGCTGGCAGCGCGCCGGCAGCCTGGTGCCCCCCGGAGAATTCATCCCGCTGGCCGAGGAGACCGGCCTCATCATCCCGCTGTCCGAATGGGCCATCCGCGAGGCCGCCCGCCAGGCCCGCGTGTGGCAGGACAACTTCGGCTTCTCCGACTCCATCTCGGTCAACCTGCCCACCCGGCTCTTCGAGCGCACCGACCTGGTCGAGCACATCCATGCGGCGGTCACCGCCCACGGCGTGCCGCACAGCGCCATCGAGCTGGAGATCACCGAGACCGGCCTGATGAAGGAGGTGCACGACGTGATCAAGTCGCTGCACCGGCTCAACGAGATCGGCGTGGAGATCTCCATCGACGACTTCGGCACCGGCTATTCATCGCTCGCCTACCTCACCACCCTGCCCATCAGCGTGCTCAAGATCGACCGCAGCTTCGTGCGCGACCTGGGCATGACGCCGCAGAGCTCGGCGGTGGTCACCGCCATCATCGCCCTGGCCCGCTCGCTGGGCCTGCGGGTGATCGCCGAAGGCGTGGAGACCATGCGCCAGATGGAAGTGCTGCAGCGCCTGGGCTGCACGCTGATGCAGGGCTATCTCTTCACCCGTCCCCAGGCGCCCGACGACATCGAACGCTGGCTGCATGAGGTGGTGATGCCCCGCAATGCGCCGTGGTTTAGCCTTTCCGGTGAGCCGGCGCCGGCGCCGGCTCCGCCTGCGACGCTGGCGGCCGAGGGCTCCACCGTCTCCGGCCTGCTCGCGGCGGCGGGGTCGGCCCCCGGCGTCGGGCCACGCTGAACCCGGGTGCCGCACCGGAACCTTCGCCATGAACCCTGACCCCCGACCCGGGGAGCGCAGCGCCGCGCCGAGTGCGGATGCGGCGGCGCCCCAGGCACCGGCGCAGATCGCCAAGGCCGCCTTGAGGCGCCTGGCGCTCGAACGCCGCGAGCCCACGCCGCAGAACTTCGCCAGCGCCTATGCGGCCGAGTCCGGTGAGGCCGCGGCGCCCGAAGCTGCGCGCGAGGCTTCATCGCCGCCCTCGGCGGCCTCGGCGCTGCTGGCCTCCGCGCCCCGGCAGGTGGCCGATGGGCAGGCGCTGGCCGGGCTGATCGAGCGCATCGTCCGCGGGGTCGACCAGGGCAGCAAGCAGTGGACCCGCGCCCGGCGCCGCGACAGCCTGCAGCGGGTGCTCACCGGCAGCCGAAGCGACGCCGAGCGGCTCCAGCAGCGCCTGGACCAGTTGGTGGCCAGCTGGAAGGACGACAAGCTCGATGCGCAGGCCGACGCCGGCGAGTCGGCGTCGGCAGTGGTCACGGCGTCCGTCGAGCCCGCCGGCGTGATGTCGCCGTCGGCACCCCTGCCGGCGCCCCTGGCGGACGAACCCGCCGAGCCTCGGCTTTCCGAGCCGCACTGGCGCCGCGCCGGCGGCTCCCTGGGCGCGAGCCTGGTGGCCGCGCTGCCGCGACGCCTGCCGGCGGTGGCCGCAACCGCAGCCGCAGCCGCCGAGGACGACGCCCCGCCCGAGCCGACGCTCGTCGAACGCCTGGCCCGCTGCACCGACCGGCTGCGCGAGGGTGCTGCCGGGCCGGCCGACGTGGACGAGCTCGAAGGGCTGTGCAGCCAAGCCGACCTCGTGCTGCAGCACCGCGAACACCTGCTCGACCAGCTCGGGCGACTGGCCCATGAACTGACCGACAGCCTGGGCGAGCTCGCCGAGGACGACCGCTGGGCCCAGGGCCAGATCGACGCGATGCGCGAGGTGCTGGACGCCGGGCTTTCCACCCGCGGCGTGCGGTCGGTGGCCGAGCTGCTGCGCCTGACCCGTGAACGTCAGGGCCGCCTGCGCAGCGAGCGCGAGCAGGCCCGCGACGCGCTCAAGGGCCTGATCCAGCGCATGCTGGGCGAGCTTGGGGAACTGGGTGCCCAGACCGGACGCTTCCACGAGAGCATGGACCGCTACGCGGGCGTCATCGAGCAGGCCGACTCGCTGGAGAGCCTCACCGGCGTCGTGCGCGAGATGGTCGAGGAAAGCCGCACCGTGGCGGGTCTGGTCAGCCAGACCCAGGGGCGGCTGCAGGCCGAGCACCAGCGGGCCGAAAGCCTCTCGGGCCGGGTGCAGGCACTCGAAGACGAGTTGCAGCGCCTTTCCGCCGAGGTGTCCACCGATCAGCTCACCCAGATCGCCAACCGCCGGGGCCTGATCGCGCGCTTCGAGCAGGAGCAGGCCCGCCAGGCCCGGGATGCCGCGCCGCTGTGCGTGGCGCTGCTGGACATCGACAACTTCAAGCGCCTGAACGACGAACTCGGCCACGCGGCGGGCGACACCGCGCTGAAGGCGCTGGCCCAGGCCGTCTCGCAGGCGCTGCGGCCGACCGACCATGTCGCCCGCTTCGGTGGCGAGGAGTTCGTGGTGCTGCTGCCCGACACGCCGGTCGACGAAGGCCAGCAGATCCTCACCCGGCTGCAGCGGGGCCTGTCCGGAAGCCTCTTCCTGCATGAGGCGCGCCCGGTGTTCGTGACCTTCTCCGCCGGCGTGACCGCCTACCGCACCGGCGAGCCGCTGGAGGCGGCGCTGGAACGGGCGGATATAGGCCTTTACCAGGCCAAGCGCAGCGGGAAGAACCGCACCTGCCCGGCTTGACCCGCTCGGCTTGACCCGCCAGGACCGAGCCCGTACGCCGGCACGGGGCCGCTGCAGCCTCAGCTGAACAGCCCCGGCGAGCCGGCGGCAGGTTCGGCGTCGTCGCGGTACAGGCAGGCCGGGCACACCGAGCGGTAGCGCTCGTTGCCGCCGATCTCCACCTGCGCGCCTTCGCGCACCCGCCGGCCCGAGCCGTCCAGCCGGATGTTCATCGTTGCCTTGCGGCCGCAGCCGCAGATGGTCTTCATCTCCTCGAGGTCGTCGGCCAGCGTCAGCAGGGCCACCGAACCCGGGAAGGGCTCGCCCCGGAAGTCGCTGCGCAGCCCCCAGCACATCACCGGCAGGCGCTCCAGGTGGGCCATGCGGTGCAGCTGGCGAACCTGCTCGGGGGTGAGGAACTGCGCCTCGTCGATCAGCAGGCAGGCCAGGCCCGGCCCGAGCGGCGCGCGCCGGAAGACCGTGTCCGTGCCGAAGGTGAACGCGCGCCGGCTCAGGCCCAGGCGCGAGGCGACGATGCCCGGGCCGCTGCGGTCGTCCAGTGCGGCGGTGTAGAGCGCGACCTTCATGCCGCGTTCCTCGTAGTTGTGGGCCACTTGCAGCAAGGCGGTGGACTTGCCCGCGTTCATCGCCGCATAGCGGAAGAAGAGCTTGCTCATGTCGGTGCGGGCGAGAGCGGCTGCGGGGCCGGGGCGTTCCAGGCAAAGCCCCGGGCGAGCGCGGCCACCACCTCGGCGGCCGGCGCCGTGCGGCAGCCGCCGCGACGCTTGCCGGACCACAGCGGCGTGAAGTCGTCCCGGCCCAGCGCCTCGGCCCGCTCGCGCAGCGGCGCCAGTGCCGGCGAGGCAAGCGGGAAGGGCGGTGCGTCGGCGCACACCGGCCCGAGCTCGCGCATCAGCCGGTTCTCCAGGCCCCGGGCCAGGCCGCCGGAGAAGAGGTTGGTGAGGGCGGTGGGGGCGTGTGGATCGAGCAGGCGGGTGCGGTGAAGGGAGGAAGTCAGCGCTTCCTCGCAGCACAGGAAGGCGGTGCCCACCTGCACCGCCGCCGCGCCGCTGGCCATCGCGGCGCGCACATCGTCGGCGTCGGTGATGCCGCCGGCGGCGATCAGGGGCACCTTGACTTGCGCCCTCCAGGCCTGCAGCAGCTCGAGCGTCGGACCTTGCAGCGACGGGTCCGGGTCGAGGAAGTGCCCGCGGTGTCCGCCGGCCTCCAGGCCCTGGGCGATCACCGCGTCCACGCCCCGCGCCTCGAGCCAGCGGGCCTCGCGCAGCGTCGTGGCACTGCAGACGATGCGCGCGCCGGTGCGCCGCACCCGGTTCAGCAGGTCGTCGGGCGGCAAGCCGAAGTGGAAGCTGACCACCGTGGGGCGGAAGGCCTCCAGCAGTTCGCAGGTGGCAGGCCCGAAGGGCTGCCGAACGGCGCCGCGCGGCGCGGCGGCCTCGGCGTCCAGTCCCAAGGCTTGCGCCCAGGGCCGCAGGCGTTCGACCCAGCGGGCCTCGACCACCGGGTCAGGGGCCGGGGGGTGGTGGGCGAAGAAGTTGACCAGCCAGGGGCGGCCGGCCGATTGCAGCCTGTGCATCTGCGAGCGCAGCGCATCGGGGCCGAGGAGGGCGGCCGGCAGGGAACCCAGGCCCCCGGCGGCGCCCACGGCCAGCGCCAGGCCGGCGTCCTGCGCGCCGGCCATCGGGGCCTGGATCAAGGGCAGGCGGCTGCCCAGCCAGGAAAGCGGTGCTTGCATGCGCCGCAGTGTGCCGCCGCGCCGCAGGCTCAGCGCCGTGCCGGCGGAAGGTCGGTGCAGCTGCCGTGGGCCACTTCGGCGGCCATGCCGATGCTCTCGCCCAGCGTGGGGTGCGGGTGGATGGTCTTGCCGATGTCCACCGCATCGGCGCCCATCTCGATGGCCAGCGCCACCTCGCCGATCATGTCGCCGGCGTGGGTGCCCACGATGCCGCCGCCCACGATGCGGTGCGTCGCTTCGTCGAACAGGAGCTTGGTGAAGCCCTCGTCGCGGCCGTTGGCGATGGCCCGGCCCGAAGCCGTCCAGGGAAAGAGCCCCTTCTTCACCGCGATGCCCTTGGCGCGCGCCTCGTCCTCGGTCAGGCCCACCCACGCGACTTCCGGATCGGTGTAGGCCACGCTCGGAATGACACGGGCGTCGAAGCGTGCGCGCGCCAGCGCCGCGTCGCCCAGCAGCTCGCCTGCGGCCACCTCGGCGGCCACGTGGCCCTCATGCACCGCCTTGTGGGCGAGCATGGGCTGGCCGACGACGTCGCCGATGGCGAAGATGTGCGCGACGTTGGTGCGCTGCTGCGCATCCACGTCGATGAAGCCGCGCTCGCCGACCACTACGCCGGCCCGCTCGGCAGCGATCTTTCGGCCATTGGGCATTCGACCCACCGCCTGCAGCACGAGGTCGTAGAAGCCCTCGCTTTTCGTGCCGTCCAGCCCCTCGAACTGAACCCGGATGCCGTCGGCCGTGGCCTCGGCGCCCACGGTCTTGGTCTTGAGCATCAGGCGGTCGAAGCGGTGGGCATTGAATTTCTGCCACACGCGCACCAGGTCGCGGTCTGCGCCCTGCATCAGGCCGTCGAGCATTTCCACCACGTCCAGCTTCGCGCCCAGCGTGCTGTAGACGGTGCCCATCTCCAGGCCGATGATGCCGCCGCCGATGACCAGCATGCGCTGCGGACGGTCTCGAAGCTCGAGCGCACCGGTGCTGTCCACGATGCGCGGGTCGTCGGGCAGGAAAGGCAGGCGCACGGCCTGCGAGCCGGCCGCGACGATGCAGCGCTTGAAGCGCACCCGCTGGCTGCGGCCGGTCTTTTCCTGGCCGCTTCCCGAGGTTTCCTCGACCGTCACATGGTGCGGGTCGACGAAGCTGCCATAGCCGCGCACCACCGTCACCTTGCGCATCTTGGCCATCGCGGCCAGGCCGCCGGTGAGCTTGCCCACCACCTTGTCCTTGTGGCCCTTGAGCCGGGCGAGGTCGACCGTCGGCTCGGCGAAGGACACCCCGAGCGCCTCGAAGTGCCTGACCTCGTCCATCACCGCGGCCACGTGCAGCAGGGCCTTGGACGGAATGCAGCCCACGTTCAGGCACACGCCACCCAGCGACGCATAGCGTTCGACGATGACGACCTTCAGGCCCAGATCGGCCGCGCGGAAGGCGGCCGAGTAGCCGCCGGGGCCGGCGCCCAGCACCAGCAGGTCGCAGTCGTGGTCGACGTCGCCGGAAGGCGCGGAGGCGACCACGGGCGAGGGCGCCGGGGCGGGTGCTTCGGCGGGTGCTGCGGCGGCCGGTCGCGTTGCGCTCGGTGCTGGCGTTGCCGCCGTCTCCAGCACCAGCAGCACCGTGCCCTGGTTGACCCGATCGCCCAGCTGCACCTTGAGTTCGCGCACCACGCCGGCGTGCGAGGAGGGAATCTCCATCGACGCCTTGTCGCTTTCCACCGTGATCAGCGATTGCTCGGCCTTGATGGTGTCGCCGGGCTGGACGAGCAGCTCGATGATCGCCACGTCCTTGAAGTCGCCGATGTCCGGCACGGTGATGTCCAGGGTCGCCATGGTGTGTCGATTCGCAGGAGGCTCAGAGCAGCACGCGGCGCAGGTCGCCCAGCGTCTGCACCAGGAAGGCGTTGAAGCGGGCCGCGGCCGCGCCGTCGATGACGCGGTGGTCCCAGCTCAGGCTGAGCGGCAGCACCAGCCGGGGCTGGAAGGCGCTGCCGTCCCACACCGGCTCGGTGGTGGAGCGGCACACGCCGAGGATGGCCACCTCGGGCGCGTTGATGATGGGCGTGAAGTAGCGCCCGCCGATGCCGCCCAGCGAGCTGATGCTGAAGCAGCCGCCGCTCATCTCGGCCGGGCTCAGCTTGCCGTCGCGGGCCTTCTTGGCCAGTGCGCTCATCTCCTGGCTGATCTGCAGGATGCCCTTGCGGTCGGCGTCGCGGATGACCGGCACCATCAGCCCGTTGGGCGTGTCCGCCGCGAAGCCGATGTGGAAGTACTGCTTGAAGACGAGCGCGTCGCCGTCCAGCGACGCGTTGAACTGCGGGAACTGCTTGAGCGCGGCCACGCAGGCCTTGATCAGGAAGGCGAGCATGGTCACCTTGATGCCGCTCTTCTCGTTCTCCTGGTTCAGCTTGACCCGGAAGGCTTCCAGCTCGGTGATGTCCGCGTCGTCGTGGTTGGTGACGTGGGGAATCATCACCCAGTTGCGGTGCAGGTTGGCGCCGCTGATCTTCTGGATGCGGCCCAGTTCCTTGCGCTCGACCGGGCCGAACTTGGCGAAGTCCACCTGCGGCCAGGCGAGCAGGCCGGGGATGCCGCCGCCGGAGGCCGCTGCGGCCGGCGCCGGCGCGCGGGCCTTCTGCGCGACGGTCTGCTGGTCGCCGGCCATCACCCGCTTGACGAAGGCCTGCAGGTCGTCCGGCGTGATGCGGCCCTTGGGGCCGCTGCCGCTGACCTCGGCAAGGGGCACGCCGAGTTCGCGGGCGAGCTTGCGGATGCTCGGCGAGGCGTGGGGGAGGCCGCTGGAAGATGCGGGTGCCGGTGCGGCTGCGGGTGACGCAGCGCTTACCGGCGACGAGGCGGCCGGTGCAAGCGGAGCAAGCGCTGCGGCAGCGGCTGCTGCCGGTGCCGGTGCCGGTGCCGCAGCGGGCGCAGCCGCCGCCGCTGACGATGCGGCTTCGGCCACCTCCAGCACCGCCACCAGGCTGCCCTTGGCCACCTTGTCGCCCAGCTTCACCGCCAGCGACTTCACCACGCCGGCCTGAGCGGCCGGGATCTCCATCGAAGCCTTGTCGCTCTCCACCGTGATGAGCGACTGCTCGGCCTTCACCACATCGCCGGGCTTGACCAGCAGTTCGATGACCGAGACGGAATCGAAGTCGCCGATGTCGGGTACCAGCGAGTCGATGCTGCGCGACCCACCGGGCGCGGCTGCGGGGGCGGGTGCGGGCGCGGGAATCGGGGCCGAGGCCGGGGCCGGGGAGGCTGCCACAGGCACGGGAGCCGGGGCCGCGGCCGCTGCCCCCGCACCCTCGGCCACTTCGAGCCGCGCCAGCAGCATGCCCTGGTTGAGCTTGTCGCCCAGCTTCACTTCGAGCGACACCAGAACGCCGGCATGCGACGACGGGATCTCCATCGAGGCCTTGTCGCTCTCCACCGTCACCAGCGACTGCTCGGCGCGGACGGTGTCACCCGGCTTGGCCAGCAGCTCGATCACTTCCACATCCTTGAAGTCGCCGATGTCCGGCACCTTCAGATCAATCAACGCCATGAACTTGTCTCCGTTGGAATGGGGCGTGCGGGGCAGCGGGCTTCGCTCAGGCGAGCAGCGGGTTGACGGCGTTCACGTCCAGGCCGTACTTGGCGATGGCGTCGGCCACCGTCTTGGCCGGCAGCGCGCCCTCGTCGGCCAGCGCCTTCAGTGCCGCCACCGCGATGTAGTGGCGGTTGACCTCGAAGTGCTCGCGCAGCTTGGTGCGGAAGTCGCTGCGGCCGAAGCCGTCGGTGCCCAGCACCCGGAAGCGGCGCGGCACGCCCTTGTCCACCGGCATGAAGCCGCGGATCTGCTCGGCGTAGTTCTTCATGTAGTCGGTCGCGGCGATGACCGGGCCGGCGTGCGGTGCGAGCTGCCGGGCCACGAAGGGCACGCGCGGCGTCTCGGTGGGGTGCAGCAGGTTCCAGCGGTCGCAGTCCTGGCCTTCGCGGGTGAGTTCGTTGAAGCTCGGGCAGCTCCAGATGTTGGCCGCCACGCCCCAGTCGGTGGCCAGCAGCACCTTGGCCGCCATCGACTCGCGCAGGATGGTGCCGCTGCCCAGCAGGTTCACCCGCAGCAGGTCCTTCTTCGCCACGGCCGGTGCCTCGTCCAGCAGGTACATGCCCTGGATGATCTCGGCCTCGGTGCCCGGCTTCAGCCCCGGCATCGGGTAGTTCTCGTTGAGCAGCGTCAGGTAGTAGAAGACGTTGTCCTGCTTTTCCACCATTCGCTTCAAGCCGTGGTGAAGGATGACGCCCACCTCGTGCGCGAAGGTCGGGTCGTAGCTGATGCAGTTGGGAATGGTGCCGGCCAGGATGTGGCTGTGGCCGTCCTCGTGCTGCAGGCCCTCGCCGTTCAGCGTGGTGCGACCGCTCGTGCCGCCCAGCAGGAAGCCGCGGGCCTGCATGTCGCCGGCCGCCCAGGCCAGGTCGCCGATGCGCTGGAAGCCGAACATCGAGTAGTACACATAGAACGGCACCATGATGCGGTTGCTCGTCGCGTACGACGTCGCCGCGGCGATCCAGCTGCTCATGCCGCCGGCCTCGTTGATGCCTTCCTGCAGGATCTGCCCCGCCTTGTCCTCGCGGTAGTACATGACCTGGTCCTTGTCGACCGGGGTGTACTGCTGGCCTGCGGGGTTGTAGATGCCGATCTGGCGGAACAGGCCCTCCATGCCGAAGGTGCGCGCCTCGTCCACCAGGATGGGCACCACGCGCGGGCCCAGCGCCTGGTCACGCAGCAGCTGCGTCAGGAAGCGCACATAGGCCTGGGTGGTGGAGATCTCGCGGCCTTCCGCGGTGGGCTCGAGCACCGCCTTGAAGGTCTCGATGGCCGGCACGGTGAAGCTTTCGTCGGCCTTGGCGCGGCGCGCCGGCAGGTAGCCGCCGAGCGCCTGGCGGCGCTCATGCAGGTACTTCATCTCGGGCGTGTCGTCCGCCGGCTTGTAGAAGGGAATCTTCGACAGCTCGGCGTCGGGGATGGGGATGTTGAAGCGGTCGCGGAAGGCGCGGATGTCCTCGTCCGTCAGCTTCTTGGCCTGGTGGGCGGTGTTCTTGCCCTCGCCGGCCTTGCCCATGCCCCAGCCCTTGACGGTCTTGACCAGCAGCACCGTGGGCTGGCCCTTGTGGTGGGTGGCGCGGTGGAAGGCGGCGTAGACCTTGCCGGCGTCGTGTCCGCCGCGGCGCAGGTTCCAGATGTCCGCGTCGCTCATCTTGGCCACCATCTCCAGCGTGCGCGGGTCGCGGCCGAAGAAGTGCTTGCGCACGAAGGCGCCGTCGTTGGCCTTGAAGGCCTGGTAGTCGCCGTCCAGCGTGTCCATCATGATCTTCTTCAGCGCGCCGTCCTTGTCGCGCGCCAGCAGGGCGTCCCACTCCTTGCCCCAGATCAGCTTGATCACGTTCCAGCCGGCCCCGCGGAATTCGCCTTCGAGCTCCTGGATGATCTTGCCGTTGCCCCGCACCGGGCCGTCCAGGCGCTGCAGGTTGCAGTTGACGACGAAGACGAGGTTATCGAGCCCCTCGCGGGCGGCCAGGCCGATGGCGCCCAGCGATTCGGGCTCGTCCATCTCGCCGTCGCCGCAGAAGACCCACACCTTGCGCTTGGAGGTGTCGGCGATGCCACGGGCGTGCAGGTACTTGAGGAAGCGCGCCTGGTAGATGGCCATCAGCGGGCCCAGGCCCATGCTGACGGTGGGGAACTGCCAGAAGTCGGGCATCAGCTTCGGATGCGGATAGCTCGACAGGCCCTTGCCCTCGACTTCCTGCCGGAAGTTGAGCATCTGCTCCTCGCTGATGCGGCCTTCCAGGAAGGCGCGGGCGTAGATGCCCGGGGCGCTGTGGCCCTGGATGTAGAGGCAGTCGCCGCCGTGGTCGGGGCTGGCGGCGTGCCAGAAGTGGTTGAAGCCCGCCGCGAACATGTGGGCGAGCGAGGCGAAGGAGCTGATGTGGCCGCCCAGGTCGCCGCCGTCGGCTGGGTCGAGCCGGTTGGCCTTGACCACCATGGCCATGGCGTTCCACCGCATGTAGGCGCGCAGCCGGCCTTCGAGCTCGAGGTTGCCGGGGCTGTGCTCCTCCTCGTCCGGCTCGATGGTGTTCACGTAGCCGGTGGTGGCCGAGAACGGCATGTCGATGCTGTGCTGGCGCGCGTGCTCGAGCAGCTGCTCGATCAGGAAGTGCGCGCGGTCCTTGCCTTCACTGGCGATGACCGCGCTCAGCGCGTCCAGCCATTCGCGGGTTTCCTGGGCATCGGCATCGCGGGCGGCCGCGGGATACGCGGATTCGGGAACGGCGGACATGTCGTCTCCTGTGGGTTGGGCCGGCGGGGCCTGCACGGGGCCTCGCATCTGGGCGGAAAGTGTCGCACGGGCCCCTTGAATTTCCAAATGGCGCCGCTTGATTTCACATTGAGAAAAGTCAGCCCTCAGGCGGTGGCCAAGGTCGCTTTCCGCAGCGCCGGATAATCGGCCGCATGCGCCTGTCCTCCCCCTTGCTGTCCACCGTTCGCGGGGCCCTGGCCTCGGTGGAGCGACGTTCGCGCAGCTGGTGGCGCCGGCTGTCGCCGGCCCGCCAGGACCGGCTGGCCACGCTCGGACCCCTGCTGTCGGTGCTGCTCTTCCTCGCGGCCATCATCTCGGCCTTCTGGTACCTGCGCAATGAGGAATTCGAGCGTGAACAGGAGTCGGTGCAGCGCGACACCGAGGTCGCCCAGCAGCAGATCCGCCTGCGCCTGATCGAGAACCAGGAGCAGCTGCTGCGCCTGGCCCGCGACGTCAGCGCCCGTTCGATCGATACCGACGAGTTCCTGTCCCAGGCCAGCCGCTTCACCCGCGAGCGCCCGGAGATCAGCCAGCTCGCCTGGGTGGGGGCCGATCGCACACCGCGGGCCAGCTACAGCACCGGCTCCTTCCATCCCGAGACGGGCATGGGGCCCATGCTGCCGGGCGCCTGGCCCACGCCGTCCATTCCCCGGGTGGGTCGTGCGGAGCCCGCCGACCTCGCCTTCCTGCAGGTGCGTGAACGGCGCCTGCCCGTCTACACCCGCCCCTTCACCGACGCCCAGGGCCGCTCGGTCTTCCAGGTGCAGGTGCCGCTGATCGACCGCAGCGGCTTCGTGGGCGTGCTGGCCGCGGACTATTCGGTGGACAACCTGCTGCGCTTCTATGTCCCCGCCGAGGTGACGGTGCGGCATGCCGTGGCGCTGGTGGACCAGTCCGGCGAGGTGCTGGCCAGCACGGTGAGCATCATGCCGGGCGACTCCCCCCGGCGCGCGTCCATCGTCCACGACGTGCCGGTCGCGCCGGCGGCCAACGGCCTGATGCTGCGCGGCGAGGGCTACCGCACCTCGATCGGCCTGATCAGCAACACGCTCTTCTGGATGGTCGCCGCGCTCAGCGTGCTCACCGTGTGGATGCTGCTGGGCACCTGGCGCCATGTGCGCCGGCGGGTGCAGATGCAGTCGGCGCTGGTCAACGAGACCAATTTCCGCCGGGCCATGGAGAACTCCATGCTCACCGGCATGCGGGCGATGGACCTGGAAGGCCGCATCACCTACGTGAACCCCGCCTTCTGCGCGATGACCGGCTTCAACGAATCCGACCTCATCGGCCGGCTGCCGCCCTTTCCCCACTGGCCGCCCGACCGCTACGAGGAGAACACGCGTCTGTTCGAACAGGAGCTGCAGGGCCGCAGCCCCGCCGGCGGCATCGAGGTGCGGGTGATGCGCAAGGACGCCAGCCTCTTCGATGCCCGCATGTACGTGTCGCCGCTGGTCGATGCCCGGGGCCAGCAGACCGGCTGGATGACCTCGATGACCAACATCACCGAGGCCAAGCGCATCCGCGACCAGCTGTCCGCGTCGCACGAGCGCTTCACCACCGTGCTGGAGGGCCTGGACGCGGCGGTGTCGGTGCTGTCGGTGCAGCAGGGCGAGCTGCTGTTCGCCAACCGGTCGTTCCGGCTGTGGTTCGGCGCCGACCCCGCCGGGCACGCCTGGCTGGCCGGCGGCGATCCGCGCAACGGGGGCGCCCCCGATGACCGCGACGATTCTGTGGACACGCTGGGCGGCCTGCCCACCGAAGCGCTGACCGACGGCGGCGCCGACCCGCGCGAGGTCTTCGTCGAGCCGCTGGACAAGTGGTTCGACGTGCGTTCGCGCTACCTGCAGTGGACCGACGGCCGGCTGGTGCAGATGCTGATCGCCACCGACATCACCCAGCGCCGGGCGGCCGAGCTGCTGGCCGCGCAGCAGGCCGACCGCGCCCAGGTGACCAGCCGGCTGATGACCATGGGCGAGATGGCGTCCTCGGTAGCGCACGAGCTGAACCAGCCGCTCACCGCGATCACGAACTACTGCAACGGCATGATCTCCCGGGTGCGCGGCGACCAGATCGCCAAGGAGGACCTGGTGGCCGCGCTGGAGAAGACCGCCCGGCAGGCGCAGCGCGCCGGCCAGGTCATCCACCGCATCCGCGCCTTCGTCAAGCGCAGCGAACCCAAGCGCGAACTGTCGCAGGCGCGCGAGATCGTCGACGACGCGGTGGAACTCGCCGGCATCGAACTCAAGCGGCGCAACGTGGAGATCCGCGTCTATGTCGCCCAGCGGCTGCCGCCGGTGATGGTCGACCCCATCCTCATCGAGCAGGTGCTGCTCAACCTGCTGAAGAACGCGGCCGAGGCCATCGACAACGCGCGACTGCCGCCTGCGCGCCGGGCCATCGAGCTGCGGGTGGTGCCGCGCCACACGCCCGAGGAGGGCGGCGTCATCGAGTTCAGCGTCACCGACAACGGCCCGGGCCTGCAGGACGAGGTGATCGCCCGGCTCTACGAGGCCTTCTTCTCGACCAAGAGCGAGGGCCTGGGCATCGGACTCAGCCTGTGCAGGTCCATCATCGAAAGCCATGCGGGCCGGATTCGTGCACAGAACTTATACAATGGAGGGGCTGTGTCGGGCTGCCGTTTCACCTTCACCTTGCCCGTCGAGATCACCCGAACCGAGGCCAAAGCGGCCACCACCCCATGAGCCTGATTCCCAAGAAGGGCACGGTCTACGTCGTCGACGACGATGAAGCCGTTCGAGATTCCCTGCAGTGGCTGCTCGAGGGCAAGGACTACCGGGTGAAGTGCTTCGACAGCGCCGAGTCCTTCCTGTCGCGCTTCGACCCCCGCGAAGTGGCCTGCCTGATCGCCGACATCCGCATGGACGGCATGAGCGGCCTGGAACTGCAGGACCGCCTGCTCGAGCGCAAGAGCCCGCTGCCCATCGTGTTCATCACCGGCCACGGCGACGTGCCCATGGCGGTGAACACCATGAAGAAGGGTGCGATGGACTTCATCGAGAAGCCCTTCAAGGAAGAGGAGCTCGTCGGTCTCGTCGAGCGCATGCTCGACGAAGCCCGCACCGCCTTCAGCCACCACCAGGAAGCCGCCAGCCGCGACGCGCTGCTGTCGCGCCTGACGACCCGCGAGTCGCAGGTGCTCGAGCGCATCGTCGCCGGCCGCCTGAACAAGCAGATCGCCGACGACCTGGGCATTTCCATCAAGACGGTGGAGGCGCACCGCGCCAACATCATGGAAAAGCTCAACGCCAACACCGTGGCCGACCTGCTGAAGATCGCCCTCGGCGCGCAGGCCAAAGCCTGAGCGGCCTGCGCTGACCGCGCCCCGCTCCACCCGATCCGGGCCGCCTCGTGCGGCCCGTGTCGTTTGCGAGGCCGGTGTCCCGCCCCTTCGCCCGAACCCTTCGCCCGAACCCGGCATCCACCCATGACCGCCCAGATCATCGACGGCATCGCCCTGTCCCGAACCTTGCGCGCCCAGGTGGCCGCCGACGCCGCCCGGCTGCAGGCCGCAGGCCACCGACCGGGCCTGGCGGTGCTGCTGGTGGGCGACGACCCGGCCAGCCAGGTCTATGTGCGCAACAAGGTCAGGGCCTGCGAGGAAGCCGGCCTGCATTCGGTGCTCGAGCGCCACCCGGCCAGCCTCACCCAGGCCGCGCTGCTCGAGCGGATCGCCGCGCTGAACGCCGATCCGGCGATCCACGGCATCCTGGTGCAGATGCCCCTGCCCGCGGGCCTGGACCCGCACCGCGTCATCGAGGCCATCGACCCGGCCAAGGACGTGGACGGCTACTCCACCCTGAGCGCAGGCGAGCTGCTCACCGGCCTGCCGGGCTTTCGCCCCTGCACGCCGCTGGGCTGCATGAAGCTGCTGCACAGCACGGGTGTGGACCTGCGCGGCCTGCACGCGGTGGTCATCGGCCGCAGCAACACGGTGGGCAAGCCCATGGGGCTGATGCTGCTGCAGGCCCATGCCACGGTGACGCTGTGCCACAGCGCCACGCGCGACCTGGCCGCCCACACCCGCCAGGCCGATGTGGTGGTGGCGGCGGTGGGACGCCGCCACACGCTCACCGCCGACATGGTCAAGCCCGGCGCCATCGTCATCGACGTGGGCATCAACCGCGACGACGCCGGCAAGCTGTGCGGCGACGTCGATTTCGCCGGCGTGTCGCAGGTGGCGTCGGCCATCACGCCGGTGCCCGGCGGCGTCGGGCCGATGACCATCACCGTGCTGCTGATGAACACCATCGAGTCGGCCCAGCGCGCCTTGGCCCGGGCTTGAAGCCAGGCTGCCCGCCCGCAGCTGATCGTCCAGCGCGTAGCCATTACCCTGCGCCCAGCCGGCCCGGCCTTCCCTCTTTCCCCGAGGACCCCACCCATGACCGCCTCCAATGCGCTGCTCGACACCGGCGATCTCCCGGCCTTCGAGGCCATCCGCCCCGAACAGGTCACGCCCGCCGTGCAGCAACTGCTGGCCGAGGCGCAGGCCGCGCTCGATCGGGCCGTGAGCGACGCGACCCCCGCCGACTACGACGCCCTGTCGCGCACGCTGGACGTCCCCATCGAGCGCCTGGGCCGGGCCTGGGGCGCGGTGAACCACCTGAACGCCGTGGCCGACCGGCCCGAGCTGCGCGCGGCCTACAACGAGAACCTGCCGGTCGTCACCGAGTTCCACAGCCGCATGGGCGCCGACGAGCGTCTCTACGCCAAGTACAAGGCCTTGAACGCGGCGCCCGAGGCTGCAGCGCTTTCAGCGCCGCGCCAACGCGCCCTCGCCAACGCGATGCGTGATTTCGTGCTCGCCGGGGCTGAGCTCCAGGGTGAGGCCAAGGCCCGCTTCCAGCAGATCCAGGAGCGCTTGGCCGCCCTGTCGCAGTCCTTCTCCGAGCATGTGCTCGACGCCACCGACGGCTTTTCGCTGGTGGTGGGCGAGGACCGCCTGGACGGCGTGCCCGCCGATGTCCGCGAGGTGGCCCGCCAGGCCGCTGCCGCCGAGGGCGCAGCCGAGGGTTTCAAGCTCACGCTGCACTTTCCCTGCTACATCCCGGTGATGCAGTACGCGACCGACCGCTCGCTGCGCGAGACGCTCTACCGCGCCTATGTCACGCGGGCCAGCGAGTTCGGCCCCGAAGCGCTGGACAACACCGTGGTGATGTCGGAGATCCTCTCGCTGCGCCAGGAGGAGGCCGCGCTGCTGGGCTATCGCAGCTACGCCGAGGTGTCCCTGGTGCCCAAGATGGCCGAATCGCCGCGCCAGGTGATGGACTTCCTGCGCGACCTCGGCCGCCGCGCCCGGCCCTACGCCGAGCAGGATCTGGCCGAGATGCGGCGTTTCGCCGCGGCCGAGCTCGGACTGCCCGACCTGCAGGCCTGGGACCTGATGTTCGTGGCCGAGCGGCTGAAGGAGGCGCGCTACGCCTTCGGCGAGCAGGAGGTCAAGCAGTACTTCACCGAGCCGCGGGTGCTCGAGGGCCTGTTCCGCATCATCGAGACCCTGTTCGAGGTGGCCATCCGGCCCGACCAGGCCTCGGTGTGGCACCCGTCGGTGCGCTTCTTCCGCATCGAGCGTGCGGGACAGCTCGTCGGGCAGTTCTACCTCGACCTCTACGCCCGCCCGGGCAAGCGGCCGGGCGCGTGGATGGACGATGTGCGCGGCCGCTGGAAGCGGCCCGAGGGCGGCCTGCAGACGCCGGTGGCGCACCTGGTGTGCAACTTCGCGTCGCCGGTGACGGTCGACGGCCGCGAGCGTCCGGCGCTGCTCACCCACGACGACGTCATCACGCTCTTCCACGAATTCGGCCACGGCCTGCACCACATGCTCACGCGGGTGGAGGACATCGGTGTGGCCGGCATCTCCGGCGTCGAGTGGGACGCGGTGGAGCTGCCCAGCCAGTTCATGGAGAACTTCTGCTGGGAGTGGGACGTGCTCAAGCGCCTGACCGCCCACGTGGACACCGGCGAGCCGCTGCCGCGCGCGCTGTACGACAAGATGCTGGCGGCCAAGAACTACCAGAGCGGCCTGCAGACGCTGCGCCAGGTGGAATTCGCGCTGGCCGACATGCGGCTGCACGACGAACCCGACGCGGCCGCCCGGGTGCAGCAGGTCATCGCCGAGGTGCGCGCCGAGGTGGCGGTGGTGCAGCCGCCGGCCTTCAACCGCATGGCCCACACCTTCTCGCACATCTTCGCCGGCGGCTATGCCGCGGGCTACTACAGCTACAAGTGGGCCGAGGTGCTCAGCGCCGACGCCTGGAGCGCCTTCGAGGAAAGCGCCGTCGACGGCAGCGTGCTCAACGTCGAGACGGGTCGCCGCTACCGGCAGGCGGTGCTCGAGGCCGGTGGCAGCCGCCCGGCCATGGACAGCTTCAAGGCCTTCCGAGGTCGTGAACCCCGCATCGACGCGCTGCTGCGTCACCAGGGCATGGCTTGATGGCAGTGCCCGATTCGGGTTAGAACGCGAAGACCGCCCGCACCCGGGCCCGCACCGCCCGCTTCGCCGCGGGCCCCAAGCCATGATGGCCATCCCCTTGTCGGCCCTGCCGCTGCTGTTGCTGACGCTGGGTCTGGCCATGCCGTCGACCGTTCCCGCCCAGCAGCCGGCGTCCAAACCCCTCTACCGCATCGTCGGCCCGGACGGCCAGGTGACCTTCACCGACCGACCTCCCACGGCCGCGCCGGCCGCCGTGGTGGCGGTGCCGCTGCCGCCCTCGGCGCCACCCACCGCCACGCTGCCGGCCGATCTGGCCGCGGTTGTCCAGCGCTTCCCGGTCACCTTCTACCGTGGCGCGGACTGCCCTGCGGCCTGCACCGAAGCGCGGGCCTTGCTCGAGCAGCGCGGCGTGCCGCATGTGGTGCGCACGGTCACCACCCCGCGCGACACCGCCGAGTTGCAGCGGCTGACCGGCGCTGCGCTGCTGCCTTCGCTGACCGTCGGCCGCCAGCCGCTGCCGGGATGGCGCCGGGCCGACTGGTCGGGCTTCCTCGATGCCGCGGGCTACCCGGAAAAGTCTCGCCTGCCCGCGGGCTACCGGATGCCGGACGCGGCGCCGCTTGCCCCACCGCCCGCCGTGGCGGCCGCCTCGGCACCGCAGGCGCCGCCGCCGCCCACGCCTTCAGGGCCGGGCGGCATCCGCTTCTGAGCCTTGGTCGGCCTTGGCCACGGCGCCCGCAGCAGGTGCGGCCGCCAGCTGCCGTTCCAGCGCGCGCACCAGGCGGCTGCCGCCGCCCACCACCGCGGCCATGGTCCAGAACAGCGTGGCCGCGCCGATGGCCGTGCCCAGGGCACCGAACACCAGGGGCATGGCGCTGCTCGCCGCGTTGATGGTCATCGAGCGCAGGGCCAGCGCCTCGCCGTGTCGCGAGGCCGGCGTCAAGCGGTGCAGCGTGGACATGATCATGGGCTGCACCGCCCCGAGCGCCAGCCCGAGCACCGCCGCGCAGGCCGACATTGCCAGGGCGGACAGGGCCAGCGGGTAGACCAGGAAGACGGAGGCGGTCAGCAGCATGGCCGCGCGCAGCGTCTGCATCTCGGTCAGCCGGTGCGCGATCAGCGGGATCAGCAGGCGAACGCCGGCGACGAAGGCCGCGAACACGCCCAGCACCACGCCGATGGCCGACGCCGACAGCCCTCGCTCATGCCCCAGCACCGGCACCAGGAAGGTGTGCACGTCCCAGCTGGCCGACACCAGCCAGTTCACCAGCAGCAGCCGGCGGATGCCCGGCCGCGCGAAGAGCTCGCGGGCGCTGCTCAGCAGCGGTGCGCGCGACGCGTTCTCCCCGTCAGGCACCACGCCGGCGCGCAAGGCCTCGCGGGGGACGAGCCGCCCCACCGCCAGGCTGCCCAACGGCAGCGCGGCCATCAGCGCGAAGGCCAGCGCGTAGCCGCCCAGGTCGATCGCCCCGCCTGCCAGCACCGGGCCGATGACATTGGCCACCGCAGGCGCCAGCCCCAGCCAGCTGAACACGCGCATGCGTTCGGGGCCGTTGCGCGCCAGCAGGCCGGCCTTGCGCTGGATGGCGATGAGGCCGATGTTGGTGCCCGCACCGGACAGGCTCGCGGCCACGCCCAGCACCAGCAGGTGCACGCCCAGCGGCCAGCCGGGCGAGAAGGCGGACGGCGCCATCAGGGCCTGGCTGACCACGGCCAGCGCAATGCCGCAGGACGACATCAGCACCGCCAGCCGGATCGGTCGGTGGTAGCCGTGCCGGTCGGCCAGGCGCCCGGCGGGCAGCGCCAGCGCCACCGGCGCCAGCGCGAACATCGCCAGCAGCAGGCCCACGAGCCAGGGGGCCGCGCCCTGCTCCAGCGCCTGCAGCGGCACCGCCAGCCGGGTGCCGGCCATCGCCGCGTGCACGCACACCTGCCCGAGGATCAGGCCGAGCAGCGGGCGCGAGAAGGCCAGCCGCTGCGGCGGCGGCGTTGCTTCAGCCATGCGGGTCGGCCGGTGGCGACGCGCCGGCGGGTGTGGGCTCCCCCGGCGCCGTGCCGTCCATCGAGCCAGGCAGCAGGGCCGCGGCCGCATCGGCCGGCAGCGCCTCGACCTGCTGCAGCCGACGGTTCATCTGGCGGGTGCGCACCTCGGCGGCGTCGATGGAGTGGGCCGCCTCGTCCAGCTTCTTGCGGGTGCGGGCCAGGGCCTCGCCGAACTTGGCGAACTCGGTCTTCACCGCCCCGAGCACCTGCCACACCTGGGCGCTGCGCTGCTCGAGCGCCAGCGTGCGAAAGCCCATCTGCAGGCTGTTGAGCAGCGCCAGCAGCGTGGTCGGCCCGGCCAGCGTCACCCGGTGGTCGCGCTGCAGCGCCTCGGCCAGCCCGGGGCGCCGCAGCGCCTCGGCATACAGGCCCTCGGTGGGCAGGAAGAGGATGCCGAAGTCGGTGGTGTGCGGCACGGCGATGTACTTCTCGCGGATGCTGCGCGCCTCCAGCCGCAGCCGCTGCTCGAGCGCGCGGGCGGCGGCTTCGGCGGCCACCGCATCGGCCCGCTCCTGGGCGTCCATCAGGCGTTCGTAGTCCTCGCGGGGAAACTTCGCGTCGATGGGCAGCCACACCGGGGCGCCGGGGTCGCCCGGGTCGCCGCCGTTCAAGCCGGCGCCGTCCGGCGATCCGGTGGCCGCCAGCCTCGCCGGACGGCCGGGCAGGCGCAGCGCGAACTCCACCCGGGCGCCGCTGCCGGGCACGGTCTCCGCGTTGCGGGCGTACTGCTCGGGCGTGAACACCTGTTCGAGCAGGCCGGCGAGCTGAACCTCGCCGAAGGTGCCGCGGGTCTTCACGTTGGTGAGCACGCGGTTGAGCGAACCCACGTCGCGCGCCAGGCCGCGCATCTCGCCCAGGCCCTGGTGCACCTGTTCGAGCCGTTCGGCCACCTGCCGGAAGCTTTCCCCCAGGCGCTGCTCCAGCGTGGCCTGGAGCTTCTCGTCCACCGTCGCCCGCATCTGCTCGAGCTTGCGCTCATTGCCGTCCTGCAGCGCGGCCAGCCGCTGGTCCACCGTGGCGCGCAGTTCGCCCAGGCGGCGTTCGTGGCCTTCGGTCAGGCGCATCAGGTGTTCGGCCACCTGGCCCTGTAGGGCCATCACCTGGGCGCGCAGCTGCTCGAGCTGCTCGTTGCGGGTGCGGTCGGCTTCGCCGGCCTGGGCCAGCAGCACCTGCTGCAGCGCGGTCAGCTCGCTGCGGTGCGCCACGCTCTGGCGGGCGCCCTCGTCGCGCAGCCGCCGGTCCAGCCGCTCGACGGCGCCGTCGAGCAGCGGCTCGATCGAACGCTGCAGGCTGTCGTCAGATGCCGGGACGGGCGGCGCCAGCACCCGCCACAGGATGACGAGCACCGCCAGCAGCAGCACGCCGAGCAGCGCGAGAACGATCCATTCGGGCATCCGGCAGCCGATCGGTGCGCGGGTCGGCGCGGGTTCAGCCTTGGCGGGCCAGGACCTGGGGGTTCAGCGGCGTGGGCGGCTGGCCCGCTGCCGGGCCCAGGCCCAGTGCGGCCAGCAGGTTGTCCGCCGCCAGGCTGGCCATGGCCAGCCGGGTGGGCACGCTGGCGCTGGCGATGTGCGGCGTGAGCACCACGTTGGGCACCTCCAGCAGCGCCGGGTGGACCGAAGGTTCGCCTTCGAACACGTCCAGGCCCGCAGCCGCGATGCGGCCGGCCTTCAGCGCGGCGGCAAGCGCCGCGTCGTCCACGACGCCACCGCGGGCGATGTTGGTCAGCGTGGCCGTGGGCTTCATCAGCGCCAGGGCGGCGGCGTCGACCAGGTGGTGGGTCTGCGGCGTGTAGGGCGTGACGACGACCACGTGGTCGCTTTCGCGCAGCAGCGTGGCCTTGTCCACCCACTTCGCGCCCAGGGTGGCCTCGACATCGGCAGGCAGCCGGCTGCGGTTGGCATAGAGCACCTTCATGCCGAAGCCCAGCGCGCCGCGCCGGGCCACGCCCTGGCCGATGCGGCCCATGCCCAGCACGCCCAGCGTGGCGCCGTGCACGTCGGTGCCGGCGAACATGTCGTAGCGCCATTTGGTCCACTCGCCGCGGCGCAGGTAATGCTCGCTTTCGGCGATGCGGCGCGCGGTGGCCATCATCAGCGCGAAGCCGAAGTCGGCGGTGGTCTCGGTGAGCACGTCCGGCGTGTTGCTGGCCAGCACGCCGCGCGCGGTGCAGGCGTCCACGTCGATGTTGTTGTAGCCCACCGCCATGTTGCACACGGCCCGCAGCTGCGGGTTGGCGTCCAGCAGCTCCGCGTCGATGCGCTCGCTGCCGGTGATGAAGGCGCCGGCCTTGCCGGCCAGCCGGGCGATGAGTTCAGGCCGCGTGAAGATGCGGTCCTCGCGGTTCACGTCCACCTCGCAGTGCGCGGCCAGGCGTTCGATCACTTCGGGAAAGACGGCTCGGGCCACGAGCACGGCGGGGCGGGTCATGCGCAATCTCCGGAAACGGAAAAAAGGGGGGAGGGCAGGAAAGGGGCGGGGCTGCCGAGCAGCCCGTGGAGGGCAAGGCCGCTCAGGCGCCGCCCTGGAAATGGGTGAACTCGGCCACCGCGCAGCGCTCGGTCACGAGCGAGTTCTCGATGGCGGCGGGGTCGGCGTGGCCCAGCGCCATGCCGCACACCAGCATGTGCTGGGCGGGGGCTCCGAGCTGCTGCAGGATGGGCTTGTGAAAGCGCGTCCACGCGGCCTGCGGGCAGGTGTCCAGCCCGCGCGCGCGGGCGGCCACCATCACGTTCTGCAGGAACATGCCGTAGTCGAGCCAGCTGCCCTGGCCGAGGATGCGGTCGATGGTGAAGAACAGGCCCACCGGCGCGTCGAAGAAGCGGAAGTTGCGTCCGTTCTGTGCATGCATTCGGGCCTTGTCGGTCTTGCCGATGCCCAGCAGGCTGTAGAGGTCCCAGCCCACCTTGCGGCGCCGTTCGATGAAGGGCGAGGTCCACTCGACGGGGTAGTAGGCGTATTCCTCCTGGTGCTCGGCGGCGGCGGCCGGGTCGTCGTGGATGGCCTGCACCGCGTCGCACATCCGCTTGAGCGGCCCTTCGGTGAGCACCCAGGTGGTCCACGGCTGGGTGTTGGTGCCCGAGGGCGCGCGCGCGGCCACCCGCAGGATGTCCTCGACGACCTCGCGCGGCACCGGGTCGGGCCTGAAGGCGCGGATCGAGCGCCGGCTCATCAGCGCGGCGTCCACCGATTCGGTGCTCAAGGCGGTGATGGGGCGGGACAGGGCGGTGTTCAGGTCCATGAGTTCAGCACCCCGAGCAGGGGCGCAGGCAAGGCCACGGGACGGCGCGTGGCGCGGTCGACGTAGACGTGGGTGAAATGGCCGTGCGCCGCCGACATGGCGTCGTCGGCGGCGAAAAGCCCGATGCGGTAGGTGACGCTGGAGCGGCCGATCTTCTCGACCCTGAGCAGCGCGTCAACCTCCTGCGGAAAGGCGAGCGGCGCGAAATAGTGGCAGCGCGTCTCGACGACCAGGCCGATGACCTCGCCGCCGTGGATGTCCAGCACGCCTGCCTCGATCAGGCTGCGGTTGACGACGGTGTCGAACCAGCCGTAGTAGACGACGTTGTTCACATGCCCGTAGACGTCGTTGTCGCCCCAGCGCGTGGTGATGCGAAGCCCGTGGCGGAAGGCCGTGCGGGGCAGGGGCTGGGGGCGGGTGTCCGGCGCGGGCGCAGCGCTCGGGGCAGGGGCTTGGGGCAGGGACTTGGGCGGTGGCACGGCGCTCATCGGCGCGTATTGTCGCCCGCGTGCCGGGCACCGGCCAGCGGTGTGACCCGGTGTCCCGAAGGCGTCAGCGCCGGCGCGGCCGTCCTCAGGCGAGATGAGGCGAGATCAGGCGAGCTCAGGCGAGAGGCCGGCGCCCGCTCGCCCGCACCGCCTGCCGGTAGGTGTTGAGCTGGACTTCGAGCGTGGTCTCCACCCGGTGGCCATAGCCGCCCCCCATCGACAGCGCAACCGGCAGGCCCAGGCGCGCTGCCCGTTCGAACACCCGGCGGTCGCGTTCGGCCATGCCGGCGGTGGTGAGCTTGAGCCGGCCCAGCCGGTCGCCTTCGTGGGGGTCGGCGCCTGCCAGGTAGAACACCAACCCCGGCGGCGCGGCCCGCTGACGTTCCCAGGCGGCGTCCAGCGCCGCGTCCAGCGCGCGCAGATAGGGCTCGTCGGTGCAGCCGTCAGGCAGATCCACGTCCAGGTCGCTCGGCTCCTTGCGGAAGGGGAAGTTCTTCTCGCCGTGCATCGACAGCGTGAACACCGTCGGGTCGTCGCGAAAGATGGCGGCCGTTCCGTTGCCCTGGTGCACGTCCAGGTCGATCACCCACACCCGCAGCAGCTGCCGGTGGCGGCGGTGCCATTCGGCTTGCATCAGGCGGGCCGCCACCGCGATGTCGTTGAACACGCAATAGCCGCCGCCGCGATCCGCACTGGCGTGGTGGGTGCCGCCGGCCAGGTTGGCCGCGACGCCGTGTTCGAGCGCGTCGCGGGCGGCCGCGATGGTGGCCCCCACCGACCGCCGCGCCCGCTCGACCATGCGCTCGCTCCAGGGGAAGCCGATTTCCCGCATCTGCGCCGCGCTGGCCGTGCCGTCGACGATGCCGGCGATGTAGGACGGCTCATGGGCCAGCGCCAGCTCGCCGTCGGTGGCGGCGGGCGCCTCGCACAGCTGCACCGGGCCTGCCGCTCCTTCGGCCAGCGCATCGCGCAGCAGCCGGTACTTGGCCATCGGGAAGCGGTGCCCATCGGGCAGGGGCAGGACGAAATGGTCGGCGTAGTAGGCGTTCATGCAGGGCCTGGATTCTCCCGTTAAGGTTCAGGCCATGAATGCCTTGCATCCGAAGAAGCTGCTGCTGAGCAAGTGGACCGCCGTGCAGCCTCAGGGCCGCGACAAGCACTTCCTGGTGTCGGCCGTGGTGGAGCCGGAGCTTCCGGGTTCGGCGCTCGAGTGGGTGGACATCGAAGCGGTCCATTCCCGGCGATCCCGCCGCATCCGCTGGCGCGAACTGCGCGACGCGGCGCAATGGCGCCAGGGGTGGGTGTGATGGCGCTGTCGATGCAAAGTCTCCCCGAGGGCTACCGGGCGTTGATCGTGGGCGGGAGCGGCGCCATCGGTGCGGCCCTGCTCGAAGGGCTGCGCTCGGACGGCCGATGCGGCCAGGTCTTGGGGCTGCACCGGCAGTCGGACCCTCCACTGGACCTGACCGATGAGGCCAGCGTGGTCGCGGCGGCGGCAGCGCTGGCCGCGCACCCGCCCTTTCAGCTGCTGGTGAACGCGGCCGGTGTGCTGCACGGGCCCGACCTCATGCCCGAGAAGAAGCTCGGCGACCTGAGCCTGGCCCGGATGCAGCAGGTCTTTGCGGTCAACACCTTCGGGCCCGCGCTGCTGCTGCGCCACTTCGCGCCCCTGCTGGACCGCCGGTGCGCCCGCATGGCCTTCCTGTCAGCCAAGGTGGGCAGCATCGAAGACAACCGCGCCGGCGGCTGGTACAGCTACCGCGCGTCCAAGGCGGCGCTGAACATGCTGGTGAAGACGGCCTCGGTCGAGCTTCGCCGCACCCATCCCGGCGCAGTGGTGCTGGCGCTGCACCCGGGCACGGTGTCGTCCCGGCTGTCGGCGCCCTTCCGGGGTGCGGAGATCGGGCGGGACGCGGCGACGGCCGCGGCCGAACTGCTGGGCGTCATCGACCGGCACGGCGCGCCGGAAGATTCCGGCCGCTTCCTGAGCTACGCCGGCGAGTCGCTACCCTGGTGAACGCCGGCCCCGCGGCATCTTTGCTGCAGCGCAACAAAAAAGGCTTGCATTCGCCGCGGCCGTCGCTATAGTTCTGTTCATGTTGCGGTGCAACATAAAGGCATGAGGAAGCAGCCCCCGGCGCGCTCTGACTGCCCCACGCCGTCCTGTCCCTCGAACCTGGAGAACCCACCATGATGACCGCTGAACAACTGCTCGCCGCCCACAAGGCCAACGTCGAAACCCTCTTCGGCATGACCAACAAGGCCTTCGAAGGCATGGAAAAGCTCGTCGAGCTGAACCTTCAGGTGGCCCGTGCCGCGCTGGCCGAGTCCGCCGATTCCACCAAGGCCGTGCTGTCCGTCAAGGACGCCCAGGAACTGATGGCCCTGCAGGCCGGCATGCTCCAGCCCGCCGCCGAGAAGGCCGCTTCCTACAGCCGTCACCTGTATGACATCGCTGCCGCCACCAACGCCGACCTGGCGAAGATGGCCGAAGGCCAGATGTCCGACGTGCAGAAGAAGCTGATGTCGGTGGTCGACACCGCCGTCAAGAACGCCCCGGCCGGCAGCGAGAACGCCGTCGCCCTGGTGAAGTCGGCCGTGGCCGCCGCCAACAACGCCTACGAGAGCGTGCACAAGGCCGCCAAGCAGGCCGCCGACGTGGCCGAAGCGAACTTCCAGGCGATGACCACCACCGCCGTCAAGGCCACGCAGCAGGCCGCCGCCAAGGCCCCGCGCCGCGCCGCCTGAACGCGCTGAGCTGCGGCGGGTTCGCCCGCCGCCGCCTCGCCGTGGCTTCAAGGCAAGGCCCCGTCCGCGCAAGCGGTCGGGGCCTTCTTCATGGCGGCGCGCCCTTCTGCAGTTTGTCCTTCACATCGCCACGGCCTTGCCGGCCAGCTGGCGCCGCAGGTCTTCCAGCGCCGCGCCCATGGCTGCGCGGCCCGCCTGCATCGCCCGCTGGCGGTTGCTGAAGTCGGCGCCGCCCTGGCCGGCCAGCTGCGGGCGCAGCACCAGGTCGGCGTCGCGCAATTCGAAGACATTGATGCTTCGGCCCATGATGGAGAAGGTCTGCAGCAGCATGCGCAGCGCGTCGCCCGTGGCGCCGCCTTCCGGGGGCTGCGAGATGTCCACCGCGATCACCAGTTCGGCGCCCATCTGCCGGGCGAAACGCACCGGCACCGGCGACACCAGGCCGCCATCGACGTACTCGCGCGTGCCGATGCGCACCGGCTGGAACACCGCGGGCACGGCGCTGGAAGCGCGCACCGCGGTGCCCGTGTCGCCCTGTCGGAAGAGGATGGGGGCGCCGCTGTCCAGATCGGTGGCCACGATGCCCAGCGGCAGGCGCATCTGCTCGATGGTTCGCCCGCCGGTCTGCTCCCTCACGAAGCGCGCCAGCGCCTCGCCGCGGAAGAGCCCGCGCCCCGGGAAGGCCCAGTCGGTGATGGTGGCCTCGTCCATGCGGTCGGCGATCTGTCCGAGCTCGGCGCCCGTGCGCCCCGAGGCGTAGAGCGCGGCCACCAGGCTGCCGGCGGAGGTGCCGGCCACGAGGTCGGGGCGGATGCCCGCCTCCTCCAGCACCTGGATCACGCCGATGTGCGCGAAGCCGCGCGCCGCGCCGCCGCCCAGCGCCAGCCCGATGCGCGGTGGCCGGGTGGGGCGGGGCGACACGGGCGGCGGCACCGCCGCGGGCGGCAGCGGCGAAGCCGGCGGCGTGGCGGCGGACGGCGGCGCCACCGGCCGGGTCTGGCAGGCCGCCAGCAGGCCGGCCGCCGTCAGCGAGGCGCCCAGGCGCAGCCACTGCCGCCGGCTCTTATCTCGTTCATCCATAACCAACCTACGAACAAATAGTTCCAGGAAATAAAGCGCCTGCCTACAGTGCGCCCCCTATGCCCGTCATCTCCGAATTCGATCGCCAATTCGTCCGCCAGCGCGCCCGCCAGTATCGCGACCAGCTCGAACGCCACCTGGCCGGCGAGCTGCCCGACGAGGACTTCCGCCCGCTTCGCCTGCAGAACGGCTGGTACGTCCAGCGCCACGCCCCCATGCTGCGGGTGGCCGTGCCCTATGGCGAGCTGCATGTCGACCAGCTGCGCACGCTGGCGGCCATCGCCCGGGACTTCGACCGCGTCACCGACGGGCCGTTTGCCGGCCAGGGCGGCTTCGGCCACTTCACCACCCGGCAGAACCTGCAGTTCAACTGGATCGCCCTGCACCGCAGCGCCGACGTCATGGACCGGCTGGCCGAGGTGGGCCTGCACGGCATCCAGACCAGCGGCAACTGCATCCGCAACATCACCAGCGACGCCTTCGCCGGCGTGACGCCCGACGAAGTCGTCGACCCGCGCCCCTACTGCGAGCTGCTGCGCCAGTGGAGCACGCTGCACCCCGAGTTCGCCTTCCTGCCCCGCAAGTTCAAGATCGCGGTGAGCGGCGCCGAGGAAGACCGCGCGGCCATCGCCTGGCACGACATCGGCCTGCGGCTGCACCGGGACGCGGCGGGCGAAGTCGGCTTCGAGGTGCGCGTGGGCGGCGGCATGGGCCGCACGCCGGTCATCGCGCGCGTGGTGGCCGCCTTCGTGCCCTGGCAGCAGATCCTCGTCTTCCTGGAGGCGGTGGTGCGGGTCTACAACCGCTTCGGCCGCCGCGACAACGCCTACAAGGCGCGCATCAAGATCCTGGTCAAGGCCGAAGGCGAGCGCTTCATCGAGGCCGTCCATGCCGAGTTCCGCCAGATCCTCGACCGCGACGTGGACGGCGATGCGCAGATCCTCACCGAGGCGGAACGGGCCCGCGTGTCCGCGGCCTTCGTCGAGCCGGCTGCGGTGTCAGCGCTGCCTCGCACGCCGGTGGCCACGCCCACGCTGGCCGACGAACCGGCCTATGCGCGCTGGGTTGAACGCAATGTGCACGCCCACCGTCACCCGGCCTTGCGCGCGGTGACGCTGTCGCTCAAGCGGTCGGGCCTGCCGCCCGGAGACGCCACCGACGCCCAGCTGGACGGCGCGGCCGACCTGGCCGAGCGCTTCTCGCTGGGCGAGCTGCGGGTGACGCACGAGCAGAACCTGGTGCTGCCTTGGGTGAAGGCCGAGGACCTGCCCGAACTCTGGCGGGCCGCGCGGGCGGGCGGCTTTGCCACGCCGAACATCGGTCTGGTGACCGACATGATCGCCTGCCCCGGTGGTGACCTGTGCGCGCTGGCCAATGCCCGCACCATCCCCATCGCCCAGCAGCTGGCCGAGCGCTTCGAGGACCTGGACGAGCAGCACGACATCGGCCCGATCGACCTTCACATCAGCGGCTGCATCAACAGCTGCGGTCACCACCACAGCGGCCACCTGGGGGTGCTCGGCGTCGACAAGGACGGCCAGGAGTGGTACCAGGTCACCGTGGGCGGCAGCGACGGCAGCAGCCTGGGCGGCGGCCTGGAACGCGCGAGCGGTGGCGCCGTCATCGGCCCGTCCTTCGCTGCCGACGAACTGCCCGACGCGGTGGAGGCCGTCATCGACGCCTACCGCGCCCAGCGACTGGCCGGCGAGCGCTTCATCGACGCGGTGCGTCGCCTGGGTCCGCTGCCCTTCCGCCAGGCGGCCGATGCGGTGCGCCGCACCACCGGCGGTCAACGCCCGCAACCTGAGCCTGTCGCCCGATGAACGCCGTCGAACTGCCTTCCCCCACCGCCGCTGCCGCTGCGCCGCCGCGATTCATCGAGGCGTCCGAGCATGCGGGCCTGACCTGGCTGACGTTGGACGAACTGGCCGCGCTGCGTGCGGCCGGGCCGGTCCGCGGGGCCTCGGTGCTGCTGCCGCCCGAGACCTCCGACGAAGCCCTGGAGGCCCTGGGCCAGTCGCTCGACGGCGTGCAGCGTGTTGGCCTGGTCTTCGGCAAGTGGGTCGACGGGCGGGGCTACAGCCTCGCCCGGCTGCTGCGCCGCCGCTACCGGTTCGCGGGCGAAGTCCGCGCCAGCGGCGAGGTGCTGGTGGACATGCTGCCCCTGCTGGTGCGCTGCGGGGTGGACGCGGTGGTGCTGCGGGGTGACCAGAGCCTCATCCATGCGCGGCGCGTGCTCGGCCACTTCGCCGAGCTCGGCCACTACCAGGGCGATGTGCAGCAGCCGCTGCCGCGTTTCCGGCGCGACGAAGCCGCCCACGCGGTCAAGGCCCCCATCGCCTCGTCTTCTCTCGAGCCGCTGCCGGCCATCCGGGCCGGCCAGGCCATCGCGCTGCACGCGCGGCCCAGCCCCGGCCACGAGCGCCTGCTCTCCGACACGGTGCAGCGCCTGCGCCAGGCGGCGGCCGACCACCCCGCCGGCATCGTCTTCGCCTCCAGCTTCGGCGCCGAGGACATGGTGCTGCTCGACCTCATCGCCCGCCACCGCCTTCCCATCGCCGTGGGCACGCTCGTCACCGGCCGCCTGCACCGCCAGACGCTGGAACTGCTGGACCGGGCCGAAGCCCACTATGCCGGGCAGGGCCTGCGCATCGAGCGCTTCGAGCCGGACGCGCAGGCCGTCGAGCAGTGGGTGGGCCGCCATGGGCTGGACGCCATGCGCGACAGCGTCGAGCTGCGCCGCGCCTGCTGCGCGCTGCGCAAGCTCGAGCCCCTGTCGCGCCTGCTGGCCGGCCGCAGCGCCTGGGTCACCGGCCTGCGGCGCGAGCAGTCCGATGGCCGCGGCGACGTGCCGCTGGTGGAGCGCGACGACGCCGGCCGCACCAAGTACAGCCCGCTGGCCGACTGGACCTGGGGCGACGTGTGGCACCACCTGTCGATGCACGGCGTGCCCTACAACCCGCTGCACGACGCCTTCATGCCCAGCATCGGCTGCGAGCCCTGCACCCGTGCCATCGCGGTGGGCGAACCCTTCCGCGCCGGCCGCTGGTGGTGGGAAGAGGAGGCGGCCAAGGAGTGCGGGCTGCATGTGAAGGCCGGGGCCTGAAACGCCCGCGCCGCGCCCGCCCACCCCCGCCTGCCCCGCCCTGGGTTTCCTTCCTCGAAAGCCGTCCCCCATGAACGCCCCCGTGCCGCTCGCCCGCCTGAGGCCCGAGATCGACGATGCCCACCTCGACGGCCTGGAAGAGGAGGCCCTCTTCCTGCTGCGCGAGGCGGTGGGCGCCTTCGAGCGGCCCGCGTTGCTCTTCTCCGCCGGCAAGGACTCCTGCGTGCTTCTGCACCTGGCGCAGAAGGCCTTCAAGACCCGTTCGGCCGATGGCCGCTGGCGCGGCCGCCTGCCCTTCCCGCTGCTGCACGTGGACACCGGCCACAACTTTCCCGAAGTCATCGAGTTCCGCGACCGCCGCATCGCCGAACTCGGCGACCGGCTGGTGGTGGGGCATGTGGAGGACTCCATCGCACGCGGCACCGTGCGCCTGGCCCATGCCGGCGAGAGCCGCAACGGCCACCAGAGCGTGGCGCTGCTGGAGGCCATCGACGCGCACCGCTTCGACGTGCTGCTGGGCGGCGCCCGCCGCGACGAGGAGAAGGCCCGCGCCAAGGAGCGCCTGTTCAGCCACCGCGACAGCTTCGGCCAGTGGCAGCCCAAGAGCCAGCGTCCGGAGCTGTGGACGCTGTTCAACACCCGGCTGCAGGCGGGCGAGCACATGCGCGCCTTTCCCATCAGCAACTGGACCGAACTGGACGTGTGGCTCTACATCGCCCGCGAGGGCATCGAGCTGCCCAGCCTCTACTACGCGCACCAGCGGCCGGTCATCCACCGCCGCGGGCTGCTCGTGCCGGTGACCGCGGTGACGCCGCCCGAGCCGGGCGAGGCGGTGGTGAGCGAGGAGGTGCGCTTTCGCACCGTGGGCGACATGACCTGCACCTGCCCGGTGTCCAGCGACGCCGCCGACGCCTGGGACGTGGTGCGCGAGACCCTGCTGGTGACGGTGAGCGAGCGCGGGGCCACCCGCATGGACGACCGCGCCAACGACGCTTCGATGGAGCGGCGCAAGAAGGAAGGCTACTTCTGATGAGCAACCCCGGCCCCACACCCGCTGCAACGAACGCGGCCTCCGACGCGTCCACCCACCGGGCGCTGCGCTTTCTCACCGCCGGCAGCGTGGACGACGGCAAGAGCACGCTCATCGGCCGCCTGCTGATGGACTGCCAGGCCATCCTGGCCGACCAGCTGGACACGCTGGAGCGCCGGGCGGCCGGCGCGCCCATCGACCTGTCGCTGCTCACCGACGGGCTGGAGGCCGAGCGCGAGCAGGGCATCACCATTGACGTGGCCTACCGCTACTTCGCCACCCGCCGGCGCAAGTTCATCATCGCCGACGCTCCGGGCCACGAGCAGTACACCCGCAACATGGTCACCGCTGCCGCGGGCAGCGACGCCGCGGTGGTGCTGGTGGACGTGACCAAGCTGCAGTTCGGCGCCGGCCCGGTGCAGCTGCTGCCGCAGACGCGCCGGCATGCGCTGCTGGCCCACCTGCTGCGGGTGCGCAGCATCGTCTTCGCCATCAACAAGATCGACGCGCTGGCCGAGCCGGCTTCGGCCTTCGCCGCGGTGCGCGAGGCGCTCGAGCGCTTCGCGGCCGAGGCGGGCCTGGCGGTGGCGGCCATCGTGCCGGTGTCCGCGCTGCGCGGCGACAACGTGGCCACGCGGCTCGAGGCCGCATGGTGGCAGGGCCCGTCGCTGCTGCAGGTGCTGGAGTCGCTGCCGGCCGGTGCAGCCGAGCCCGCGGGTGCGCTGCGCATTCCGGTGCAGCTCGTCGTGCGGCACGGCGGGGAGGGTGCCGCCGAGGCTGCGCAGGTCGGTTCAGCCGGTGGCAGCGCCAACCCCGAGCGCGTGTTCTGGGGCCGCATCGCCCAGGGAACGGTGCGTGCGGGCGATCGCATCCGCGTGCTGCCTGGCGGCGGCGAAGCCCTGGTGCAGGAGGTGCGCCGGGCCGGGGTGCCGGTGCCGGCCGCTGGCTTCGGCGAATCGGCCGGTCTGGTGCTGGACCGGCCACTGGACGTGTCGCGCGGCGATTGGCTGGTGGCCGCCGACGCTGCCGCCCCGGCCGGTGCCGCCGGTACCGCCCCCCGCGAGGCCGACCGCTTCACCGCCACCGCCGCCTGGCTGGACACCGAGCCCGCGGCCATCGGCCGGCGCTACTGGGCCCGCCACGGCAACCGCTGGACGCAGGCGCGCATCACCGCCATCCACCACCGGCTGGACATCCACACGCTGGCCACCACCGCCGCCCAGACGCTTCAGGCCAACGACATCGGCTCGGTGAGCGTGCAGCTGCAGCAGGCGCTGCCGCTGACCGGTTTCGCCGAGAACCCGGTGGCCGGTGCGCTGGTGCTGGTCGATGCCGCCACCCACCGCACGGCCGCCGCACTGCTGGCTGACCCGCTGCCCGCCCCGGCGGCGGAGGACGACGCATGGGCCGCGTGATCTTCATCGGCGCCGGCCCCGGCTCGGCCGACCTCATCACCCTGCGCGGCGCGCAGCGCCTGGCCACGGCCGAGGTGGTGCTGGCCGATGCGCTGACCGACCCTGCGCTGCGCGGCTTCGCCCCCCAGGCCCGCTGGATCGACGTGGGCAAGCGCGGCTTCCAGGCCAGCACCGCCCAGGCCCGCATCGACGCCCTGCTGGTGGCGCTGGCGCGCCGCCACGCGGTGGTGGTGCGCCTAAAAGGCGGCGACCCGTCCGTCTTCGGCCGCCTGGAAGAGGAACTCCAGGCCCTGGCCGCGGCGGGCATCGACAGCGAGGTGGTGCCCGGCATCACCGCCGCACTGGCCGCTGCCGCGGACACCCGGCGCCCGCTGACCCGGCGCGGCCGTGGCCGCAGCGTGGCCCTGAGCACCGCCATGTCGCGCGAGCACGAGCTGAACGCCGCGGCGCACGCCGACACCGAGGTGTTCTACATGGCCGGCCGCCAACTTGGCGCGCTGGCCCGCCGCCTGCGGGAGGCCGGATGGCCCGACGCCACGCCGGTGCAGGTCGTCTCGCGTGCCGGCTGGCCCGACGCCCATGCCAGCCGCCACACGGTGGCGAGCCTGGCCGGGGCCAGCGTGCTGCACGCCGGGCGTCCGGCGGTGGTCACCGTGGGCGTGGGCGCGCTGCCCGTGTCTGCCGCGGCGGCTGCGCTGCGCGACCTGCCGCAGGGCCTTGACGAGCCGCAGGCCTGCTCCAAGCCCCTCACCACCTAGAATCAAGGGTTTTCCGCCGCTCGTGCCCGCCTCCACGGCAGCGCGTCGTCCACCCCCCAAGCGCCGATTTCCATGACCCACGTCGTCACCGAATCCTGCATCCGCTGCAAGTACACCGACTGCGTCGACGTGTGTCCGGTGGACTGCTTCCGCGAGGGCCCGAACTTCCTCACCATCGACCCGGACGAGTGCATCGACTGCGCGGTCTGCATTCCCGAGTGCCCGGTGAATGCCATCGTGCCCGAGGAAGATGTGCCCGGCGACCAGCAGCACATGATCAAGCTGAACGCCGAGCTCGCCAAGAAGTGGCCCAGCATCACCAAGCGCCACGCGCCGCTGCCGGACGCCGACGACTGGAAAGACCGCACCGGCAAGCTGTCTGAACTGATCAAGTAACCCTGGCGCCCTCGCCGCCTCGCGGCGCGGGCCGCCCGCTCCCGAAGCCGCACCATGGAACCGCAAGCCAGCGCTGAAACCGCCCGCCCCGCCGAGGGCACCGCCGCCTCGGGCGCACCCATCGAGACCGACGCCCTCATCGTCGGCGCCGGCCCGGTGGGCCTGTTCCAGGTGTTCGAGCTCGGCCTGCTCGAGATCAAGGCCCACATCATCGATTCCCTCGCCTACCCGGGCGGGCAGTGCATCGAGCTCTACCCCGACAAGCCCATCTACGACATCCCGGCCGTGCCGGTGTGCACCGGCAAGGAGCTCACCGACAACCTGCTCAAGCAGATCGAGCCCTTCGGCGCCACCTTCCACCTGGGCCAGGAAGTGACGCTGGTGAACCGCCGCGAGGACGGCCGCTTCGACGTCGAGACCAGCAAGGGCACGCGCTTCATCAGCAAGACCATCTTCATCGCCGGCGGCGTGGGCAGCTTCCAGCCGCGCACGCTCAAGGTGGATGGCCTGGAGGCCTTCGACGGCACGCAGCTGCACTACCGGGTGAAGAACCCTCAGCAGTTCGCCGGCAAGAACCTTGTCATCGTGGGCGGCGGTGATTCGGCACTCGACTGGGCGCTGAACTTCGTAGGCGAAGGCCCGAACAAGGCCGAGTCGGTCATCCTGGTGCACCGTCGCGACGGCTTCAAGGCCGCACCGGCGAGCGTGGCCAAGATGCGCGAGCTGTGCGAGGCCTACGAGATGCAGTTCATGGTCGGCCAGGTCACCGGCTTCGACGCGGCCGATGGCCGTCTGCAGTCGGTGAAGGTGACCGGTGGCGACGGCGTCACCCGCGTGGTGCCGCTGGACATGCTGCTCGTCTTCTTCGGCCTGAGCCCCAAGCTCGGCCCCATCGCCGAATGGGGCCTGGCGCTCGAGCGCAAGCAGATCGTCGTCGACACCGAGAAGTTCGAGACCAACGTGCCCGGCATCTTCGCCGTGGGCGACGTCAACACCTATCCGGGCAAGAAGAAGCTCATCCTCTCGGGCTTCCACGAGGCGGCGCTGGCCGCCTTCGCTGCGGCGCCCTTCGTCTTCCCGGACAAGCGCATCCACCTGCAATACACCACCACCAGCCCCAAGCTGCACAAGGTGCTGGGGGTGGAGACGCCGGTGTTCGACTGAGGCGCCCGGCACGGGCCGCGTCCGGGTCCGGGTCCGGTTCGCCCCTCGTCTTCAAAGCCCGCTTCGGCGGGCTTTTGCTTTTGCGCTGTCACAATCCGCCTGTCGCGCGCTTCACGCACGCGACCTTCGCTGGGGGTGTTGAGGTGCCGGGCAACCGTGGCCTCGACTGAGAAAGTCCCTTTGAACCTGATTGAGGTAATCCTCGCGCAGGGAAGCAAGCCGAAGCGCCCGCAGGCCGTGTCTCGCTGCCTGCGTCCACGGGCGTTCGGCCGCCCACCTGCCATCGCCCATGAGCACTTCGATGGCATTGCATTCCAGACTCCACCTTTCCCTTCCTTCGTCTTTCGCTGCTGAGCCTTCGCGCCCCGGTGGAGCGGCCGCCCGCCGGCTGTCACGCCGGCCGCTTCGGCCCAGCGCCACCACGGCTGCGGTGGCGCTGTTGCTGGGCGGGCTTCAGGGCCTGGCCCAAGCCCAAGCCCAGACGGCCAACGCGTCCTCCGGGCAACTGCCCCGCGTGACCGTCGAGGCCACCGCCACCGCCGCCCCCGGCCCGCAGGTCGGCGGCTTCAGCCCCGAGCCGCTCGCGCGCACGCCGCTCACCGCCACCGTGGTCGATTTGACGGCCCTGCGCGACCGCGGCCTGAACCGCATCGCCGACCTGACCCGCGTGGACGCTTCGCTGGGCGATGCTTACAACGCCCCGGGCTACTGGGATTCGCTCACCGTGCGCGGCTTCGTTCTGGACAACCGCAGCAACTTCCGGCGCGACGGCCTGCCCATCAGCGGCGAGACCGCGCTGCCGCTGGACAACAAGCAGCGGCTGGAAGTGCTCAAGGGCCTGGCCGGCATCCAGGCCGGCAGCGCCGCGCCAGGCGGGCTGGTGAACCTGGTCGTCAAGCGCCCGCTGGCCGAGGACAGGAGCCAGTACACCCTGCAGGCGGAAAGCGCCGGCTCGGTGCTGGCCGCGGCCGACCTGTCGCGCCGCTTCGGCGAGGGCGGCGCCTTCGGCCTGCGGCTCAACGCCGCCGCCGAGCGGCTGGACCCGCCGGCGCGATCTGCGCAGGGCGAGCGAGGCCTGCTCGCGCTGGCCGGCGAGTGGCGGCCGAGCGCCGGCACCCGGCTGGAGCTGGAAGGCGAGTGGAGCCGGCGCAGCCAGCCCAGCGTGCCCGGCTTCAGCCTGCTGGGCAGCCGCGTGCCCGGCCCGGCCGACCCGCGCATCAACCTGAACAACCAGCCCTGGAGCCAGCCGGTGGTGTTCGAGGGCAGCACCGGCTCGCTGCGCTTCACCCAGGCGCTGGGCGCCGACTGGCGCTTCAAGGCCCATGCCGCCGTGCAGGACCTCAGCACCGACGACCGCCTGGCCTTCCCCTATGGCTGCAGCGCCGAGAACGTGTTCGACCGCTACTGCAGCGATGGCCGCTTCGACCTCTACGACTACCGCAGCGAAGGCGAGCGCCGCCGCAGCACCGCGCTGGACTTCTCGCTGGACGGCCGCTTCAGCACCGGCAGCCTGCGCCACGACACCACGCTGGGCGTGCTGCGCGCGAGCTACCGCCAGCGCCTGAACCGCCAGGCCTACAACTACGTGGGCGAGGGCGACATCACCGGAACCGTCGTCACCCCGGCCGACCCGGCCCTCACCGACGAGAACACCCAGCGCGACGACCGCAGCACCGAGCTCTACTGGCGCCACCGCGTGGCCTTCAACCCAGCCACCCAGGCCTGGCTAGGCCTGCGCCACACCCAGCTCGACCGGGCCAGCGTGCGCACCGACGGCAGCCGCCCCACGCAGTACGAACAGCGCTACACCACGCCCTGGCTGGCCCTGACCCAGCAGATCTCACCCACGCTGCTCGCCTACGCCAGCTGGGGCGAGGGCGTGGAGTCCGATGTGGTGCCCGGCCGCTCGCGCTACACCAACGCCGGCCAGGGCCTGCCGGTGAGCCCCAGCCAGCAGTGGGAGCTGGGCCTGAAGGGGGAGGGCAGTGCCACCTCGGCCAGCGCCGCGTCCTGGGGCGTGGCCCTCTTCGACATCCGTCGCCCGCTCTTCACCGACTTCGGTGCCTGCGACAGCACGCCCGGCAGCTGCACCCGCAGCCGCGACGGCGAGGCCCGCCATCGCGGCCTGGCGGTGGACGGCAGCCAGCGCCTGGGCGCGCTCACGCTGGCCGCCAGCCTGCAGGCGCTGCAGGCACGACGCCAGGGCGCCAGCGACACCACGCTGAACGGCCTGCCGCCGCCCAACGTGCCCGAGCGCAGCCTCAAGGCCGAAGCCCGCTGGGCCGTGGCCTCGGTGCCCGGCCTGGTGACGCTGCTGGGCGTGTCCGCCGACAGCAGCCGCTCGGCCGTGGCCGACAACAGCCTGCGCATCGGCGGCAGCGCCCGCTGGGACGCCGCCGCGGTGTGGAACCGCACCACCGCCGCGGCCGACCTCACCTGGCGCGCCGGCATCGACAACCTGGCCGACCGCCGGGCCTGGCGCGAATCGCCGGTGCAGTTCGGCCACAGCTACCTCTACCCGATGGCGCCGCGCACCTTCCGGGTGTCGTTGGTGGTGACGCCCAAGTGAGCGGGGGAGGAGGGCACCGCTTGTGCGGCAGCGGCAGGCGTTCTGCGCCGTTGGCTTGACG
>JAIYCR010000057.1 GCA_027487905.1 Rubrivivax sp. | reverse complement strand
TGCTGGCCGACGACTACGCGCGTGCCGACCCCTTCCCGCACATCGTCATCGACGGCATCCTGCCCGACAGCGTCATCGACGAGATCAAGGCCAACTTCCCCACCGAAGCCTTGAAGTCGGACACCGTGTTCAACATCGGCTACGGCGGCCAGCACAAGCGCCAGGTGATGCCCGAGGACTGCAACCAGGTGGCGCGCGAGTTCTTCCACTTCATGAACTCGGCGCCGGTGCTGCGCTTCCTGGAGGGCCTGACCGGCATCGAAGGCCTGATTCCCGACCCCTACTTCAGCGGCGGCGGCTTCCATGAAACCTCGCGCGGGGGCAAGCTGGGGGTGCACGCCGATTTCCGCATCAACGAGGAACTGCACCTGCAGCGCCGCCTGAACCTGCTGATCTACCTGAACGAGCGCTGGGACGACAGCTGGAAAGGACACCTGGAGCTGTGGGACAAGCAGATGAAGAACTGCCGGGCGTCGGTGGCCCCGATCTACAACCGCTGCGTCGTCTTCAGCACCGATGCCGACACCTGGCACGGCCACCCCGACGAACTGATGACGCCCGACGGCGTCACGCGGCGTTCGATCGCGCTTTACTACTACACCGCGTCGCGCTCGGTCTACAAGGAAGTGCCCAACCTGTCGACCATGTACCAGGCCCGGCCGGACGACTCGGCGGCGATCAAGGCCGAGGCCCAGCGCTTCAAGAACGACCAGTACCTGAAGGACTGGCTGCCCCCGGTGCTCGAGCGCTTCGTGCACCGCGTGGTGGACAAGGCCCGCCGCCTGCGCGCGTGATGCGCGCCCCCCTGGCCACAGCGGCAGACCGCTGGTGATGACGAACGCCGCATCCGCAGGGCGGGCAGAGCCGGCCGAGCAGCCTGCACTGGACGGGCTCAGGGGCCTGGCGGTGCTCTTCATGGTGGTCAACCACGCGGTGCTCACGCTGTACACGCCCACGCTCCTGGCGCAGGGCCCGCTGCCCGCGCTGGTGCACCTGAGCAGCCTCGCGCCGGTGCTCTTCTTCTTCGCCACCGGCTGGGGCATGGGGCTGGCAGGCGACCGGGCCGGTGCGCGCGCGCTGGGCCCGGTGCTGGTCAAGGCCGGCGTGCTGGTGCTGGCCGACCAGCTGCTGGCCTGGGCCCGGGGCACGCCGGGTCGGCTGGACTTCTTCGCCTTCATCGGCCTTTCGATGCTGCTGCTGGCCCTGCTGCAGCGGCTGCCGCGGTGGCGGCTGGTGGTGGCCGCGCTGCTGGTCACGGTGGTGGGCGCCCGCTACGGCTTGGTGCCGCTCATCAAGCCCTGGCTGGACACCCAGCCGCTGTGGGCCCACCTGCTGGGCCATGGCGCACCGGCCTGGAATGCCTACCCGCCCCTGCCCTGGCTGGGCTTCGCGCTGATGGGGGCCTTGTTCGGCGCCCACCCGGCCAGCCGCAAGGGCCTGTCAATGGCGTGGGCGGTCGCCGCAGCCCTGGGCGCGGTGGCCACGGCAGCGATGGTGGCCCGCGGCATGACGATGTTCCGTTGGGGCACGATGTCGCTGGCCTTCTGGGTGTTCGCGTGCACGGTGGTGGCCTCGCTGCTCTTTGCGCTGGGCCGCTGGCGCAGCCACCATTGGAAGCACCCGCTGGTGCAGCGCTGGCTGCGGGTGCGAGGCGGCGCTTCCTATCTCGTCGTGCCGGTGCACCTGCTGCTGCTGGCGGCGCTCGGCCCGGCGCTGCAGGCCTGGCTCCGACGGGCGGAGGCGGACGCCGCCCCGGGGGCACCCCTGGGCGTCGCGCTGGCGCTGGGCTTGGTGGTGCTGGCGATCTGGGCGGTGTCGGTGCCGGCCGCACAGGCCTTGAATGGGGCGATGGAGTCCATGGCGCGGAGCACGCCCGCCCTGCACCGGCCCGCCGCCCCCTGGGTGCTGGCGCTGCTGCTGGTGGCACTGTGCGTTGCGTGGGGGTCGACGACCCCTGACGGCGCAGGCCCCTGGCGGCCCGGCGAGGTGCTGGGCCTGGTGTGCCAGGCTGCGGCCTGGCTCATCGTGCTGGCCAGCGTGCCGCGCCGGGTGGCCGCGGCCGGCATCGCGGCCCGGCCGGCCTGAACGCCCGGGCGCCAGGGCGATGTCCGAACCCACGCTGCAGCACCACGGCGCCGTGCGCGGCGTCACCGGTTCCTGCCACCGGCTGACGCTGCCCGACGGGCGCGCCGTGCTCGTCGACTGCGGCCTCTTCCAGGGCGCGGAGACCTCGGGAGACGGCCGCGCCGGAGCCGGTGCGCTGGCCATCGATTTCCCGCTCGACGCGGTGGCTGGCCTGCTCGTCACCCATGTGCACATCGATCACGTCGGCCGCATTCCGCACCTGCTGGCCGCCGGCTTCGACCAGCCGCTGTGGTGCAGCGAGGCCTCGGCCGCACTGCTGCCGCTGGTGCTGGAGGATGCGCTGGAGGTGGGCTTTCCGCGCGATGCCGGCCAGGTCCGCCAGGTGCTCGGCCGGCTCGAGCGCCTCATCCGGCCGCTGCCCTACGGTCAGTGGCACGCCCTGCTCGGCGACGCCCTGCGGGTCCGGCTTCAGCCGGCGGGGCACATCCTGGGCTCGGCCTATGCCGAGTTCGACGTGGCGCTGCCCACCCCGGGCGAACGGGCGCGCCGCATCGTCTTCTCGGGCGATCTCGGGCCGCCGGACACGCCGCTGCTGCCCGATGTGCAGCCGCCCGAAGCCGCTGACGTCCTCGTCATCGAAGCCACCTACGGCGACCGCCTGCACGAGAACCGGCGCACCCGCCAGGCCCGCCTTCGCGCGCTGTGCGAGAAGGTGTTCGGCAACGGCGGCACGCTGCTCATTCCGGCCTTCAGCATCGGGCGCACGCAGGAACTGCTCTACGAGCTCGAAGGCATCATCCACGAGCATCCACAGCGTCCTGCAGCGCCCGGCCAGGCGTGGAAGGACATCACCATCGTCGTCGACTCGCCGCTGGCGGCCGATTTCACCCGCGGCTATTCCCGGCTGCGGCGGCACTGGGACGCCGAGGCGAAGGCGGTGCTGGCCGCCGGCCGCCACCCGCTGGACTTCGCGCAACTGAAGACGGTGGGCCCGCACGACCACCACCTGCAGGTGGTGCGACACCTGGCCCGCACCCACGAGAGCGCCATCGTCATCGCCGCCAGCGGCATGTGCAGCGGCGGGCGGGTGGTGAACTACCTCAAGGCCCTGCTCGGCGACGCGCGACACGACGTGCTCTTCAGCGGCTACCAGGCCGCAGGCACCCCCGGCCGCGTCATCCAGCAGCAAGGGCCGGGGGGCGGCAGCGTCGAACTCGACGGCGAAACCATCGCCATCCGCGCGGGCATCCACACGCTGGGCGGCTATTCGGCGCATGCCGATCAGGCCGACCTGCTGCGCTTCATCGAAGGCATTCCGGTGCCGCCGCACGAGGTGCGGGTGGTGCACGGGGATGACGGGGCCAAGCGGGTGTTTGCCGCCTTGCTGCGCGAGCGCCACCCGGGCATGCGGGTGCTGGTGCCCAGCGCCTGAGGCAAGGCCGGCCGGGCCCGCAGCACACGAAGGCGCCGGCCTTCAGGCCGCCAGGCGAACGCCCAGCTCCGAGTAGAGCGACGCCATCGCCGAGGCGTAACGGGCGCGGCTGAAATGGGTGGCCACGTGCTGGCGGGCGCTGCGCCCCATCTGCACCAGCCGGGATGAATCGGTTGCGGCCACGCGGGCGAGCACCCCGGCCAGGTCGTCCACGTTGCCGCTCTCGAATGACCAGCCGGTCTCGCCCTCCTGCAGGCTCTCGGGAATGCCTCCGATGCGCGCTCCTATCACCGGCGTGCCCAGCGCACAGCTTTCCAGCACGCTCATCGGGGCGTTCTCGTACCACTCCGAAGGCAGCACGGTGGCGCGCGCAGCGCGGATGAGGCCGTGCAGGTCGGCACCGGTCCGGTAGCCGAGGAATTCGATGTCCGCCTGCAGCGTGGCCTGCAGCGCATGGAGTTCAGCCTCCATCGGTCCGGTACCCACCACCCGCAGGCTGACCTTGGCCTTCGCCGCGGCGCGCATCAGCGTCACCAGCCCCTTCTCGGGGGCCAGGCGTCCGAAGTACAGGAAGTGGCTCGAGGGCTCGTAGCCCGGCGTGAACAGGTCGGCATCGACGAAGTTCGGGATGTGCACGAAGACCTCGCGCGGCCAGCCCCATTCGACGAACTTCTCGAGGAAGAAGCGGCTGGGCACGACGATGCGGCTCAGCCGGTTGCGGTAGGTCTGGCGCCAGCGGTGCAGCGACGACTCCAGCAGCACCACGGCGCTGGCACCGAGCGAGTCGCGCACGCACCGGTGCCTCACCACGTTCACGAGCGAACCGCCGTTGCAGCGTTCGCACACGCCCGTGCGGTTGAGCATCTTGTAGGCCGGGCAGGCGATCTTCAGGTCGTGCGCCGTCATGACGGCCGGGATGCCGGCCCGGTGCAGCGTGTCCAGGATGGACGGCGACAGGTGGTGGTAGATGCAGTGCAGGTGAGCGATGTCGGCGGGGAAGGCCTGCAGCAGCTGCTCGAGCTTGCGTTGCGCCTCGAAGGAATAGACCACCTTGGTCGCGTTCACCACCTGGCGGGCCAGCGAGTAGTTGCGGCCGAACTCGAGTTCGTCGATGAAGTAGCGCGACCACTCCGACTCGAGGTTCTGCGGGTGGTGCATCGAGAAGAAGCCGTTGTCCCAGCCGAGCTTGCCCATCAGCGCGGCGTGCTCGAAGTAGACCGAGTCCGAGCCACCCCGCCGGTAGTGGTAGTTGTTGACGTTGAGCAGCCGCGGCTTCATCGCATCGGGGCGTGATCGGTGGGCAGCGCCTGCTGGGGCCGGGCGGTTTCGGCCTCGGCGGCCCTTGCCTCGGTGGACGTAGACCAGCCGGTGGCGGTTGCGGTGGCGGTGGCGGTGGCAGTGCTGCCCGCGAGGGCGAAGTCGTCCGAGGACTGAAGCACCGAGGGGCGTCCGGCCCACTGCGCGAGCAGCATGCGGTAGGCGCCCAGCACGCTGCTCCAGGTGAAGTCGGCCTGCACGCGCTCGGCCGCGGCCTCGCGCTGGGTGGCGGTGGCCGACGGGTCGGCCAGCAACGCGGTGATGGCGCCGTCGGCTTCCTGCGCGCTTCGGAAATAGCGGGCACAGCGGCCGGCCACCCAGCGATTGAAGGCGTTGTCGCGGGCAATGACGGCATTGCCCGCGCCCATGGCCTCCAGCAGCGAGGGGTTGGTGCCGCCGACCTGATGGCCGTGCAGATAGGCAATGCCGTGACGGCGCAGCGCACCGATGGAGTGCGGGTCGTAGATGGCACCCGGAAACAGCACCTCGGCACTGGCCGCCGCCTTCACCGCCTGGTGGTAGGGCTGGTCGGCGTGGTACTTGCCGAGCACGACGAGCTTCACGCCCCGTGGCCGGGCGGAAAAGCCCTGGACGATCTCGAGCAGCGAGTTCTCCGGCTCGGCCCGGGCGATGACGGTGAGGTAGTGGCCAGGCTGCAGCCCGAGCAGGCGCACCGGCTCGACCGGCGCCTCGGTGATCAGCGGGGCGCCGTAGGGGATGACGCTCACCTTGTCGGGGCGCACCCGCGTGACGAGGTGCTTCTTGATCTCGGGGTGGTCGGCGATGAGGTGATCGCCCAGCCAGCAGCCCAGTCGCTCATTGAGCCAGAACCAGGCCCTGGCAGCGCGGCTCCACTTGGCGCGCTTCCACTCGATGCCGTCCATGTTGATGAGGTTGGGCACGCCCTTCAGGCGCAGCCACGCACAGAAGCCGGCGGTGTTGTAGCCCAGGGTCAGGCACAGGTCGCGGCTGCGGGCGGCGTGCACGATGCTGCGCCAGTCGAAGAGCATGGAGCGCAGGGGGGTGTCGGCGCCGCAGGGGATGTGGACCCGGTGCACGCCCCGCCAGAGGTCTTCCCGCACGGGGCCGTCGCCGGTTTCCTGGCAATAGACAGTGACTTTCCAGCCGTGCTCCACGAGGTAGGGCGCGAGGTGCTCGGCGAAGGTCTCGAAGCCTCCGTGGTTGGCTGGAAGCCCGCGGATGCCGAGGATGCGCAGGTGCGGTTTCGCTTCGTCGTGCGTCGAAGCCCCGACCATTTCATTCACCACTTTCGCACTCCCTGATGCAGCGCCTTCGGACTCGAACCGGGAGTCGGGACACCGCTGGTTGATCGCGACGCGGATTCTGGACGGGCCCCGAAGGCCCCACAAGCCACGATTCGGGGGGCGAAGCCCCGCCAGCGCATCCGCGCAACGCCACCCGCCGCGCGCTCAACGCAGGGCGCTTGGCTGAACGCTCCACAAGGCGGGGGACGTCACCGTCGCCAGGGGCTTGGACGCGTGTCGCGCCCAGTAACCCGCGAACCAGTAGAAGAGGGTCATGGCCGCGAAGTTGCCGACCAGGTTCTCGGTGAAGAAGTAGATGGACACCGCCGCGGTGCTCATCAGCAAGGCGCTGCGCCCGATGGACAACAGCAGCCAGCCGACGAAGCCCGCGAAGCCTGCGAAGCCCAGCGGCCCCGCTTCGATCAGCAGTCGCAGGTAGTCGTTGTGGGGCACCAGGCCGATCTCGGTGTGAAGCGGCGCCGAGCCTACGCCCAGGCCGAAAAGCAGGCTCGCCCAGCCGTCGGAGGTCCATACCAGCAGCAGGTCCTCCCAGTGCTTGAGCCGGAAGAAGAGCGACAGGTCCGAGTTCTCGCCGGTGATGAGGTAGAGGTCGGCGTAGCTCAGGTCGTGCAGCGATGTCCACAGCCCCAGCGCGGTAATGGCCGATACGCCCTCCCACAAGGTGCCCAGCCGTTCGCCCACCGGAAGCTCCACCGGCCCAAACAGCAGCAGGCCCACCAGCAGCGCGGCCGCCAGGTAGGCCGGCAGGTAGCGCCTGAAGCTCAGCGACACCACCAGCGCCACGGCCACGGCGATGACCACGCCCAGCGTGGAGAACATCAAGGCCCCCACGGTCAGCGTGAGCACCACCGGCCCCACCCCCAGGCCCATCACCAGCAGCACATTGGCCAGCACGACCAGATAGAGCGCCGCGTTGTTGCGGTTGACGAACACGCCCAGTTCGCCAGCCGTGCCCGCCCAGTTCAGCAAGAGCGCGTAAACCACCGGCAGCACCAGCACCAGTCCCAGCGCACGAAGCTGGGCCAGGGCCGCCGGATCGTCGCGGTCGAAGGCGCTGGCGCTGTAGCCCAGAAAGGCGAACAGCGGCGCGAGCAGCAGCTTGATGAGGTCCGCCGCTTCGTGCAGCCCGGAGAACACCACCGACAGCAGCAGGCCGGCCGCCAGCAGCGCATAGGCCACGAGGAGGCCGCGTGGCAGCATCAGCAGCTGGCCGCGCAGCGCGAAGTGGGCCAGCATCAGCGCGGGCATCAGCACACCGAAGGCATTCACGCCCGCGCGCAGCACGCCCGAACCGGTCAGGCGCTCGAGCGCCGTCAGAGCCACGTACACCGCCAGCAGGCGCAGCAGCGTCAGCGTTTCCATTTCAGCAGGCCGTAGCGTCGAAGCGGCGGCACGATGCTGCGCTCGCGCAGCATGTCCTTGGCCGCCAGGCCCAGGTTGAGCAGGCCCGGAAAAGTGGCCAGCACCCGCCACAGGGTTCGACGAACCGGGAACCGGCGCAGTCGCCGATCCTGCAGCAAGGCCCGCGCGACGTCGATCTGCCCGACCCGCATGTTCAGGCTGACCAGCGTGATCAGGCCGGCCTCGATGTACAGCGCCACGTCGTCCCGAAGCGCTTCGTCGACGCCCGCCTCATCCAGCCGCTGCTGCAGCCGGGTGGAATAGGGCAGTTCGGCGGCCGGTGGCCGCGCGTGCATCACCCGCCCCGTGGCATTGCGGAAGTAGTAGGCCAGCGGGGCGCCCCGCATCGCAGCCACCGGGTAGCGCAGCGCGATGCGGGCCCACATGTCCTGGTCGGCGCCGAGTCGGTCGGTCGCGAAGCCGCCGACGGCATCGAAGACTGCCCGCGGGATGCAGGCCGAAGTGGCCGTGGCGATCTGGTCGCCCATCGCCGCGCTGCGGAAATAGCTCGGCAGCAGGCCACGCCGCGGCACGTCCACGAGCCTGGGCGACACCTGCACCGGTCCCGGTTCGACGAACACATAGGGCGCGCAGTGCAGGCCCGCCTGCGGAAAGTCGCGCGCCAGGCCCACCATCGCTTCGAGGAAACCGGGCGCCCACTCGTCGTCGCCGTCGAGCAGGGCGATCAGGGGAGCGCGCGCCTCGCGGATGCCACGGTTGCGCGCGCCGCCCTCCCCCGCATTGGCCTGGGCGACCACCCGCACCCGCGGGTCGGTGTAGGTGCGCGCCAGGGCCAGGCTGCCGTCGGTGGAGCCGTCGTCGACGAGCACCAGCTCGAAGTCGGTGAAGCTCTGCTTCAGAACCGAGTCGACGGCGCGCCGAAGATAGGGCTCCTTGTTGTAGACCGGCACCAGCACCGACACCTGGGGCGTGGGGCCGCTGGCCGGAACGGGGGTGGGCATCGTCATCCGGGCTCCATCGGTGCGGCCGGGGTCGCAGGTCGGCGCTCGGCCCGCACGCGCCACAGCAGCCCCATCGTGCCCAGGAAGATGAGGAACTCGCCCGTGACGATGGCCAGCGCCACGGTCTTGCCGCTCAGCGCGTCGATGAACCACAGACCCGCCAGCAGCGCCACGGTGGCGATGGCGGCGTACACCGCGATGCGGCTGACCTGGTCGCCGTGCCCCATGGAGGCCAGCAGCGGGTAGCCGATCATGATGGCCGGCACGAAGGCCAGCAGGCCGGGCAGGAAGATCTGCAGGATGGGCGTGGCCTCGGCATAGCGCGCGCCGAAGAGCAGCCCGATGACATGCGGGGCCAGCAGCATGCCCACCATCACGCCGATGGCGGTGAGGCTGAACACCAGCACGCACAGCTTGCGGAAGACGCGCAAGTCCTGAGAGCGCTTCATGTAGGGCATGAGCGCATCCACCAGCGGGTGGCACAGCGACCGCAGCGCCCGGAACAGCTGCTCGGACACCGCATAGACGGCAATGCCCGCGGGCGTGGCCACCAGGCTGAGCGAGAAGATGCCGGCGAATCCCATCTGGGCTTCGGCCACGTTGGCCAGGAAGTAGCTCCAGGCCTCGCGCAGCTGCACGCGGATGTCCTGCCAGGAGGGCAGCGCGAAGCGGTAGCCCAGCTGGCCGATCATGGCCATGCACAGCACGCCCGACAGCAGCATCGACAAGCCGTGGACGATGGGCACCCACAGGAAGTCCTCGGGCCCTGACACCAGCGTCACCACCAGAAGCACCTGCACCACGCGACCGATGGTGAGGTAGCGCACGATCTTCCCGCTCTGCTCGACCGCCTGGAACACCCACCGGAACTGCAGCGCGCCGCCCAGGACGGGAAGGGCCATCAGCAGCAGGAAGAGCCGGTGCTCGGCGAAGCGCTCGTTGAGCGCGGCGTAGGCGCCCAGCGCCGCGGCCAGCAGCACGAACAGCCCGAGCTTGATGGCCAGCATCGAACCCAGCAGCCGCGCCACCCGCTCGGGGTCGTCGCGGTGCTCGGCCACCGCATAGAGGCCCTGGACCGGAAAGCCGTAGTCGATGAGGATCATGCCGATCAGGTAGATCGACATGCCGAAGGCGTAGACGCCGAAGAGCTCCACGCCGAGCGCCCGGGCCAGGTAGGGCACCAGGATCAGCGGCATCACGTAGTTCAGCATCGAGACGATGAACAGCATCGTCGCGTTCTGGAACACCGAGTGCCGTCCCAGGCGCAGCACCCGCTCGCGCAGCGTCCCGCTCATGGGCCGTCGGCCACCCGGGGCGGCTTGACCGAGGTGGCGTAGTCGCTGTAGGACGCGTACTCGCCGTAGTACTTCTCCGCCCGGTCGAGGTCGTAGCGGTTGAGCACCACCCCGAACAGCCGCGCACCCGCACCGTTCAGGCGCTGGATGGCCCAGCGCACCAGCGGTGCCGGGGTGGAATCGGAGGCGGCGACGAACACCACGCCGGTGGCATGGCGGGACAGCAGCAGCGCATCGGATACCGGTCGCACCGGCGCGGCGTCGATGATGACGTGGTCATAGGACGCCGACAGCGACTTGAGTGCCTCGCCAAAGGCCTGCGTGCCGAAGAGCTCGGCCGCGTTGGGCATCAGCTGGCCGCAGGGCATCACGAACAGGCTGCTGTAGTCGAGCGTGTGCACGCATTCAGCGGGCGGCCGGGTGCCGGCGACGAAGTCGGTCAGGCCCGGCAGGTCTTCCTGCAGCCCCAGGCGCGTGGCGGTCACCGGACGGCGCAGATCGGCCTCGATCAGCAGCGTGCGGCCCAGCCGCGCGTGCAGCAGCGCGAGGTTGGACGCGATGGTGGACTTGCCCTCGCCGGGGGCCGCCGAGGTCACCAGCAGCACCCGGCGGCCGGCATCGAGCGACATCAGCTGCACCGCCGACGAAATCGAGCGGATGGTCTCGGCGAAATGCGAGCTCGGCAGGTCCACCATCATGCGGTGCGCATGGGGCACGTCGGTGTCGGCCAGCTTGGGCACCGCCACGATCAGCGGCGAGCCCACCTGCGCTTCGACGTCGTCGGCGCGCTTGAGCTTGTCGTCCAGCCGGTGCAGCAGTGCCACCGTCAGAGCGGACAGCAGCAGCGCCGCCACCAGCGCACCCGCGGTGACCAGCGGCGTGTTGGGACTGAACGGACGCAAGGCCGCGACGGCCGGATCGATCAGCCGTGCGGGGCTGGACTGGAAGGTGGACGCAGCGCTCGTCTCGCGCTGGCGCGACAGGAAGAGGTTGTAGAGCTGGCGGTTGACATCCACCTCACGCTCCAGCGCGCTTTGCTGGATCTCCTTGCGGTTGATGCCCTGCACCGACACCCGCGTGGTCGACAGCGTCTGCTCCAGCGAAGCTTCGGCGGCGCGCGCCGCCTCGAACTCCTTGCGGATGCTGGCGGCCACCGTCTCCACCTCGCGTTCGGCGGTCTCCCGGGCCACCCGAAGCTCCTGCTCGGCCGTCCGGTAGGCGGGGTGCGACGAGCCGTAGCGGGCCGAGGCATCGTTGAAGCGGCGGGCGGCCTCGATCTCCGTCGTCCGGGCGCGCTGCACGGCCGGGTGGTTGACGATGGCCGGCACCTGGGACAAGTTGGGCGAACCCGGGCGAACCTGGTTGAAGGCCTGCTCGGCCATCGTGCGCCGCACGCGCGCCTCGACCAGGCGCTGGTTGAGCTCATCGAGCTGCTTGCCCGTGCCGCCCTGCGACAGCGATTTCGTGTCCACCAGGCCCTGGCGCTCCCGGTAGGACTGCAGTTCCGATTCGGCGGCGTCCAGCTTGGACTTCAGGAAGGCCACGCGCGAGTTCAGCCACTCGTTGGCCCGCTCGGTGACGTTGAACCGGGCATCCAGATCGGCCTGGATGTAGGCGGTGGCGATCTCGTTGGCCACCCGGGCGGCGAGCTGGCGGTCGGACGATTCGAAGGTGATGCGCACCAGCTGGCTCTGGCGCACCGGCTCCACCTGCAGCCGCTGCTGGAAGCGGTCGAGGACGATGCCATCCACCCACTCGGCCGCCAGCGGCTCGCGCTCGGGCAGCACGCCGATGGCCCGAAGCGAACGCCCCAGCCACGACAGCGGACCCGGGCGGGTGGGGTCGAAATCGGGGTGGCGGGTGAGCTCGAGCTTGCGGATGACGCGCATCGACACATCACGCGATTTCAGGAACTCGAGCTGGTTGGTGGAGGTTTCGCGGTTGGAGCCAAGGCCGCCGTAGACCTCCTCGATGGACACCACGCGGCTCTTGCCCCCGGCCTCGAAGAGCACCAGCGCCGTGGACCGGTACTGCGGCTGCATCAGCAGGGTGAACACCGCCGCCAGCACAGCGGCCGCCAGGCCGGCGCCGAGGATCCACCACTGGCGGAACCGGATGGCGCCCCAAAGGTCGAGCAGGACCGGCTTGGCGTCCTGCGCGACCTGGCGCAGGTCCACCGTGGCGGCCGGCGCGGCGGGCGGAACAAAGGTGGGCCGAACGACGGCCAGAGGGTGAGGTTCGTTCATCGTGGTGATCGAGACGCCCGGCGGACCCGGCGCGGGATGCAGCGTGTGTCGTTCGACGACAAGGCCGGGATTCCGCGTCGGCATTCACTATCGCATGCGCCCCCCCCTCGGGGCGTGACCCATTGCACGCGTTGGTGCAACGGCCACGCCGAGGCCCGGCAAAGCGCTCGCAACCCACCTGAATGCGGGTGTGCCCCCTCGGCGGGGGTTGCCAAACCGGACCGGCGGTTCTGGCGTCAGGCCAAGAGGCTCTGCAGGGGCCGCGTGTAATGGTTCAGCGGGTCTCGGCCGCGCAGGCTGGCCACGGCGCGGATCGTCTTTTCGCGCATCTGGGCGCGGGCCACCCCCAGCGGGCTGGCGCCGTGGCGCAGCGCCTGGCGGAAGCGCTCGAGCGTGGTGTGCACGCCCAGGTTGCTGCGGCGCAACAGATGTCGCGGCGTCGATGCGTCGTTGAGGCCGCACATCACCGACACCGCGCACCGGTAGCCCGTCTGGATGACGGCATCGTGCACCGCGCGGTCGAACCAGCCGTGGGGGTAGGCGAAGGTCTCGACCGGCGCGCCGACCAGCGCTTCGAGCTCGGCACGCGACCGGGTCAGTTCGTCCAGCAGCTGCGCGCGGGGCAAGGCCCGCAGGTCGGGGTGGGTGTGGGTGTGCGAGCCGATCTCGTGACCCGCTGCGTGCATCGCCTGCAGCTGCCCCGCGTCCATCATCGGCCGTGGGACGGTGCCGAAGCCATCGTCGTAGCTCGACGCACGGCCGAGGAAGCCGGAAATCGCGAACAGCGTGGAGCGGATGCCGTGCCGCGCCATGATGGGCAGTGCCAGATCGTGCAGGCAGGCGTGGCCGTCGTCGAAGGTCACCACCACGCTGCGCGACGGTGGCGCTTCGCCGCGCTCCCAGAAGCCGCACAGCTCGCGCAGGGTCAGCGACGACCAGCCGTCGTCGCGCAGCAGCTGCATCTGTGCGTCGAAGTCAGAGGCGCGCACGCTCCAAGCCGCCTCGCTCGGGTCGATGTGCTCGTCCACCGCGTGGTACATCAGGATCGGAACGCGGCAATGCGGCCGGTGGGCGGCCTCATCCGGTGGGTGGGCAGTGTCTGTCGGCGGGGACATGCGAAGGGCTCGGGACCAGGCGGCAGGCGCGGGGATCGGGGCGCAGGCAGTGCACCCCCTGTCCGTCCAGCCTAATTCAATCCGTCAGCCTCGCCTGTGCGCTTGTGCACAGGCAAACGCCCGGCAGGCGCCCACCCCTCAGGTCAGCGGGGCTGGCCGGCCACCCAGGCGATGTACTCGTTGAACTGCGCGTCGGTGCTCAGTCCCAGGTGCGCGGTGATCGTGCGCCACTCGCGGCCGATCTGGCGGAAGCGCCCGATGGGTGCATGGCCGTTCACCCAGTTGGTCGCGTTCCAGCGGGCGTCCATCGACTGGTAGATGTCGCCGGCGGCCACGCCGTAGATGCGGGCGCGGTCGATGTCGTCGATGCCGTTGGGGTTGTCCTTGACCAGGCGGACGTCCATGGAGACGACCAGCGCCTGCATGTCACGCGCATAGGGCACGCGGTTGGAAGGATAGAAATGGAAGGTGCCGCCCGTGGGAATGGGCCTGAGCGCGATGCCTTCCGCGCCGAGCTGCTGCACATCGGCCGTGATCGACGCATTGGTGGAGAAGTCGGTGTAGTTGCCGCCCGTGATGCCGGTCTTCTCCGACTGGGCCCGGTACCAGACGCCGGAACGCTTGAAGTCGGTGCGAAGGTGGCGGATCTGCACCCGCACGTTGGTGGCCGGGCTGCCCGAGGCGGCAGGCCCCACGATGCCCCACATGGTGTAGGCCGGTGATGTCCAGGCCGACGGGAAGCCGGAAAGGCCGAAGCCCGGATCGGCCGCGCTGCCCCAGGACCACGCCGGCACCACGCCGACGATGGTCGATTCGTGCGGCCCGACCATGTCCGCACGCAGGCTGGCAGGGGTGAGGGTGGTGCCCGCCACGACGGCTGGGGCTGTGGTGCGCACCGGTGCGGGTGCGGGTGCGGGTGCAGGTGCAGGTGCAGGTGCGGGTGCAGGTGCAGGTGCAGGTGCGGGTGCGGGTGCAGGTGCAGGTGCAGGTGCGGGTGCGGGTGCGGGTGCTCGCACCGGCACGGGTGCGGGCGAGGGGCCGGCCGCAACCAGCGTGGGCGCCGGCACGGGTGCGACCACTTGAGCTGGTGTCGGTGTCGGTGAGGCGGAGGGTGCGGCGACGAAGTCCGCCGGCGGCGCGGTGGCGTCCCCAGGTGTGGCCGTCGCCGAAGCAGCGCCGGACCCATCGGCCATCGCCGCGGCATCGGTGGCCGAGCTGCCCACCCGCGACAGATCGGCGGCCGCTGAAGGCTGCAGCGGGTCGGTGCCACCGCAGGCCGCCAGCGCGACGGCCATCGAAAGGGCAGCAAACATCGTCAATCTGCCCTGGAAAGGCTGGGGGCCGTCACCGCCAGCACCGGCTGCGGGAACGGAAAACTTCTTCTCGAGCGACATGCGCCAGGCTCCTGCCGAGGGCCGCGGTCTTCCGCGGCCGCTGCCATCGAATGCCGGGATCGGATGGTCGGCCCATCGAACGATCCGGCGAATGAAGGCAGTGGAGCAGTTCCGGTCGCGTCATACCTGCAGGCTTTGAAGGCTCGCGGCAAGAACCGCAACGGAAAGTATCACCCGCACTCCTGGGCAGGCCCGGACGATGTCATCTGCTGAACGGGCTGCGGGTGCGGCGGCTCGATGAGCAGCGCTGGCAGGGTTTCGGTGAGGCTGCGTGCAGCCTCTTCGCCATAGCGGGCGGCCAGCGCACGCCGGGCCGTCGACAGCGCAGGCGGCCGGTGGCGCAGGTTGTGCGCGTCGGTGGCCACGGCGGTGGCCCAGCCCGCGTCCAGGATGGCCAGCGCCGTCTGCTGGGCCTGCGCTCCGAAGCCGCCATGCACCGATGCCGCGGTGAGCTGCACCAGACAGCCCGCGTCGATGAAGGGGCGCAGCTTGTCGAGCGAACGCATCACCCCCTTGTTGCGCTCCGGATGCGCCAGCAGCGGCACGCACCCCCGGCGCAGGAAGAACTCGACCGCTTGCATCGCTCCCACCGGAATGCCGCCATCGGGCAGTTCGAGCAGCACGATCCGCTGCCCGTTCCAGTGGCCGAGCAGGGGCAGTTCGTCCGCGTCGAGCAGCTGCAGGCTCTGCGGCAGCAGGTGCACCTCGGCGGCCAGCCGCAGTTCCAGCGCGATGCCGGCGTCCTGCACCGCCTGACGGAAGCGCAGGAAATGCGGCGTGAGGCTGGACAGGGTGTTGTCCCACCGGCCCGGAAAGACGTGGGGCGTCAGCACCGACAGCCGCACGCCATCGTCGCTGGCCGCGCGGGCCAGCGCCAGACCGGCGGCGAGATCAGGCGCGCCGTCATCGACCCCGGGCAGGAAGTGGCAGTGCAGATCGATCATCGTGCGTGGGTGAACCGGGTTGTCCATGGATGGCCCTGCGCGCGTGTTCCACCTGAAACCGGCCAGGGCGTCGTTCCCGCGGGAAACCCTCGAAACGCGGGTGTCCCCCGTCAGCCGGTGCGGGCAATCTTAGGCCCGTCGTTCCAAGCCCGAGTCCGCTCCCCCATGCAAAGCTCCGTCGCCCACACCCTGTCCAGCGGACGCCAGGCGCTGGAGCTTGAAAGCCTCAGGGGCCTGGCCGCCATGCTCGTGGTGATCTATCACATGCCCCACTGGAACCAGGTGCTCGACGGCGTGCCCATCGTCGTCAGCGGCGACCGCATGGTGCCGCTGTTCTTCGTGCTGTCCGGCTTCATCATCCACTCGGCCTATGCGCAGCGCATCGGCTCCTGGGCCGAGCTGGGCCGCTTCCAGCTGCTGCGGCTCGGACGGCTCTACCCGGTGCACCTGCTGTTCCTGATGGCTTTCCTGGCGCTGGAGCTGCTCAAGCTGTGGATCGCGTCGCGACAGCCGATGGCCTACGAGGAGGCGCCTTTCAGCCACAACACCTGGGGCGCGCTGGTCGAGCAGATCTTCCTCGTCCAAGGCCTGGGCCTGAGCAACAGCGCGCTGACCTTCAACGGCCCGGCCTGGTCGATCAGCGTGGAGCTGGCCACCTACGCGGTGTTCGGGGTGGCCGTTCTGAAGCTCAGGCGCCGAGCCACGCCCTTCTTCGCGGCCCTGGCGGCAGCCTCGCTGTGCCTGCTGGCCTTCGCGGAGGTCGGCGAGTCCTACTGGCTGCTCAACGGATTCAGCGGCTTCTTCATCGGCTGCCTGACGGCCGTGGCGGTGCGGCGCTGGCCCGTCGTCTGGCCGGGATGGATGCCCGCGGTGGTCGGTGCGGCGCTGGTGCTCTACCTGGCGCTGCGCCCCCACGATGCCCAGTTGCTGGCCATCTATCCGTTGTCGGCCCTGCTCATCGCGGCGATGGCCCTGGGCCGCGACGGCGGCTTCGCGCGGCTGATGCGGCACCGGCTGCTGGTGTGGCTGGGCACCATCTCCTACTCGGTGTACATGTCGCACATGCTGGTGTTCTGGTGCCTGTCGCTGGTGCTCAAGCGGCTGCTGCAGCGGCCGCTGCACCCCGATGCGGACGGCCATCTGGTGCCCACGCTGACGGTCCCCGAGACGGCCCTGGCCTTCGTGCTGTCCATCGGCCTGGTGCTGCTGCTGTCAGCCCTGGTGCACCGCTGGGTGGAGCATCCCTGCAGGGCCTGGACCCGGCGTCAGCTGAAGGCCAGGCCGGCGGTGGCGCCCACGCCGGCCGGCCCGGCGGCGCAGACTCACTCGTGATAGTCGTAAGCCTGGAACCCCGCCATCTTCACCAGGCTGTCCCGCCGGGCGCTGGTGAAATCGGCCGCCACCATCTCGGCGCACAGCTCGGCCAGCGTCGTCTTGGGCACCCAGCCGAGTTTCTCGCGCGCCTTGGTCGGGTCGCCCAGCAGCGTCTCCACCTCGGTGGGGCGGTAGTAGCGCGGGTCCACCCGCACCACCACGTCGCCGGGCTTGACCACCGCGCGGCCGTTGGCGCCGGCTGACTGCTGGCCCCCCAGGAGTGCGGCCGGCATCGGCTGCACCGACTCCACCACCCCCACCTCGGCCTCGCCGCTGCCCTCGAAGCGCAGCGTGATGCCCAGCTCGGCCGCGCTCATCTCCACGAACTGGCGCACGCTCTTCTGAACGCCGGTGGCGATGACGAAATCGTCGGCCTGCTGCTGCTGCAGCATCAGCCACTGCATCTCCACGTAGTCGCGGGCATGGCCCCAGTCGCGCAGCGCCGACAGGTTTCCGAGGTACAGGCAGTCCTGCAGGCCGAGCGCGATGCGCGCCATCGCGCGGGTGATCTTGCGGGTGACGAAGGTCTCGCCGCGCAGCGGGCTCTCGTGGTTGAAGAGGATGCCGTTGCAGGCATACATGCCGTAGGCCTCGCGGTAGTTCACCACGATCCAGTAGGCGTACATCTTGGCCACCGCGTAGGGGCTGCGCGGGTAGAAGGGCGTGGTCTCCTTCTGCGGAATCTCCTGCACCAGGCCGTAGAGCTCGCTGGTGGACGCCTGGTAGAACTTCGTCTTCTTCTCGAGGCCCAGGATGCGGATGGCCTCCAGCAGGCGCAGCGTGCCCAGCCCGTCGACGTCGGCGGTGTACTCCGGGCTCTCGAAGCTCACCTGCACATGGCTTTGCGCACCCAGGTTGTAGACCTCGTCGGGCTGCACCTGCTGCACGATGCGGATGAGGTTGGTGCTGTCCGACAGGTCGCCGTAGTGCAGCGTGAACAGGCGGTTGTCCACGTGCGGGTCCTGGTAGAGGTGGTCCACCCGGTCGGTGTTGAACAGGCTCGCCCGGCGCTTGATGCCGTGCACCTCGTAGCCCTTCTTCAGCAGCAGTTCGCTCAGGGAGGCGCCGTCCTGGCCGGTCACGCCGGTGATGAGGGCTTTCTTGCGGGGGGTGGCGTCCATGGTGTTCTTCCGAGGCTGTGCGATGGCGGGTGGAGGAGGCTCAGGCGGCGTCCGGGTAGCGGGCGAGGAAATCGCGGTAGGCCAGCGCGATGCCCTCGCGCAGCGGGATGCGGGCCTTCCAGCCCAGGCCGTTCAGGCGGCTCACGTCCATCAGCTTGCGCGGCGTGCCGTCGGGCTTGGAGGCATCGAAGACGATGCGGCCACGAAAGCCGACCACGTCCATCACCGTCTCGGCGAGTTCGCGGATGGTGACGTCCGTGCCGGTGCCGATGTTCACCAGCGGCCCGTCGTAGCCCTGCTCCATCAGGTAGACGCAGGCGTCGGCCAGGTCGTCCACATGCAGGAACTCGCGCATCGGCGTGCCGCTGCCCCACACCACGTACTCGGCATCGCCGCGCCGCATGGCCTCATGGGCCTTCCTGATGAGGGCCGGCAGCACATGGCTGTTGGCCAGGTCGTAGTTGTCGTTGGGGCCGTACAGGTTGGTGGGCATGGCGCTGATGTAGCGCCGGCCGTACTGGGCGTTGTAGGCCTCGGCCATCTTGATGCCCGCGATCTTGGCGATGGCGTAGGGCTCGTTGGTCGCCTCCAGCGGCCCGGTCAGCAGGCTGCTCTCGGCCAGCGGCTGCGGCGCGAGCTTGGGGTAGATGCAGCTCGAGCCGAGGAACATCATCCGCTGCACGCCGGCCAGGTGCGCGCCGTGGATGAGGTTGGCCTGCACCATCAGGTTCTGGTAGATGAAGTCGGCCCGGTAGGTGTTGTTCGCCTGGATGCCCCCCACCTTGGCCGCCGCGATGAAGAGGTAGTCGGGCCGGTGTTCGACCAGCCAGGCGTGCACGGCGCGCTGGTCGAGCAGGTCGAGCTCGCTGCGCGGCACGGTGAGGAGCTGGCGGTAGCCGCCGGCTTGCAGCCGGCGCACCAGGGCGCTGCCCACCATGCCGCGGTGGCCGGTGACGAAGATTCGGGCGTTGAGGTCCACGGTCGGTCGGATCCAGGGTTTTCCTGAGGTCGACGATTGTCACCCGTGTGGCGGAGCTTCCCGGACCCGGTCGATACACTCAATGGGAACTCTTCCCGGGACTGCCGAGCGATGAACCTGATCGAACCCATCCTGGCCGACGCGGCGGCGATCACCGCCATCCGCCGCGACATCCACGCCCACCCCGAACTGTGCTTCGAGGAGGAACGCACCGCCGATCTGGTGGCCCGTTCGCTGGCCGAGTGGGGCATCCCGGTGCACCGCGGGCTGGGCAAGACCGGCGTCGTGGGCATCGTCAAGGCCGGCTCGAGCGATCGCGCCATCGGCCTGCGGGCGGACATCGACGCGCTGCCCATGACCGAGCGAAACACCTTCGCCCACGCCAGCCGCCACCCGGGGAAGATGCACGCCTGCGGCCACGACGGCCACACCGCGATGCTGCTGGCCGCGGCCAAGCACCTGTCGCGCCACCGGAACTTCGACGGCACCGTCTACCTGATCTTCCAGCCGGCCGAGGAAGGCGGCGGCGGCGCCCGCGAAATGCTCGCCGATGGCCTCCTGGAGAAGTTCCCCATGCAGGCGATCTTCGGCGCCCACAACTGGCCGGGCCTGGCGGTGGGGCAGTTCGCCATCCGCAGCGGCCCCTGCTTCGCGTCGAGCAACGAGTTCCGCATCGTCATCAAGGGCCGGGGTGCGCATGCGGCGCTGCCGCACAACGGCATCGACCCGGTGCCGGCGGCCTGCCAGATGGTGCAGGCCTTCCAGACCATCATCACGCGCAACAAGCGGCCCATCGATGCCGGCGTGATCTCGGTGACGATGATCCATGCCGGCGAGGCCACCAACGTGGTGCCCGACAGCTGCGAGATCCAGGGCACGGTGCGCACCTTCACGCTGGAAGTGCTCGACCTCATCGAGGCGCGGATGAAGGCCATCGCCGAGCACACCGCGGCGGCCTTCGATGCCACGGTGGAGTTCGACTTCAAGCGCAACTACCCGCCCACCATCAACCACCCGGCCGAAACCGACTTCGCCCGCTCGGTGATGGCCGAGGTGGTGGGTGCCCACAACGTGATCGAGTTCGAGCCCACGATGGGCGCCGAGGACTTCAGCTACTTCCTCCAGCAGCGCCCGGGCGCCTATTTCATGATCGGCAACGGCGACGGCGCACACCGCGGCCGCTACGAGGGCATGGGCCACGACGCCGGGCCGTGCATGCTGCACAACCCGCGCTACGACTTCAACGACGAACTCATCCCGCTGGGCGCGACGCTGTGGGTGCGGCTGGCCGAGCGCTGGCTCGCACCGGCATGAGCGTTGCGAACGGGGCCCGGGCCTTGAACGCCGCCGAGCGCTTCTTCTCCCAGTCCTATGCCCAGGCGCGGGAGCGTTTCCTCGGCGCCGCCCGGGACGCCGGCGCAGCGGTCGCCTCGGTGGCCCACCCGCTGAGCGGCTTTGACGGCGAGGCACTGGCCACCGATGCGGTGCGCATCGGCCACGACGATGCACCCGCCGTGCTGCTGGTGAGCAGTGCCTGCCATGGCGTGGAGGGCTTCTGTGGCTCGGCCGTGCAGACGATGCTGCTGGGCGATGCGGCCATCGGCAAGGCTGCCGGCGAGGCCGGCATCGCCCTGCTGCTGGTGCACGCGCTGAACCCCTGGGGCTTCAGCCACTGGCGGCGCGTCACGCAGGAGAACGTCGACCTCAACCGCAACTTCCACGACTTCAGCCGTCCGCTGCCGGCCAACCCCGGCTATGCGGAGCTCGCCGACGCCATCGTCCCCGCCACCTGGCCACCCGGCGCCGAGTCCGAGCGCCGGCTGCAGGCCTATGCCGAGCGGCACGGCATGGCCGCGCTGCAGGCCGCGGTCACCGGCGGGCAGTACACCCACCCGCAGGGCCTCTTCTACGGCGGCAACGCACCCACCTGGAGCCAGCACACGCTGCGCCGTCTGCTGCGCGAGCAGGCCGGCCGTTGCGCACGGCTGGGCTGGATCGACCTGCACACCGGCCTGGGGCCGAGCGGCCACGGCGAGAAGATCTTCGCCGGGCGCCACGACACCGCGGCCCTGGCCCGGGCCCGCGCGTGGTGGGGCGAGGAGGTCACCTCGGTGGACGACGGCAGCTCCAGCTCCGCGCCGCTCGAAGGCCTGATGTGGCAGGCCGCGATCCAGGAATGCCCTCAGGCCGAGGTCACCGGCATCGCGCTCGAGTACGGCACGCTGCCCTTGCCGGACATGCTCATCGCGCTTCGGCGCGACCACTGGGCGGCCAACCAGCCCACACTGGCGCCGGCCGAACGCCTGGCGGTGCGCCGGGCCACCCGCGATGCCTTCTATGTGGACACCCCGCAGTGGAAGGACGACATCATCCACCAGGCGCGACAGGCGGTGCTTCAGGCCCTGGCGGGTTTGTCCGGCGGCAGGACCGCGGCGTCCTGAGTTCCGGCGAAGCCGCCCGAGCGCATCGCGTCGGCGGTGGTCGGAAAGCGCAGCCGCAGCCGCAATTCGCGCTTGAGCCGCCCGTTGTCCAGCCGGCGTGACTCGCCCAGGAAGCTCAAGGCCATCGGCGACATCGTCGCGCGGGCTTCGGCCAGGCTGATGCGCCGGGGCGGGGGCAGGCCGGCCAGCCGGGCCACTTCGGTGTAGTGCTCGGCCATGCTCAGCCGGGCGTCATCGCAGACGTGGATCACCCGCTGGTTGCCGCCCCGGTGGAGGGCGGCGACGCAGGCTCGGGCGAGGTCGTCGGCATGGATGTGGTTGGTGTGCACGTCGTCGGCCGCAACCAGCACAGGCACGCCGCGGGCCACCCTTTCCACCGGGCTTCCGCCCGGGCGGTCCAGCGCGTAGATGCCCGGAATGCGCAGCACGGTGACCCGCTCGCGCCGGCTGCGTCCGTAAGTGCGAACCCGCTGCTCGGCATCCACCCGGCGCCAGGCGCGGTCGGTGGCGGGCGCGGTCGGGCGGGTTTCGTCGAAAAAGGCACCCCGGGCGTCGCCGTACACCCCTGTGGTGCTGCCGTACACCAGCCGGCCGGCGCCACCGCCCCGGGCGAGTGAGGCCAGCAGGGCTGCGGTGCGGGGGTCGCTTCGGCCCTGGCCCGGGGGCGGCGCCAGGTGCAGCACCGCATCGGCCAGCCCCGCCAGGCGCCCGAGGGTGGGCGGATCGTCCAGGTTGCCGGTGAGCACGATCGCACCGGCCGCATGCAGTTCAGGGGCGCGTGCCGGGCTGGAACTGAGCGCCAGCACCCGCCAGCGCGCCCCCAGCAAGCGCAGCACGCGCAGGCCGACGTCACCGCACCCGACGATGAGCAAGGTGGGCCGGACCCGCCGGCGATGCAGGGAGAAAAGGGGCATGGCAGAGATGGTGCGAAGGCCTGGCGGGCCGATGGCGGAAAATCCAGGCGATCGTGTGGCGGGGTGTCCGCCCACCCCTTTGCCCTGTCGAGAGTAGCGCATGCCCTTCACCGTCACCGTCCAGCCCAGCGGCCGCAGCTTCAGCGTCGAGGCCGACGAGCCCGTCCTCGCCGCCGGGGTGCGCCAGGGCGTGGGCCTGCCCTATGGCTGCAAGGATGGCGCCTGCGGGTCGTGCAAGTGCCGGCTGCTCGAAGGCAGCGTGCTGCACACGGCCCATCAGTCCAAGGCCCTGAGCCCCGAGGAAGAGGCCGAGGGCTGGATGCTCACCTGCTGCGGCCTGCCGCAGTCCGACCTCGTCATCGAGTCGCGCACCGTGGTGGGCGCCGGCGAGTTCGCGCCGCGCAAGATGCCCACCCGGGTGCTGTCCATCGAGCGTCCTGCACCTGACGTGGCCGTGCTGCGCCTGCAGCTGCCCGCCAACGACCGCTTCCAGTACCACGCAGGGCAGTACGTCGAATTCATCCTGCGCGACAACGCACGCCGCAGCTACTCGATGGCCAACGCGCCCACCCGCCTGGGGGAGCCGCCCAGCATCGAGCTGCACCTGCGTCACCTGCCGGGCGGTCGTTTCACCGACCACGTCTTCGGGGCGATGAAGGAGAGGGAGATCCTGCGCATGGAGGGTCCCTTCGGCACCTTCTTCCTGCGCGAGGACGCCAGCGGGCCGATGGTGCTGCTGGCCAGCGGCACGGGCCTTGCCCCGATCAAGGCCTTGATCGAGCACATGCAGGACCGCAACATCATCCGGCCCGCGGTGCTGTACTGGGGCGCACGCCGCCGGGCCGACCTCTACCTGCACGACTGGGCGCTGGCCGCGGCCGAGGCGCTGCCCTGGCTGCGCTACGTTCCGGTGCTGTCCGAGCCCGCCGCCGATGACGCGTGGACCGGCCGCACCGGCTTCGTGCACCAGGCAGTGATGGCCGACCTGCCCGACCTGTCCGGCCACCAGGTGTATGCCTGCGGCGCGCCGGTGATGGTGGAGTCCGCCCAGCGCGACTTCGTCGAGCGCTGCGCCCTGCCCGCCGATGCCTTCTTCGCCGACAGCTTCACCAGTGAAGCGGACAAGCATGCGCAGACCGCCTGAAGGCCTGCAGTCGCCCGAACCAGACCGTGAGCCGCGGGGCGTCGGACCCCTCTCGCCCCGCGGCAGGCGCTGGATGGCCGCAGCGCTTGCAGCGGTGCTGGCAGCCACGTTGGTCGGCTGCTCCACGCCCGGCGGCACCAAGCTCAAGGTCTACCAGTCCGAGCGCTTCGAGCTCGATCAGGCCTTCTCGCGCCTGTTCGACAGCAGCGCCGAGGGCACCTGCGAGGCCGCCCGCCGCGCGCTGCTCAGTCAAGGCTACCTGCTCAGCGACAACGCAGGCCGCCCCACCACGCTGCAGGCGCGCAAGCACTTCCAGCCCGAGGGCGAGGTGCATGTGCAGATCGAGTTCCATGTGTCCTGCGTCAGCGAGGGCCCGGTGGCCACCGCCTTCGTCAGCGCCATCCAGGAGCAGTACGTGCTGCGCCGCAGTTCGACTTCGGCCTCCGTGGGGGTGAGCGCGCTCGGCTCGGTGTCCATTCCGCTGGGCAGCACCGGCGACTCGCTGGTCAAGGTGGGCAGCATGACCATTCCCGCCGGCAGCTTCTACGACCGGTTCTTCGTGCTGATGGACCGCTTCCTGCGGGAACAGGGCAGCGAAGCGCCCGCCGGACGCTGACGCTGACGCCGACGCTCAAGTTGAAGCTGCGCCGCGTGCTCGCGGCACTCCCCCGGGATTCCGGGGTCTGCCCTCCCCTGGTTCAGCGATGTCGCCCGGCGCCGCGAGGGTCCACACTGCAAGGCGTCCTCTGCCCTGCTGCAGCCGTTTCCGGCCTGCACGGCGCGGCCTCTGGCTTTCCGCCTCGTACCTGCGACCCCCGTGAACCTTCCCCTGCGACTCGAACCGATCCTGCAGGCTGACCGCACCGGCGCCAGCCCCGCCGACCTGCCCGACCAAGCAGGAACGGCGGGCTGGAAGCAGCGCCGGGCCCGCCACCTGGACGAAGTCCAGTCGGGCGCCAACCGGGCCCAGCTGGGGGCAGCCCGGCAGGCCCGCGCGGCGGCCGAGGCCGACGCCATCGCCAGCGCGGCGGCCCGAGCTCAGGCCGAAGCGGCCCGGCTGGAGCAGGCCGAGGCGGCGCTCAGCGCGGCAGCGGCCGCCACCCGCCAGGCGAGGGCCGACCTTGAACGGCTCAGGCGCGAGGAAGCCGAGTGCCGCCGACTGGCCGACGCCCAGCGGGCCGTCACCGTGCAGGCCCGAACGGCGGAGCGAACCCTTCGCCAACGCCATGGCCTGGAAGTGCGCACCGGCCAGAGCGCCGACCCGCTGGCCGCGCTGGCGCAAGGGTTCGCGCCCACGCTGGTGCAGGAGCGGGCGGTCATGGCCCCTACCCCCCCGGACACCGACCGGGACACCCACCCGGATGCCGCTGCCACCCCCCCGCCGACGACCAGCCCCGTCCTGCCCCCGCCGTCCGTGGCGCCCGAGGCCCTGCCCATCCTGTCGGTCGTGCCGTCCGACGCCAGCCTGCGGGGCGAGGCGGCCAACCGCCCCCGGGTCGGCACGGTGCTGGTCGAAGGTCAGCGGCTGACCCCGGTGGATGTGGAGGTCGTGCTCATGCACCAGGCCGCCAAGCCCCGACGTTTCGGCGAGATCGCGGTCTCGCTGGGTTTGCTGGAGGTGTCCGATGTGGTGTGGGCCCTGCGCCGGCAGCGGCCCCAACCCCAGGCCACCGCCGGCGGCATGGCCACCCCGATCGCCCAGCCGCTGGTCATGCGCGACCGGCCCGACAGCCCCGCTGCGGCCGTCATCCGCGACATCGCGCGTCAGCTGCAGGGACGCCGCCAGGCCGGCTCGGCCCGGCAGGCGCTGTGCGTGCTGAGCGTGGGCGTGGGCGAAGGCAAATCCACCGTGGCGGCCAATCTGGCCATGGCGCTGGCCGAACAGGGCCGGCGTGTGCTGCTGCTGGACACCGACACCCGCCGCACGCGGCTGAAGCAGATGCTGCCGGGCCTGTCGGCCAGCAAGGGCCTGGGCGCGGTGCTCACCGGCCGGGAATCGCTGGCCCAGGCCATTGCGCGCCCGATCGGCTGGAGCCCGCAGCCCCGCGACCTGCACGCGCTGCCGGCGGGCGACAGCCAGGACGACGCCATGCCGTTCGCACGGATGCCGGCGTTCCGGCAGGTGCTGGACAAGCTGCTCGCGCATTACGACGACGTGCTGATCGACACGCCAGCAGCCTGCCTGGGCCCGGGCGGGCTCGACATGGCCTGCCTGGTCGGACCCACCTTGCTGGTGGCCCGGCCGGGTCACACGCGCACGGCCGCCCTCGATCAACTCGCACAAGGCCTGCGCGAAGGCGGCGCCCAGGTGCTAGGGGTGGTGATGAACAGCCACTGATGCGGCCAGCCGGGCATGTTCACGCTGCGCTGCCGCATTTCGCCCGGCGCAACCGGGCGGAGCTTCACTCGCCCAGGTAGGCGGCGCGCACCCGGGGGTCGTCCAGCAGCGCCTTCGCCGGACCATCCATCGTGATCTCGCCCGAATCCATCACGTAGCCGCGGTCGGCCAGCGACAACGCACGGCTGGCGTTCTGCTCGACCAGCAGCACGGTGGTGCCGCGTCCGTGGATGTCGGCCACCACCTCGAAGATCTTGTCGACCATGATCGGCGACAGGCCCATGGAGGGCTCGTCCATCAGCAGCACCTTAGGCCGCGCCATCAGTGCGCGGCCCATGGCCAGCATCTGCTGCTCGCCGCCGCTCATCGTGCCGGCCAGCTGGGCCCGGCGCTCCTTCAGGCGCGGGAAGATGGTGAAGACCTTGTCGATGTCGCTGTCGATCTCGGAATCCTTGCGGACGAAGGCGCCCATCTGCAGGTTCTCGGTGATGGTCATGCGGGTGAAGGTGCCGCGGCCCTCGGGCACCATCACCAGGCCCTTCTTCGCCAGGTCCCAGGCGCCCTGCCCCCGGATGGACTGGCCCAGGTACTCGATGTCGCCCGAGCCGATGGGCTGGATGCCGGTGATGGCCTTCAGCGTGGTCGTCTTGCCGGCCCCGTTGGCGCCGATCAAGCTCACCAGCTCGCCTTCGCGCACCTCGAAGGACACGCCCTTGACCGCGTGGATGCCACCGTAGGCCACCTTCAGGCCGGTGACCTTCAGCAGCGTGGCGGCAGTGGATTGCAGGTTTGAGTTCATGTTGCTTTGTGGCCGGCGCCCAGATAGGCCTCGATGACCTTGTCGCTGCGCTGGACCTCCGCGGGCGTGCCTTCGGCGATCTGCTTGCCGTAGTCGAGCACGGTGACGCGGTCGCACAGGCCCATCACCAGCTTCACGTCGTGCTCGATGAGCAGGATGGTGCGGTTGTCGCGGCGGATGCGGTCGATGAGCTCGCGCAGCACCACCTTCTCGGTGGCGTTCATGCCGGCGGCAGGCTCGTCCAGGGCGATCAGCTTGGGCTCCGTGGCCAGGGCCCGGGCGATCTCCAGGCGGCGCTGGTCGCCGTAGCTCAGGGTGCGCGCGCGGTAGTCGGCGTACTTGCCGATGCCCACGTAGTCGAGCAGCTCGCGCGAGCGGTCGGTGATCGCCTTTTCCTCCTCGACGAAGCTGCGGGTGCGCAGGATGGCGCCGAGCACGCCCGACTTCGTGCGCACGTGCCGGCCCACCATCACGTTCTCGAGCGCGGTCATCTCGGGAAACAGGCGGATGTTCTGGAAGGTGCGCGCGATGCCGGCCTTGGCCACCTCGTGCACCGCGGTGGGCTCATAGGGCTTGCCGCCCAGTTCGAAGCGCCCGGCATCGGGCGTGTAAAGCCCGGTGAGCACGTTGAAGAAGGTGGTCTTGCCCGCGCCGTTGGGGCCGATGAGGCCGTAGACCTGGCCCCGCTCGATGGTGATGCCCACGTCGGAGAGTGCCTGCAGGCCTCCGAATCGCTTGGAGACGCCCTGCACGCGGATGACGGTTTCAGCCATGGGGTGCTCCTCTGTCAGGCCGCCGCGGCGGGCTTGGCCGGGGGCGCGACCGGGCCGGGCTCGGGCGCGGCCTTGCCGTGCTCGGGTGCCGGCCACAAACCCCGCGGGCGGACGAGCATGACGACGATCATGGCCACGGCGATCAGCAGCTGGCGCAGGATGGACGCATCGATGCGGCCGCCGGTGAGGTTCTGAACGTCGCCGGCCACGTAGCGCAGCACCTCGGGCAGCGCGGCCAGCAGCAGCGCGCCGAGGATGACCCCGGGCAGGTGCCCCATGCCACCGAGCACCACCATGGCCACGATCATCACCGACTCCATCAGGCTGAAGGACTCGGGCGACACGAAGCCCTGGAAGGCCGCGAACATCGAGCCGGACACGCCGCCGAAGGTGGCGCCCATGGCGAAGGCCAGCAGCTTCATGTTGCGGGTGTTGATGCCCATCGCCTTGGCGGCGATCTCGTCCTCGCGGATGGCCATCCAGGCACGGCCGATGCGCGACATCTGGAGCCGGTGGCAGATGATGACGCTCACCACCACCAGCACCAGGAAGAGCCAGAAGTACAGCGTGACCGAGCTGATTCGGAAGTCGCCGATCATCAGCGGCTTGGACAAGGGCCAGCCGAAGATGGTCATCGGGTCGATGCGGTCCAGCCCCCGGGGCCCGTTGGTGATGTTCACCGGGTGCTCCAGGTTGTTCATGAACACCCGGATGATTTCGCCGAAGCCCAGCGTGACGATGGCGAGATAGTCGCCGCGCAGCTTGAGCACCGGCATGCCCAGCAGCACGCCGGCCACGGCCGCGAGCAGCGCCGCCAAGGGCACGACGACCCAGATCGGCGTGTGCAGGCCGTTCGGGAAGGTGGCCGCGATGGCGGCGAAGGTCTCGAAGAGGTGGGGGCTTGCCAGCAGCGCGTACATGTACGCGCCCACCGCGTAGAAGGCCACGAAGCCCAGGTCGAGCAGGCCCGCATAGCCCACCACGATGTTCAGGCCCAGCGCCAGCAGCACGTACAGCAGGGCCAGCGCCATGATGCGCACCCAGCCCTGGCCGAACTGCTGCACCACCAGCGGCAGCGCGAACAGCGCCACCGCGGCCAGCACGAAGTAGACGATGCTCTTGGTCTTGTTCATGTCTCGGGCCTCCGGTCAGGCGCGATCGGCCACGCGCTCGCCCAGCAGGCCCTGCGGCCTCAGCGTGAGCACGAGGATGAGCGCGACGAAGGCGAAGATGTCGGCGTAGTGGCTGCCCAGCAGGCCGCCGGTGAGCTGGCCCAGATAGCCCGCCCCGAGCGCCTCCACCAGCCCGAGCAGCAGGCCGCCCACCACCGCACCGGCCAGGTTGCCGATGCCGCCGAGCACCGCCGCGCAGAAGGCCTTCAGGCCGGGCAGGAAGCCCATCGCATGCTGCACGGTGCCGTAGTTGGCCGCCCACATGATGCCGGCGATGGCCGCCAGCGTGGCACCGATGACGAAGGTGGCGCTGATCACGAAGTCGGGCTTGACGCCCATCAGCGCGGCCACCTTGGGGTTCTCGGCGGTGGCCCGCATCGCCCGGCCGAGCTTGGTGCGGTTGACCAGCCACATCAGCGCGGCCAGCACGCAGGCGGTGATGCCCAGGATGAGGATCTGCGTGACGCTGATCACCGGTCCGCCCAGGTCGATGGGATCGGTGGGCAGCAGCTGGGGATAGGGCTTGGGGTTGGGCTTCCAGATGATCATCGCCAGCGTCTGCAGCAGAAGGCTCAGACCCATCGCGGTGATCAGCGGCGCCAGCCGGGGCGCATTGCGCAGCGGCTTGTAGGCGAGCTTCTCGACGCCGAAGTTCACCGCCGAGCACACCAGGATGGAGATCGGAAGCGAGATCAGCATCAGCACCCAGCCCGGAAGGCCGGTGCCGCTCATCGCGCCCACCACCGACCAGCTCACCAGCGCCCCGATCATCAGGATCTCGCCGTGAGCGAAATTGATCAGGTTGATGATCCCGTAGACCATCGTGTAGCCCAGGGCGACCAGGGCGTACATGCTGCCGAGCACCAGACCGTTGATGATCTGCTGCAGAAAGATATCCATCGAAAACTCCTCCAACGCGCGGATAGGCTTTGTTAAGCAAAAAGCCCGCCTCCTTTTGGGAGCGGGCTTCTCGAAGGGGCCGAGGCAAGGGGGCCCGGTCAGCGCCGGGTGCGGATTCTAGGAGTCCGAAGCCGCTGCGCCCTCCGGGCTTTCCTTCTCGCCTGGGGTCTTGACCGGCGGCGCGGCTGAATCTGCACGAGCCCGATCGTTGGCCTCGCGCAGCGCGAGCAGCCGCTCGCCGATGCGGATCTCCAGCCCCCGCGGCACCGGTTCATAGAAACGCTCAGGCGCCATTTCATCCGGCCAGTAGCGCTCGCCGGCTGCAAAGCCATCAGGCTCGTCATGGGCATAGCGGTAGCCGGCGCCGTGGCCGAGCTGCTTCATCAGCCGGGTCGGGGCGTTGCGCAGATGGGACGGAACGCTCGCACTGCCGCCGCTGGCCACACGGGCGCGCGCCGCGTTCCAGGCCTTGTAGACGGCGTTGGACTTGGCCGCCATGGCCAGGAAGACCGTGGCCTCGGCCAGCATCAGCTCGCCCTCGGGCGAGCCCAGGCGCTCGTAGGCCTGCGCGGCCTCCAGCGTCAGCGTGAGCGCGCGCGGGTCGGCCAGGCCGATGTCCTCGCTGGCCATGCGGATCAGGCGCCGGGCGAGGTAGCGCGGGTCCGCGCCGCCGTCGAGCATGCGAGCCAGCCAGTAAAGCGCCGCGTCGGGGTCGCTGCCGCGGACCGACTTGTGCAGCGCGGAGATGCTGTCGAAGAAGGCGTCGCCGCCCTTGTCGTAGCGGCGCAGCAGCTCGCCCAGGGCCCGTTCGAGCAGCGGCTCGTCGAGCACGGCCGGCGGTGCGCCCTCGCCGGCGGCCAGCGCGGCGACGTTCTCGTAGGCATTGAGCAGGCGGCGAGCGTCGCCGTCGGCATGCGCCAGCAGCCGCTCGCGGGCCGCATCGGACAGCGGCGGCGCTGCGAGCAGGGTCTCGGCACGGGCCAGCACCGCTGCCAGGTCGGCCGGGCTCAGGCTGCGCAGCACGTGCACGGTCGCGCGCGACAGCAGCGCCGCATTCATCTCGAAGGACGGGTTCTCGGTGGTGGCACCGATGAAGGTGAACAGGCCCGCCTCCACGTGCGGCAGGAAGGCGTCCTGCTGCGCCTTGTTGAAACGGTGCACCTCGTCGACGAAGACCACGGTGCGGCGTCCGCCCGCCTGGGCGGCGCGGGCCAGTTCGACCGCCTCGCGGATGTCCTTGACGCCGCCCAGCACCGCCGAGATGGCGACGAAGCGGGCATCGAAGCCCTCGGCGACCAGCCGGGCGAGCGTGGTCTTGCCCACGCCGGGCGGGCCCCACAGCACCATCGAGTGCAGCCGACCGCGCTCGAAGGCCACCCGCAGCGGCCGGCCCGGGCCGAGCAGGTGCTGCTGGCCGATCACCTCGTCGAGGTGGCGGGGCCGAAGCCGCTCGGCCAGCGGGGCGTCGGGTGCCCCGGCTGAAGCCGAAGACGCAGACGCAGACGCAGACACGGCGGGGGCACGCGCCGACGCGGCGGGCGCTGCGTCGGGGAGGTCGTCGAACAAGCCCATCCGTGGATTGTGGCCGGGCGCCGCACTTCAGTTCGAGGCCGGATGGTCGAAACCGCTGCATACCCGCAGCTTGTCCATGCAGTCGGAACCCCACCACCCCATCCCCGCCAGACGCCTTCGCATCGGCATGCGGCTGCAGCTGTGGTTGCTGTGCAGCGCCACGGCGCTGTCCGGCCTGCTGGCCATCGGCGTGGGCATCCATGCGCATGAGTCCGAGCGCCGACAGGCCGAATGGCTTCGGGGACTGGCCCAGCTGCAGCCGGTGCTGGTGTCGCCGGCCGACCGGGCGGCCGCACAGGCGCTGGTCGAACAGGCCGAGCGGGCCGGCCTGCAGCGGCACCACCCGCCGCTGGCCGCAGCGCTCCTGGCCTGGAAGCAGGCCATCGGGCCGGTCCGGGCGGGCGCGTCCAAGGCGGACGGGGCCGCACCCGAACCCGCAGCCGCTTCCGCAGAGGCCGCGGCCCGGCGCGAGGTGGGCACCCAGTGGGCCCTGGGAACGGAACTCGTGCACCGCAGCGAAGCGCGCTGGCAGGCGCTGAGCCTGGCCCTCTTCCTGGCGGTGATGCTGGTGTCGGCCCTGGCCATCGAGCCCACGTACCGGGCCATCCGGCGGCAGCGCCACCGGCTGCAGCGCCAGGCCGCCGACCTGGAGCGTCTGGCCCTGGTGGCACGGCTGACGTCGAACAGCGTGCTCATCGCCGACGAAGCCGGCCGCATCGAATGGATCAACGACGGCTTCACCCGCCTGTGGGGCCACGGCACTGACGAGGCGCAGGGCCGCACACTGACCGAACTGCTGGCCAGCGAGCGCACCGATCCGGCGCGGCTTTCGGGCCTGGAGGCTGCGTTGCGCCAGGGCGTCGGCTTCAGGACCGAGATCCTCTTTCGCGGCAAGGACGGCGTGGACCGCTGGGTCGACATGGACCTGCAGCCGCGCCATCACCCCGACGGCAGCCTGCGCGGCTCGATCGCGATCGCCACCGACGTGACCGACCTGGTGCGCGAGCGCCAGCACCAGGCGGCCATCCTCGAAGCGGTTCCGACCGGGGTGATGGTGTTCGACCGCAACGGCCAGGTCGGCGACTGCAACGCGGTGGCCGCCAGCCTGCTGGGCCAGCCGCGCACGCAGCTGATCGGCATGCCGCTTCAAGGCCTGCACGGCAGCGTGCTGGGCGACGACTTGAAGCCCATCGCGCTGGCCGAGCTCCCCACGGCCCGCGCCCTGGCCACGGCGCAGGCACAGCGCTCGGCCTCGCTGGGCGTGGTGACACCCGATGGCGAGCTGCGCTGGCTGCTGATCAATGCCCAGCCCATCCTGGATGCCTCCGGTCGCGTCGACCGCGTGATCTCCTCCTTCGTGGATGTCAGCGCCCTGCGCAAGCACGAGCGGGTGATGGCCGCCACGGTGGAAGGCGCAGGCCTCGGGCTGTGGGAGTGGGACCTGCGCTCCAACAGCACCAGCTGCAACGAGCGCGTCGCGCGGCTGCTGGGCTACACGCAGGCCGAATTCGAGGCCCAGCGCCGGGGCCTGCTGCAGCTGCTCCACCCCGAGGACCGCGCGCGCTGGCTGCAGGTGGTGTCCGAGCACTTGAAGGACGGCCAGCAGGCCTGCCGGCTCGAAGTGCGACTGCGCCGTCCGGACGGCGAATGGGCCTGGGCCACAGCCAGCGGCGCGGTGGTGGAGCGCGGTGCGGCCGGGCAGCCCCTGCGCATGGCCGGCGTGCTGGTGGACATGACCGAGCACATGCAGATGCAGGCCATGCTGCTGCACGCCTCGCGCACCGACAACCTGACCCAGCTGCCCAACCGCGCACTGCTGATGGAACGCCTGGCCGGCGCCCTCGGCCGCTGGCAGCAGGACCCGAGCCGGCGCTTCGCGCTGCTCTACATGGATTTCGACCGCTTCAAGCTGGTCAACGACACCCACGGCCATGCGGTGGGCGATGGCCTGCTGCGCCTGATCGCCGAGCGGCTGCTGCAGGCACTGCGCAAGACGGAGACCCGCTCGCGCCGGCGCGGTGGCCAGCCGGCGGTGCTGCCCGCGCGCATCAGCGGCGACGAGTTCGTCGTGCTGCTCGAAGGCATAGAAGGGCCGGCGGCGGCCCTGGCCGTGGGCGAACGGCTGCTCGCCGCGCTGGCCGACCCCTACACGCTCGCACCCACGCTTCGGGTGCACTCCAGCGCGAGCATCGGCATCGTCACCTCCGATCAATGCGACGCGAAGACCGACGCCCATGGCGTGCTGCGCGATGCGGACACCGCCATGTACGAGGCCAAGCGCGCCGGCCGCGCCCGCATGGTCATGTTCGACCCGGCGATGCACCAGGCGCTGGCCCGGCGCTCCGAGCTCGAGGCCGAGCTGCGCCTGGCCATCGGCTCCGGGCAGATCCAGCCGGCCTACCAGCCGATCATCGAACTGGCCACCGGCCAGGTGGTCGGCGTGGAGGCGCTGGCCCGCTGGCAGCACCCCGTGCGCGGGGCGGTGTCGCCGGCCGAGTTCATTCCGGTGGCCGAGGACAGCGGCCTCATCACCGCGCTGGGTGCGGCCATGCTGGAGGCCTCCTGCCGCGATTTCGTGCTCTGGCAGTCCCGGCTGGGGGAATCCGCTCCGCAGTCGCTGGCGGTGAACCTGTCGCGTGCGCAGCTGCTCGACGAGGGGCTGCCCGCCCAGGTGCAGCGCATCCTGCAGGACACCGGCATCGCGCCGCACCGGCTGCAGCTGGAGGTCACCGAGAGCATGGCCGGCGAGGAGTCGTCGGTGCCCGACGCGCTGCGCCGGTTGAAGACGCTGGGCCTGACGCTCGCGCTGGACGACTTCGGCACCGGCTACTCATCGCTCGCCTGCCTGCACCAGCTGCCGGTGGACGTGGTGAAGATCGACCGCTCCTTCGTGCGCGATGCGCAGGCCAACGAGGTGCACCGGGTGCTGATCCAGGCCACGGTGCAGATGGCACGCGCGCTCGGCATGGGCACGGTGGCCGAAGGCATCGAGCACGACAGCCAGGCGCAGCTCGTCCAGAGCCTGGGCTGCGAGAAGGCACAGGGCTTCCTCTACAGCCGCCCCGTGCCGAGCGCCGAACTGCAGCAATGGCTGCAGGCGCGCGAGCTTCGGGCGGCCGCCTGAGCCGCACGCGGGCTGCGGCCTTGCGACCCGGTCAGTCCGCGCTCACTGCTCGATCACGTCCGCCCCGGGCGGCGGGCGGAAGCGGAAACGATCGGCCGGCAGCACCGGATTGAGCTCGAAGGCCGAAAAGCGCATCTGCGAACGCTGGCCGAAGCTGTCCACGATGTCCATCGCCGCCAGCGTCTCGCCCTTGAAGCCGATGCGCAGCCGCTCGATGGAGCCGCCACGCGCCCGGGGCAGCGCCTGCACCCAGTCCAGGCCCTCGTCCGATGGCAGCGGCGAGAGCTCGAACTCGGCGTCGATGGAGCCTCCCGCCAGGATGGCCGCCGGCGTGGCACCCACGGCCTGATCCAGGCGCCGCGAGCTCGCCTGGTTCAGATCGGGATCGTGGATCCACACCTTCTGCCCGTCCGAGACGATGAGCTGCTCGAAAGGCCGCGCATAGGCGAAGCGGAAGCGATCGGGCCGTGCGAACTCGAACTGGCCGGTGGTGGTGCGGCGACGCGTGCCGTCCGGCGCGATGACGGTCTGCGTGAACGCGGCGCGGCCGCTCTGCACCTTGCGGCCGAAGTCGCGCAGGCGCTGCACCGCGTCGGCAGGCTGCGCCGCCAGGCCTGGGGCCAAGGCCGCCACGCAGGCCGCGGCGCCGCCGGTGAGGATCAGGCGGCGGTGGAGGCCGAGACGTCCAGGGATGTCGTGGGGGGGCGGCATGCAGGGGCTGCGGTCGGGGTTCATTCGGATCGCTGGGGCACGATGAGGTCGCGGTTGCCGTTGGTGGCCATCGCGCTCACCAGCCCGCTCTTCTCCATCTGCTCGAGCAGGCGGGCCGCCCGGTTGTAGCCGATGCGAAGGTGACGCTGCACCAGCGAGATGGACGCGCGCTTGTGCTGCAGCACGATGGCCACGGCCTGGTCGTACATCGGATCGTTCTCGCCCGAGCCCGAGGCCCCGCTGGAGTTGGTGTCGCCACCGCCCTCCTCCTCGAGCACGCCGCCTTCCAGGATGCCCTCGATGTAGTTGGGCTCGCCCTGGCTCTTGAGGTAGGTGACCACGCGGTGCACCTCCTCGTCGCTGACGAAGGCGCCGTGCACCCGCACCGGCAGGCCGCTGCCGGGGGGGAGGTAGAGCATGTCGCCCTGGCCGAGCAGCGCCTCGGCGCCCATCTGGTCGAGGATGGTGCGGCTGTCGATCTTGCTGGACACCTGGAAGCTCAGGCGGGTGGGGATGTTGGCCTTGATGAGGCCGGTGATGACGTCCACGCTCGGCCGCTGGGTGGCGAGGATCAGGTGGATGCCCGAAGCCCGGGCCTTCTGCGCCAGCCGGGCGATGAGCTCCTCGATCTTCTTGCCCACCACCATCATCAGGTCGGCAAGCTCGTCGATCACCACCACCACATAAGGCAGGCGCTCCAGCGGCTCGGGCTGTTCGGGCGTGAGGCTGAACGGGTTGGGCAGGGTCTCGCCGCGCTCGGCGGCTTCGGCGATCTTCTTGTTGTAGCCGGCCAGGTTGCGCACCCCGAGCTTGCTCATCAGCTTGTAGCGGCGCTCCATCTCGGCCACGCCCCAGTTCAGCGCATTGGCCGCCTGCTTCATGTCGGTGACGACCGGGCACAGCAGGTGCGGAATGCCCTCGTAGACGCTCATCTCGAGCATCTTGGGGTCGATGAGGATGAGGCGGACGTCGCGGGCCTCGGCCTTGTAGAGCAGGCTCAGGATCATCGCGTTGATGCCCACCGACTTGCCCGCGCCGGTGGTGCCGGCGACCAGGCAGTGGGGCATGCGGGCGAGGTCGGCCACCACCGGGTTGCCCACGATGTCCTTGCCCAGGCCCATCGTGAGCATGGACGCTGCGCCGTTGTAGGCCTCCGAACCCAGGATCTCCGACAGCCGGATGGTCTGCCGCCGGGCATTGGGCAGTTCCAGCGCCATCGTGGTCTTGCCGGGAATGGTCTCGACCACGCGGATGCTCACCAGGCTGAGCGAACGGGCCAGGTCCTTGGCGAGGTTCACCACCTGCGAACCCTTGACGCCCACGGCAGGCTCGATCTCGTAGCGGGTGATCACCGGGCCCGGCGATGCGGTCACCACCCGCACTTCCACGCCGAAGTCCTTGAGCTTCTTCTCGATGAGCCGGGAGGTCATCTCCAGCGTGTCGGCGGCCACCGTTTCGGTGCGCCCCGGGGGTGCGTCGAGCAGGTCGACCTGCGGCAGCCTGGTGTCGGAGAGCTCGGTGAACAGGGGCTGCTGACGCTCCTTGACGACCCGCTCGCTCGGCGGCGGCTCAGGCAGCACCGGCTCTATGACCACCGGCGGGTGTTCCTCGCGCCAGACCGGATCGGCCGGAGGCGCCGCCTCGGCCTGTTCGCGGGCACGGGCGCGGGCGGCTTCCTCGCCCAGGCGGGCGTCCATGTCGCGCTCGAGGCGGGCGCTTCGGCGATCCCGCCAGGCATCGAAGGCTCCACCCAGGCGTTCGGCGAGCCCGATCCAGGAAAAGCGCAGCGCCATCCCGGTGCCCAGCACCAGCAGTGCGATCCAGAAGACACCGGACCCCACGAAGCCCAGCCACTTCATGCTCAGCGGCCCCAACCAGGCGCCCAGCAAGCCGCCGGCGGCGCCGGGCAGGTGCGGCTCGAAGGGGTAGAGACGGGTCCATTCCAGCGCGCAGCTCGCGGCCATCAGCAAGCCCGTGCCCAGCAGCGCCGAAGCCATGCCACCACTGGCGACCGCCGGGGCCTCATCCGGCAACGGCACCGGCCCCGGCGCCGCGGGGCGGGCCTGCGCCGCGCGCGCGCGGCGCGCGCGCAGCAGCAGCGTCACGCCGGCCCGCCCGCTGACGAGGACCAGCCACCACACCGAGAAACCGAAGAAGTAGTACGCGATGTCCGAGCCGTAGGCGCCGGCCAGGCCGATGGCGTTGCGAACCGCGCCGCCGTCGCCGCTGGTGGACCACGCCGGGTCCGAGGCCTGGTGGGTCAGCAGCGCGAGCAGGCCCAGGGCCCAGGCGACGGTGGCCAGGAAGGCCCAGGCCCGGCGGCTGAGCAGGGGCAGTGTCGCCTCGTCCGACGCGCTTGAGTTGCCGGCAGGACGGGCCGCGCGCGGCATGGCTGCGGACGCAGCGGCGGCGCCGCCGCTGCGGGGGGCCCGCGCACGCGACCGTGCGGGACGCTCGGGGGCGTCGCGGTCGCTCAGGGATTCCAGGGGAAAGCTCATGCCCCCGATTGTCGGGCACCGACCGGAACAGGCCGGCCAGGCATGGCGTGCTTCGCTTCAGGCCGTTCGGCCCGGGCCGGATCAGCCGTTGGTCAGGCGGTCCTTGATGATCACCGAGCCGTTTTCCTGGGTCTCGACCATGCCGCGCTCCTCCAGGTCCTTCATCACCCGGCTGACCATCTCGCGGGAGGCGCCGACGATCTTGGCCAGGTCCTGGCGGGACACCTTGTTGCGGATGATGCGAACCTCGCCCTGCAGTTCGGCCATGTCCAGCAGCGTGCGCGCCACGCGCCCGTAGACATCCAGCAGCGCGAGCGACTCGATCTGGCGGTCGGCCGAGCGCAGACGCGACACCAGCCCACGCAGGATGGCGTAGGACAGGCTGGAGTTCTCCGGCAGGCAGCGGGCGAACTCGGCGCGGCCGAGGATGAGCATGTCGGTCTGCACCTCGGCGCGCACGGTGGCCGAATGCGGCTCGTTGTCGATCAGGCTCATCTCGCCGACGTAGTCGCCGGGCTGCAGCACCGCCAGGATGACCTCGCGACCGCGGGAATCGGAGGTCAGCACCCGGGCACGGCCGGTGAGCAGGATGAACAGCGCGTTGGACTTGCGGCCATGCTCCACGATGATCTCGCCGCGCCTGAAGCGGCGCTTGACGACGGCGTCGGCGATGCCCTGCGCCTGGTCGTTGGTAAGCATCGAAAAGAGCGGAACCCGACGGATGAGGTCGAGGTTCGAGAGCATGGCCATACGTGTTCCCCGTTTGCGTTTGTGGTGTGCGTCGGACGCAACGAACGCGCGCTTCTTAAAATCCGGCTTTCGGGAAACGGAACGATCACCTGCCGACCGGACGCCTCACGGGCCTCCGTGCCTGCAGGCCCTCCCCGCCCGCCCCCCACTGCCGGTTCGTTCTTGCACCGGTTGTCGCTTGGCGACACGCGGCGCGACATTTTTCACGCCGCGCAACTCTACCCCATGCCATGACATCCACCACCTCCCACGCGCGCGTGCTGATCCTCGGATCGGGCCCCGCCGGCTACACCGCGGCCATCTACGCTGCCCGAGCCAACCTCGAACCGATGCTGGTGACCGGCATGGCCCAGGGCGGCCAGCTGATGACCACCACCGACGTGGACAACTGGCCGGCCGACGCCAACGGCGTGCTCGGCCCGGACCTGATGCAGCGCTTCCAGCAGCACGCCGAGCGCTTCAACACCCGCATCGTGTTCGACCACATCCACCAGGTCGATTTCTCCCAGCGGCCCTTCCGGCTGACCGGCGACTCGGGCACCTACACCTGCGATGCGCTGATCATCGCCACCGGCGCGAGCGCCAAGTACCTGGGGCTGCCCTCCGAGCAGGCCTTCATGGGCCGCGGCGTCAGCGGCTGCGCCACCTGCGACGGCTTCTTCTACCGAGGCCAGGACGTCTGCGTCGTGGGCGGCGGCAACACCGCCGTCGAAGAGGCGTTGTACCTGTCCAACATCGCCCGCACCGTCCACCTGGTCCACCGCCGGGACAAGTTCCGTGCCGAAGCCATCCTGCTCGACAAGGTGCAGGAGAAGGTGGCCGCCGGCAAGATCCAGCTCCAGGTCTTCCAGACCCTGGACGAGGTGCTGGGCGACGCCTCTGGCGTCACCGGCGTGCGGCTGCGCCACGCACAGACCGGCGCCACCCAGGACATCGCGCTGAGCGGCTGCTTCATCGCCATCGGGCACCAGCCGAACACCGACATCTTCAAGGGCCACATCGAGATGAAGGACGGCTACATCGTCACCCGCTCAGGCCTTTCGGGCATGGCCACGATGACCAGCGTGCCTGGCGTCTTTGCCGCGGGCGACGTGCAGGACCACGTCTACCGCCAGGCCATCACCTCGGCGGGAACCGGCTGCATGGCCGCGCTGGATGCTCAGCGCTTCCTGGAAAGCTGAACTACGGGCTATACTCGAAGGCTTTCTCCGGCAGGCATTCATTTGCGCCGGACCTTCGCTCCCCTTTTTTCGGGGCGGCTGCGCCTGGAGTACACGGCCGCCGACCCCGGGTTCACGTTCAACGGAGAAGCGTCATGGCACGCGTCTGTCAGGTCACGGGCAAGCGCCCGATGGTGGGAAACAACGTTTCCCACGCCAACAACAAGACCAAGCGCCGGTTCCTGCCGAACCTGCACTACCGCCGTTTCTGGCTGGAAACGGAAAACCGCTGGGTGCGTCTGCGCATCAGCAACGCGGCGCTGCGCCTGATCGACAAGGTCGGCATCGACCAGGTCGTGGCCGACCTGCGCGCCAAGGGCGAGCTCTGAGCCGCCCCCGTAACCCACGCTGACAGGAGCACACCATGGCCAAAGGCGGACGCGAGAAGATCAAGCTGGAGAGCACGGCTGGAACCGGGCACTTCTACACCACGGACAAGAACAAGAAGACCACTCCGGAAAAGCTGGAGATGATGAAGTTCGATCCGAAGGCTCGCAAGCACGTGAAGTACAAGGAAGTGAAGCTGAAGTAATTCAGCGCCTCGCTTCGCTCGGAAGCCGAGCAGCAGCCAGACGAACAGAAGGGCCGACCGGTGCAAACCGGTCGGCCCTTCTGTTTTGGCGATCTGCTTTGGAGATCTGTTCCGGAAATGCGCTTGGGATTGGGACGCCCGGCCGTGTGAACGGCCGAGCTGCGGGCCTGGTCTTCAGGCCGCCGCGCGCAGGCGCATGGAGAAGTCGCGCAGCGCCGCGATGCCGCTCGCCTCGGCGCGTTGGCACCAGGCCTGCAGGTCCAGCACGAGTTGCTCGGCGGACACGTTGGTGCGGGTCCACAGCAGTCGCAGCTCTTCGCGCATGGCGAGGATCTTCGCCAGCGCCGGTGCATCGCCCACCACCTGCGCGAGTTGGCCGCGGATGGCCGGGGGAATCTTGTCCTCGTCGCGGTGCAGCCACCGGCGGGCCAGGCGCATGTCGGTGAAGCGCGCCGTGCCTTCGGCACCCTGCGCCTTCAGGCGATCGAGTTCGGCCGAGCAGGCCCGCTTCATTTCAGAGGCGAGCTGCGCCATGACCTCGTATCGGTTGGCGATGATGGCCTCCAGCGTGCGGCTGTCAGCCACCGCGCGGACCTCGCCGAGCTTCAGGCTGGGCGCCGTCTTGCGCACCTTGGCCCAGCCCACCATCTCCATCAGCCGGATGTAGCCCCAGCCGATGTCGAACTCGAAAGGCTTGACCGACAGCTTGGCCGAGGTCGGGTAGGTGTGATGGTTGTTGTGCAACTCCTCGCCGCCGATGATGAAGCCGATGGGCGAGATGTTGGTCGAGGCGTCGGCGGCCTCGAAGTTGCGGTAGCCCCACCAGTGGCCCAGGCCGTTGATGATGCCCGCAGCGGTGACCGGGATCCACGCCATCTGGACGGCCCACACCGTGGCGCCGATGGCGCCGAAGAGCATCAGGTTGATGATAAGCATCAGGCCCACGCCCTGCCAGCTGTAGCGGGTGTAGACGTTGCGCTCGATCCAGTCGTCCGGCGTGTTGTGCCCGTACTTCTGCAGCGTCTCGAGGTTCTTCGCCTCGGCGCGGTAGAGCTCCGAGCCGCGCCAGAGCACGGTGTCGATGCCCCGGGTGACCGGGCTGTGCGGGTCTTCCTCGGTCTCGCACTTGGCGTGGTGCTTGCGGTGGATGGCCACCCACTCCTTGGTCACCATGCCGGTGGTGAGCCACAGCCACAGCCGGAAGAAGTGCGAGGGCACGGGGCCGAGCTCCAGGGAGCGGTGGGCCTGGGAACGGTGCAGGAAGATCGTGACGGCTGCGATGGTGATGTGCGTGCTCACGAGCGTGAACAGCAGCACCTGCCACCAGGTGGTTTCGACCAGGCCGTTGGCCAGCCAGCCCAGGAGGCCGGAGCCCAACATCGACAACACATCCATCACATCACCTTTCGTGCACGCAACAACGCGCGCTGAAGCCATTGTAGGAGCCGGTCCGCCCCGGGAAAGTTCGATCTGGGGGCGCAAACCCCCGGTCACACCCCGGGCCTGCGCCCCGGCTGACCGGGATCAAGGGCGTGCGTTCAGCCCCGGCGCTGCCAGACGGCGGCGAAGAAGCCATCGGTGGCGTGGCGGTCCGGCCACAGGCGCAGGTAGGCGCCCTCCACCAGCCGCTCGGCCTCGGCCACGCCGGCGCGCTCCAGGGCCTGGGCGGCGGGCAGCACCTCGAAGTCGCGTTCGGCTGCGGCATCGAAGGCCTCCGCGATGGCCTCGTTTTCCTCGCGCAGCAGGCTGCAGGTGGCATACACCAGGCGCCCACCCGGTTTGACCAGGCGGGCAGCGCTGGAGAGGATGGCCGTCTGCTTGGCCACCAGCTCGGCCACCGACTCGGGCGACTGGCGCCACTTGAGGTCGGGGTTGCGGCGCAGCGTGCCCAGGCCCGAGCAGGGTGCGTCGATCAGCACGCGGTCGAGCTTGCCGGCCAGCCGCTTGATGCGCTCGTCCCGCTCGTGCGCGATCTGGATGGGATAGACGTTGGAAAGCCCGCTGCGCGCCAGCCGCGGCTTGAGCGCGGCCAGCCGGTGCCCGGAGGTGTCGAAGGCATACAGGCGGCCGGTGTTGCGCATCGCAGCGCCCAGCGCGAGCGTCTTGCCGCCGGCACCCGCACAGAAGTCGGCCACCATCTCGCCGCGGTGGGCATCGGTGAGCAGCGCCAGCAGCTGGCTGCCCTCGTCCTGCACCTCCACGTCGCCGCGCAGGAAGAGCTCCACCTTGTGCAGCGCGGGCTTGGAGGACAGGCGCAGGCCCCAGGGCGAGAAGGGCGTGGCCTCGGCGCTGTGTCCGAGCGACGCGAATTCGGCCAGCACCGCCTCGCGGCGCGCCTTGAAGGTGTTGACCCGCAGGTCCAGCGGAGCCGGCTGAGACAGCGCCTCGACCACGGGCACGAAGTGCTCGCCCAGCTGGGCCTGCAGCCGCTCGCCCAGCCATTCGGGAAGGTTCAGGCGCAGCCGCTCGGGCAGCTGGCTGCGGTCTATCGCGGCCACATGCTCCAGCCAGGCTTGTTCGTCCGGGTGCAGGGCGGCCTTCAGGTAGGCGGCATTGCCGCCCTGCCAGGCGAGCAGGGCCAGGCGACGCGCGCGCGGACCGCGGCCCGTCTGGGCCAGGTGCTCGAGCACGGCCTTGTGGCGCAGCAGGTGGTAGGCCGTCTCGGCCAGCGTGTGGCGCTCGCGCGTGCCGAGCGACCGGTGTTCACGGAAGAAGCCGGACACGACGCTGTCGGCCGGGGCGCTGAAGAGCAGGACCCGCTGGGCGAGTTCGGTGGCGAGGTCGACGAGAGCGTTCGGATGCATGCCGCGATTGTCGGGGGTGGCCGTCGGCCGGCCCCGGGGGTGCCGTCTACCGGTCAGAAGGCGGTGGACTCGCCGTCCAGCTGGCGATAGCGGCCATCGCGCAGCACCAGCCGTTCGCGCAGCAGCCAGTCGATGACCCGGGGATACATCCGGTGCTCGCGCTCGAGTACCCGCGCGGCCAGAGCAGATTCGTCGTCGTCGGGCAGCACCGGCACGCAGGCCTGCGCGGCGATGGGGCCATGGTCGAGCTCGGCGGTGACCCCGTGCACGGTGGCCCCCGCGAAGCGGCAGCCCGCCTGCAGCGCGCGGCGGTGCGTGTGCAGGCCGGGGAAGGCGGGCAGCAGCGAGGGGTGGATGTTCACCATCCGGCCGGCATGGGCCTGCACGAAATCCGATCCGAGCACCCGCATGAACCCGGCCAGTGCCAGCAGGTCAGGGCCGTCCGGCCCTGCCAGGTGCCGGATGGCCTCAGCCAGATGGGCGTCGAAAGCGGCGCGTTCGGGGTGATCGCGGTGGTCCACCAGCGCGGTGGGCAGTCCCTGGGCCGCCGCCCAGGCCAGACCGGCCGAGTCGCCGCGGTGGGCCACCACGCCGGCCAGGCGCACCTGCCAGGCCTCACGCCGGGCGGTCTCGACGATGGCCTGCATGTTCGATCCCCGGCCGGAGATCAGGATGACGAGGGACTTCATGGAAAGAGGGAGCCCACGCAACGGACCCACGGCAAGGGCCCGCAGCAAGGACAGATGTCGGGAACAGGAGGGACGACGAACGCGGCGAAGGGCTTGGCCAAGGGCGCGCAGGGCCGGAAGTATCCGACTCCTACAATCCCGTCCCCTTTGCCGAGCGTGCGCATGATCCCGTCCACAGCCCCCAACCAACCCGCCGACGCCGGCACCGACAACGCCGCCGCCACTCGGCAGCGGGTGCTGTCGGGCATGCGACCCACTGGCGCCATGCACCTGGGCCACTACCACGGTGCGCTGAAGAACTGGGTGCGGCTGCAGGCCGATTACGACTGCTTCTTCTTCGTGGCCGACTGGCACGCGCTGACCACGCACTACGAAGAGCGCGACGTGATGGAGCGCTATGTCTACGACATGGTGATCGACTGGATCGCCGCCGGCCTGGACCCCGAGCGCTGCACGATCTTCGTGCAAAGCCGCCTGCCGGAGCACGCCGAACTCTTCACGCTGCTGGCGATGGGCACGCCGCTGGGCTGGCTCGAGCGGGTGCCCACCTACAAGGACCAGATCGACAAGCTGCGCGACCGCGATCTGGCCACCTACGGCTTCCTGGGCTATCCGCTGCTGCAGGCGGCCGACATCCTCATCTACAAGGCGCA
>JAIYCR010000063.1 GCA_027487905.1 Rubrivivax sp. | reverse complement strand
TCGGCCTGGAAGGTGACGCGGGCCTGGTAGGGGGCGTTGTCCTCCAGCAGGGTCTTCAAGGTCTGCGCGGCCTCGTCGCCGTTGACCAGCGGCGGCAGCCGCAGGCTGAGCTTGAAGGCGGTGTAGGGGCGCAGCACGTTGCCTGCATTGCCGATGTCCGGAAAGCCTTCCGCACCGGTGACCGACAGCGTGGGCCGCCAGGTGCGGTTGAGCAGCGCCTCCACCGGGTCGGTGGTGGTGGGCAGGGCCGACTGGCCTTCGGCGCCGCAGGCCCAGGGAAAGCGCTGCCACACCGCATCGCCCAGCACGGCCGCGGTGGCGCGCGCCTGCTCGATGCGCTCGGCGGGAATCTCGCAGTGCAGGCTCGCAGGCAGCAGCCGCCCGGTGGCACTGTCCTCCAGGCGGTCCAGCACGTGCCGCAGGATGCGGAAGCTGGAAGGCACCAGCCCGCTCGCGTCGCCGGAGTGGATGCCCTCGGTGAGGATCTCCACCTTCAGCGTGCCGGTGACGTTGCCCCGCAGGCTGGTGGTGAGCCAGAGCTGGTCGTAGTTGCCCGCGCCGCTGTCCAGGCACACCACCAGGCTCACCGCGCCCAGGCGGGGGCGCAGCAGGTCCAGGTAGGCGGGCAGGTCGAAGGAGCCGCTTTCCTCGCAGGTCTCGATGAGGCCCACGCAGCGCGGGCGGGCGATGCCTTCGCGGTCCAGCGCCTCCAGTGCGGCGATGGCCGCGTAGATCGCGTAGCCGTCGTCGGCACCACCCCGGCCATAGAGCAGGCCGTCCTCCAGCTTGGGGCTCCAGGGTCCGAGGTCGCGGCGCCAGCCGTTGAACTCGGGCTGCTTGTCCAGGTGGCCGTACAGGCAGATGGTGGGCGCAGCCGAGCCGAGCGGCTCGGCGCGGGTGGACGGCGCGTCGAAGAAGATCACCGGCGTGCGCCCGGGCAGGCGGATGACCTCCAGCGTGAGGCCGGGGATGCGTCGGGCCTCCACCCAGGCCGCCGCGTCGGTCACCACCCGGTCGATCAGGCCCTTGGCCTCCCACTGCACATCGAAGAGCGGGCTCTTGGCGGGCACCTCGATGTAGCGCTGCAGCGCCGGCAGGATGTCGGCGTTCCAGGTGTCGTGGATGCGGGCGGTGGCACGGGCCAGCGGGTCGGCGCCGGGGGCGGACAGGTCTCGGGCGTTCATGGCAAGGGGGGCGACGGCGCGGCCGCCCGGTGGGGCGATGGAAAGTCCAGTGTAGGCAGCGCCAGGGGGTGTCGTCCAACGCAGCGCCCGCGGGCGGCCCGCCGTGCCGTGCCGTGCCGTGCCGCTGCCCTTGCCTGCTCAGGCCGGCTTGCCCGCCGCCGCCACCCGCGCGGCGGCGGCATCGCGCAGGGCCTTGAGCCGCGCCTTGGGGTCTTCCTGCGTGGCCGCGGTGTGCAGCTTCATCTCGGCGATGAAGCGGCTGGGCGTGCCCGCCACCAGTTCGCGCCCGCGCTTGCGCCGCCTGAGCGTGCTCACCATCAGCGTCTGGCGAGCGCGGGTGATGCCCACGTACATCAGCCGTCGCTCTTCCTCCAGGCGTTCGGGCGTCATGTCGTCTTCCTCGCTCTTGAAGGGCAGCAGCCCCTCGTTGACGCCCACCAGCATCACGTGCGGCCACTCCAGGCCCTTGGCCGCGTGCAGGGTGGACAGCGTCACCACGTCCTGTTCCTCGCTGCGCTCGGCAAGGCTTGCGATCAGGCTGATGGACTGCGCCACCTCCAGCACCGTCTTGCGCTCGGACTCGGTGGTCAGGCCGCCGTCGGTGTCGATCTCGCCGCCACAGCGGCGTGACACCCAGTCGATGAAGTCCATCACGTTGGACCAGCGGGCGGCCGCGAGCTTCTCCTGGTCCTCGCCGTCGTAGAGGTGCTGCTCGTAGGCGATGTCCTTGAGCCAGCCCTGCAGCAAGGCCTTGGCATCCTCGGCGCCACTCGTCTGCCCGGCCCGGTGCTGCAGGTCGTTCACGAAGCGGCCGAACTCGTGCAGGCCGTCCACCGCCTTGCGCGGCAGCGCGGCGCCCAGGCTCTCGGCGAAGAGGGCCTCGAAGAGGCTTACCTTCCAGCGCCCGGCGAAGGTGCCCAGGCCGGCCAGCGTCTGGTGGCCGATGCCGCGCTTGGGCGTGGTGACGGCCCGCAGGAAGGCGGGGTCGTCGTCGGGGTTGACCAGCAGGCGCATCCAGGCGACGAGGTCGCGGATCTCGGCCCGGTCGAAGAAGCTCTGGCCACCGGACACGCGGTAGGGCAGTTGCGCCTTGCGCAGCGCCTTCTCGAAGATGCGCGCCTGGTGGTTGGCCCGGTAGAGGATGGCGAAGTCCCGCAGCGCCACCGCCCCCCCGCCCGGGCCGCCGGCGACCGCCCCGCCCTGGCCGCGCAGCGACTGGATGCGCGCCACGGCGCGTTCGGCCTCGTGCTCCTCGCCGTCGCTTTCCACCACCCGCACCGGCTCGCCCTCGCCCAGCTCGCTGAACAGCTGCTTTTCGAAGAGCTTGGGGTTGTGGGCGATGACCGCATTGGCCGCGCGCAGGATGGCGCTGGTGGAGCGGTAGTTCTGGTTGAGCGCGATGACCTTGAGCGTGGGGTATTCGTCGGCCAGGCGGCGCAGGTTGTCGCGGGTGGCGCCTCGCCAGCCGTAGATGCTCTGGTCGTCGTCGCCCACCGCGGTGAACTTGCCCCGACGCTCGGGCAGGGCATGGTCGGTGAGCTGCTTGAGCAGCTCGAACTGCACGGTGTTGGTGTCCTGCACCTCGTCGATCAGCACATAGCGCAGGGTCTCGTGCCAGCGGCTGCGGGCTTCGGCGTCGGTGCGCAAGAGCTTCAGCGGCAGGCCGATGAGGTCGTCGAAGTCCACCGCCTGGTAGGCCGCGAGCCGCTCCTCGTAGCGCTCCATCACCCGCTGCGCCACCCGCTCCTCGTCGTCGGCCACCACCTGTGCGGCGCCGGCGCTGTCCAGGCCCTGGTTCTTCCAGCTGCTGATCGTCCACTGCCAGCGGCGGGCCGTGGCCGCATCGGTGGTGGCGCCGGCATCGCGCAGCAGGCCCAGCACGTCGTCGCTGTCGAGGATGCTGAACTGGGGCTTCAGGCCGATGCGCTCGCCGTCGGCGCGCAGGATGCGCACCCCCAGCGCGTGGAAGGTGCACACCACCAGCGGCTTGGCCGCGCGCGAGCCCACCAGCGCACGGGCCCGCTCCCGCATCTCGGCGGCGGCCTTGTTGGTGAAGGTGATGGCCGCGATCTGGGCCGGCGCATAGCCCGCCTGCAGCAGCCGCGCGATCTTGTGGGTGATCACCCGCGTCTTGCCCGAGCCTGCGCCGGCGATGACCAGGCAAGGGCTTTCCAGGTGGTGGACTGCCTCCATCTGGGCGTTGTTCAGCCCGGCGGGGGCGGGCGCGGCGGCGGCGTTGGGGTGGGACATGGGGCGCGGACGATAACGCACGCGCCTGCTACCGCCGCACGGGCCGCAGCGCCTTGGGGCTCACATGCCCTTGAACAGGGCGCTGAAGCTTCGGCTCACTTCCAGGCGCTCCGAACGCCCGCGCAGGTGAACGATCTGGCGGCCGCGCTCGTCGCGCACCACCCCGGCGATCGCCCTGACGTTGACCAGCGTGCTGCGGTGGATCTGCCAGAAGCGCTCGGGGTCGAGCGACTCGACCAGCTCGCGGATGGGCTTGCGGATCAGGGCCTCGGTGCTCGCCGTCTGCACCCGGGTGTATTTCTCGTCGCTGATAAAGAAGAGCACCTCGTCGACGGGAATCATCTGCACCGAAGAACCCACGCCCGCCTGTATCCACTGCAGCGGGGGCGCCGTGCGCCGGCCCGGGTCCAGGGCCGACAGGCGCTGCAGCAGCGCCTGCAGCGACAGCGTCGACGACGGCTCGCCGCCCGGGGCCCGATCGACCCGCGGCGCTGCGGGCTCGGCGCCCGGCGCCATGCCCGGCGGCTGCGCGCCGGCACGGGCGCGCAGCCGCTGCTGCAGCCGCACCACGGTGCGCTCCAGCCGCCCCCGCTCGGCCGGCTTGAGCAGGTAGTCGGCGGCGCCCTGCTCGAAGGCCTGCACCGCGTGCTGGTCGAAGGCGGTGATGAAGACGAGTTCCGGTGCGTAGGCGTCGTCGTCGCGTTCGAGCTGCAGGATCTCGCGGGCCGCGCCGATGCCGTCCAGGCCTGGCATGCGGATGTCCAGGAACACGATGTCCGGTGCGTGCTCGCGCACCGCCTGAACGGCTTCCAGGCCGTTGCGGGCCTCGGCCACGATGTCCAGCTCCGGCCAGGCTTCGGCCAGCCGCACGCGCAGCTGCTCGCGCATCAGCCGCTCGTCGTCGGCCAGCACGGCGCGCGGTGTGAAGCCCGCGGTCATGACGCGCTCACCGGCGGCCGCAGGCTGCGGTAGGGCAGGGTGAGGGTGGCCAGCGTTCCCTCGGGCTGCTGCGCCGTCAGTTCGAGCGAGGCCCGGTTGCCATAGAGCAGGGCCAGCCGCTCACGGATGTTGGCCAGGCCCACCCCCGTGCCCTGCGAGGGCGCGCTTGTGGGGCCCAGGCCGGTGTCGGCCACGCGCACCACCAGGCGCCCATGCTCGATGGACGCGGTGACGCTGAGCGTGCCGCCCTCGGCCTTGGGCTCCAGCCCATGCTTGATGGCGTTCTCCACCAGGCCCTGGATCATCATCGGCGGGAACTCGGCGGACATCAGGCCGGCCGGCACGTCGATGCGCACCTGCAGGCGGTCTTCCATCCGCACCCGCAGGATCTCCAGATAGGGACGGATGACGTCGATCTCGCGCGACAGTTCCCGCGGGCCGGCGTTGGAGGCTTCGCGCAGGCTGGGCATGCTCGAGCGCAGCAGCGCGATCAGGTGCTTCTGCATCTGGCTGGCCCGTGGGGGGTCGGTTTCGATCAGATGGTCGATGCAGGCCAGCGTGTTGAAGAGGAAGTGGGGTTCGACCTGCGCCTGCATCGTCGCCAGCCGGGCCTCGACCACCTGCCGCCGCAGCGCCTCGGCCTCGGCCTTCTCGGTGGCCACCTCGGCCTGGGCCTCGGCCCTCAGGCGCCCCGCGGCCATCACCTTGATCACCAGGGACACCACCACCAGCACCATGGCCGCCTGGGTGAGGAGGTCGCCCAGCCGAAACGCGCGCACCCGGACCTGACGCGGCTCAGGTTCGAGCAGGCCCGCATCCTCCAGCGCCTCGCGGGCTTCGGACAGCACTTCGGCCATTTCGCGGGTTGACGGGTCGGTCGCCCGGCCCCCCGCCGCCGAAGCGGCGTCGGCGGGCGGGTTGGCGGACGGGTTGACGGACGGGTTGACGGGGGCCGCCGAAGCGCCCGCCGCGCTCGGGAGCGCCCGCACGTTCACGCCCTTGTCGTCGATGCGGATCTCGTAGCGGCGCCCGTCGCTGCCGGGCAGCCCCTCGATGTGGATGGGCGCACGCGCCTTCGGCGGCGAATGGGAGCTGCTGGCGTTGCGATGTTCGTAGCGGTCCGAACCCCAAGGGATGCTGAAGGGCGGCAGTTCGCTGACGATCTCGGCCAGCACCAGCAGCAGCAGCGAGAGCAGCGCGAAGCGAGCCCAGCCGATGGAGTCGAGCCAGCGCGCGTAGGCGCTCAGGGCCTGGCGGAACCGCATGGCGGTCGCCACCGGAACGGCCGCGGCCTGCGGCAGGGAGTTCGGGGGGGTCATGCCCGCACTCTAGGCGCCGGCTGCCGCACACCGCTTCTGCCTTGCGACCGGCTGCGCGGGCAGCGGGACGAACGGCGTGTCGGGCCGACAGGCTGAGGTGGCGGCGGCTGCGGTTGTGGTTGTAGTGGCGGTGGCGGTGCGCCGATGAACAACGCCCCGGTGCGCGGGGCGCATCGGGGCGTCAGGGTGGGTGCATGAGCGGCTCGGCGGCCGATCAGGACAGGTAGCGCTGGGCCAAGGCCAGAGCGGCGACGATGAGAACAAAGGCAATCTGGACGACGCGTTGCTGAGCCATGGGGCCCTCCGTGGGGTCGATCGAGACCTGTAGGTTAGGTCGCCCCCCCCTGAAGGACCACCCACTGAAGTGGGGGGATGGCGCCCGGCGGGCGGCGCCCACGGACGGCGCGTGCGATGGATCACGCGCGGCCGCCCGTGTTTTTTCACCTGTCAGCGTCCGTACAACACCTCCGGCAGCCAAAGGCCGATGCCCGGGAAGTTGTAGAGCAGGATGATGGCCACGACCTGTATGCCCATGAAGGGCAGCATGCCCACGAAGATCTGGTTCAGCGTGACGTGCGGCGGGCTCACGCCCTTCAGGTAGAAGGCCGCCATCGCCACCGGCGGGCTCAGGAAGGCCGTCTGCAGGTTCAGCGCCACCAGCAGCCCGAAGAACAGCGGGTCGACGCCGAAGTTGTCCAGCAGCGGAATGAAGATGGGCATGAAGATCACGATGATCTCCGTCCATTCCAGCGGCCAGCCCAGCACGAAGATGATCACCTGCGACAGGATCAGGAACTCGGTCTTGCTGAGGTTCATGCTCATGACCCAGTTCTCGACCAGCTCCTGCCCGCCCAGCAGGGCGAAGGCAGCCGAGAAGATGGCGCTGCCCACGAACAGCCAGCACACCATCGCGCTCGTCTTGGCGGTGAGGAACACCGACTCCTTGACCACCTGGTAGTTCAGCTGCTTGTAGGCCGCCGCCAGCAGCAGGCCGCCGAAGGCGCCCACCGCCGCCGCCTCGGTGGGCGTGGCCAGCCCGAAGACGATGGAGCCCAGCACCGCCATGATCAGCACCACCAGCGGGAAGAAGCTGGACATCAGCATCTTGAAGATTTCCAGGCGCTGGAAGGACAGCAGCGCGTAGAAGCCCACCAGCGCGGCGAAGCCGACCGCCGAGCCGATCCAGAAGCCGCGCGAGGCGCTTTGCCGCTCGGCCGGTGCGGCAGGCGTCGCTGCCGCCGCACCCGGCTCCTGCAGGCCACCCGCGCCGGGCGGCTCGCGAACGCCGCCACCCGCCCCCGGGGGTTCGCTCAGGCCACCACCCGATCCGGCCGGCTCGCGAACGCCGCCACCCGCGCCGGGAGGTTCGGCCAGCCCACCACCCGCAGCGGGCGGCTCGGCCAGGCCCGAGCGGGCCGCCCCAGGCGGCTCGGCCAGCCCGCCCGACGAGGCCCCCGGCGGCTCGGCCAGCGAACCGGCCGGCTCGGCCAGCCCGCCCCCGGCCGAAGCCGGCTGCACGTAGGCCACTTCGGCCGGCGCCGTCGCAGCGCGCCAGGACAGGCCGAAGGCGAGCGCGAACACCAGCGCCGGCAGCAGCGCGATGAAGAGCTGACGCAGGATGTAGCCGCTCGGAATGTCCGCGTTGCGTCGGCCTTTCATCACCGTCAGCGCGCCCAGCAGCGCGGGCAGCGCCCGGTTGGAGATGGACTGGCTGATCTGCTCGTTGTAGACCGGCAGCGGCACGAAGCGCGCGGCGGCCGACAGCGGGGGCGCCATCTCGGGCTTGAGCTTGGCGATGATGATGACGTAGAGGATGTACAGGCCCGCCAGCATCAGCCCGGGGAAGAAGGCGCCGGCGTAGAGCTGCACCACCGACACGCCAGCCGTGGCACCGTAGACGATGAGCATCACCGAGGGCGGAATGAGGATGCCCAGACAGCCGCCCGCGGTGATGGCGCCGGCCGACAGTCGCACGTCGTAGCCGCCCTTGAGCATCTGCGGGAAGGCGAGCAGGCCCATGAGCGTGACCACCGCACCCACGATGCCGGTGGCCGTGGCGAACACCGCGCAGGTGAAGAGGGTGGCCACCGCCAGCGAGCCCGGCACCCGGGCGAGCGCCAGGTGCAGGCTCCTGAAGAGCTTCTCGATGAGGTTGGCCCGCTCGACCAGATAGCCCATGAAGACGAACAGCGGGATGGAGATGAGTACGTCGTTGCCCATCACCTTGTAGGCCGACTGCACCATCAGCGTGAGCGTCTTGCCCGCGTCCCGGTCATAGGCCAGGAAGGTGAAGATCATGCCCATGCCCATCAGCGTGAAGGCCGTGGGAAAGCCCAGCATGATGGCCACGACCACCAGCGCGAGCATGGTCAGGCCCAGGTGCCCACGGGTGAGCTGGTCGGCCGAGACCAGGATGCCCACCGTGCCCAGCGCGATCAGGCCCATCAGGATGAAGCCGAACCACAGCTCCTTGCGGATCACCACCCGCGGTGCGGTCAGGCCGGTCATTTCGTGCCTCCTGCGGCGGCGTGCTTCTCGGGCTGGACATAGGCGTCCAGCGCCGCGATGTCCTCGTCCTTCACGCGCACCATGGCCTTGAGCTTGTCCACGTCCACCTCTTCCACGTCCGGCTCGCGCGACGGCCATTCGCCGTCACGGATGCACTGGATGCAGCGCACGATCTCCACCAGGCCCTGCAGCAGCAGCATGCCGCCGGCCACGGGGATGACGAACTTGAAGGGGTACAGCGGCAGCGGCGTGGCCGAGAAGGTCTTCTCCCGGATGGCCATGGATTCGGTCGCGAAGGTCCAGCCGGCCCAGGTGAGCGCGACCACGCCCGGCAGGAAGAAGAGGATGTAGAGGATGAGGTCCAGCGTGGCCTGCGTGCGGGGCTGGAAGAAGCCGTAGAGCACGTCGCCGCGCACATGGCCGTTCTTGCTCAGCGTGTAGGCGCCGGCCATCATGAAGAGGGTGCCGTACATCATGATCTGGGCGTCCAGCGCCCAGTCGTGCGGCGAATTGAGCACGTAGCGCGAGAACACCTCGTAGGTGATCATCAGCGTGAGCGCCACGATGACCCACGCAAAGGCCTGACCCAGCGCCGTGGAGGCGCGGTCCACGGCCAGCAGGAACGATTTCATCGACGAGTCCTCCGGAAAAAGGGAAATCGGGGCAAAGGCCCCGCGACCGGGCGATCGTGGCGCCGGGGGACGCACACGACCATCGGCATTTGCGTGCAGGCCGCAGCGGACGCCCGTTTCAAACGAAGCCACCTGCCGCACACGACAAACGGGAGCCAGAGGCTCCCGTTCAATGGATCCGGCTGTCGCGCGCCCGCTGAGCGGGCCGCGCGACGAGCGCAGGCCGGCCGATCAGCCGCGGCGGCCGAAGTAGTGGTTGTAGGCCATCTTGAAGTCGACCATGTAGTCGTTCTGCCAGGCACCGGCGCGCTGGGCGAAGGCGCGCTGGCTGTCCAGCACTTCCTTGAACAGCGGGTTCTCGCCAGCCTTCTGGGCGATGACCTTGTCCCAGGCGGCCAGCTGGGCACGCAGGATGGCGTCGGGCGTCTTGAAGAAGTTGACCTTGTCCTTGGTCTTGAGCTCGACGTAGTCCTTCGAGTTGCGGTCGATGGCCTTCCAGCTCATGGCGGCCGACGAGGCCTGCACCGCGTAGTCGATGATGTTGCGCAGCTCGGCCGGCAGCGCAGCCAGCTTGTCCTTGTTGAACAGGATCTCGAACTGCTCGCCGCTCTGGTGGAAGCTTTGCAGCATGCAGTTCTTCACCACGTCGGGGAAGCCCAGGATGCGGTCGGACGAGGCGTTGTTGAACTCGGCTGCGTCGATCAGGCCGCGGTCCAGCGCCGGCACGATCTCGCCACCGGGCAGCGGGTTCACCGCGGCGCCCATTTCCTTGAAGACGTCGATGGCCAGGCCCACGGTGCGGAACTTCAGGCCGTTCAGGTCCTCGACGCGCGCGATGGGCTTCTTGAACCAGCCCAGCGGCTGGGTGGGCATGGGGCCGTAGACATAGGACACGACGTCCACGTTGACCGCGGCGTAGATCTTGGCCAGCAGCGCCTTGCCGCCGCCATGCTGGTGCCAGGCCAGCACCATGTTCGGGTCCATGCCGAAGGCCGGGCCCGAGCCCCACAGCGCCAGCGCCGTGTTCTTGCCGTAGTGGTAGGCCAGCACGCCGTGGCCGCCGTCCAGCGTGCCCTTGTTCACCGCGTCGAGCAGCTGGAAGGCCGGCACCACCGAGCCCGAGGGCAGCACCTCGATCTTCAGGCGGTTGCCCGCCATGTCGTTGACCGTCTTGGCGAAGTCGTTCGCGTACTCGTGGAAGATGTCCTTGGCGGGCCAGGTGCTTTGGAAGCGCAGCGTGGCCGTCTGCGCGGTGGACACCATCGGGAAGGCCAGCGCGCCGGCAGCGGCGCCACCAGCGGCGGACTTCTTCAGGAAACGGCGGCGTGCGGCCGGCTTCGCGGGGGCTTGGGTCATCGGGTTGTCTCCGTGGATGAGGGCTCGGCCGGGCGCGTGCCCGGGAGGGCATCGCTGTGACCTGAGCATTCGAATGTCCGGGAGACGCGCGAACGCAACAACTAGGGCGATCCCCCGCGAAGGGTCTTTGCCGCCCCGGATTGCAGCAGAACCGACACCTCGATTACCGCAGCCATGGTCAGACGTTGATCGCCAGATCACCTTCACGCCGGGCCGCGCCGCGGCGCACCAGCTCGTCGAGCAGTTCGTCGCACCAGGCGTGCACGCTGGCCCGGGGGCAGTCGAGGTCCACCCAGATGCGCCGCAGCAGCGGGGTCTGTCCGGCCCACAGGTGCAGCCTGGCAACGGACTGGCGCTGCTCCTCCAGCAGGTGGTGCTTGAGCAGCACCTTGGCGGCATAGAGGCGATGCCGGGCCGGGTCCGACTGCAGTCCGGCCAGGCGACGCCGGGCCCGCGCCAGCGCGCCGGGCAGGTCCTGGAAGGGCGCGCCGTGGCCGGGAATCACCCACGTCGCCGGCAGCGCCTCCAGCCGGTCGAGCACCCGGCCCACGTCGTCGAAGGCCTCGATGCCGTCCAGTTCGGGGAAGACGACGCCGAAGCCGTTCTCCCACAGCGCGTCCGCGCTGATGAGCACGCCGTGGCTGTGGTCGAAGAGCACCACCGAGTCCGGGTCGTGACCCGGCGCGGCGATCACCTCCCAGTCGCGGCCGCCCAGCCGCAGCCGCTCGCCGGCCTGCAGCGTGCCCGCGGCGCGAAAGCGCTCCATGCGCTGGCCGGTGGGGGCGTAGCTCAGCCGGGCATCGTCCCAGGCCTGCACCGCCTCCCAGGTGGAGGCCGGCACGAACACCGGCACCTCGCCGAAGGCGCGGGCCAGCGCGGCATTGCCGCCGCAGTGGTCGGAGTGCAGGTGGGTGTTGAGCACCGCCGACAGCGTCTGGCCGCTGCGCTCGAGGGCCTGGCGCACCAGCGCGACCGTCTGATCGCCGTGCAGGCAGTGGCCCGAGTCGACGAGCACGGCGCCGGCGGGGTCGTGGATCAGCACGTTGTTCGACGACAGCCAGCCGCGCTCGAACACCGCGAGGCCTTCGAGGGCGGGGTCCGGTGGCGGGTGAACGACCCGACCCGCGGCCGCAGGGGTGGCCGGCCATGTGGCCGGCCGCGTAGCTGGACCTGCGGCTGGTCGTTCGGCTAGCTCGGCCGCCGCCCGTGCGGCGCGCGCTTCGGCCAGGGAGATGACCCGGGTGCCGCCGGCGCTCATCGGCTGCTCCCGCTGTTCGCGGCGGTGGGCACGGGCATGGGCATGCCCTCGTCCTCGCCCGGCTCCAGCCGGATCGCCTCGACCTGCACCAGCAGCCGCACCGCGTCATCGGCCATCGACGACGCGAAGCCCATGCCGAAGGCGCCGCGCGACAGCGTGGCGCTGAAGTCCCCGCCGCAGACCTCGCGGCCGAACAGCGGGTTGTTGCCGCAGCGCCAGCGCTGCGCGGTGAGCGTCAGCGGCTGGGTGCGGCCCTTGAGGGTGATCTCGCCATGCACCGCAGCGGGCGAAAGCCCGTCGGCCGCCCAGTCGATGCGCCGCGACACGAAGGCGGCCTGCGGGTGCTCGCGCACGGCCAGCAGGCTCGCACCGCGCAGCACCGTGTCGAAGGGCCGGATGCCGGTGGAGACCGACGCCGGGTCGACGCGGATCTCCACCTCCAGCCGGCGCCCGGGCTCGAACGCCGCGCGGCCGGCCAGCGTGTCGAAGCGGCCGCGGGCGGTCGAGGTGTCCCGGTGCACCACCTCCCAATGGACCGTGGTGTGGGTGAGGTCGAGGCGGTAGGGCGTGGCAGCGGCCGGGGCGGCCGTGCCGAAGGCGACGAGCGCCAGCGCAAGGGAGGCGGTGGTGGCCGCGGGGCAGACAGGAAACGGCATGGGCCTCAGTGTGGCCGAAACCGCCGATCGGGCTTGGGCAGGTCCGCGCAAGGCCGCCGCCCGCGCGGGCCCTCTGGGCGCCGCAGGAAGGATCGCGCCCTTACTGGCGGATGGCCTCGACCTGGATCAGCAGGCGCACGCTGTCCGGGATGCCGGGCAGGCCGTAGGCCATGCCCCACTGGCTGCGCTGGAGGGTGGTCTCGAAATCGCCGCCGCACACCTCGCGCTTGAGCATCGGGTGGTCGAAGCAGTTGAAGTTCGTCGCGGTGAGCGTCACCGGCACCGTCTTGCCCAGCATCGTCAGGTTGCCGGCGACGCGGCTGACCTTGTCGCCATCGAAGGTGAAGCGGTCGCCGACGAAACGGGCGTTCGCGTGGTTGCCCACGTCGAAGAAGTCCTTGCTGCGCAGGTGGCCGTCGAAGGGGCCGACGCCGGTGCTGATCGAGGCCATGTCGATGGTGATGTCGGCGCGGCCGGTCTTGCCGGCGCGGTCGAAGCTCACCGTGCCTTCCTTGCGGTCGAAGCGGCCGCGGCTGGTGGAGGTGCCGAAGTGCCTGGCCTCCCAGGTGACGAAGGTGTGCGTCGGGTCGATCGCATAGGTGGCCGACTGCGCGTGGGCGGCAGGCGCAGCAGCCAGCAGCAGGGCGGCGAGGGGGGCGAGGACGGCGGTGGCCGTGGTGGTGGCCGTGGTGGTGGCCATAGTGGCGGAGCGGTTCATCGGAGGTCTCCAGGAACGGACGAAGGCACGGGCCAGGTGGCCCGAAGGGGTGAACTGCGTTGGGCGGGAGAAAGCGGGTGAAGCGCGGCCGTCGGCTGGGAAGCCGTGGGGTCCGGGGTCAGAGCGCGGGCACGCCGGTCAGCGCCAGCTTGAAGCGCACGCCGACGTCGTCGGCCACCATCGAGGTGTCCTTCCAGTCGCCGTCGCCGATGCGGAACTGCAGCCGCTTCAGCGTGAACTGGCCCTGGGCGGTGCTGGTGGCGCCCGCCTGTGTCAGCGTCACCGGCACGACGACGTCGCGTGTCATGCCCTTGATCGCCAACTGTCCGGCCACTTCGAAGCGGTTGCCGCCGAGCGCCTTCACGCCGCTGGAGCGGAAGCTTGCCTGCGGGAAGGCCTTGGTGTTGAACCAGTCGGGCTTGGCCAGCTCGGCCTCGGTCTCGGCGGTGCCGATGCGCGCGCTGGCCAGGTCGATGGTGAAGGCCACCGAGGCCTGGGCCAGGTTCTTCGGGTCGAAGCGCACCTGCGCGGTGAAGGCGCCAAAGCGGCCGTCCACCGGCACGCCCATCTGGCGGGTGGTGAAGGCAATCTCGCTCTGGGCGGGAACCAAGGTCTGGGCGCTGATCGCGAAGCTGGCCGCGGTGAGCAGCACGGCCGCGAGGGGACGGATGAAGGTGTTTGGCGTCATGAAGGGTGGGGTGAGCAAGGGTTGCGCGCAGCCGGAGCGCTCAGCGACCGCGGCCGGGGGCCATGCGGCCGATCATCCCGTCGCGATCGACGAGCTGGTGCTTCAAGGCGGCGGCGATGTGCACCGTCACCAGCGCGCCCAGCGCATAGGCGCTCCACTGGTGCCAGGGCTTGATCGCCTCGGCCAGCACGCGGTCCACTGGCACGAAGTCCGGCAACGGCAGCACGCCGAACCAGACGATGGGAAAGCCCGCGGCCGAGCTGTAGGCCCAGCCGATCAGCGGCACGGCGAAGAACAGCGCATACAGCGCGCCGTGGGTGGCGTGCGCGGCGCGGCGCTGCCAGGCCGGCATCGGCGGGCTGGCCGGGGGGCGGTGCGACAGCCGCCACAGCAGGCGCGCGGCCGACAGCGCGAGGATGGTCACGCCCGCCCACTTGTGCCAGTTGTAGAGCTTCACCCGCTGCGGCGAGAAGGGCAGGTCGGCCATGTACACGCCGAAGCCAAGGCTGCCCAGGATGGCGGCGGCCAGTACCCAGTGCAGCACGACGGCGGTGGTCGTGTAGCGCGCAGGCGCGGCGGCGGCGGCAGCAGGAGTCGGCATGGCCCGAACTCTAGGCACCGGCCCGCTTCCCCGCGTTGCCCCGCCTTGTCGGCGGCGTTCAAATAATCTGCTGCCCCGCCCGGGCGGGGCTCGGTCGCCTCAGGCCGGCTGGGTCGACCCGGTCGCCTTGGACGTTTCGCCCGCCTCTTCCGCCTTGTCCCCTGCGCCCGCACGCCAGCGCGCCATCGCCGCCGCCCACTTCGGTCGGGCGGCCGCCAGGTGGCGCTCCTTCACATGGCCATAGCCACGAATCTCCTCCGGGATGCGGGCGATCTCGGTGGCCAGCGCCCGGTTGCCGCTCGTCAGGCCCCGCAGCAGTTCCTCGATGCAGGCGCGGTACTCGACGATCAGCGCACGCTCGCCGCGCCGCTCGGCGGTGCGGCCGAAGGGGTCGAGCGCGGTGCCCCGCAGCCCCTTGAACTTCGCGAGCACGCTGAACGCCGTGCGCATCCACGGGCCGAAGGGCTGCTTCACCAGATGCCCCTTCGCGTCGGTCCTGGCGATCATCGGCGGCGCGAGGTGGTGCACCAGGCGGTAGTCCCGTCCGGCCTCGCCCTCGAACATCGACTGCACCTTGGCGACGAAGGACGGGTCGGTGTGCAGCCGCGCCACCTCGTACTCGTCCTTGTAGGCCATCAGCTTGAAGAGGTAGCGGGCCACCGCCTCGGTGAGTGGCGTGCCCGGCGCGCCAGTCGCTGCCTCGGCGCCTCGCACCTTCTCGACGAAGGTCCGGTAGCCGTCCGCATAGGCGGCATCCTGGTAGCCGGTGAGGAAGTCCACGCGGGTGGCGATCACCTGGTCGAGCGAGGGCTTGCGCACGATGTCGATGACCTGCGTCGCCGCGGTGCGCGCCTTGACCAGGGCGAAGGTGCCCGCCGGGTCGTGGGCCGCGCGGCGGCCCCATTCGAAGGCCGCCTGGTTGGATGCCACCTGCACGCCGTTCAGTGCCATCGCCCGCATCAGCGACGCATGGCTGAGCGGCACCTGGCCGCGTTGCCAGGCATAGCCCAGCAGCAGCGGATTGGCATAGATGGAGTCGCCAAGCAGGCCTGTGGCCAGCGTCTCGGCGTCGACCATGCCCAGGCCGTCGGCGCCCACGATGCGCTGCAGCGCCGCTTCGCAGCCGGCGGCCGGGAACTGCCACTCGGTGTTCTTCACGAAGGCCGCGGTCGGCGCCGCATGGGTGTTCAGCGCGACGAAGGTGCGCCCGGCTCGCATCACTGCGAGCGTGGCCTTGTTGGCCGCGACGATCGCATCGCAGCCGATCACGAGATCGGCCTTGGCGATGTCGACCTTGGTGGTGTGGATGTGCGCCGGCGTCGCCGCCAGCTGGATGTGGCTCCAGGTGGCGCCGCCCTTCTGCGCCAGACCCCCCGCGTCCTGCGTGACCACGCCCAGCCCTTCCAGGTGGGCCGCCATGCCCAGGATCTGTCCGACGGTGATCACGCCGGTGCCGCCGACGCCGCCGACCACGATGCCCCACGGCTCGCCTCGGGCGAGCGCGGCCATCGCAAGTTCGGGCTCGGGCACCGCGGGCATTGCCGCGCCGCCCTTTCCGTCCCCGTCCGCGGCCTTCGGCTTGGCGGGCTTCTTCAGCACGCCGCCTTCCACCGTCACGAAGCTCGGGCAGAAGCCCTTCACGCAGGAGTAGTCCTTGTTGCAGGTGCTCTGGTTGATGCGGCGCTTGCGGCCGAATTCGGTCTCCACCGGTTCCACCGACAGGCAGTTGCTCTGCACGCCGCAGTCGCCGCAGCCTTCGCAGACCAGCTCGTTGATCACCACCCGCTTGGCCGGGTCGACCATCGTGCCGCGCTTCCTGCGGCGGCGCTTCTCGGTGGCGCAGGTCTGGTCGTAGATGATGGCGGTGGTGCCGGGGATCTGGCGGAACTCGCGCTGCAGGTCGTCCAGCGCGTCGCGGTGGTGAACGGTGACGCCGGCTTCCAGGGCCACGCCGGCGTACTTCTCGGGCTCGTCGCTCACGATGACCAGGCGCGCCACGCCCTCGCTCACCAGGCTCTTCATGATCTGAAGCACCGAGTGGCCCTCGGGCCGCTCGCCCACCGGCTGGCCGCCGGTCATGGCCACCGCGTCGTTGTAGAGCACCTTGTAGGTGATGTTCACCCCCGCGGCGATGCTCTGGCGGATGGCCAGCAGGCCGCTGTGGAAGTAGGTGCCGTCGCCCAGGTTGGCGAAGACGTGGGTGTCGGTGGTGAAGGGCGACTGCCCGATCCAGGCCACGCCCTCGCCGCCCATCTGGCTGAAGGTGCTGGTGGAGCGGTCCATCCACAGCGACATGTAGTGGCAGCCGATGCCCGCCAGCGCCCGCGACCCCTCGGGCACCCGGGTGGAGGTGTTGTGCGGGCAGCCGCTGCAGAACCAGGGCAGGCGCTCGCCGGTCTCGGCCGTCTTCACTTCGGAGAGCGCGCGGTCGGCCGCATCGAGCACGGCCAGGTGCCGGTCCATGCGGGCGGCCACGTCCGCCGGCACCCCGAGCTTCTTCAGCCGCCGGGCCACCGCGCGGGCGATGAGGGCGGGGCTCAGGTCGGCCTTGGCCCGCAGCAGCCAGTTGGCGCCCGGGTCCGGGCGGCTCCACTCGCCGCCCGAGGTGTCGCCCTCGCCCTCGTCGAACTTGCCCAGCACGTTGGGCCGCACGTCCGGGCGCCAGTTGTAGAGCTCCTCCTTCAGCTGGTACTCGATCATCTGGCGCTTCTCCTCGACGACGAGGATTTCCTGCAGGCCGAGCGCGAAGTCGCGGGTGATGGTGGCCTCCAGCGGCCACACCACGTTGACCTTGTGCACGCGGATGCCCAGCGCGCGGCAGGCGGCATCGTCCAGGCCGAGATCGACCAGCGCCTGGCGCAGGTCGTTGTAGGCCTTGCCGCTGGCGATCAGGCCGAAGCGGTCGCGCTCGGTGCGGATGACGTCGTGGTTCAGCCGGTTGGCCCGCACGTAGGCGAGCGCCGCGTACCACTTGTGGTCCATGAGCCGCGCCTCCTGCTCCAGCGGCGCGTCCGGCCAGCGGATGTGCAGGCCGCCCGGGGGCATGCGGAAGTCCTCGGGCAGGACGATCTTCACCCGGTCGGGGTCGACCGACACCGAGGAAGAAGACTCGACCACCTCCTGGATGGTCTTCATGCCGCTCCACAGCCCCGAGAAGCGGCTGAGCGCGAAGGCGTGCAGGCCCATGTCCAGGATGTCCTGCACGCTGGAGGGGAAGAAGACCGGCAGGCCGCAGGCCTTGAAGATGTGGTCGCTCTGGTGGGCGGCGGTGCTGCTCTTGGCGACGTGGTCGTCCCCGGCGATGGCGATCACCCCGCCGTGTTTCGCGGTGCCGGCCATGTTGGCGTGCTTGAAGACGTCCGAGCAGCGGTCTACGCCCGGACCTTTGCCGTACCAGATGCCGAACACGCCGTCGTGCTTCTTCGTCTGCGGATAGAGGTCCAGCTGCTGCGTGCCCCAGACGGCGGTCGCGCCCAGTTCCTCGTTCACGCCCGGCTGGAAGACGATGTGCCGGGCCGCCAGGTGCTTGCGCGCCGCCCACAGCGCCTGGTCGTAGCCGCCGAGCGGCGAGCCGCGGTAGCCGCTGATGAAGCCGGCGGTGTTCAGGCCCGCCGCGGCATCGCGCCCGCGCTGCAGCATGGGCAGGCGCACCAGCGCCTGCACCCCGCTCATGAAGGCCCGGCCCTCGTCGAGGGTGTACTTGTCGTCCAGCGTCACCGACTCCAGCGCGCGGCGGACGTCATCGGGCAGGGGGGCGTTCATGGGGGAGCTCCGGCAATCGGGGCGCTCGCCGGCGGCGGGCGGGGAAGTGAAAAGTGTAGAAAGCGCTGCGCTGCCTGTCCTTGCGTTTCGTTCGTCTGGAATCCAAGATCAAGCAAGAACGTTTCGTTCAATCGGCATTTGATTTCCGTTTCATCTTCATCATGGCCAAATCAGGGAATACCCTCGTCCCGGACGATCCATCGGATCCGCCGACACTCGGCCTTGGCGCTGTCGGAGCCACCCCGCCGCTGGACGGCTTCGATCTGGCCATCCTGCGCGAGCTGCAGGCCGACGCGAGGCTGAGCAACGCCGAGCTCGCCAGCCGCATCGGGCTGTCGGCCGCACCGACCTGGCGGCGCGTGCGGCGGCTCGAGGACGCCGGTGTCATCACCGGCTACCGCGCGGTCATCGACCGCCGCCGCATCGGCCTGGGCGTGCTCGCCTTCGTGCGGGTGGACGCCGAGCGCAACTCGGCCGACACCACCCAGGCGCTGGAGAACGCCATCCGCAGCCGCCCCGAGGTGGTCGCCTGCCACTACATCAGCGGCTCGGGCACTTTCGAGCTCGAGGTGCTGGCCGTCGATCTCGACGCCTTCTCCCGCTTCGCGCGCGACGTGCTGCTGCGCCTGCCGCATGTGAAGGACCTGCACACCTCCTTCAG
>JAIYCR010000023.1 GCA_027487905.1 Rubrivivax sp. | reverse complement strand
GCACGATGCACCAGCATCGCCAGACCTCCCTTCGCATGCACTGCCCGCTGCTGGTGGTCCACCCCGGTACTGACAGTTGGACTCCCACGAATCTGAGCCGCCCGACCTTCGACCGCGTGGAGGGCCGAAAGCGGTTTCGTGAATTGACGAACGGCTCGCATCTGCCGGCAGAGCAACCCGCCCGACAGGAACTGATGGGCGAGGTAGCAACATTCCTCCGCGAAATCGAGAGCGCTTCGACAGTCCGTTCAAGGAGACAGACCGAGCACAGTCGATCGACCCAATCCGGGGCACCCCTTGGCAGCATTTCGGCTCCGCAGAGCTAGCCTCTGTCTGCCGCGGATCGCCATGCGACCGCTCCAGCAGCCAGACGGCCCGATGCGCGCTCCGCGCAGGCGGGAGCCGACGCAGCGCGATCCGTGGCCCCACGCGCCATCCCGTCCGCTGCCCGGAGACCCGCATGACCGCTCGCAACACCCCCATCAGCCGCTCCGCCCTCGGCCTCTCAGCGGTGATCGCCGCCTCCTGCTTCATCGGCCTGCCGGCGGCCGAAGCCTGCACCCGCGTGCTCTGGGTGTCGCCCGACAAGCAGGTGTTCGTCGGGCGGACCCAGGACTGGATGGAAAAGGCCGGCCACGCCTTCCGGCTCCATCCCCGCGGTGTGCAGCGCGTGGGCGCCGTGGCCGAGAACCCGCACCGCTGGACCTCCCGATACGGCAGCCTCGTCCTCACTGCCTACGACATGGGCACCCATGAAGGCGTGAATGAGAAGGGCCTGAGCGGCCATGCGCTCTACCTGGCCGAGGACAACAGCTTCCCCGAGCGCGACGCCCGCCAGAAGGGCATCGGCGTGATGCAGTGGGTGCAGTACTACCTGGACAACTACGCCACCGTGGCCGAGGCGGTCGAGGCGCAGAAGTCCTGGGATTTCCAGATCGAGCCGCTGGTGCTGCCCAACGGTTTCCCCACGCTCGTGCACGTGTCGCTGTCGGACAAGACCGGCGACTCCGCGGTGATCGAGTTCATCGGCGGCAAGCCGCGGATCCACCACGACCGCCGCTTCACCGTGATGACCAACGAGCCCACCTTCGACAAGCAGATCGAGAACCTCAAGCAGTACCGCACCTTCGGCGGCGACAAGGCCCTGCCCGGCGAGCGCTCGCCCACCGACCGCTTCGTGCGGGCGGCCTACTGGGCCAGCGTGCTGCAGCAGCCCGCCAACCCGGCGGAGGGCGCCGCCTTCATGTTCAGCGTCATCCGCAACGTGTCGGTGCCGTTCAGCGCCGGCGAACCCGGCCGGCCCAACATCGCCAGCACCATCTTCCGCACCGTCATCGACCACACCAGCGAGCGCTACTTCTTCGAGAGCACCTACGCGCCGAACGTGGTCTGGGTCGACTACGGCAAGCTCGACTTCAGCAAGGGCCGTCCCGAGCAGGAGCTGAAGGTGGAAAAGCGCATCTTCTCGCTCAACGGCAACGTGGGCGCGCTGCTGCAGCCTGCCAAGCCCTTCGTGTTCGGGATGAACAAGCGTTGAGGCAGCCCGGGGGGGCTGGCCGCGGCGCCTGCGGCCCCCCCTCTTGCCGAGGCTACTTCCCAGGCTGGTGGTGCTGATGATGCTGGTGCTGATCCTCGGCCTCTGAACCACGGGCACCGACCCTCGCGCGCACGGTGACGCTGCGCTCGGACACACGCCCGTCCCGGTCGGCGAAGCGAAGCACCAGCGGCAGTTCATGGTCGTTTGCCAGCGGACGCTTCAAGCCCAGCACCATCAGGTGATGACCACCGCTTCGCAGCTCGACGGTTTCGCCGGGCGGCAGTTCCAGCCCGTCGGCCAGCGCGCGCATCCGCATCACGTTGCCGTCCATCTTCATCTCGTGGACCTCGACAGCCTCCGCCCAGGGGGACGAGGCCCCGACCAGGCGGCCACCCGCGCCGGAGGTGAGCTTGCCGAACACGCCGGTGGCGGTCTGGCCGGTCACGGTGCTGCGCACCCAGGCATCGCGCAGGTCCACCGGGGCGACTCCTGCCGGCAGCACGTCCAGCCGCGCCGCCGGGTAGGCGGGCTTGTCGCCGGCAGCGGCGGGCACCTCCGACCAGTCCGCGCTGCCCTTGTCGCACACCTGCAGCACCTTGAACCACAGCGTGCCCGGCGTGTCGGTGAGCTTGCCGCGGACGGTGAAGCGTGCGCGGTCCTGGCCTTGCAGCGCCGCGCCCGGACCTTGCGCCGTCCACACCACCTCGGTGGGCGTGAGGCTGACCGTCCAGCCGGGGCGGGGCTGTGCCTCCAGGGGCGAGAAGCCGGCAGGGACGCGCACGCGGATCGCAGTGGTGGTCTGCGCGTCCTTGCAGGCGTGGCCCACACGGAAGACAGCGGGATATTCGGTGCCGGCCGTGGCGCCGCCCGGGGGCAGCGTCACGTGGGCGCCGGCCGACATCGACGCGGCGGCCAGAAGGGCGAAGAGCGGGGAATGGCGGTTCATGGCGATGGTCCTCACAGGTCGAAGCGCAGCTCGGCGCTGTAGCTGCGCCGCGGATAGGGGTGGAAGTTCCAGTGCAGGTCGTTGTTCAGGTTGTCGATGCCGAAGGCCGCACTCCACTGCTGGTCGAAGCGGTAGAGCACGCGGGCATCGACCACCGCGAACCGGCTCACGCCCATGTAGGTGTCGCCATTGACGTCGGCGTTGTTGAGCGTGCGGTACTGACGCCCGCTGTAGCGGGCCCCCAGCGAGGCGGTCCAGCGCTCGTCGACGCGCCAGCTGGCCAGGGCGGTGGCGCGCCAGCGCGGGATGTTCGGCTGCCACTGACCCACCGTGTCGCCGGGCGTGGCCACGAAGCCGGCGTTCTCCCGGATGGTGGAGTCGGCATAGGTGACGTTGCCCTGGAGCTCCAGCCCACGGAACAGCCAGTCCCGGCTGGAGAAGGCCGTCTCCAGGCCGCTGGTGGCGATGCGCCCGACGTTCTGGACCCGGCTGATGTTGCGGTTGGCGTTCGCATCGAAGCTCGTCTGCGTGTAGAGCGCATCGCGCGTGTCCTCGGCGAAGAGCGTCGCCCGCATCGTGGTCCCGCCCACTTCGCGCTGCGCGCTCCATTCCAGCGTCCAGGACTTCTCCGGCCGCAGATTCGGGTCGTTGATGAACTGGGAGATGGCCAGGTTCGCGGTCGAGGTCGCGCCGTAGAGCTCGGCCACGGTGGGCATGCGAACCGCACGCCCCAGCGAGGTCCGGATCACCGTGTCGCTAGCGGCCTGCCACGACCGGGCTGCCTTGGGCGAGAAGTGGTCTTCCCGCCGGGCGGGATAGGTCAGCGCCTGGGTGGCGGAGAAATCGGTGCGGCCGTCGCGGGCGTCCCAGCGCTCGGCGCGCCCACCGATCACGGCCGTCCAGTCGTCCGCGAAGCGCCAGACGTCCTGGGCCCAGAGGCTTTGCAGCCGGGTGTCGCCCTTGACGTTGCCGATGCGGGTGCCGGGCTCGTCGACGAGGTAATTGCCCGCGATGGTGGACGTCTGGTAGCGCAGCCGGGAGCGCTCCTGCTGGAAGCCGAATTCCACCGTTCGCCGCCCCGCGCTGCCCTGCGGCCGCCAGATGCCCTTGAGCGCCAGCGTGTTCCAGCCGGTGCCACTCCCGTCGGCCAGCGTCCCTGCCCCGCCCGCCTGAGCCGCCGGCTGGGGGTTGGACACCGCGTTCTGCCGCTTGTCGTCGCGCCGGTAGTCGTAGACGCTGGCGGCCACCTCCCAATCGAAGACGCCGCGGGTCTGGCTCTTGATCGACAGCCCCTGCATGGTGTGAAGCAACTGCTCGCGGGTGAGCGGGAAGTCGCTGCCGCCCAGCGCCTGCGCACCGGTGAAGGCGGTCCCGTCGATGTTGATCGGGCCACCGTAGACGCGCTGCCCCGCGGCGTCGCGCAAGTAGGACTCCGATCGGCCCTCGGCCTCGTTCGTCCACAGCCCCAGCACATAGCTGGCCCGCAGCGTGGGGCTGAAGTCGTGGGCGAGCTTGAACTTCAGGTGGTCCTGCACGGTGCGGATCTGCGTGCCTGCACCGAGCAGGTACCAGGGGCGCTGGGCGTTGTTCAGCCCCGCAACGGCGCCGGTGACCGCGGTTCCGGCGGTGCCAGCCACACCCGATGACAGCAGCCGCGTCGCGAAGGTGAGCGGCTGGCCCTCGCTGTCGGTGCGGTTGACATTGACCCACCACGCCCAGGGGCCGGATCGATCACCCAGCGAGGCGCTGGTCTGCCAGGCGCGGTAGGTGGAATCGGTGCCATAGAGCTGGAAGGGCTGCACCACATGGCCCACCTTCGCATGGGCCTCGAAGCGCGAGGGCATGCGGGTGGCGTAGTCCACCACCGCGCCGACGGAGTTGCCCGGGTAGGCGGCCGAGAAGGGGCCGTAGATGACGTCCACCCGCTCGATCTCCTCGGGCGTGACCAGCCCCCAGCGCGGCGGGAAGGACAGCCCGCCGACGCCGTTGCCCAGGTAGTTGGACAACAGGATGCCGTCGGCATAGACGGCCGAGCGCGCGCTGTTGCCGGTGCCCGAAGCGCGGCTGGACAGGATGGCGTGGTTGTAGTCGCCGATGTAGCGCTTGCGCACGAGCAGGCTGGGGAAATAGCGCAGCGCGTCTTGGCTGTCCATCGCGTTGACCGTCGCCTCGATCTGCGCACGGGTGACGGACTCGGTGGTGGTCGGCACCAGCGTGGGCAGCGAGGTCGGCAGCGCGCGGCCTTCGACCGTCACGATGCCCAGCGACTTGACCGCAGGCGCGACAGCAAGGCCGGGCATGCCGGCCGTGTCGGGCGGGGCGGAAAGCGGAGCGGGAAGCGCGGCGGACCCAGGGGCAGGAGCAGGGGCGGCGGTCGACTGCGCCAGGACGGCCAGCGGCCACCCGAGCACGAGCCCCGCCAGGGAGCGAACTGAATTCTTCATCGGTGTCTGATCGGATCGGGGGCTGGCCGGCCCTGCCATCGCAGGGGCGAGCGAACCCCGGAACAAACGGCGTGCCCGCCAGCCGCCGGCCGGCAGGTGCAGGCCGCGGCGTCAGCGAGGACGCGTCGAAGGGGTGCGAAGGATCAGAGCGGAAGGGGAGGCGCGCGGGGCTGCGCGCTGGAACGCACGCTGCAGGCCGGCGCGGCGCTGAGCAGGCTGCGCGGCGGCTGCAGCGGCTGCAGCACCGGGGGCGCGGCGGCCGGCAGGGCCGGCGGCACGGGAAAGACATCCACGTGCAGCGCACAGTAGGGGCAGTGGTCCAGCAGGTGGGCCGCACCGGGCACCGGTTGGCCGGAGCCGGCTTCGCCCTCGACGAGCACATGCTGGACCCCGGTGCTGGTGCACACCTCGGCCCAGGTGGCACCGCCCGCACCGCCCAGCGCCTGCGAAACCGCCGGCGCGAGCGTGGTCACCAGGACCGCCAGGACGGCGAACCAGGTGGTGAGGGCGCGGCGCAGGCTGAGCATTGGCCGATTCTAGGGAGGTGGGCGTCCGGCGCGCCTGTTGCGAGCTCTTCTTGCGATCACACGTGCATGGTATAAATCCTCGGACGTTTTGTCTTTCCGCCATAGGATTCATAACATGCCAGCGCCAGTCACCGCCACCCAGCGCAGCCAGGCGCTGGCGCTGCTCGAGCGGCGGGGAATGATTCGGCTGTCAGAGTTTGGCGAGGCCGGGATCACCGCCACGACCGTCAGCCGCATGGAGCAGGCTGGCGAGGTCGTGCGGATTGCTCGCGGCCTGTACCAACTCCCCGACGCCGCGCTCGATCCCCAGCAGTCACTCGCAGAAGCGGCGCGGCTGGTGCCGAAAGGCGTCATCTGTCTGGCCTCTGCGCTGGCCTGCCACGGTCTGACCGACCAGATGCCTCCGAAGGTCTGGATTGCCATCGGCCGCAAGGACTGGCGCCCGCGGGTCAGCTACCCGCCGATCCGCGTGGCCCGGTTCTCTGACGAGCTGCTGCAACGCGGCGTCGAACATACGAAGATCGCCGGCACGCCCGTGCCTGTGTTCGGCATTGCCAGGACCGTGGCCGATGTGTTCCGCTACCGCCGAACGGTGGGCGATACCCTCGCGGTCGAGGGCCTGCGCCAAGCGCTGCGGCAGCGCAAGGCAACGCCAGCGGAAATCGCGCGCGAGGCCAGGGTTGCAGGCGTCTGGCCGGCGATGGAGCCCTACGTGACGGCGCTGACCAGCGATGCCTGATCGCCCACGCAACATCGGCGCCTCGGTGCGCCAGCGGCTGCTCAACCTTGCGCATGCGCGCGGCGAGCCGATGGAAACGCTGCTCACCCGCTACACGCTCGAGCGGCTTCTGCATCGGCTGAGCCTCTCCCCACATCGCGATCGCTTCGTGCTGAAGGGCGCGATGCTGCTCGTCACATGGTTCGAAGAACCACACCGTGCGACGCGCGACGTGGACCTGCTCGGCTTCGGGGATCCCGCGGAAGATGCGCTGCTCGCGACGTTCCGCGAGATCATGGCGATTGACGTCGACGATGGCGTGAGCTTCGACCTGGAAGGTCTGCGAATCGAGGCCATCCGCGAAGAGCTTGAGTACGGCGGGTCGAGGCTTCGCACCACCGCCACGCTCGCCGGCGCGCGCATTCCGATCACCGTGGACATCGGATTTGGCGATGCCGTCGAGCCGGGTGTCGAGGACATCGACCTTCCGGTGCTGCTCGACATGCCGTCGCCGCACCTGCGCGCCTACCCGCCCGAGACTGTGATCGCCGAGAAGCTCCATGCAATGGTCGTCCTGGGCATGGCGAACATCCGAGCACGATTCACTACAACCACCGCATCACGGTCAGCGGCATCCCGAAGGAAGCCTACGACTACGTGGTCAACGGCAAGCCGGCCATCGAGTGGGTGATGGAGCGCCAGGTCGTCAAGACCGACAAGGACAGCGGCATCGTCAACGACGCCAACGACTGGGCCGTCGAGACCGTGGGCAACCCGCGTTACCCGCTCGAGTTGCTGCTGCGTGTGATCACGGTGAGCGTCGAGACAATGAAGATCGTTCGTGCGCTGCCGCCGATGGCGATTTGAAACAGCTAGGGCTGTGCCACGTCCGGTCGAGCAGGCTCGCCGGCCGCGGGCGGGCTTCAGCCCTTGAGCAGGAGATCCGTGAGTGATCGCGCCCGCAAAGGGATGGCTTGCTCAGCTCTATCCAGGCGTCGCACCACTGACATGGGCCTTACCGATACCGTCACCCGATACCGTCAGCCCATCTGACGGGACTCACTCCCACTCAATCGTCGCCGGCGGCTTGCTGCTCACGTCATAGGTCACCCGGTTGATGCCGCGCACCTCGTTGATGATGCGCCCCGACACCTTCTTCAGCAGCGCATAGGGCAGCTCGGCCCAGTCGGCCGTCATGAAGTCGCTGGTCTGCACCGCGCGCAGGGCCACCACGTAGTCGTAGGTGCGGCCGTCGCCCATCACGCCCACGCTCTTGACCGGCAGGAACACGGCGAAGGCCTGGCTGGTGAGGTCGTACCAGCTCTTGCCGCTGGCGGCATCGACATGGGCGCGCAGCTCCTCGATGAAGATGGCGTCGGCGCGGCGCAGCAGGTCGGCGTAGTCGCGCTTGACCTCGCCGAGGATGCGCACCCCGAGGCCCGGCCCCGGGAAGGGGTGGCGGTAGACCATCTCGTGCGGCAGGCCGAGCGCCACGCCGAGTTCGCGCACCTCGTCCTTGAAGAGGTCGCGCAGCGGCTCCAGCAGCTTCAGGCCCAGCTGCTCCGGCAGGCCGCCCACGTTGTGGTGGCTCTTGATGGTGGTGGCCTTCTTGGTCTTGGCGCCCCCGCTCTCGATCACGTCGGGGTAGATGGTGCCCTGCGCCAGCCAGGCCACATGCCGGTCGTGGGTGGTCTTGATGATCTCGGCCTGGGCCTTGAACACCTCGACGAACTCGCGCCCGATGATCTTGCGCTTGGCCTCCGGGTCGCTCACGCCGGCGAGATGGCCGAGGAACTGCGCGCTCGCATCCACGTGCACGACCTTGGCTTGCAGACGTCCGACGAACATATCCATCACCATCTGCGCCTCGTTCAGCCGCAGCAGTCCGTGGTCGACGAAGACGCAGGTGAGCTGGTCGCCGATGGCGCGGTGGATGAGGGCGGCAGCCACCGAGGAATCGACACCCCCGGACAGACCCAGGATGACCTCCTCGTCGCCCACCTGCTCGCGGATGAGGGCCACCGCCTCGGCGATGTGGTCGCGCATCACCCAGTCGCCGCGCGCGCCGCAGATGCCCAGCACGAAGCGCTCGAGCAGCGCCCGCCCCTGCACGGTGTGCGTCACCTCGGGGTGGAACTGCAGGCCGTAGTAGCCGCGGGCCTCATCCGCCATGCCGGCGATGGGACAGCTCGGCGTGCTGGCCATGAGCTTGAAGCCGGGCGGCAGTTCGGTCACCTTGTCGCCGTGGCTCATCCACACCTTGAGCATGCCGTGGCCTTCGGCGGTGCCGAAGTCCTGGATGCCTTCCAGCAGGCGGGTATGGCCCCGGGCGCGCACCTCGGCATAGCCGAATTCACGGTGGTCGCTCCACTCCACCTTGCCACCCAGCTGGGTGGCCATGGTCTGCATGCCGTAGCAGATGCCCAGCACCGGCACGCCGAGGTCGAACACCGCCTGCGGTGCGCGGTCGGTCGACTCTTCGTAGGCCGACATGTGGCTGCCGGACAGGATCACTCCCTTGGGCGCGATCCGGCGGATCTCGTCATCCGACAGGTCGCACGGATGTACTTCGCAGTACACGTTGGCCTCTCGCACGCGGCGTGCGATCAGCTGGGTCACCTGCGACCCGAAGTCGACGATCAGGATGGAGTCGGAGACGGCGGACTCGCCGCCAAGGGTGTGCGCGCTCATGGCGGCGGATTAAGGAGCGCGCCCCCCGCTGTCCAGCGCCCCGCGCTTGGCATACACGTTTTTGCGGTGCAGCATAAAAAGGGCGAGGCGGAATCAAGGGGTTCCCGCAAAACCGCCGGAAACGCGTTGCATTCTTTGGAACCAATTTCGCGCATTTCGCATTTGCACATAACTCTTGTGCACTGCACCAGAGTTTCAAACAGCAACCGAATGCCGGTCAGCGGCATCGCAATCCCCGAAACCCTCTCTCAATTTTCGGAGCTAACCCATGCGTTTCATTCTTCCCCTGATTGCTCTCGCCGCCATCGCCGCCCCTGCCGCGGCCGAACAGGTCGTCACCGTCAAGATCGGTTATGGCGATGTCGACGTGACCACCACCGAGGGCCGCGCCGCGCTCGAAGCGCGCATCGATGCGCGCCTCAAGAAGGCCTGCGCGCTGGAAGGCGCGGCGCGCTACACCCACACCCGCAAGGCCGTCGACAGCAAGTGCGTCGCCGATGCACGCATTGCCGCGCTCGCCGAAGTCGAGCGGGTTGCCGCGCTGCAGCAGCGCAGTGGGCGTGAAGTCGCCGCCAACTGAGCGGGACCAAGTACCTGATAATGCAAGCGGCCGCTGGAGCGATCCAGCGGCCGTTTTGCGTGGAATGCACCGGATTAAGTTGCATTCCACGCAACTCTCCTTGGGGTTTTCTCATTTGAAATAGCGGTCGCAGGATCCCACTTGGCCCCTTGAGCGATGCGGCTCGGGGCCTCCTCTCCAACCCCGTGCGGTTCCTTCAAGGACACATCGCCTGGCGACACGGGCCGAACACGGCCTCGTTGCCCGCCTGCCGACTGGAAGGACTGGCGAGCGCTCCCCCCTGCTCGGCCCTCCTGCCCGGTCAATGCTCGGTCAAGCGCCGGGCACGCAGCGAAAGAGACGCGGCCACCGCACTCCCCCCCTGAACTGGTGGCCGCGTCTCGAGCTGGCCACAGCACCCGCACACCGCTTGTGCGCCATTGCCTTTTTCGATTGCTGTGATGAATTATTTTCAGTCGCGCGTAAGATTGAATGTTACGCGTCGCTTTCTATATCGTGTTCGGCCCGGGCGCTCCCTCTCCCCCCTGATCGCTCGGGCCACCCCAAACACAAAAGAACAGGGAAACGAAACCATGACCATGATCAGCGAAAAGGCCATCGCCCT
>JAIYCR010000078.1 GCA_027487905.1 Rubrivivax sp. | reverse complement strand
GGATCTCCTGCCCGAAGCGCACCAGCACCTCGTCGACGATGGCCGCGAGCGGCTCGGCCCGGTGGGCGGCCACCGTCTCGGCCAGCAGCGGGGCGTACTCCGGCTGCTGCACCGCCTTGAGGATGAGCGACGGGTTGGTGGTGGCGTCCTGCGGCGCGAAAGCCGCGAGCTGGCGGAAGTTGCCGGTGTCGGCGACCACCGTGGTGAAACGCTTGAGCTGGTCGAGCTGGTTCATGGGAGGACCCTTGGGCGGCACATTGCAGCAATTAGAACGCCTGGTCGTGACGCAGCGAAGCAACGCCCGGGCCTGCGACGCGTCGCCCGTCACGCCCGCTGCGCGGCAGTCGGTACCAAGCGGGCCGCATTGACCCTGGCACGAAACCCATGCACCATCGATTCGGTAACTAAATTACATCGGGCCTTGCCGCACCCTTGGCGGCACGCCGATGGCCCCAGCGCCGCATGTCCTTCGACCTCATCCTCTTCGGCGGTACCGGCGACCTCACCTGGCGCAAGCTGATGCCCGCGCTCTTCCAGGCCTGGCGGCACGGCCAGCTGCCGCCGGGCGGCCGGATTCTGGCCGTGGCCCGGGACGACCGCACCCACGAGGCCTACCGCGACTTCATCCGCGAGCGCTTCACCGAAGTGGACAGCGCCAAGCGGCCCAGCGACGAGGAATTCGCGGGCTTCGCACGGCTGCTGTTCTACCGCCGCATGGACCTGTCGCAGCCCGAGCACTACGCGGGCCTGAAGCACTGGGTGGAAGCCCCGTCAGCGGACGAGGGGCGTGCCGACGGCCCGGCCGACACGGTGGTGCTCTTCCTGGCCACCAGCCCCCACCTCTTCCCGGAGATCTGCGCCCAGCTGGGAGCCACCGGCCTGAACGGGCCGCGCGTGCGGGTGGTGCTCGAAAAGCCGCTGGGCCACGACCTGGCGAGCGCGCGCGAGATCAACCGCGCGGTGCGCGCGGCCTTCACCGAGGAACAGGCGCTGCGCATCGACCACTACCTGGGCAAGCCGGCGGTGCAGAACCTGATGGCGCTGCGCTTCGGCAATGCGCTGTTCGAGCCGCTGTGGCGCCGGGAGAGCATCTCCCACATCGAGATCACCATCGCCGAGTCGCTGGGCGTGGGCACAAGGGGCGACTTCTACGACCGCACCGGCGCGCTGCGCGACATGATCCAGAACCACGCGCTGCAGCTGCTGACGATGATCGCGATGGAGCCGCCGTCGTCCAGCGATGCCGACGCCATCCGCGACGAGAAGCTCAAGGTGCTGAAGTCTCTGCGGCCCTTCACTGCAGCATCCGTCGAACGCGACGTGGTGCGCGGGCAGTACCGCGCGGGCACGGTGCAGGGCCAGGGCGTGGTGGGCTACCTGGACGAGGCCAAGGTGCCGGCCGACAGTCGCTGCGAGACCTTCGTCGCGCTGCGCACCGGCGTGGAGAACTGGCGCTGGGCAGGCGTGCCCTTCTACCTGCGCACCGGCAAGCGGCTGCCCGGGCGGGACGCGCAGATCGTCGTGCACTTCCGGGCCGTGCCGCACTCCATCTTCCCCGGCCCCGCACGGGCCAACAAGCTGGTCATCAAGCTGCAGCCCGAGGACGGCCTGGAGCTTCACCTGATGGCGGCCAAGGGCTCGGGCACGCATGAACGCCTGAGCCCGGTGCGGCTCGACCTGGACTTCGACAAGGCCTTCCCGAGCGAGCGGGTGGGCGCCTACGAGAAGCTGCTGCTCGACGCCATCGCCGGGCGGCTGAACCTCTTCGTTCGCAGCGACGAGCAGGAGCAGGCCTGGCAATGGGTGGAGCCGGTGCTGCGCCACTGGGAGGCCGACAGCGAAGGCCCGCGGGCCTATGCGGCGGGCACCTGGGGCCCGCCGGCCTCCAGTGCGATGGTCGCGCGCGACGGCAACGCCTGGGACGAGGAAGCATGAGCGGCGCCGCAGGCCAGGCCCCGTCGGTGCACCCATCGTCATGAGCCTGCTCGAGCGCGTCCGGGCCTCGCTGCCCGCGCTGCCGCCGGCCGAGCAGCGGGTGGCCCGCGTGCTGCTCGACGACCCGCGCGCCTTCGCCACGCAGCCGGTGGGCGAACTGGCCGAGCGCTCCGGCGTCAGCAAGCCCACCGTGGTGCGCTTCTGCCGAAGCGTGGGCTACGACGGGCTGGCCGACTTCAAGCGCAAGCTGGCCGGCACGGTCAACGAGGGCGTGCCCTTCGTGCACCGGTCGGTCGACGAGGACGACAAGCCGGCCGATCTCATCGTCAAGGTCATCGACAACGCGGTCAGTGCCTTCCTCAAGTACCGCAACGACGCCGGCACCCATGCCTTCGAGCGGGCCATACAGGCGCTGAGCCTGGCGGGACGCGAGGGCCGGCGCATCGAGTTCTACGGCGTGGGCAATTCGGGCATCGTCGCCGCCGACGCACAGCACAAGTTCTTCCGCCTGGGGGTGAACGCCATCGCCTGCAGCGACGGCCATGTGCAGGTGATGAGCGCCACCATGCTGGGCCCGCGCGACTGCGCGGTGTTCATCAGCAACTCGGGCCGCAGCCGCGACCTGCTGGACACCGCCGAGATCGTCCGTCGCCAGGGCGCGACGGCGGTGGTCATCACCGCGAGCGGCTCGCCGCTGGCCCGCCTGGCGGCCACGGGCGGCGAACAGGCGGTGCTGCTGGCGGTGGACCACCCGGAGGACTACGACCGCTACAGCCCCATGGTGTCGCGCCTGCTGCACCTGCTGGTGGTGGACATCCTCACCACGGGCGTGGCGCTTCGGCTGGGCCCGGGGCTGCGGGCGGCCCTGCAGGAAATGAAGCGCAACCTCAAGGCCACCCGGTATGGCGGGGGCGACTGAACCAAAGTCGCAGGCCCGAACGACCTAGGACGGATTGCCCTGGCCCGCCGCTGCGCCGATGCTGCGGCTCACCGACGAAGGCAGCACCGAAAGCATCCGCCGCCTGGTCAACCGCAGCCGAGACTCCGCCATGAACCTGTGCATGCCGCCCCCGCAGGCCACCCTTCCCGCCGTCGCCTCCCCGGCCGACCGGACCGTCCCTACAGCGGGGCCGCTGGACGATCGTTCGCTGCGGGCGCTGCTGGACGCCATCGACTACGGAACGCTGCTCGTGGACGAGGCCCTGGGCCTGCACTGGTGCAATCGCATCGGCCAGCGCTGGCTCGGCGCGGGCTCTTCGGACCTCGAACTGAAGGGCATGATGCTGCATGGCAAGGACGCTGCGGTGGATGCCGCACTGCGCCGCGCGGTGCGCCTGGCCATTGACCGGCGGGTGCAGTCGCTGGTGGACCTGATGGACCGCTCGGTGGCGGTGGTGCCGCTGGGCATGGGCAGCGATCGCCGGCTGGCCAGTCTCGTCGTCGAGCGGGCGGAGCTGTGCAGCCATTACACGCTGGCCGCCTTCAGCCGCCAGCACCAGCTCAGCCCGGCCGAGGCGGGCGTGCTGCGCCTGCTGGTGCGGGGCATGGCGCCCGAGGCCATCGCCCGCCGCAACGGGGTGGCGCTGAGCACGGTGCGCACGCAGGTCATCAGCATCCGGGCCAAGACCGGCGTGGCCAGCGTGCGCGAACTGGTGAACCGGCTGTCGCGCATTCCGCCGATGGTGGGGGTGTTGGATGAGGAAAGCCTCACGGTGCTGAGCTAAGCTCGCGCCGGCTTGCCCAAACCCCACTGCGCACGGGTTGCCGCCTTGGACGTCCTTCTCATCGATGACCACCCGCTGGTGTGGAACGGCATCCGCCGCGCCATCGAGTCGCTGGTCGACGCCAACCCCGAGCTCGCGCCGCTGCGCTTCGAGGCCGTGCGTTCGGTCCGCGAGGGCCTGGCCCTTGCCGGCACGCCCTTCCAGCTGGTGCTGCTCGACTACATCCTGCCTGACTGCTCGGGCATGGAAGGGCTGCAGGCCATCCGCGATGCCTTCAGCGAAAGCCGCATCTGCGTGATCTCCGGCACCGAGGACCACCAGGTGGTGCGCGCGGTGCTCGAGAACGATGCGGACGGCTTCGTGCCCAAGAGCTACAACGACGCCGAGCTCAGCGACGCGCTGCGCCTGGTGATCCGCCAGCGGGTCTATGCGCCGCCCGAGTACCTGCTGGCCGAGAGCGCGGGGCGCCTGTCGGCGCCAGCCGATGGGCTGCCCGCACTGGATGAGCTGTCGCCGCGCCAGCATGAGGCGCTCGCGCTGCTGCAGGAGGGCTTGTCCAACAAGGCCATCGCGCGGCGCATGGGCATTGCCGAAGGCACGGTGAAGTCCCACCTGTCCACCGTCTTCCGCCTGCTTGGCGTGCGCAGCCGCGCCGAGGCGCTGTGCCTGCTGCTGAAGGTGGAAGGCACGTGAACGCGCGGCTCGCCCGGCTGCTGGGCAGCGGCAACGAGGCGCTGGACGAACGGCGCCTGAGCGAACTGGTGGCCTACAGCGCAGGGCTGCGCATTCCCATGCTCGCCGCAGCCGCCTTCATCGCGGCGATGGCCTGGCTGGGTGGCCAGCCGGCAACGGCCGTGCTGGCCTGGCTGGCGGCGGTGGTCGGGCTGCGCGAATGGCGGGCCGCGCAGCTGCTGCGGCTGCGCGAGGACCTCGTCCGGCCGATCTCCGAGCGCCTGGTGCGGGCCTTCTGGCTGACGCTGCTGCTGGGCACGGCCTATGGCTCGGCGGCCATCTTCATGCCCGGCATGGACGTTGGCTTCGACGCCATCCTCACGATGATGCTGCTGTCGCTCGGGGCGGGGGCCATCACCACCACCTTCACCGTCATTCCCGCCTTCGTGGGCTTCGGTGCCGGCATCACGCTGCCGGCGGTGGTGGCCTGGGGCCTGGGCGGCCAGGGGGCGGTGGTGGTGCTGGCGCCGCTGCTGCTGGCGGTCCTGCACACCCAGACGCGCTTCGCCCGCCGCACCTACGCGATGTTCGAGGAGTCCTGGCACATGGGCCGCCGCAACGACGAACTGCTGGCCCAGCTGTCGCAGGAACAGGGCAAGCTCAGGCAGGCCCGTGATGCCGCCGTGGCCGCGGACATGGCCAAGAGCCGCTTCCTCGCCTCGGCCAGCCACGACCTGCGCCAGCCGCTGCAGAGCCTGGTGCTGAACTCCGGGGCGATGGCGCGTCGGCCGCTGGACCCGGTGTCCGGCGCCATCGCAGCGGACATCGCCACCAGCATCGACGCGCTGGGCCACCTGCTGGACGGGCTGCTGGACATCTCGCGGCTGGACGCGGGCGTGGTCAACGCCGAGCTGCAGGCCCTGCGGCTGTCCCGACTGGTGGCCGGGCTGATGCGGCGCTTCGAGGGGGCCGCACGCGAGAAGCAGCTGGAACTGCACTGGACCTGCCCCGAGTCGCTCAGCGTGATCAGCGACGCGCAGATGCTGCAGCGCATCGTCTCCAACCTGCTGGACAACGCGATCAAGTTCACCCGCCAGGGCAGCATCCGCGTGGATTGCGTGGACCTCGGTTCGCGCGTGCGGCTGACGGTGTCGGACACCGGCATCGGCATCGAGCCGGCCGAGCATCAGGCGGTCTTCGAAGACCTGGTCCAGCTGGACAACCCCCAGCGCGACCGTACCCGCGGACACGGCCTGGGCCTGGGCATCGTGCGGCGCCTGACGCGGTTGCTGGGCGCCGAGGTGGGCATCGAGTCGGAGCCGGGGCGGGGAACCCGCGTGCACCTGGACCTCCCGCCGGGCCATGACACCGCCGCCGTGGTCGGACAGGCACAGGGCCAGGTGCCCGGGCTGGTGGCGCGCCAGCTGCTGGTGCTGGACGACGACGCGCAGGTCCGCCAGGCCTATGCCACCGCGCTGGGCTCGATGGGCTGCGAGGTGCAGGTGGCTGCCGACCTGCCGGCGGCCCTGGCCATCTGCGATGCGCACGAGCTGGAACTCGCGCTGGTCGACTACCGCCTGGGCGGCCCGGTCGATGGCATCGGTGCCTGCGAGCGGCTGCGCGAGCGGCGCCCGGGCTTGCTCGCCATCCTGGTGTCGGCCGACACCGGAACGGAGCTGCGCAACCGGGCGGCCCGCGCCAAGCTGCCCACGCTGCGCAAGCCGGTCAGCGATGCGCTGCTGGCCTCCACCATCAACCGGCTGCTGTCCGAGCGCACCGCGCCGGCGCGGCAGCGTCACGACGCCTGAGCCATGGACCTGCGCCACCGCGCCCGGCTTTCCAGCAGCGCCGAGGAACTGGAGTCGAGGCTGGCCCGGCGGCCCGGCGGCGAGGCCTTCGACTGCGACCTTCTCATCGTGGGCAGCGGCTACGGTGGCGCCGTGGCCGCCGCCCGCCTGGCCGGCCGCACACCCCTGGCAGCGCCGGCCAGCGGCCACGCGCCACCCCTGCGGGTGTGGGTGCTCGAACGCGGGCAGGAGCGCCCGCCGGGCAGCTTTCCGTCGCGATTCGCCGAAGTTCCCGGCGACACCCGCTGGCGCACGCCCGGGGCGCCCGAGGCGCGAGGGGCCGACGAGGGGCTCTTCGACTGGCACCTGGGCAGCGATGTCAGCGCGCTGGTGGCCAGCGGGCTGGGTGGGGGCTCGCTGATCAACGCCGGGGTGATGGCCCGGCCCGACGATGCGGTCTGGAACGACGGGTGGCCACAGGGCATCCGCGAAGAGTTGGACGCCGCCTTCGAGGCCGCGGAGGCAATGCTGCAGCCCCGCGTGGTGCCGCTGGCCCGCCGGACCGCCAAGTTCGAAGCGCTGGCGAACCTGGCCCAGTCACCCGACGACCCCCAGCCCTGCCGCCTCACGCTGAACCCGGGTCGATCCCCGCTGGTGACGCCGGCCGGCGTGGCACTGGCGCCATGCACCCGCTGCGGCGACTGCGCCAGCGGCTGCAACGTGGGCGCCAAGGGCTCGCTGGACACGCAGTACCTGGCGCTGGCCCGCCAGCGGGGCGCCGAGTTCTTCTGCGGCGCCGAGGCGCTGAGCATCGAACCCCTGCAGCCCGGGTGTCCGGACGCCGGTTGGTCGCTGCAGTGGCGCTACACCCGCAAGAGCACCCGCGCCGTGCAGCGGCACACGGTGGTGAAGGCGCGCCGGGTGATCCTGGCCGCCGGCACGCTGGGCTCGACCGGCATCGTGATGCGTTCGCGCCAGGCGCTGGGCCTGGACTTCGGCCCGGACCGCCCGCTCGGCCAGCGTTTCTCGGGCAATGGCGACGGCATCTTCGCGCTGGTCGACCTGCCCGATCGGGTCGGCGCCGTCGCGGACCCGGAGTCCGACCCGGCGCTGGCCCAGCCCGACCGCTCAGTGGGCCCCACCATCACCGGCCAGCTGCGATTCGAGGCCACCGCCGAGTCACCGGCTTTTGTGGTCCAGGACTTCGCCATTCCCGCCGCGCTGCGCGGCGTGATGGCCGAGATCACCTCCAGCCGCGACCTCTTCGTCCTGCCGGGCGAGCACGACGTCGAAGGCATGGACCCCTTCGCCGCCCGCGATGCCGCCCTGGAACGCACCGCGGTGTTCGGCCTGATCGGCGATGACGGTGCCGCCGGCACCCTGGTCCTCGATTCCGACGCGCCGGGCGCGGCGCCGCGCGTGGTGTGGCCCGCGGACCGTCGCCCCCACGCGGCCCGGCGCGCCATCGAAGCCGCGCTCGAGCAGCGCCTGGACGAACGGCGGCCGGCCGGCCTGCCCTCGTCGGCCGGGCCTCGCCTGCTGCACGGTTCGTCGGCACTGCGCTATGGCGCTGATCAGGAGCCGCTGCCGATGGTCACCGTGCACCCGCTGGGCGGCCTGTGCATGGCCGACGACGGCCACCGCGGCGTGGTCAATGCCATCGGCCAGGTGTTCCGTGGCGCGGGCACCGAAGTGCTCGACGGCCTGTGCGTGCTGGACGGCTCCATCGTGCCCCGGGCCCTGGGCCTGAACCCGGCGCTGACGATCACGGCCCTGGCTGAACGTGCGGTGCAGCGGCTGGCTGCCCAGTGGGGTCTGGGAGGCGAGGCCGCCGGTGCCGCCCCGGCGGACGCGGCCACCGCAGCGCTGGCCAGCCCAAGGCCTCGCGGCGAACGCCGCCACGAGATCGCCAGCGGCCCGCCCAGCTGGGTGATGTCCGAAATCCAGCAAGGCGCCCTGGAGCTGGACGGGCGGCACTGGTGGGCCCGGCTGCGGGTGCGCTCCGAGCCCCTGCCGGGTTTCGCCACCGCCTTGCAGCTGGACCGACGGGTGCTGGCGCTGCAGTCGGCCACGCTGTGGCTGCACGGCCCGCTGGACGCCGCGCCCGACGAGTTCACGCTGGACGACCGCGCCCTCGAACGGCCTGACGCCCAGGTCCAGCTCAGCGGTTCGGTGCTGCTGCTCGAGCCGCTGCCGGGGGGCGACGAACTGGCGCGTGCGGCCGACCGCATCGTCTACCGGCTGGTCATCCAGGCCGTCGGCCCGGGCCTGCCGGCGGCCTTCAGGCCCGGCGTGCGCCTGGAGGGCGTCAAGACCGTGCACCGGCTGCCGGTGCCCGACACCCAGCTGTGGCGCGCGCTGACCGAGATGACGCTCGCGCTGGACGGCAGGCCGGTGGGACGCCTGTCGCTGGACCTGGCCGACCAGGAGCGGCGCGCCTCGCTGCTGGTGCAGGCCACCCAGCTGGCCAACCTGCCAGACGCCCTGGCCGACCTGGGCACCGCGGGCCTGTACATCCTGCGCCGGGGCTGGCGCTGGATGCTGCCCAGCCTGGCCGGCGACCTGGGCGGAGCTGCCGCCGTGGACCCGATCGAGTCGGCCCGCCAACGCTGGCCGACCGACATCCCGCTGGGCGATGGCCGAACGGTGGTGGCCGAGATCGACCACCCCGAGACCGAGGAGGCCCCGTGGCGCCTCACCCGCTACCAGCCACCAGGCCCGACGGCGGGGGCAGCGGCGGCAGCAGCGGCGCAGGCCAACCCGCCCGTGCTGCTGATCCACGGGCTGGGCATGTCGGGTGTCGGCTTCACCCACCCGTCGCTGCCCTGTGGCCTGGCCCGGCACCTGCTCGAACAAGGCCGACCGGTGTGGGTGCTGGACCTGCGCAGCAGCATCGCCAACGAAGCCTGGCGCAGCCGGCCCGAAGCCGCCGGCAGCACCGTCGAGCAAGTGGCCACCGCCGACATCCCGGCGGCGGTGGCCTGGGCCTGCCGACAGTCCGGCGTCGACCGGCTCGACGTGATCGCGCACTGCATGGGCGCGGTGTCCTTCATCCTCGCTGCGCTCGCGCCGGGTAACCCGATGGGCGGCCGCATCCGGCGCGTGGTGCTGTCGCAGGTGTCGCCCCTGGTGCGCCTGGGCGCGGCGAACCGCCTGCGTGCCCGGGTGCTGGGACCGTTGCGCCAGTGGTTGCCGGTGGACGAACTCGACGCCACCCCGACGGTGCGCTTCGACCCCGCCAGCCAGTCGCTGCAAAGCCAGCCGGCTGGCGCCCTGCTGCCGCTGCTGGACGCGGCGCTGGGCGTCTTTCCCTATGGCACCCAGGACGAGACACCGGCCACGGTGGACGCCGCGAACCGGCGCATCCGGCTCCGGGCGGACGCCATCTACGGGCAGCTCTTCGAGGGCGGCAACCTGCACCCGCAGACCTGGACCGTGATGGCGGCCCTTTTCGGATGGACGAAGGTGTCCATGCTCAGCCAGGCGCTGGACCTGCTGAGGCTGGGCCTGGTGGGCGACAGGGTCAACCGCGTGCTGCGCCACGGCGCCATGGCCACCCAGTTCGACTTCCCGCTGCTGGTGCTGCAGGGCCAGCGCAACCGGGTGTTCGACTGGCGCGGCAGCCTCGAAGGCTGGAAGCTGATGTGCCGCCTGCGCGGGCTGAACGCCGAGGCCGCACCGGACCTGCGGCCCACCCACCGCCTGCATGGAGCCGGCACCAGCACCCGCCTGGCGGTGTTTCCGGCCTATGGCCACCTCGACTCACTGATCGGCGAGCGCGCCGCCCGCGACGTCTTCCCGGTGGTGGACGATTTCCTCGCATCGCCGCTGGACGACGACGGCGGCCTGCGCGCACTGCTGCAGCCGCCCGAAGCGCGCCGTGCGCCGCCGGTCGAGGCCGAGGCGCTGGACCTCGGGCCGATGATGGGCTGGCTGTCCAGCCGCATCGGCCGCGACGGCGACCAGTGGCTGGACCTGACCCTGGGCGTGCACCTCACGCCCCGACGGGCCTCCACCGTGGGCCTGGCGCTGGTGCCCATCGTCGATGCCGACGGCCGCAGCAGCGCCGACCTCGACCGCGCGCGCTGGCTGCCCTGGCCGGGCCCGCGCACGCTGGACACGCTGGCCGACCGGCACCAGGCCTTGCGGGTTCGGCTGCGGGCCAGTGCGCTGAAGAGCCTCGGCCCGCGCTTCGCGGTGCTGTCGCTGCACCGGGACCTGCCACTGCGCCCGCCACCCGCGTGGAATGCGGCGCCCGGCTTGCTGCCCGAACTGCACTACAAGCGCGCGCCGCTCGACCTGGGCGACTGGACGCCGCCCGAGGACCCCGAGGCCATCGCCATCACCGACGAAGACGGCAACGCCGAGCCGGAGGACTGGCTGGCCGGCGGCGGCCCGCTCTTCCCCGGCACCCGGCAGGGCGTGCAGGCCTGGCTGGAAGCGCAGCCCGGTGCACGCGTTCCGCCTGCGGTCTGTTTCGAGCTGGGCCTGCGGGCGCAGCGGGCGGCCGACATCGGCCGCGCCTACCCGTCATCGCCCAGCCTGTGCTTCGCGCTGGCCAGCTGCCAGTACCCGCCCGGCCTCTTCGACCGCGAGCCGGCCCAGGCGACGCTGGCCGCCTTGGCGGCGGATGCCCGCTCGGCCGACGGGCCGCAGTTCGTGCTGCTGGTGGGCGACCAGGTCTATGCCGATGCCGACGGCGGCGTGTTCGACCCGGCCGCGGGCGCACCGGCAGCCGGCCTGGTGCCCACCCGCTTCGAACACGCCTACCAGGCCGCATGGAGCCTGCCCGCCTGGCGGGCGGTGTCACAGCGCCTGCCGGTGCTGCCGATGCTGGACGACCATGAAGTCCGCGACCACTGGCAGGGGCGGCGCGGACGCAGCGACGCCCAGCTGAGCGACGAGGAACGCGAGGGACTGCAGGCCTATCAGCGGCTGCAGGGCGTGCTCGCACCACCGACGCGGCTGTGCCCGGACTCGGGCGCGCAGTCCTACACCCTGGCGCCGGGCGGCGTGCCCTTGTGCGTGCTGGACACCCGCAGCCAGCGCGACTCCCGGCAGGTGGACACGCTGGGCGATTCGGACCTGCTCGGTCCGGGCGAGTTCAAGGCCCTGACCGACTGGCTGGACGGTTGCGAGCGCGGCGCGGTCAAGCTGCTGGTGAGCTCGGTGACGCTGCTGCCGCCGCCGCGGCTCGGCCACCCGGCGCAGGCGCTGCTGCAGGACGGCTGGGCGGGCTTTCCTGGCCGCAGCGCCGCACTGCTGAAGCACATCCGCTCGCGCAACATCCGCGGGGTGGTGCTGCTCAGCGGGGATGTCCACCTGTCATCGGTCAGCCGCTGGCGCTTCAGCGGGGACGAAGCCGCGCCGCAAATCCTGAGCGTCGTGTCCTCGGGCCTTTATGCGCCCTTTCCATTCGCCAACTCGGTGCCCGCCGACGCCCGGCTCGATGCGGCCGAGGAGATCGCCTTCGAAGCACCGGGCACGGCGCCGGTCCGCGGTCGCCTGGACGCGCTGGCGCTGCACGCGGGGCCGTCCTACGCCCGGGTGCGCATCGTCCCGGCCCGCCCCGGCGGGGCAGGCGCCGTGCTCGAGGTGAGCCTGTGCAGCCCCCGCGGCGACGTCCACTGCCGCGTGCCGCTCGATCTGCCCGACCCGGGCTCAAGCCCAGGCGAAAAGCGGCTTCCATTCCCCAGCACACCCCCTCCACCATGAACATCCCGTTCACAGGCCAGGCCCAGCTGTACTTCGACCACCCCGAGTTCGAGTCCACGACGCAGCCGGTGAGCTTCACCGCCGAGTTCGAAGATGGCGACTGGGCCATCCGGCCGTCGGGCTTCACGCCCATCCGGCCCGAGGCCACCGTGGAGGTCGTCGTCACGCTGGCCACGGTGGCCGAAGGGCAATTCGCGCCGGCGTCCGGTCGGCTGTCGCTGGGCTGCACCTTCAAGGTCAGGGCGGTGGTGCCCGAATGGCGGCTGCCCTTGCAGCTGACGACCGACACCGCGCCGCTGGGCCTGAGCAGCGCTGCCCCGGGTTCGGGCCCGACGGTAGCAGGAAGCCCGATGGATGCCCAGGGCCGTTTCGCGCTGGCAGGACGGGGCCGGCTGGTCGGGCCGGCGCTGCCGGCGGGCATCAGTGGCACCGAGGTGCTGCTGGAACTGTCCGGAAGCTTCAGCCCACGTCCGGCGGGCTGAGCGCGCCAGGCCGCAGCCCGCAGGCCACCGGCTGCGGGGCGCTGCTAGACCGCCACCGCCGCCACCGGCTCGGTCAGCAGGGCGTCCACGCCGTACAGCCGGGCCAGCGCCACCAGCTTGTCCGACGCGCCGCGCAGCTCGAAACCCAGGCCGGCGAGCATCGCGCGGCGACGGGTCTCGAGCAGCACCGCCACCGCTGACGAGTCCAGCTGCTGCAAGGCACTGGCATCGACCGCCGCCACCTGGCCCTGTCCCTTGGGCAGGGCCTGGACCAGCATGCGCAGCGCGTCGCTCGCCTGCTCGGCGGTGAGCACGGCCGGCAGCAGCAGCATCGCGTCGGCGGCGCGGGCTTCGGACGTCGTCATCGGGTTCAGCTGCGGGCCGCCTTGTTGCGCTCGGCCAGCTTGGCGATCAGGCCGTCGATGCCGCCGGCGTTGATTTCCTGCGCGAAGCTGCTCTGGTAGTTCTGCACCAGCCAGATGCCCAGCACGTTGACGTCGTAGATCTTCCAGGCGTCACCGGCCTTTTCCAGCCGGTAGTCGAGCTGGATGGGGTCGCCGCGGCCCTTGATCTCGGTGCGCACCACCACCTCGGCGTCGGTGGGGTTGGCGCGGAAGGGGCGAAGCGTGACGGTCTGGTCCTTCACCTGGGCGAGGGCGCCCGAGTAGGTGCGCACCAGCAGGATCTTGAATTCGTCCTGCAGGCGGGTGCGCTGCTCGGGCGTGGCCTGGCGCCAGAAGCGGCCCACCGCCGAGGCGGTCATGCGCTGGAAGTTCACATGCGGCATCACCTTCTCGTCGACCAGGGCGATGACGCGGCCGATGTCGCCGGCCTGGATGGCCTTGTCGGCCTTGACTGCGTCGAGCACTTCCACCGACACCTTGCGGATGAGCTCGTCCGGGCCGGTCTGGGCCAGCGCCGGGCCCGAGACCAGGCAGACCGAGAACGCCAGCGTGCCCACCTGCAGCATCCAGCGGCGGCGAGTGGCCTGGCCGGAGTCTGAGGCGGGCGAGGTGGTGCGGGCAGGGCTTTGCATCAGGGCTCGGTGGGTGGTCATCGTCTGGGGCTCCAGGCCCCCGGCGGATCGGGGGCGGTCAGTCTCTAGCGCGCTGCGGCCGGTGCCGGTTGACCGGGCAGGCGGGCGCGCTCGGGGGTGGCGGGGGGGGACGGGGGCGACGCAGCCGTCGCCGGTGCGCCGCCGGCCGGCGCGGACGCCGAGCCCGCAGCGGCGGCAGGCGGCGTGCCCGGGCCGGCGTCGGCGGGTGCGGCGTCGGCACCGTCGTCCTCGACTGGCTCGGGCGGGTTGCCGTCGTGGACGTCGTTGAGCCGGCGCTGCAGGTAGGCATCGCGGGTGAAGGTGTACTTGTCCAGCGCGATGCTGTCGAGCATGCGGGTGGCCGGAAGCAGCGACACCCGGGTGTCGATCAGGTAGAGCGACAGCAGGCCGGCCTGGGCCGCGGTGTTCTCGGTGATGAGCGACGGCGACACGTAGAGGTCGGGCACCAGCGTCACGCTGTCGCGCAGGGTGTAGGGGCCGAACACCGGCAGCACCAGGTAGGGCCCGGGGGGCACGCCCCAATGGCCCAGCGTCTGGCCGAGGTCCTCGCGGCGGCGCTCGATGCCGGCCTCGCTGGCGATGTCGATGAGCCCGCCCAGGCCGAACACCGTGTTGGTGCTCACCCGCATCACCGACAGCATGGCGCCTTCGAACTTGCCCTGCAGCAGGTTGTTCACCACCGACCAGGCGTCGCCGAAGTTGTTGCCGAAGTTGGTGACGGCCTGGCGCACCGGCGAGGGCACCACCTTCACATAGCCCTCGGCCAGCGGGCGCACGAAGGCCGTGTCCACCGCATCGTTGAAGGCGTAGACCTTGCGGTTCCAGCGCTCCCACGGGTCGGCCGGGTTTATCAGCGCCGGGCGGGGAATGGCGGCTGGGTTGGGGGCGGCCGGATTGGCAGCGGACGGGCCCGCTGCCGGCCCGCCGGCCGTGGCGCAGCCCCCCAGGACGAGCACCACCGCCAGCAGCGCCAGGGCGGACGCCAACCGGGGCCGACCGTGCGCGGGGGATGGCGCTCGCTGCCTCACTTGGACGGCTCCGAGCCAGCGTCGGCGGCCTTGTTGAACAGGAACTGGCTGATCAGGCTCTCCAGCACCACCGCCGACTGCGTCTGCGCGATGCTGCCGCCGTCGGCCAGGTTCTCCTCGGACGGGCCCGGCTCCAGGCCGATGTACTGGTCGCCCAGCAGGCCGGAGGTGAGGATGCGGGCGGACGAGTCCTTCGGGAACTTCACCGTGCGGTCGATTTCCAGCGTGACCACGCCCTGGTAGGTGGTCGGGTCCAGGCGGATGGAGGTGACGCGGCCGACGTTCACGCCGGCGCTGCGCACCGGTGCCCGGGCCTTGAGCCCGCCGATGTTGTCGAACTTAGCCGTGACCACATAGCTGTCGCCGCCGCCGAAGCTCGCCAGGTTGGCCGCCTGCAGCGACAGGAACACCAGCCCGGCGATGCCCAGCAGCACGAACAGGCCGACCAGGGTCTCGACGCCTTTCTTTCCCATGGGAGAAACCTTTCAGGGCCCGGATGCGGCGGTGCCGCGATCAGGGCGTGGAGAACATCAAGGCGGTGAGCACGAAGTCCATGCCCAGGATGCCCAGCGAGGAGATCACCACCGTGCGGGTGGTGGCATAGGCCACGCCCTCGGGCGTGGCCTGGGTTTCATGGCCCTGGTAGAGCGCCACGGCGGTGCAGATGATGCCGAAGACGAAGCTCTTGACGATGCCGTTGCCCACGTCGCGAAACACGTCCACCCGGCCCTGCATGATCGACCAGAAGTTGCCCGCGTCCACGCCGATGAGCAGCACCGCCACCACATAGGCCCCCAGGATGCCGATGGCCGAGAACAGGATGGCCAGCACCGGCATGGAGAAGACGCCGGCGATGAAGCGCGGTGCCAGCACGCGCGACTTCGGGTCCACCGCCATTAGCTCCATCGCGGACAGCTGCTCGCCCGCCTTCATCAGGCCGATCTCCGCGGTGAGCGACGTGCCCGCGCGGCCGGCGAAGAGCAGCGCCGTGACCACCGGGCCGAGCTCGCGCACCAGCGCGAGGTTGACGATGAGCCCCAGCGACTCGGCAGCCCCGTAGGTGACCAGCGCGTAGTACATCTGCAGCGCCAGCACGAAGCCCACGGCCAGGCCCGAGGCCAGGATGATCACCAGCGAGCGGTTGCCGATGGCGTGCACCTGCGCCACCACCAGCCCGAAGCGGCGCAGCGATTCCGGGATGGCCCGCAGCAGTTCGAGGAAGAAGAAGGTGGCGTGGCCCAGGCCCTGAAGAGCCCGCAGCGCCCACGCACCCAGCCGTGCAAGCGCGTTCATGCGAGCGGCCCCCCGGCGCGCGGGCCGAAATCGTCGGCCACCGTGGGCGCCGGATAGTGGAACTTGACCGGCCCGTCCGGCTCGCCGCGCACGAACTGGCGCACCTCGGGGTCGGTGGACTCCATCAGCTCGCGCGGCGCGCCCTGGGCGACGATGCGCCCGCCGTTGGCCAACAGCACCACATGGTCGCTGATGGCCATGCACTCGGGCACGTCGTGCGAGACGACCAGGCTGGTGGCGCCGGTCACGTCGTTCAGCGTGCGGATGAGGTTGGCCGCCACGCCCATGGAGATGAGGTCCAGGCCCGCGAAGGGCTCGTCGTACATGATGAGTTCGGGGTCGAGCGCGATGGCGCGCGCCAGCGCCACCCGGCGGGCCATGCCGCCGGACACCTCCGAGATGCGCAGCGACGCGGCGCCGCGCAGGCCCACCGCGTTGAGCTTCATCAGCACGATGTCGCGGATCAGGGCCTCGGGCAGGTCGGTGTGCTCGCGCAGCGGGAAGGCCACGTTCTCGAAGACCGACAGGTCGGTGAAGAGCGCGCCGAACTGGAACAGCATGCCCAGGCGTCGACGCATGCGGTAGAGGCGCTCGCGCTGGGACGGGTCGACCACCTCGCCATCGAAACGCACGGTGCCGCTGTTGGCGGTGTGCACGCCGCCGATGAGCCGCAGCAGCGTGGTCTTGCCGCACCCCGAGCCGCCCAGGATGGCCGTGACCTTGCCCCGCTCGAAGTTGAGCGAGATGTCGCGCAGGATGAGGCGCGACGCGTCGTAGCCGAAGGACACGCGCTCGACCTCGATCAGGTGGCGCCGCGCAGGGGCCCCGGATTCAGGCGAAGTGGGGGCGGCAGGGAACGGAGGTGGCATCGGGCGCAGCGAAGGGGCCGCAAGGCGCGGGCGGAATCGGAGCCCGCAGCGCTGCGGAACCCCGGATGGGAGGACGGCACTGCAACAAGCGCGCCATTGTGGCACCGGGCCGAGGCCGGGCGCCGGCACAGGGCCGGGATGCCCCTGAAGGGCAGCGCCCCCTGCATGCCCCCACCGGCAGCGGCCCTGTCACCAAAGGGTCACGGCAGCATGAAGCAATGCCCGATTGCCTTTCAATCATCGGGTCCGCGACATGCGCTCTGCTTTCACCCTGTCCGACCGGCCCTGGCGCCTGCGGCCGTCGCTTCTGTGGGCCGTGCTGCTGGGCACCGCGCTCGGCGCCTGCGGCGGAGGGGGCAGCGGCGGCACGCCCGGTGGCGAGGTGCCAAGCACGGGCTCGCCCGTCCCCTCGGCGCCGATGCCGATGCCGACGCCAACGCCACCCCCCACCGCCATCGTCCTGCGGGCGCCGGTGCTGTCCTTCAACGACACCGGCCTGAGCGTCAGCGACGGCATCACCAGCAACGGCCTGTGGTCGGTGGCCACCGAGTTCGGTTGGGAGTTCTCGCTCGACCAGGGGCGCAGCTGGACCCGCGGCACCGGCACCTGGTTCGAGGTGCGGGGCGACGGGCCCAAGAGCATCTGGGTGCGCGCCCGCGACGACGCGGGCAACACCTCGGAGATCGTGATCGTCAGCTGCGTGCTTGACACCCAGGCACCCACCAGCGTGTCGGTGATTCCGGGGCTGCAGGGCGTGACCCGCGTGCTGCAACTGGCCGGGCTGGAACCAGGCGCACGCTGGGAATACTCCTTCGACGGCCAGACGAACTGGGTGGCCGGCTCCGGCCCCGCGCTGGGCATCCTGGGCAACGACCTGGCGCGGCTGTGGCTGCGCCAGGTGGATCTGGCGGGCAATGTGTCCCCGCCGCAGAGCTTCATGCTCGACGCGGCCGGTGCCGACGGCTGGCACGAGGCCTCGGGCGACCCGCTGCGCCCCAGCCTTCTGGCACCCGGCACGCTCACGCTGCTGATCCACGGCTCGGTGGTGCGCGGCGACGCCGACTATGTCCGCTGGGACATCCCGGCCAACCACCGGCTGGAGTCGGTGCGCCTGGTGCGCTACCAGTCCGACGACCTGATCGCCTTCTATGCGCTGCAGGCGTCCAGCGTGTTCGACGCCGGCTTCGACGTCAGCCGCATGCTGTCCTGGGGGCATCTGGGGCCGGCCGACCTGGCTCGCAACGTGCTGGCCAACGTGGCGGCGAATCAGCGTGGCGCGGGGCCGATGACGCTGTGGTTCCAGCAGACGGGGCCGCTGCCCACCGCCTATGTGGTGGAAGTGCGCATGCAGCCGATTCCCTGAGGGCGACACGCAGGCCGATCGCCCGGCCGCCACCCCCCGGTTCCGGCGGGAGGCATTGCGTGAAGCCGCTCACGAAAGTGCATCCGGGCGTTACCGGGGCACCGGACACCCCCGGAATCTCCCCATTGGCTGCGTAGGATTGGTGCCACCTGGAACTCGCGCCGCCCCCATGCCCCAAGTCCTGTCCCCCCGTTCGCGCCTGCGCACCTCGCTGCTGCTGGCCACGATGAGTGTCGCGCTGGCGGCCTGCGGGGGAGGCGGCGGTGGCGGCGCAGCGGCGCCGGCTCCGGGGCCGGTGGAGCCGCCGGTGGGCGCGCCCAGTCCCTCCCCGACTCCTTCGCCGTCGCCGTCGCCGTCGCCGTCGCCGTCGCCGTCGCCGTCGCCTTCGCCGGCTCCGTCGCCCACCCCGGCGCCGCCCCCGGTGGCCTCGAACACCCGCCCCACGGCGGTGATCTCGCCGGTGGCCAACGGCCAGGTGACCGGCCAGGCCATCACCATCACCGCCCGCAGCGTCGACCCGGACGCGGGGCAGACCCTCACCCACACCTGGGCGCTCACCGGTCGGCCGAACGGCAGCAGCGCCGCGCTGAGCAGCGGCACGGGTGCGTCCATCACGCTGACGCCTGACGTCGCGGGCAACTACACGCTCAGGCTGCTGTCCAACGACGGCCTGCTCGAAAGCGCGCCGGCCACTCTGACCTTCTCGGTCATCGCCGCCAACAGCCCCCCGAGCGTTTCCATCACCGGCGTCACGCCGGCGTCGCCGCGCGCCGGGCAGACGGTCACGGTCACTGCCCTGGGCACCGACCCCGACAACCTGCCCGTCACCTACGCCTGGAACTTCGTGTCCACGCCCCCTGGGTTCAGCGGCCCCCTGAGTGGCAGTGGCACGGGCAACCCGGTCACCTTCTGGCCCACGGTGGACGGCACCTACCGCGTCCGCGTGGTCGCCAGCGACGGCGTGCTGAGCAGCCCCGCCGTGGAGCGGGACATCAACGTGGCCATCAACCAGCGACCCACGGCCGTCATCGCGGGCTGTCCGTCGTCGCCCATCGTGGCGGGCACCACGGTGTCCCTGCAAAGCACCGGTTCGTCCGACCCGGAGGGCAGCGCGCTCACCTACCAATGGTCCATCGCTTCGGCCCCCACGGGCAGCACCAGCACGCTGCTGCCCTCGGCCACCGCATCGAGCATCACCTTCCGCCCGACGACGCCCACGCCGGTCGGCGGCAGCTACCGGCTGGACCTGACCGTCAACGACGGCCTGAACCCGAGCGCGGTGGCCGCATCCTGCAGCTTCGCGGTGAACGGCAACCCGGTGCCGAACCCAATCATCGCGGTGCTCAACGGCAGCAGCCTCGTCAGCCCCGGTGACCAGGTGGCCAGCGCACCGAGCCTTCCGGCCCTGACGCTGCGCGCCGACAGCACCGACAACGACCCGCTGACCCACACCTGGCGGCTGATCTCCGGCGGCGGCAGCCTTTCGGCCAGCACCGGCGCCAGCGTCAGCTTCACGCCCCCCGCCGCCGGCACCTATGTGTTCGGCCTGGTGTCCAACGATGGCCTGAACCCCAGCACCGAAGCCACGCGCTCGGTGACGGTGAGCGCGCCGCCGGTGGTGTCCTTCACGGTGAACGGCCAAGCGCTGTCCTCGCTGCCCGTCATCCGGGCCGGCGAAGCGGTGACGCTGGCCTCCACCTCCACCGACCCTGAAGGCAATGCCCTGACGCAGAGCTGGACGTTGACCTCCCCGGTGGGCGCGCCTGCGGTGGGCGAGCCTGCGATTCCGACCAGCGGTTCGGGCAGTTCCCTGACCTTCGTCAGCTCAGCAGCAGTCGCGGGCAACTACGTCGCGCGGCTGACGGTCAGTGACGGTGTGAACCCGGCGGTGCAATCGGCGTCCGTCAGCATCCCGGTTCAGCCCCAGCCCGGGCCGGTGGCCTGTGCGAACCCCAGCGGCTTCCTCCAGGGGACACGCTTCGCGGTGCCCGCTGCGGACGCATCGGGGACGCGCCCGATCAGCGTGGGGGACAGCGGCAGCTCGCCGGGTAATTCGCTGTGCTTCCAGCGCACCTTGTTCGAGGGCATGACCGGCGCCGATCCCATCAACCCCGGCACCTACCAGTACTTCGAGGTCATCCGCGAAGAGCTGTCGTCCGACTCCTCGAACGTCGGCGTCGGCATCGCGGCGTCCGACGCTCCGCTGGTCCGCACGGCCAGCGGCGATTGGCCGGTAACCCGCCGGGCTGTCTACGTCCAAGGTTCGTCGACGATCTTCGGTTCCAACTTCAGCAACGACCTCCAGGGGGCCACTGTCAACGGGGTGGCACCGTTCCAGCGCTTTCCTGCCCGCTTTGGCATCGCCGTGGACTATCGCGAGCGCTATCCGGTGGTGTCGGTCATCGGGCAGCCTGATGCGGGTCGAACCGCCAACGGCAATTTCCCCGCCAGCTGCCTCGACCCGAATGCGTCGAACGGCGTCAAGCCGGTGTGCGTCGTCAGTCGAACGGTGCTGAACACCACCGATCCGGTGCGGGTCTTCGCCTTCGGTCGTGGCTCGGCCAAGGTGACGATCAACGGCGGTGAATCCTCGCCCTACACCATCAGCGCACGCGAGCGGCGTGAGGCACTGAGGACGGCCTTCCAGGATGCAGACCGGGGCCTGAACCCCCAGCTCGTTCCGGCGGTGGCGGCGCCGCTGGCAACGCCCACCATCGTCCGCGGCGCCAGCAGCCCGGCCCGCACCATCCTTCTCACCAATTCCACCGCGGTGGCTGGCCTGCGTTCGCAACTCAGCGTCACGGCGATGGGCGGCACGGTTCGCTGGCTGGCGCCGAACGGCACCACCGAACTGGCCACTGGCAGCACGATCGACCTGATCGCCGTGCGCACCGCACTGCTGGCCGGATCGACGCCGCCCGCCGGCGGGGGCACGACCTACCGCATCGAAGCGGTAGCCCGTCAGACCGGCGCGAGCGATGACGACGTGGGCGCCGCAGGCACGGCGGCGATGACGGCCTCGGTCCCGTTCTGGGTGACCATAAGCCCCGCCGGCGACGCGAGCTTCGACCATGACGGTGACGGCGTGGACTTCACCACGGAAGTGGCGAACGGCACCGATCCGGCGCTGGCAGATACCGATGCGGACGGTCTGCTCGACAACGTCGACACCACAGCGGTGCTGGCCGTGTCGGGCCGGACCGAGCTCTTCCGGGAGCTGGTGTCCGGCGCGACGGCGCGCACCACCCAGAGCACACCGCAGGGCGTGCGGGTGGCCGACGATGGCCTGACGGTCACCTTCACCAGCGAACTGAACCCGGCTTGCGTGGAGAACCCGCCCTTCGGCTTGGCCGAGATCTGCAACAAGCGCGGCATGCGCGCCAATGCGGGCGTCCCGGCCGGCGAGTTCCGCTACTTCGAGGTCACCAACCTGTTGTGGACGGCCACGCCGGGCGACGCTCGTCGGCAAGCCAACATGGGCGCCGGCATCGTTCCGTCCGCTGGGGCCACTCTGACCGCGCCGGTCGGAACGCTGCCGGCTGGTGGAGTCGGCGGCTTCGCCTACTCGGTCCTGGATCCGTACTGCTGCTTCGATGTGAATGGCACGGGGTCTGGCCCGTTCGAGGCGGTGACCAGTCCGTCTTCGACCTTCAACTTCGCCGGTGGCGGCGGCTTCCTGCGACAACTTGTGGTGCAGCAGTCCGCGACCCTCGGCAATTCGCCGACGGTGGGCATCGCCATCCTGCACCAGCCGGCGGGGACGGTGACGGTCTACTACGTCTACAACAACGGCACGGCAACTCCCCAGGTGTCCAGCCCCATCACCTTGACCGGCTTCCCCGGCAACCCGGTGCCCTTCGTCTTCGGCCATCCGCAGAATGACCAGGCTCTCGCCGGATCGAACGCCACGCCGTCCATGCGGGCCAACTTCGGCCAGGCGCCCTTCGTCTACGACAGTGGCACCTTCCTGCTGCGCAACGTCGTGCCGGGCGCTGCTGGCGCTCCTGCGCTGCGGCCGGGCGTGGGCATCAACGAACGGCCCCTGCGCTGAACCACGGACGCCGCCCAGTCCCCCAACGGAAGCTACACCTGCAAACCACCATGCCCTCCCCCCTGGACCAACTCTCCATGGTCTGCGCCAACTTCGGCAACGGCCCGGCACTTCGGGCCGTGCTGGCCGACTGGTATGAATTCCTGGGCGGCAAGCCGAACGAGGTG
>JAIYCR010000109.1 GCA_027487905.1 Rubrivivax sp. | reverse complement strand
TCAAGCTGCAGGGCGAGCCCGACCACGCGCACACCCGCGGCGTGCTGTGCACCAAGGTGTCGCGCTACCTGGAGCGCACCCACCACCCCGAGCGGCTGCTGCATCCGATGAAGCGGGTGAGCGCCAAGACAGAGCCGCCACGCTTCGAGCGCATCGGCTGGGACGAGGCGCTCGACACCATCGCCCGCCGCCTGGGCGAGATTGCCGCGCGCGACCCCGAGGCCATCCTGCCCTACAGCTACGCCGGCACCATGGGGCAGGTCCAGGGCGAAGGCATGGCCGGTCGCTTCTTCCACCGGCTGGGCGCTTCGCTGCTGGATCGCACCATCTGCGCGTCAGCGGGCGCGGAGGCGCTGGCGGCCACCTATGGCGCCAAGCTCGGCATGCCGGTGCAGCACTTCGAGCGCGCGCGGCTCATCCTGATCTGGGGCAGCAACTCGATTGCCAGCAACCTGCACTTCTGGACGCTGGCCCAGGAGGCCAAGCGCCAGGGCGCACGCCTGGTGTGCATCGACCCGCGCCGCACCGAGACGGCCGAGAAATGCCATGAGCACATCGCGCTGCGGCCCGGCACCGACGGGGCGCTAGCGCTGGGCCTGATGCAGCAGCTCATCACCGAAGGCGGCCTGGACGAGGACTACATCGCCCGTGCCCTGCCGCAGGATGCGCGCGGCTGGCCGGCGCTGCGCGAGCGGGCCTTGCAGTGGCCGCCCGAGCGGGTGGCCGCGGTGTGCGGCATTGCGGCCGAGCAGGTGGTGCGCCTGGCGCGCGACTACGCCCGCACGCGCCCCGCTGCGATCCGCCTGAACTACGGCATGCAGCGGGTGCATGGCGGCGGCAATGCGGTGCGCCTGATCGCGCTGCTGCCTTGCCTGACCGGTGCCTGGAAGGACGTGGGCGGCGGCCTGCTGCTCAGCGCCTCGGGCTGGGCCGGCCTGCACCGCCGGCGCATCGACCGGCCCGAGCTGATGCAGGCCACCGCAGCCCGGCGTGGGGGGCGGCCGCCGCGCACGGTGAACATGAGCACCGTGGGCGAGGCCCTGCTGCACCCCGGTGGCGCGGGCTTCGGCCCGCGGGTGGAGGCGGTGGTGGTCTACAACAGCAACCCGGTGGCGGTGGCGCCGCAGTCGGGCCAGGTGGTGGCGGGCTTCCAGCGGCCCGACCTCTTCACCGTGGTACTCGAGCACTTCATGACCGACACGGCGGATCTGGCCGACATCGTGCTGCCGGCCACCACCCAGCTGGAGCACCTGGACGTGGTGACGGGCTACGGCCACACCGACGTGATGTGGAATGAGCCGGCCATCGCCCCGGTGGGCGAGAGCAAGCCCAATGCGCAGATCTTCCGCGAGCTGGCCGCCCGCATGGGCTTTGAAGAGCCTTGTTTCGCCGACAGCGACGAGGCCCTGGCCCGCCAACTCTTCGACGAAGCCGTGGTGCCCTTCGACACCCTGCGCAGCACCGGCTGGGTGAGCCTGCCGGTGCCCGATGCGCCGCTGGCCGACGCACGTTTTCCCACGCCGAGCGGCCGCGTGGTGATCGACCATCCCGAGTTCGGGCTGCCCGACCACGTGCCCAATCACGAAAGCGCCGAGGCCACCCCGGCGCTCGCCGCCCGCTTCCCGCTGGCGATGATCTCGCCGCCGGCCCGGCACTTCCTGAACAGCAGCTTCGTGAACGTGAAGAGCCTGCGCGACATCGAGGCCGAGCCGGTGCTGGAGATCCACCCCGCCGACGCCGCCGCGCGGGGCCTGGCCGACGGCACGCTGGTGAAGGTGTGGAACGACCGCGGCACCTACCGCTGCACCGCCCGGGTGAGCGAGCGGGCCCGGCCCGGCGTGGTCAACGGCCTGGGCATCTGGTGGCGCAAGCTCGGCCGCGACGGCACCAACGTCAACGAGCTGACCAGCCAGCGCCTGACCGACATTGGGCGGGCGGCCACCTTCTATGACTGCCTGGTGGAGGTGGCAGCGGGATGAGCGCTCGAGCCTTGCGCATCGCCCTGCTGGCAGGGGCTTTGCTGCTCGCTGGCTGCAGCACCCTCGATGGCCTGGGCTACTACCGCCAGTCGGTCGGGGGCCATGTGGGACTGCTGTGGGCCGCACGACCGGTGGGTGAGGTGCTGGCCGATCCCGCCACGTCCGAGGCCCTGCGCGAGCGGCTGCGGCTGAGCCAGCGCATGCGCGACTTCGCCGTTCAGGAACTGGCGCTGCCGGACAACGCCACCTACCGCCGCTACGCGGACATCGGCCGCAGTGCGGTGGTGTGGAACGTGGTGGCCGCGCCGGAACTGAGCCTGAGGCTGCGCACCTGGTGCTTCCCGGTGGTGGGCTGCGTGGGCTACCGGGGCTACTACGCCGAAGCCGATGCGCAGGCCTTTGCCGAGCCTCTGAAGGCATCGGGGGATGAGGTGGCCGTCTACGGCGTCCCGGCCTATTCCACGCTCGGCCGGTTGCCCGACTGGCCCCTGACCAGCGACCCGCTGCTCAGCACCTTCGTCCAGTGGCCCGAGGGCGAACTCGCCCGCCTCATCTTCCATGAGCTGGCCCATCAGGTGGCCTTCGCCCCGGGCGACACCGAGTTCAACGAGAGCTACGCAACGGCTGTGGAGCGCCTGGGCGGCCAGCGCTGGCTGGCCCTGCACGCCAGTGCGGCCGCGCGCGACGAACAGGCCCGGCTGGACGCACGCCGCAACGACTTCCGCGCGCTGACCGCACGCACCCGCGACCGCCTGCAGGCCGTCTACTCGAGCGAGCGGGACGACGCCGCCAAGCGCCTGGCCAAGACCGAGGTGATGGCTCAGCTGCGCAGCGAATATGAAACGCTCAAGCGCGAACGCTGGGGCGGGTTTGCCGGCTACGACGGGTGGATCGCGCGGGCCAACAATGCGGCCTTCGGCGTGCAGGCGGCCTACAACGAACTGGTGCCGGCCTTCGAGGCGCTGCACGCCCGGGTTCCGGCGCCGCAGGGCGCGTCGGCGCTGCGTTTCGCCGCCTTCCATGCCGAGGTGCGCCGCATCGCCGCGCTGCCCACGCCCGAGGCGCGGCGCCAGGCGCTGCAGGCGCCCCGCCGCTGAAGCCAGCGATGCGTGCCTGCCTGCTGGCTTGCCGCCGCTTCCGTCCACCCCTCCAATGGGCCCGCTGCCATGCCTGACATCCACATCCACCGTCCCCACAAGCTCGGCCTCCAGCGCGCCCGCGAGGTGGCCTGGAAATGGGCCGAGGAGGTCGAAGCCAAGTTCGACATGGCCTGCACCGTGATGGAGGGCGACACCTCCGACACGGTGAGCTTCACCCGCACGGGCGTGAACGGCACCCTGATCGTGGCGCCTGACCACTTCGAGTTGCAGGCGCGGCTGGGCTTCCTGCTCGGCGCCTTCGCACGCACCATCGAGCAGCAGATCGAGTCCAACCTGGACGATCTGCTGGCCCGGGAAACCGCCGCCCGCAAGCCCCGCCCCGCGGCGAAGAAGGCCGCCCGCTCGCCCGGCAAGGGCTGAGGCGTCTCGCGGCGACGCGTCCAGCCCGGCGAACTTCACGCCGCAGGTGCCCGCCGGGCGCGGTGCCGCCGCACAATCCGGCGATCCAGCCACAAAGCCATCCGGCCATCCCGCCCTACGGCCATCCGGGAGCCCTTCAGGTCCGCTCCCCGGAGTTTTTCTCGGAGCCACTGCATGTCCCTAGACCTGGGGCCACTGTTCTCGCAGCACCCGCTGCCCCACATCCTGTTCGATCTGGACAGCCTGCGCATCGTCGATGCCAATGCGGCAGCGGCGCGGCGCTATGGCTGGCCGGTCGAACGGCTTCAGCGCATGAGCTGGGCCGAGATCCTCCTGCCTTGCGAGCTTCCGGCGCTGCGCCGGTTCGTCGACGGGCTGCCCGACTCCGCCGAGCAAGGGCCTGAGAGGGTCTGGCGCGAGCAGCGAGCCGATGGCACGCGGCTCTTCGCCGACGTGCGCGGCGTGCCCTGGACGGCCGAGGGTGGTGGCGGTGACGGCGGCAGTCGTCTGCGCCTGGTGGTCATCCTCGACGCCGGTGACCGCACCGAGCTGATGCAGGCGCGCCGCGAGGAGGCCGAGCTCTTCAGCGCCGCCGAGCGCGTGGCGCGCGTGGGCGGCTGGCGGGTCAACCTGGCCACCGGCGCCATCGCCCGCACTGCCACCGCCTGGGCGATCCACGGCGTGACGCTTCCGGCCGACCGCGCCGAGCCGCCCGAAGGCAGCGCCCGGACCAGCCTGGCCTCCACGCTGGACTGCTACCCCGGCGAGGCCCGTGAAACCGCCCGCAGCGCGCTGGAGGCCTGCGCGCGCGATGGCATCGCCTTCGACGTCGAGCTGCCCTTCGTGGACCTGAACGGACGGTCGATGTGGGTGCGGGTGACGGGCGCGCCGGTGCGCGATGCCGACGGTGCGGTGGTGGGGCTGCAAGGCGCCATCCAGGACATCAGCGCCAGCAAGCGGGTCGAGCTGGCGCTGCGGGCCTCGCAGGAGCGGCTGCAGGCCACGCTGCGCGCGCTGCCCGACCTCTTCTTCGTCTTCGACGCGGAAGATCGCTATGCCGAGGTCAGCGACCCGGACCACCCCTCGATGTCGCACGGCTGGCCGGAGAAGGTCGGGCGTCGGCTGCAGGACACCGTCTCGCCGGAGTTGGCCGCACAGATGGTGGAATCCGCCCGGCTGGCGCGAGCGAGCGGCCAGGTGCACAGCTACCTCTACGACATGTCCACCCGTGATGGGTCGCACCGGCACTTCGAGGGCCGCACCGTGCCGCTGGAGGATGGCCGGTGGATGTCGCTGGTGCGCGACGTCACCGAGACGGTGCACCTGGAACGGCGCTTCCGGCTGCTGGCCGAGTCGCTGCCCATGGCTGTGTTCGAGTCGGATGCCCAGGGACAGACGCGCTGGGTCAACGAGCAGTGGCAGCGGCTCTACGGCATGCCCGAGCCGCTGGCGCTGGGCAGCGGCTGGCTCCAGGGCGTGCACCCGCAGGACCGCGAAGGCGTCCGCCGCGCCTGGTATGGCTCGGTGGGCAGCGGCGAGCGCTACACCCATGAGAACCGCATCGTCCGCCCCGATGGCTCGGTTCGCAGCGTGCGGGTGGACAGCATCGCCGTTCGCCGCACCGATGGCCAACTGCTCGGCCGGGTGGGCGTGGTGGTGGACCTCACGCAGAGCCGCGAGCTCGACGAGGCCCGCCGGGCCCGCGAGGTGGCCGAGCAGACGCAGCGCCACCAGACGGCCTTCCTGTCCCGGCTGAGCCATGAGCTGCGCACGCCGCTGAACGCGATCATCGGATTCACCGAGCTTCTGATCCTGGCCGAACCGACGCCGTCGCCGGGCGCACCGACGCCGCCCGTGCGCGGCGCCCGCCTGGCCTATGTGCGGGATGCGGGCAAGCACATGCTCGCGCTGGTGGACGACCTGCTCGAGCTGCAGCGGCTGCAGCAGCCCAGCTTCAACCTGCGCCCCGAGCCGGTGGACCTGGGCGATGCACTGAACGCCTGCGCGGCCATGCTCGACCCGCTCGCCCGTTCGCGTGGCGTGCAGTTCGACGTGGAGCTGCCCGAACGCTCGCCGATGGCCGTGATCGACCGCCGTGCGCTGCGCCAGGTGCTGCTCAACCTGGGCTCGAACGCGGTGAAGTACGGCCGGGCGGGCGGCTGCGTCCAACTGAGGGTGCTGCCCGGCGATTCGGCGGGCTTGCCCGGCTGGCGCATCGAGGTGCAGGACGACGGCGAAGGCCTGAGCGAACCGGCGATGCAGCGACTCTTCCAGCCCTTCGAGCGGCTGGGCCGCGAGCGCGGCGACCAGCCCGGCGCGGGCCTGGGCCTGGTCATCAGCCGGCAGCTCGCGCAGCTGCTGGGCGGATCGCTCGAGCTGCGCAGCCGGGCCGGCCAGGGCACCACGGCCTGCCTGCACGTGCCGGCCGACGCCCGTGCCCGCCCGGGCATCGAAGCCCCTGCACCACCGAGCCATTGAGCGGGGCGGTGCCCCTGCCGCCGGGGCCGTGCTGCGATGATGCGGGGCTCCGCAGCGCCTGGCCTGCCCCACACCCGACCGCCTCTCCTTGAACTTCAGCCCCGTCTTCGAGTCGCGCCGCTGCGCCAATGGCCTGACCGCGGTGGTCATGCCCCGCCCCTGGCTGCAGAGCGCCTGTGTCAGTGTCTACGTCCGGGCCGGCAGCCTGCACGAGAGCCGCCGCCTGAACGGCATCGGCCACGTCATCGAGCACATGGTGTTCAAGGGCAGCAGCACCCGCGATGCCCGTCGCATCAACCTGGATGCCGAGCGCCTGGGCGCGGAGGTCGATGCCTACACCGACAAGGACCACACCGCCTTCCACCTTCGCGGCCTGGCCGAGCACGCCCCGGTCTTCGTGCCCTTGCTGGCCGACCTGCTGCTCAACCCGACCTTCCCCGCCGACGAGTTCGAGCGTGAACGCCAGGTGCTGCTGCACGAATACGCCGACGACGCGGATGACCCGGTGTCGGTGGCCTGCAAGCTCTTCGACACCGTGTGCTTCGGCCGCCACCCGCTGGCCCAGCCGGTCATCGGCACCGAGTCCAACCTGCGCCATTTCACGCGCGACGACCTCGCCTCGCACCTGCAGCACCGCTACACCGCCGCCAATACGGTGGTCGTGGCGGCCGGTGCGGTGGATGCGCTGGCCATGCTCGATGCCATCGAGTCGGCCTTCGCAGCCATGCCCGCCGGGGTCCCCGCCGAGGTCGAGCCCGCGCCTTTTCACGGCGGAATCCGCAGCCGCCGGCTGGCCGGCGGCGGGCAGCTGCAGGTGATGATGGGCTGGCCCCTGCCGCCGCTGGGCGCCGACCTGCGGGACGAGGCCACCAGCCGTCTGGCTGCTGCGGTGCTGGGCGAAGGCATGAGCTCGCCCCTGCTCGAACACGTGCGCGAGCAGCATGCGCTGGCCTATTACGTGGCCTGCTCGGCCGACCTGGTGCAGCCGGCCGGCACCTTCGTGGTCGAGGCCTCCACCGCCCCGGACCAGCTCGACGCCTTCATCGGCGCGGTGCGCCCGCTGCTGGAGCGGCAGGCCGAGCGCATCGACGCCGACGACCTGCAGCGTGCGCGCCACCAGCTGCGCGTGCGCCAGGTCCGCCAGGCCGAGAACCTGCCCCGGGTGATGGAGGAGGCCGCGCTCGACCTGCTGTTCCGCGGCGCGCTGCACACCGATGCCGACCGCCGCGAGGCGCTGGAGAGCGTGGACGCCGAGGCGGTGCGCCAGCGCTTCGAGACCCTGCTGCTGCAGCCCCGGGCGCTGGTGCTGGTCGGGCCGGTGACCCGTGCGATGGTGCAGCGCGTGGGGGCTGAGGCCGACGCCGCGCAGCCCGACGAATCGGCTCAGGCCGGCTCGGGCACGCTCGGCAGGCCGGCAAGCGCCATCGCGAGCTCGGCCTCGTCGTAGTGGTCGTCGCGCAGCTGGCCTGAGAAGTAGGCCTGGTAGGCGGCCATGTCGAAGTGGCCGTGGCCGCACAGGTTGAAGAGGATGACCTCGCTCCTGCCTTCGCGCTTGCAGCGCAGCGCTTCCTCGATCGCACCCTTGACCGCGTGGTTGGCCTCGGGCGCGGGCACGATGCCCTCGGCCCGGGCGAAGGCGACGCCCGCGGCGAAGCACTCGGTCTGGTGGTAGGCCGTGGCCTCCAGCAGGCCGAGTTCCTTCAGGTGCGACACCAGCGGCGCCATGCCGTGGTAGCGCAGCCCGCCGGCGTGGAAGCCCGGCGGCGTGAAGGTGCTGCCCAGCGTGTGCATCTTGGTGAGCGGCGCCATGTGGGCGGTGTCGCCGAAGTCGTAGGCGTACTTGCCGCGGGTGAGCGAGGGGCAGGCTGCCGGCTCCACCGCCACGATGCGCGGCTTGGCGCCACCCCGCAGCCCCTGGCCGATGAAGGGAAAGGCGATGCCGGCGAAGTTGCTGCCGCCGCCGGTGCAGCCGACGATCACGTCGGGCCAGCAGTCGGCCATCTGCATCTGCTGCATGGCCTCGATGCCGGTGATGGTCTGGTGCATCAGCACGTGGTTGAGCACGCTGCCCAGCGCGTACTTGGTGTCGTCGTTCGTGGCAGCGATCTCCACTGCCTCGCTGATGGCGATGCCCAGGCTTCCCGGGTGATCGGGCCGTGCGGCCAGCACGCTGCGGCCGTAGTTCGTCTCCATCGAAGGCGAGGCGATGCAGCGCGCGCCGTAGGTCTCCATCACCGCGCGGCGGTAGGGCTTCTGGTCGTAGGACACGCGCACCTGGAACACGGTGACGTCGATGCCGAAGAGCGAACCCGCGAACGCGAGCGAGGTGCCCCACTGGCCGGCGCCGGTCTCGGTGGTGAGCTTCTTCACGCCTTCGGTCATGTTGAAGAAGGCCTGGGGGATGGCGGTGTTGGGCTTGTGGCTGCCCGCGGGGCTCACGCCCTCGTACTTGTAGAAGATCTTCGCCGGCGTGCCCAGCGCCTTCTCCAGGCGGTGCGCGCGGAAGAGCGGCGAGGGCCGCCACAGGCGGAGCACGTCGCGCACGGGCTCGGGAATCTCGATCTCGCGCTCCTGCGACACCTCCTGCTGGATCAGCGACATCGGAAAGAGCGGCGCCAGGTCGGCCGGGCCGAGCGGCTGCATCGTGCCGGGGTGCAGAGGAGGCGGCAGCGGCTTGGGCAGGTCGGCCTGGATGTTGTACCAGGCCTTGGGGAGCTGGCTCTCCTCGAGCAGGTACTTGGTCTGATGGGACATGGCGGGCGCTCCGGGCAGGCGGCCGCAACGGCGCGGCGCAGCCAGACTCTAGAAGCGCGGCGGGCGTTGACCAACCGGGGATGACCCGGGGCGGCGGCCCCGGGAAGGAGCCTGCAGTCGCGCTCAGGCGGGGCCGGGCCCTGCAGCCTCGGCCTTGCGGCGCGATCGCCTCAGGGCGCCTATGACCGGTGCCAGCAGGCAGCCTGCCACCAGCAACATGATGATGGCAGTGACCGGCCGATCCCAAAGGAAGGAAAAGGAGCCGTCGTTCACCAGCAGCGCCCGTCGCAGGTTCTCCTCGAGCAGCTTGCCCAGAACGAAGCCGAGCAGCAGGGGCGCCATCGGGTAGTCCAGCAGGCGCAGGCCCAGGCAGACCACGGCCAGCCCCACCATCATCCACAGGTCGAAGCTGTTGAACGACACCAGGTAGACCCCGACCAGGCAGAAGAACTGGATCAGCGGGGCCAGGATGGGCTCCGGGATGGCCAGCGTCCGGGCGATCCACGGAATCAACGGCAGGTTGATGACGAGCAGGATCAGGTTGCCCACGTACATGGACACCACCACGGTCCAGAAGAGCGCGGACTGGTCCACGTAGAGGCGGGGGCCGGGCTGCACGCCCATGGCCACCAGCGCGCCGAGGATGACCGCCGTGGTGCCCGACCCCGGGATGCCCAGCGTCAGCAGCGGCACGTAGGCGCCGCCCGCCGCGGCGTTGTTGGCGGTCTCGGGCGCCGCCACGCCTCGGCGGGAACCCTTTCCGAACTCGTCGCGCCGCGCGCCCCGCGCCAGATTGCGCTCCACCGCATAGGCCATGAACGCGGCGATGGTGGCGCCCGCGCCCGGCAGGACGCCCACGACGAAGCCCAGGACCGACGACCGGGCCATGGTCGGCGCCACTTCCTTCACGTCGTCGCGGGTGAGCTTGAGCGTTCCCACGTCGCCGCGCGCGGCGCGGCGCGCCTCCTCGCTGACCTGCTCGTTGCGCAGTGCCGCCATCAGCGACTCGGACAGCGCGAAGGCGGCCATCGCCAGCAGCACGAACGAAAGGCCGTCGGCCAGGTCGGCCACCCCGAAGGTGTAGCGCTCCACGCCATCGGCGATGTCCGTGCCGATGGTGCCCAGCATCAGGCCGATCACCGTCATCAGGATGGCCTTGATCGCACCCCCGCCGTCGGTGAAGGCAGCCACGGCGGTCAGGCCCAGCACCATCAGCGCGAAGTACTCCGGGGCCTGGAAGCCGAGTGCCCAGTTGGCCAGCACCGGCGCGGCCACCATCAGCATCACCGTGGCCACCGTTCCGCCGACGAAGGACCCCCAGGCGCACAGGGCGAGCGCCCGGCCGGCCTCGCCCTTGCGTGCCATCGGGTAGCCGTCGAAGGTCGTGGGCACCGAAGAAGATTCGCCCGGCGCGTTGATCAGCACCGACGCGGTGGAGCCGCCGAACATCGCCCCGTAGTAAATGGCTGCCAGCAGCACCATGCCCGATGCGGGCGGCATCGTCAGCACCACCGGGATCAGCAGCGACACGGCCGTGACCGGGCCGAGGCCCGGCATCATGCCTATGAAGGTGCCCAGCATGCACCCCATCATCAGCAACGCGATGTTGGCCGGCGTGGCAATGCCCTGCAGGCCGAGCAGCAGTCCTTCGATCATGGGTCTTCCTTGAGTGGCGCGGCCTTGCCGCCGCCGAGATGCGGAAAAGCGGAGCGGTCCGGTTCAGCCGAGCAGCCGCTCGAAGAAACCCCAGTCTAGCGTCACATCCAAGGCGCGGAACAGCGCCCAGAAACCCAGCGAAACGCCGATCGACACGGGCAGCAGCACCCGGGGCCGGCGTTCACCCAGCAGGCGGAAGCCGCCGGCCAGGAAGAGCGTGGAAGTCACGACGAAGCCCAGGTGCGAGATGGCCAGCGCGAAGCCCGCCATCAGCAGCAGCAAGCCGCCGGTGCGCTGCCAGGCGAAGCCCGCCACGCCGACGGGCGAACCCGTTCCGGGCCGCGCGACGATCGCCGCCGACAGCAGCGCACCCAGCACGCCCAGGGCCAGCGGAAAGCTGCGGGCGGAAAACGGGCTGTCGTCGGAGGACTCCGGCACCACGATGCGAAAGCCCAGCGCCAGGTAGGCCAGGCAAAGCAGCATCAGCGCCAGCGCCACCGCGCGTTCGGCCTGGACACGATCAGGAAGCGTCACGGGCGCGCTCGGTCAGGTCTTGAGCATGCCGGTCTCCGCCAGCAGCGCTCGCAGGTCGCGCTCGTGCTGGGCGAAGAAGTCCTGTGCCGCCTGGCCACGGGTGAAGAACATGTTCCAGGCGGATCGCGCCCGCACCTCCTCCCAGGCGGGCGTGGCGATGACGCGCTCGAGGAGGTCGGCGAAGGCGGTGACCCGCGCCGGCGCGATGCCCGGCGCCATGAAAAGGGCGCGCACGTTGGCCAGCGTGGCGTTGGGCACGCCGGCCTCGGCGAGCGTGGGCACCGCCGGGACGTCCGGCGCGCGCTTGTCGTGCATCAGCGCCATCAGCTTGACCTGGTTGCCGCGGATCTGGGTCAGGGCCTCGGTGTAGGGCATGACCAGGCACTGCACTTCGTTGCCCAGCAGGCCGGCCATCGCCTTGCCGCCGCCGTCGTAGGCGATGTACTGCATGCCCTTGGGGTCGACGCCGGCCTGCTTGAGCACCTTGGCCGCCGCGAGGTGGTCGATGCCGCCGCGCGGCGAGCCGCCGCCGAAGCGCACGGCACGCGGGTCGTTCTTCAGCGCCGCGATCAGCGCGCGCGCGTCGGCGTGCGGCGACTGGTTGTTCACCAGCAGCCCGAAGATCTCGGCGGTGAGCGTGCCGACCAATGTCACGTCGCGGTAGGTCTGAGCGAATTCGCGGTTGAGCGAACGCACGACGATCGACGTGCCGTTGACCATCAGCGTGTTCTGCTGGCGCGATGCGGTTTCCATCAGGTGGGCGATGGCCACCGAACCCCCGCCGCCCGTGCGGTTCTCCACCGACACGTCGCGAACCAGGCTGCTCTTCTGCAGCGCCTCCTGCAGGCCGCGGGCGGTCTGGTCGAAGCCGCCGCCCACGCCAAAGCCGACCAGCAGGCTGACCCGGTCGATCGCCTCGGCCGCCAGGGCCTGGGCGGGCAGGACGCCGGCTGCGACGAGCGAGGCGACGAGGCGCAGGGCTTGCCGACGCTCGAGGGACGGCGCGGATTGGGGAGTGCGAGTGGTCATGGCGGGTCCGGGCTGCAGAGGGAAGGTCGGCGCCGCCCGCGGTCGGGGCACCGCCGTTGCGGGCAACGCTGGCGCGCACCTTAGGCGGCGGCATCTCTCAAGGACCTTTCAGATCGACAGGGCGAACCCTGAGATCGGTGGCCGGCCATCCACGCCGCGGCTCGCCCCGCCGCCTCCGTCGCACCCTGGCGCTGGCCGCTAGCGCCGCACCTGCACCCCGAACTGCGCAGCCAGCTCGGTGAATCGGGCGAGCTGGGCCTGCACCTCCTGCTCGAGCGCCGGCCCCGCGAGCGAAAGCGGCTGCAAACCTCGAGCCCGTACCCGGGCTTCGTAATCCGCGGAGCGCAAGGCCCGGCCGATCCGGTCGACCACCGCGGACAGCTCGGCCGCCGGGAAGTCGGCCGACGCGTAGACGCCGCGCAGGATGGGCCAGATCACATCGATGCCCTGTTCCACGGCGGTGGGCACGCCGGCCAGGGTACCGACCAGGCGCTGAGGCGCGAGCGTGGCGAGCAGTCGCACGGCGGCGGCGGGTGCCTGCTGCGTGGCCGCGAGCTCCGCCGCGTCGCCGCAGAGCACCTGCACATGCCGGCCCTGAAGCGCCCGCAGGGCGTCGCCACCGCCCTCGAAGGCCACCACCCGCAGCGCCTTGTGGCTCACGCCCGCTGCGCGGGCGAGCAACGCGGCCTTCATCCAGTCCTGGCTGCCGATCGTGCCACCCGCCGCGAAGGCCACCGAGGACGTCCGTGCGCGCAGCGCATCGAGCAGCTGCCCGAGCGTGCGCCAGGGCGAGTCGGGGTGCACCGCCACCACACCATGGTCCAGGCCGACGGCTGCAACCCAGCGGATGCGCTCGGGACGCCAGGCGCCGAAGCGGCCCTGGGCGAGGTTGAGCAGCGTGCCGCTCGAGAAGGCGAGGAGTTCGCGCGGATTCGCGCGCAGCCCGCGGACGACCTCGCTGTACGCCAGGGCGCCGATGCCGCCCGGGTGGTAGACGATCTGCGGCGAATCATGGGGCGTGGCCAGCATGTCGCGCACCAGCTGGCAGGTGACGTCGAAGCCGCCGCCCGCCTTGGCCGGCACGACGCAGTGCAGGGGGGCGGTCTGAGCGAGCGCGCCCTGCGTCGCCAGCAGCGGCGCCGCGAGGCTGAGGGTGAGGTTCAGGGCCTGGCGTCGATTCATCGCAGCCACCAGGTGAGCACGGCCCGCAGGCCCCGGCCGGCCGCGCCCGGCTGCAGCTGCAGGGCTCCGCCATGCCGTTCGGCCACCGCCCGCGCCAGGGCCAGGCCGAGGCCCGAGCCGCGGCTGCGCCGGCCCTTGACGAAGCGTTCGCCGGCCTGTGGTGCGACCTCCGGCGCGAGCCCCGGCCCGGCGTCCTCCACCCCGAGCCACCAGCCGCCCTGGGCGTCGCCGCCGGCCTGGATGGTCACGGGGCCGGCGCCGTGCACCAGCGCGTTGTGGGCCAGGTTGGCCAGGGCCTCGCGCAGCTGCCCCCGGTCGCCAGTGGCGGTCAGGGGTTGATCGCCGACCTCGACCCCGAAGTCCAGCCGCGCGGCCCGTGCCAGGGGCAGCAGCTCCAGCGCGACTTCGCGCGCGAGCTCGTGCAGGTCGAAGGGTTCGCTGTGCAGCGGGGCCTCGTCTGCCCGGGCCAGCAGCAGCAGCTGGTGGGTCGCCCGCGTCGCATGGTCCAGCTCGGCGGAAAGTGCGCCCAGTGCTGCGCGCGCGCGATCGGCGTCGGTTTCGCGCAGCAGGTAGTCAAGCTGGGCCCGAAGGGTCGTCAGCGGCGTGCGCAGCTGGCGGGAAGCGTCGTCCAGGAAGCGGCGGCGATGCTCGAGAAGCGTCGCATTGCGCGCCACCTGCGAGTTGATGGCCGCCACCAAGGGCACCAGGTCCTGCGGCAGGTCGTGGGTCGGCAGCTGCCCGAGGTCCTGCGGGTCGCGTTGCTGCGTGGAGCGGGCGAGTTCGCGCACCGGGCGCAGCGCCCAGGCCGACACCGCCGCCACGCCCAGCGTCAGCGCGAGCAGCACGCCGAGGTCGCGGGTGATGGTCTGTTGAATGAAGGCCGCCACGAAGCGCGACCGCACCTGGACGGGTTCGGCCACCTGGATGACCACGCGGCTCGCGCCGGCCAAGGGTGGCAGCAGCGGCCGGGCCAGCGCGCCGATGCGCACCGGCTCGTCGAGGTAGGTTGCGTCGTAGAACTGCGGCTGGCCATCCGCCAACGCCCGTTCGGGCAGCGGCAGGTCGGGCGAGCCGATCTCCACCAGCCCGTCGTCGGTGGCCACACGGTAATGCACCGCGCCAGCGGCAGTGAGCTCAAAGAACTCGAAGAGCCGGAAAGGCTGCTCCACCGAAAGCCCGCCCGACTCGGTCGACACGTTGAGATCCAGACCGCGCAGCGCCCCGAGCAGCGATCGGTCGAAGGCGGCATTCGCCGAGCGCACCGCATGCCCGTAGGTCGCCCACAGGCTGAATGCCAGCAGGACCACCATGCCCGGCACCAGCACGCCGAGCAGGCGGGCCCTAAGCGTCGCTCGGGTGATCCGGTTCCAGCGCATAGCCGAGGCCGCGGTAGTTGTGCACCCGCACGCCGCGACCGTCCAGGCGCCGGCGCAGCCGGTGCATGAGGACGTCGATGGCGGCGGGAAGCACCGGGTCGTCGTCGCTGAACACGCGGTCCAGCAGCTGCTGGCGCGACAGCGGCTCTCCGCTGCGGGCGATCAGCGCACGCAGCAGCCGGTGCTCGCGCGGCGACACGGCCAGCACTTCATCGCCGAGCAGGAACTGGCGTTGGGCGCCATCGAAGTGCAGCGGGCCGCAGGACAGGCGCGGGCGGTCGCTGCCCCGTGATCGCCGGATCAGCGCGGTGAGCCGGGCCTCGAGCTCGGCCAGCGCGAAAGGCTTGTGCAGGAAGTCGTCGGCGCCGTCGTGCAGCGCGGAGACCCGTTCGGCCAGGCTGTCGCGCGCAGTGAGCATCAGCACGGGCACCGGATGCCCGCGGGATCGCACCCGGCGCAGCACCTCGCGGCCATCGCGACCAGGCAGGCCGATGTCCAGCACCACGGCGTCGTAGTCGCCCTCGTCAAGCGCCTGCTCTGCCAGCCGGCCGTCGTCGCGCCAGTCGACGCTGAAGCCCGACTGCTCCAAGGCCTTGGCGAGCCACTCGCCCAGGGCGTGCTCGTCTTCGGCCAGGAGGATGCGCATGGCCTCATTGTGGCTGCCGACCGGCCAGGCAGCCCACGCCCCGGCCACCGCGCCCCCTCAGAAGCTCGGCAGCGTCCCCAGCCGCACCCGCCCGGCAGCCACGTCGGCCATCACGGCTTCCCGCTCGTCCCAGCCCCGCAGCTTGCCGGGGTTGAGCAGGCCGGCCGGGTCGAAGCGCATCTTGGTGGCCACCACGTCCGGGTTGACCTGGCCCTGCTTGCCGTCCTCCACCCGCCACACGTGCGGGTTGGCGATGTACACGCCGTGGTCGCGGTGGATCTGCATGATCTCGTTCAGCCGCGCCTCGGTGGTGTAGCGCACGAGCTGCAGGCCGCTGCAGGTCATCTCGCC
>JAIYCR010000090.1 GCA_027487905.1 Rubrivivax sp. | reverse complement strand
GCTGCCGCGCGGCACCTCAGCAGCGTGCAAAGACAACCAGAGCGGATCAAAAGCTACTTCCAGCATGAGCCGGTGCGATATGCGGCTTGAGTTCAATAGTTCAATGCCGGGTCAATAAGCCCGTCAAGCATCTGCTTTGTCGCGCCATGCCCAGATTCCTCGTCACCGCGCCCCATCGCAGCGAGTATCCGAAGCCCATCACCTTCCAAGCTGGTACACGCCTGACCGTGGGCGAGCGCTTCGAGGGCAGTCAAGGCTGGGTGGACTGGTTCTTGTGCAGCACACTAGGCGAGGAGGATGGCTGGGTGCCGCTACAGGTGCTGGAGTTCATCGATGAGAAGACCGCAGTTGCTCGGGAGAGCTACACCGCCCGTGAACTCGACGTTGACGTTGGTGATGTGCTCGAATCCACGCGAACGCTCAACGGCTGGGTCTGGTGCGTCCGAGTGCGCGACGCAGCTTCAGGGTGGGTTCCGCTGAACAACGTCCAAGAGCACGCGCCCTGTCAAGCCAGCTGATGTAGGCGGCTCTGCTCCGGCATTCGAGAAGACTTCTTCGATTGCCGATCGAGCCAAGCTGAGGGGCGTTTGCGCCGTCGGCTCGGGGTGACGACCGCGTCAAGATCGCCTGGCGCGTCGGGAAGAGCTTGGTGCCGCCCTCCTTGAGCGACCCCGGCCTACTGCTTTTGAGGAGGGGCCTCCATAGAGGCGACAGATCAGCATGAACGCGCGAGCGGATTGTCGGGCGATCTCGTCGTCGTCGAATGGGGGCAGGTTGCCTAGGGCCTGACGCAGCTGTACCTCTCCGAACAGCAGCGACACGTAGCTCTGTGCGGCGTCCGCAGCGAGAACATCCTCAGCAAACGCGCCGCTGTCCACGAGCCGCTGCATCAGGTCGACGATCAGCGGAAAGATCGCGTCGCGCGCCACCTCGTCGATGGCGCGCGCCAGCACGCCCGTTTCGGCGGCATCGATCACCGCTGCCCGGTTCATGATGATGGCGTGCTCGTCGGTGGTGAACCTCAGGAGTGCCGGGCCAAGTGCCTCCAGCGCGGGCAAAGGATCCTGGGAATCCTGAAGTGCGGCCTGCAACTGGGCTCGAACGCCGCTGCCGAAGCGCTCGATGATCCCGCGAAACAACTCCGGCTTGTTGCGATACCACGCATACAGCGTCTGGTTCGAAGCCTGGGCTCTCTTGGCGATCAGCAGCATGCTGGTCCTTCGGTAGCCCAGTTCCTTCAGCAGCGAGAAGGCGGCCTCCTGGATCTGGGCATGTCGCTCGTCCCGCTCTTGGCTTTTCATGACCGTGATGCGTCCATCAAACCTCTTGCGTTCGAAGTGTACACGTCTATACACTCCAACTCCGGAACCGTACACCGATGTACACGCGCAAGCCCCCGACAGGTGGCATCGAAAGAGAGGATCCCTTGGCTACTCGCCTTCAGACCGCCGGCCTTGCGCTGGCGACAGGCATCGCAGCGCTTGCTGCCGTGATCGCCTTCAACGTACACCTTACCGAGCGGGACATTGCCGACTTCGAGACCCGCGTCGCAGCGTTGGCCCAGTCGCGTCCGGCGCCGGTCTGGGACCCCACGTCCAAGGCCGATCTTCCTGAACCGGTTCAGCGCTACTTCCGGTTCACGTTTCCCGGCGAGCCGCCCCGCTATCGCTCGGTCTCCCTCGATGCCTCGGGTCAGTTCAGGCGGCCGTTGACGGATGACTTCAACCCGACGACAGCACGGCAGGTGATCGCTGTCGGCCTGCCCGCGCTCATGTTCTCAGCCACCACGCCGGTGTTCCCCGGCGTCTGGGCACGGGCCTATGACTTCTTCGCCAACGGCGAAATGGAGATGAAAGCGAAGATCCTTTCCACCCTGACCGTGGTCGACGAGCGCGAGACTCCCGAACTCAATGAGATCTCCCTGCGGCGATGGTTGCTCGAAAGCGCTCTGTATCCGGCCGCGCTTCTGCCCGGCGGGCCCGTGCGTTGGGAAGCCCTCGACGACCACAGCGCCCGGGCCGTCGTCAGCTGGGGCGGGATGCGCTCCAGCATGGTGGCGCACTTCGCGCCCGACGGCCGCATGACCCACATGCAAACCGAAGTCGACGGCGATCTGAGTACTCCGTACCACGGCTCCGGCGAACACGTGGCCCGATCGGGCTACGAGAAAGTTGACGGACAGATGATTCCGATGGAGTTCACCATCTCCCGCATGGCCGCCGGGCAACTGCACCCGTTCTGGCGCGGTCGGGTCGGCCAGATTCGGTTCGACTAGGGCCCACGAGGAGGCAACCCCCATGGACCACTCTCTTGCATTGTTCGCCGCCGCCGCGTTGGCCACCGTGGCAAGCCCTGGCCCGACCAGTCTGCTGGCCCTGAACAACGGCGCGCGCTGGGGCGTCAGGGCGGCACTCCCGGGCATTGCTGGCGCTGCGTTGTCGGACCTGGTGCTGATCGCAGCGGTAGCGCTGGGCTTAGGGGCCTTGCTTGCGGCCACGCCGTGGGCGCTGGAGGCGCTGCGCTGGGCAGGCGCCGGCTTTCTTGGCTGGCTGGGCTTGCAGATGATGCGCAGCGCGGCCCGGCAACTGCCCGTCGCTGCCGACGCGGGACCCTCGCCAAACGCACTGGCGTCGCGTGTCCTATTGCGCAGCTTCAGCGTGGCCGTCAGCAACCCGAAGGGCTACCTCTTCTTCCTCGCGCTCTTGCCTGCCTTCATTCAACCCCAGCGGCCGGCGATAGGTCAGTACGTCAACCTTGCGCTGACCTTTGCCGCCATCGACGCCACGGTGCTGCTGGGCTACGCCACGGCGGGCGCGCTGGGCTCCGCTCGCTTCGGGCATCGCCCGGGCTTCACTCAGCGGCTCGACCTGTTCAGCGGCCTTGCTCTGCTCGGCATGGCGGTAACCCTTGGCTTGTGGCAAGTCGCATAGGCGGCAGGCGCCGTACCCGCACTTCGCCTGAGCGAACGCCTCCAGTTCTGCGCAGTGGCTGGGGCACGAGCGGCGACCGATGTACTGCTTCACGTGGCCAGCAGCGACTCTCTCAAGTCCCTCGGAAGCTGCCGACCGCACAAGACAGCAACTGGCCGTCTGTGTGAGTCGGTTCGCCCGAGTCGAATGCGCGGGCCCGGATCGTCAGCGGTCATTCGGCGCATAGATCTTGATGCCGGGAATCTGAGGGGCAATCTGTTCTGACTCCCACTCCAGAACAGGACGCATCATGCAGCCTCTTTCACTCAGGCTCCGGGGCTTCAGGGGTATCCGCGACGGCCTCGGGCTGGACGAGCTGACCCTCGATCTGGAGCGGCTGGCCGATGGCGCCGCGCTGGTCGCCATCGCAGGCGCCAACGGCCGCGGCAAGTCCACGGTGATGGACAACCTGCATCCCTTCCTGACCATGCCCTCGCGGGCGGCGCAGGCCGGGCCGGGCGGTTTCTCGTACTACGACCAGGTCTGTCTGCCCGAGAACGAGAAGGACCTGCAGTGGGCGCACGCCGGGCGCTGCTACCGCTCGCAGGTGGTCATCCGCATGAACGGCCGCAACGGGAGCCGCCGCAGGACCGAGGCCTATCTGCTGATGCTGGATGACGCCGGCACGTGGTCTCCTGCCGCGCTGCCCGATGGCACCGTCTCCGATGGCAAGGTCGAGACCTATGCGCGATGCGTCGAGGCCATCTGCGGGCCGGCGGACACCTTCTTCACCTCGGTCTTCTCGGCCCAGGGCAAGCGGCAGCTCAGCACCTACCGCAACGGCGAGATCAAGGCCCTGCTGGCCGACCTGCTGGGGCAGGAGGACATCCGCGCGCTCGGTCAGAAGGCGGGCGAGACGGCGCGGCAGTTGAAGGCGGCGCTGGCGGCGTTGCGCGCTGAAGCGACCGCGCTCGATGCCGAGCGCCGGCGGTTGGAGGATGACGCCCGTCGATGGCAGGGCGCGGACGAGAGGGTCAAGGCGGCGCAAGCCAGCCGGCAGGCGGCCCATGAACAACGGGAGGCTGCGCGAACGCACGAGGCGACGTTGATGGCCCTGCAGGAGCAGGCGAAGGCTGTCGAGAGCCGGCGAGCGCAGTTGGTGGAGGAACTGGCGGGCGCCCGTGCCGAGGGTGATCGCACCCTGCAGGACCTGCGCACGCAG
>JAIYCR010000097.1 GCA_027487905.1 Rubrivivax sp. | reverse complement strand
CTCGGCCAGAACATGCTGGTGGCCTTCATGCCCTGGAACGGCTACAACTTCGAGGACTCCATCCTCATCAGCGAGCGCGTCGTCGGCGACGACCGCTACACCTCGATCCACATCGAGGAGCTGGTCGTGATGGACCGCGACACCAAGCTCGGTTCAGAGGAAATCACCCGCGACATTCCCAACCTGTCCGAGCAGCAGCTGGCCCGCCTGGACGAGTCGGGCATCGTCTACGTGGGCGCGGAGGTCAACCCCGGCGATACGCTGGTGGGCAAGGTCACGCCCAAGGGCGAGACCACGCTGACACCGGAGGAAAAGCTGCTGCGCGCCATCTTCGGCGAGAAGGCGTCCGACGTGAAGGACACCTCGCTGCGGGTGGACCAGGGCACGAGCGGCACCGTCATCGACGTGCAGGTCTTCACCCGCGAGGGCATCCCGCGCGACAAGCGCGCCCAGCAGATCATCGACGACGAGCTCAAGCGCTACCGCCTGGACCTCAACGACCAGCTGCGCATCGTCGAGGCCGACGCCTTCGACCGCATCGAGAAGCTGCTGACCGGCCGCGCGGCCAACGGCGGCCCGCAGAAGATCTCCAAGGGCACGGTCATCGACAAGGCCTACCTGCAAAGCGTCGAGAAGTACCACTGGTTCGACATCCGTCCGGCCGAGGACGAGGTGGCCAACCAGCTGGAGAGCATCAAGAACTCGCTCGACCAGACCCGCCACAGCTTCGACCTGGCCTTCGAGGAAAAGCGCAAGAAGCTCACCCAGGGCGATGAGCTGCCCGCGGGCGTGCTCAAGATGGTCAAGGTCTACCTGGCCGTCAAGCGCCGCCTGCAGCCGGGCGACAAGATGGCCGGCCGCCACGGCAACAAGGGCGTGGTGTCCAAGATCGTTCCGGTCGAGGACATGCCCTACATGGCCGACGGCACGCCCTGCGACATCGTGCTCAACCCGCTGGGCGTGCCCTCGCGGATGAACGTCGGCCAGGTGCTGGAAGTGCACCTGGGCTGGGCAGCCAAGGGCATCGGCCAGCGCCTGGGCGACCTGCTGCAGAAGCAGGCCCGGGCGGCGGAGATCCGCGGCTTCCTCGACCAGCTCTACAACCAGTCGGGCGGCCAGTCCGAGCCGCTGCAGGAGCTGTCCGATGGCGAGGTGGTCGAGATGGCCGGGCAGCTCGCCAAGGGCGTGCCGTTCGCGACGCCGGTCTTCGACGGTGCCACCGAGGAGGAGATCCGCGGCATGCTGCGGCTGGCCTACCCGGAGGACATCGCACGGGCCAAGGGCCTGACCGACACCCGCACCCAGGCCATCCTGCACGACGGCCGCACCGGCGACGCCTTCGAGCGCCCGGTGACCGTGGGCTACATGCACGTGCTCAAGCTGCACCACCTGGTGGACGACAAGATGCACGCCCGCTCGACCGGCCCGTACAGCCTGGTCACCCAGCAGCCGCTGGGCGGCAAGGCCCAGTTCGGTGGCCAGCGCTTCGGCGAGATGGAGGTCTGGGCGCTGGAAGCCTATGGCGCCAGCTACGTCCTGCAGGAGATGCTGACCGTCAAGTCCGACGACGTGAACGGCCGCACCAAGGTGTACGAGAACATCGTCAAGGGTGAGCACGCGATCGAGGCCGGCATGCCGGAGTCGTTCAACGTGCTGGTCAAGGAAATCCGTTCGCTGGGCATCGACATCGAACTGGAAAGGAACTGACTTGTCATCGACCCGCGATGCGGCGTTGCTCGGTCGGTTGCGTAGCGCTGCTACGCGGCCCTCCCTCGCGCCTGGCCTCGCGGGCCGCTGCCGGCGTCATTTCCTTCCCAGTCACAGGTTCTGAATAGGAGAAAGCCATGAAAGGCTTGTTGGACCTTTTCAAGCAATTCACCCCCGATGAGCATTTCGATGCCATCAAGATCGGCCTGGCCTCGCCGGAGAAGATCCGCAGCTGGTCCTTCGGCGAGGTGAAGAAGCCCGAGACCATCAACTACCGGACCTTCAAGCCGGAACGCGACGGTCTCTTCTGCGCCAAGATCTTCGGTCCGATCAAGGACTACGAGTGCCTGTGCGGCAAGTACAAGCGCCTGAAGCACCGCGGCGTCATCTGCGAGAAGTGCGGCGTGGAGGTCACCCAGACCAAGGTGCGCCGCGACCGCATGGGCCACATCGACCTGGCCGCCCCCTGCGCGCACATCTGGTTCCTCAAGAGCCTGCCGTCGCGTCTGGGCCTGGTGCTGGACATGACGCTGCGCGACATCGAGCGCGTGCTGTATTTCGAGGCCTATGTGGTGGTCGACCCGGGCATGACCCCGCTGAAGAAGTTCAGCATCATGACCGAGGACGATTTCGACGCGAAGCGCACCGAGTTCGGTGACGAGTTCGTCGCGCTGATGGGCGCCGAGGGCATCAAGAAGCTGCTCGAGGAGATCGACCTCGACGTGGAGATCGAGCGCCTGCGCGGCGACATGACCGGCTCGGAGCTCAAGGTCAAGAAGAACTCCAAGCGACTGAAGGTCATGGAGGCCTTCAAGAAGTCGGGCATCAAGCCGCAGTGGATGGTGATGGACGTGCTGCCTGTGCTGCCGCCCGACCTGCGCCCGCTCGTGCCGCTGGACGGCGGCCGCTTCGCCACCTCCGACCTGAACGACCTCTACCGCCGCGTCATCAACCGCAACAACCGCCTGGCGCGGCTGCTGGAGCTGAAGGCGCCGGAGATCATCGTGCGCAACGAGAAGCGCATGCTGCAGGAGGCGGTGGACTCGCTGCTGGACAACGGCCGCCGCGGCAAGGCGATGACCGGCGCGAACAAGCGCGCGCTGAAGTCGCTGGCCGACATGATCAAGGGCAAGAGCGGCCGCTTCCGCCAGAACCTCTTGGGCAAGCGCGTCGACTACTCGGGCCGTTCGGTCATCGTGGTGGGCCCCACGCTCAAGCTGCACCAGTGCGGCCTGCCCAAGCTGATGGCGCTGGAACTCTTCAAGCCCTTCATCTTCAGCCGGCTGGAGGCGATGGGCATCGCCACCACCATCAAGGCGGCCAAGAAGGAAGTCGAGAGCGGCACGCCGGTGGTCTGGGACATCCTCGAGGAGGTCATCAAGGAGCACCCGGTGATGCTGAACCGGGCGCCCACGCTGCACCGCCTGGGCATCCAGGCCTTCGAGCCCGTGCTGATCGAGGGCAAGGCCATCCAGCTGCACCCGCTGGTGTGCGCCGCCTTCAACGCCGACTTCGACGGCGACCAGATGGCCGTGCACGTGCCGCTGTCCATCGAGGCGCAGATGGAAGCCCGCACGCTGATGCTGGCCTCCAACAACGTGCTCTTCCCGGCCAACGGCGAGCCGTCCATCGTGCCGTCGCAGGACGTGGTGCTCGGCCTCTACTACGCCACCCGCGAGCGCACCAACGGCAAGGGCGAAGGCATCATCTTCCGTGACGTCACCGAGGTGCAGCGCGCACTGGACAACGGCGAGGTCGAGATCACCAGCAAGGTGAGCGTGCGCCTGACCGAGTGGCTCAAGGACAAGGCCACCGGCAACTTCACCGCCCACACCAGCCTGGTGGACACCACCGTCGGCCGTGCGCTGCTGTCGGAGATCCTGCCCCGCGGCCTGCCCTTCTCCAACATCAACAAGGCGTTGAAGAAGAAGGAGATCTCGCGCCTCATCAACGTGTCCTTCCGCAAGTGCGGACTGAAGGACACGGTGGTCTTCGCCGACAAGCTGCT
>JAIYCR010000044.1 GCA_027487905.1 Rubrivivax sp. | reverse complement strand
CCTGGCGCGGTCGATCGGGCACCGGCACCCAGGTCAGCGTGCGAGCGTCACCGCCGCGCGCGGCCGGCTGCATCAGCGCAGCCGCCGGGCCCGCGGGCACCGGATCGGCGAGATCGAGCTGCCCGATGACGGTCTGTTCGGGTCCACGCCGTTCAGGCTCGGCCATCGGGGACTGGAACGAAGGCGCGATCCACCACCCCAGCAGCGCATGCAGCGCCAGTGCCAGCACCGCCCATCCGATCAAGGGCCCGGCAGACGACGGCAGGCCGCCGCCCCGGCGCGACATCACGCGCCCAGCCAGCGGCGGCGTCGAGCCGCGATGTCCGCCGACACGGCGAGCGAACCTTGCGTGCTGGCCAGCACCAGGGACACCGGCGCGCCGACGGGACGCGGACCCGGTCCTTCGGCTGCGGCTTCGGCTGCGGCTGGGGCTGGAGCTGCGGCATGAGCCGGCGGCAGCCCCTTCAGCCGGCAGTCGACCAGGCGTTGGTCACGGCCCACCACCAGCCGGGCCGCACCCTGCCGTGGGAGCAGGCGTGGCAGGTCTTCCAGCCGGGACAGGCGCCAGCCCTGCACCGCCAGGATCTCATCGCCCGCCGCCAGGCCAGCGGCCTGCGCCGCGCCACCCGCCAGAACGTGGGTGATGCGAACGCCCGAGGGCGAGTCGGTGGCGCGCACGCCCAGCCGCTGTGCCACGGTCGCCCGCCCATCGACCCACTGCACGCCGAAGTCCTGCAGCCGCTGGCGCAAGGGCAGCGGCCCGGTGCCGTGCACCCACTGCGCGAACCAGCCGTCGACCTCGGCTTCGATGTCCGGGCGGGCCGCCTGCGCATCGAAGGCCTGCCACTCGTCGGCCAGCGCGCGGCGGATGTCCGCCTCGTCCACCGCGCCGCCATCGGTGGCCGCCCACAAGCGCCGCATCGCGCCGTCCAGGCTCGCGCCGTGCTCGCGAAGCGACAGGTCCATCAACAGCGCCACCAGCGAGCCCAGGGTGTAGTAGCTCACCGTCGCGTTCGGCGAGTTCTCGTCCGGCCGGTAGTACTTGATCCAGGCGTCGAAGCTCGCCTGCGCGACCGACTGCAGCTGGCGCCCCGGCGTGCCCAGCACGCCGGTGACGGTCTTGCCCAGCAGCTTCAGATAGCGTGACGCGTCCAGCAGGCCGGCGCGCAGCAGCAGCAGGTCGTCGTAGTAGGAGGTGAAGCCTTCGAAGAACCAGAGCAGGCGGGTCGGGTTCTCACGGCTGTAGTCCAGGCGCTCGTGCTCGCGCGGCTTGAGCCGCTTGACGTTCCAGCTGTGGAAATACTCGTGCGAGATGAGGCCGAGCAGCGTCGTCGTGCCGTCGCTGCGCTCGGCCGTCTCGTCGCCCAGGCGGGGCAGGTCGCGGCGCGACGCAATCAGTGCGGTGCTCGCACGGTGCTCCAGCCCGCCGTAGCCGTCGTCCACCACATGCAGCAGGAAGAGGTAGCGGTCGAAGGGCGGGCGCTGGTCGGGCCGGGAGCGGCCACCGCGCCTGGCGGGTCGGCCCGGGGCATCCGGCGGGCGGTGCCAGAAGGCAATGGCGGTCTCGCAGATGCGCCGGGTGTCCTCGAGCAACTGCTGCCCGTCGAAATCGGGCCAGGCGCCGCTGACCACCAGCCGGTGGTCGACGCCCCCGGCCCGAAAGCCCGCCGACCAGAAGCGGCCGAGCTCGAAGGGGTGATCGACGAGTTCGTCGTAGTCGGCGGCCTCGTAGCGGCCCACGCCGTCGGCGTCCACGCTCACCGGGCGCATTGCCGTGGCCACCTGCCAGCCGGGCGGCAGGCGGCCGATGACCATCTGCTGGGGCTCATCGCGACGCTGCGGCGCCAGCAGGCACAGGCTGGTGCCGTTGAAGAAGCCACGCTCGGCGTCGAGGAAAGCGGCTCGCACCGAAGGGTCGCGCGCATGGACCTCCAGGCGGACCACCAGCGGTGCGCCGCCGTGGCAGTCGACCTGCCAGCTTGACTTGTCCAGCGCCACCACCGGCCGTGCCTGCCGTCCCTGCCGGGCCTCGATGCGCAGCACATGCCGAGCGAACTCGCGCACCAGGTAGCTGCCGGGAATCCAGACCGGCAGCTCCAGACGCTGCGCGGCGGCGGGGTCGGGCAGGGTCAGCGTGACGGCGAAGCGGTGTGCGGCCGCGTCGGCCAGGTCGATGCGGTGCTCGATCACCGCGCACCCCCGCTGCCGGGCCACCCCTTCAGCTGCCCGCCGCCCCGACGAAGCAGCACAGCGCGGCCACCGCGCTCAGGCGGAAGCGCAGGGTGAGCCAGCCGGCGGCGCCCTCGGCCGGGTAGACGCTGCGGTCGCGCAGGTAGCAGGCGATGAGCATCACCCCGTGCAGCACCAGGCCCGAATAGGGCGGCATGACCACCGCCACCCAGGCGACGAGCGAGGGCACGACGCCCCAGACCAGCAGCGCCGGATCGGGCTGCATCTGCCGGAACGCGAAGCCCCAGTGGATGCCCCCCAGAAAGGAGACGATGACCGCGGCGTAGGCCGACAGCGCCAGCGCGACATAGGGATGGGCATCGGGACGGACGATCCACATCAGCGCGGCGCCGAGCACGAAGGGCAGCAGGCCGCCATAGCCCAGCCGCAGGGCGAGCACGCTCGGCTCGCGCATCATGCGGCGCGGCGACGGGGAGGGGCTGGGGGGCGTGGCCGCTGAGGGCAGCGGATCGCGGGTGGCCTGGGTCACGGCGCGGATCTCCGGAAGGGAAAGGGAGTTTCGATGTCAAGGCGAGGAATGCTCCTTCCGATTGTGGGCGGGCGGCGGCCGGCGCGTGGGCCGCAGGCCTTCCGGCCGTCGCATCCAGCCGGTCGGCGTGGTGCACCTCACGACTCGGCCGGCACCTTCGGTGCCGCGCCGCAGCCTCAGGACTTGCGCGCCCGTGCGCTGGCGGTGAGCTGCTGCTCGAAGGCGTCCAGCGACATCGCGCCGGGCACCCGCTTGCCGTCCTCGAAGACGATGGCCGGCGTGCCGTTCACCTTGTGCTTGCGCCCCAGCGCCAGGTTGCGCTGGATGGCTTCGGTATCGCACGAGGCACTGGCCGCCGCAGGGGTCTTGCCCTCCACCATCCAGCCCCGCCAGGTGGCGGTGCGGTCCTTGGCGCACCAGATGTTGCGCGACTTGACGTCCGAATCGGGCCCCAGGATGGGCATCAGGAAGGTGTAGACGGTGACATCGCGCGCGCTGCTGAGCTCGCCCTCGAAGCGCTTGCAGTAGCCGCAGTGCGGGTCGGCGAAGACGGCCACCTTGCGGCTGCCGTTGCCCACCTTCCAGACGATGGCGTCCTTCAGCGGCAACGCAGCGAAGTCGATGGCGGTGAGCTTCTCGATGCGCGACTGCGTCAGGTTCTCGCGCGAAGCGGTGTCCACCAGGTTGCCTTCGAGCAGGTAGCGTCCGCGCTCGTCGGCGTAGAGCAGCTCGGTGCCGATGCGCACCTCGTACAGCCCGGCCAGCGGCGTGGGCGTGATCTGGTCGATCTTGGGAAATTCCGGCAGCCGCGCCGCGAGGGTCTCGCGGATGGCTGCCTCGCCCGGCGCTGCCGCGGACACCGGTGCCGACGCTGCCGCCGACGGATAGGCTCCGAGCGTGGGCGCCGCGCCCGAGGCGCTGGCGGCGGCATCGGCCTTCGCTGCCGCGGGGCGCTTGAGCACCAGCGCCGTGGCGGCAGCGCCCACGGCCAGGCCGGCGACCAGCATTGCCACGCTGGCGCCGATCGAGCCGCGCATGGCTCGGGTGCGTCGGCGCGGGGTCAGGGCGGGCAGCGGCTTGCCGCTGGCGGGGTGGTGTCGGCGATCGGTCATCGAGGCGTCCTCAGCGGTCCAGGGCACGGGCGGTGAGCCACCGCTTGGCGGCCCCGGAGCGGTTGATCAGGTCGAGTCCGCGGTTGCGGATCGGCCCGAAGGGATGGGCAGGTGCGGCGAAGAGATTCAGCAGCCCGTCGGTCAGGCGGCCCATGGCCAGCGTCGGCAAGGCCCGGGCCCGTTCGTAGCGGCGCAGCAGACGCGCGTCGCCCGGCGAACGCCAGGCCTCGCGCTCGGCCAGCGTGCGGGTGAGCTCGGCCACGTCGGCCAGGCCGAGGTTGAGCCCCTGGCCGGCCAGCGGGTGCACCACGTGGGCCGCATCGCCCAGCAGCACCCAGCCCGGGCCGCACCATCGGTCGGCACGGGCGAGCATCAAGGGCCACAGCACCCGCTCGCCATCCAGGCGCAGCGTGCCGACGGCCGTTCCTGTGGCCTCGGCCAGCCGCTGCTCGAACTCCGCGACGCCCGCCTCGCTCAGGGTCTGGGCCGCCGGCGCCGGGCCGGACCACACCAGCGCCCAGGAGTGCCCGGGTCGCGGGCGGTCGAAGGGCAGCAGCGCCAGCACATCGGGGGAGCGGAACCACTGGCGGGCCACGCCCTCGTGCGGCCGGTCGCCGACCAGCCGGGCCGCCAGCGCGGTGTGGCCATAGGCGTGGCGGTTCCAGCGCACGCCCAGGCCGTCGCGCACCGCATCGGCCGCCTTGCCCTCGCAGTGGGCCTGCAAGGCTGCGGGAGTGGCCCGCTCGACGGTGCGCACATGTGCCGCATAGCCCACCGCCTCGCGCAGCCGCTGCTCGAGCAACGCCGCATCGACGATCCAGGCCAGCGCCGCGACGCCCTGGTCCCAGGCCGAGAACTCGAGCGCGCTGCCGGACGCGTCGCCTTCGATGCGCATGTCCAGCACCGGCGTGCGCGCGTCCGCCGGCAGCGCATCCCAGACCTTGATCGTGCGCAGCAGCTCGACCGACGCGGCATTGAGCGCATAGGCCCGCACATCGGACGGTGCGGGCGAAGCGCCCGAACCCGGGCGGACCCAGTCCACCTGCAGGCCCAGGCGCGCCAGCGACAGCGCCAGGCACGCGCCGACCACGCCGCTGCCCTGCACGCAGACATCGGCGTGGACGGACGCGGCCCGTCGATGGCCGGAGCTCGGGGGCGCGGACGCCGCAACGGGTTGAACAGGCATCGACGGAGTTTAGGGGGTGCCCCCGCCTAGAATCCCGAGCTTTCCCCCGGCTCGACGCCGGACGATCCGGCCTGCTGTCACGAAGGTGGCCCGCAAGCCCTTCCCGCCTCCCCGAAAGTCCCCGTCATGAGCCTGCAGTGCGGCATCGTGGGCCTGCCCAACGTCGGCAAGTCCACCCTCTTCAACGCGCTCACCCGCGCCGGCATCGCCGCCGAAAACTATCCCTTCTGCACGATCGAGCCCAACGTGGGCGTGGTCGAACTGCCCGATCCGCGGCTGCAGCAGCTGGCCACCATCGTCAAGCCCGAGCGCGTGGTGCCGGCCATCGTCGAGTTCGTGGACATCGCCGGCCTCGTCGCGGGCGCCAGCAAGGGCGAAGGTCTGGGCAACCAGTTCCTGGCCCACATCCGCGAGACCGACGCCATCGTCAACGTCGTGCGCTGCTTCGACGACGAGAACGTCATCCACGTGGCGGGCCGCGTCGACCCGGTGGCCGACATCGAGGTCATCCAGACCGAGCTGTGCCTGGCCGACCTGGCCACGGTGGAGAAGACGCTGCAGCGCTCGCTGAAGACCGCGCGGTCGGGCGGCGACAAGGAAGCCCAGCGCCTGGTGGACGTGCTCAAGCGCTGCGAGGCTGCGCTGAACGAGGCCCGTCCGGTGCGCAGCCTCGAGTTCAGCCGTGAGGAGCAGGTGGTGTTGAAGCCGCTGTGCCTGATCACCGCCAAGCCGGCGATGTTCGTCGGCAACGTCGACGAATCGGGCTTCGAAGGCAACCCGCACCTGGAGCGGCTGCGGGCCTATGCGGCCACGCAGAACGCGCCGGTGGTGGCGATCTGCGCGAAGACCGAGGCCGAGCTGGCCGACATGGCCGACGAGGACCGCGCGCTCTTCCTGGCCGAGATGGGCCAGAGCGAACCGGGATTGAATCGCCTGATCCGTGCAGCCTTCACGCTGCTGGGCCTGCAGACCTACTTCACCGCCGGCGTGAAGGAGGTCCGGGCGTGGACCATCCACATCGGCGACACCGCGCCGCAGGCGGCCGGCGTCATCCACACCGATTTCGAGCGCGGCTTCATCCGCGCCCAGACGATCGCCTTCGACGACTACATCGCCTGCAAGGGCGAACACGGTGCGAAGGAGGCCGGCAAGATGCGCGCAGAGGGCAAGGAGTACGTCGTCAAGGACGGCGATGTGCTGAATTTCCTGTTCAACGTCTGACCGTCCCGGCGCGTGACCTGCAGCGCCGCAGGACGTGCTGAAACCCGATGCCGGACCGCCGCCCCGCAGCCCCAGTCCCCAGACCTGCCCCTGCCGACACAGCAAGCCCTGCGTCGGACGGCAGGCGCTTCGCTGCCTCGGCCGAACCGCACTCGACCTCGGGTGCCTTCGCCCGATCGTCCCAGCCCGCGCGGCCGGGACGTTCCGAGCCCGGCCTGCGCTCCTCGCTCGGCGACAACGGCGAGACCGGCCTTTCCATCCCCTTGCCCACTTCGTCTTCGGCATCGGCCTGGTCCGAGGGCGACACCCGCCCGCCTGAAGACGAGGACGTGGTGCGCCGGCCGCCAGCCATGGTGGCCGCCATCACCGCGCTCGCCTATGCGCTGATCGGCCTGCTCGCCCTGCTGGTGGCCATCGCCCCCGGCTATGCATCGCCGCTGTACCCCTCCGCCGGCATCGGACTGGCGGCCGCGCTGATGTTCGGGCGCTCGGGCGTCGCCGGCGTCTTCTTCGGCGCGCTGCTGGTGAACCTGACGCTCGGCGGGCTGCGCGGGCTGGATTCGGCCTCGGCCTGGGCGGTGCCCGGGGTCATCGCCGCCGGTGCCGCGCTGCAGGCGGCCGTCGGCGCCGGTGCGGTGCGGCGCTTCGTCAGCCGGCCGCTCACGCTCACCGAACCGGCGGACATCGCGCGCTTCTTCATGGTCGGCGCCCTGTCCACGCTGGTCAGCGCCACCGCTGCCACCGGCGTGCTGTGGATCACCGGTGCGGTATCGGCCGTGGCCGCGCCGGTGACCTTCATCACCTGGTGGTCGGGCGATGCCATCGGCGTGATGATCGGCGCACCCATTGCCCTGACCCTCATCGGCCGCCCGCGCGGGGCCTGGGCGGTGCGCCGGGGAACGGTGGGGCTGGCCATGGGTCTGGCCACCGTGGTGATGACGCTGGCCATCGTGCAGGCCGAGCGCTGGAACCAGCACCGCGAGCGCTCGGTGTTCGAGCAGCAGGCGCAGACGGCGCTGAGCGCGCTGCGCCTGCGGGTGGCCGATGCGGTGCAGGCCGCGGACGCTGCCGCCGCGCTGCAGGCCGCAGCGCCATCGGCCTCCCGCGAGAGCCTGGCCCTGCTGGCCAGCGAGTGGCTGCGTGAACCCGCGTCCATCGACGCGCTCGGCTTCTATGAACGCCAGCCGCGCAACGGCGACGAACAGTGGCTGCTGCGAACCCGCGCCCCGGCGAGCGGAGGTCCGCTGCCCCCGAGCCTGCCGGCCGATGTGGGTCGCGGCCCTTGGCCCGTGGGTCCGGGTCCGGGTCCGGGTCCGGGTCCGGGTCCGGGTTCGGGTCCGGGGTCCGGTCCGCGCCCGGGCGCCTTTGTGGCGGTTCAGCCCGGCAGGCAGGCCCAGCCCTCCGCTCTGTGGGTGGGTCGCCTTGTGTTCACCTCGCCCGCCCGGGCCGCCGAGGGTGCGGCTGGCGCGGTCGGCGCGCTGCTGGGCACCGTGCGGCTGGACACGCTGGTGGACCCGGTGCTCAAGGCCATGCCGGCCGGGACGGTGCTGTGCCTGACCCCGGTTGCCGAAGCTGGCGCGCCGCCCTCCCCTGGCCCGGTCTACGGCCCCGCCTCCTGCGCCCGGCAGGACGCAACGGACGAGGGTTTCGGCCCCGCGGTGCACCAGCGCCTGTCCGCCGCCGGCCTCGAGCTTCAGGTCCAGTGGCGCCCGCGGCGCGGCTCGTCGGTGGGGTTCGGCGAGGCCAATGTGTGGCTGCTGTCGATGATCGGGCTGGTGGGCACGGCCATGTTCGGCGCGCTGATGCTCACGGTGACGGGCCGCAGCCGGCGCATCGCGGTGGCGGTGAAGTCCCGCACGGCCCAGCTCGAGGCGCAGATCCGCGAGCGCGCCCGCACCGAGCTGGCCCTGCGCGACAGCGAGCAGCGCTTCCGCAACATCCTGAACACCGTGCCCATCGGCATCCTCTACACCGACCTCAACGGTCAGGTCCGGCAGGCCAACCCCAAGTTCTGCGAACTGCTCGGCTTCAGCGCCGACGAGCTGGCCGAACTGCGGGTGCAGGATTTCACCGAACCCCAGGACTGGCGGGCGGAAGCCGAACTGCTGGGCCAGCTGATCCGCGGCGAGACGCCCGGCTATCGACTGCGCAAGCGCTACGTGGCGCGCAACGGCCAGCGCATCTGGGTGCAGTCGGTGGTCAGTGCGCTGCGCGACGACAGCGGCGAGTCGCGTCGCATCGTCGGCGTGGCCGAGGACATCACCGAGCAGCTGCGGCTGGCCGAAAGCGAGCGGGCACGCGAGAGCGCCGAGGCAGCCAACCGCGCCAAGAGCGATTTCCTCTCCCGCATGAGCCACGAACTGCGCACCCCGCTGAACGCGATGCTCGGCTTCGCGCAGCTGCTGGAGATGGACCCGCGCAGCCCGCTCACGCCCAACCAGCGGCCCTGGGTGGGACAGATCCAGCAGGCCGGGTGGCACCTGCTGGAAATGATCAACGACGTGCTGGACCTTTCGCGCATCGAGTCAGGGACGCTCAGGCTGCAGACCCAGGACATCGACCTGGCCGAACAGGTCGAAGCCTCGCTCGCGCTGGTCGCGCAGGAAGCGCAGCGGCGCGGACTCAGCCTGAGCCACACCCTGGAGCCGGGCGCGCGGCGGGTGCGCGGCGACTCCACCCGCGTGCGCCAGGTGCTGACCAACCTGCTGACCAACGCAGTCAAGTACAACGTCGAGCGCGGCAGCGTGCGCATCATGGCGCGCGCGCTCGGCGACCGCGCGATGGTCGAGGTGGTGGTGGCCGACACCGGCCTGGGCATGACGCCCGAGCAGCTCGCGCAGCTCTTCCAGCCCTTCAACCGGCTGGGCCGCGAACGCTCGGCCCGCGAGGGCACCGGCATTGGCCTGGTGATCAGCCAGCGCCTGGCCGAGCTGATGGGCGGGAGCCTCACCGCGCGCAGCGTGGCCGGCCAGGGTTCAGCCTTCATGCTGCGCCTGCCGGCCGCCCAGACCGTCGCGACCGAGCTGCCGCAGGCCAGCGACGCCGAGCCGGTCAGCCACGACTACCACCGGCGCCGGGTGCTCTACATCGAGGACAACGCCACCAACGTGGAGGTGATGCGCGGCATCCTCGCGCAGCGCCCCCAGGTCAAGCTCACCGTGGCGATGACCGGCCTGGACGGGCTGGCCGCGCTGCGCGCCGAGCCGGTGGACCTGCTGCTGCTGGACCTGCACCTGCCCGACATCGACGGCCTGGAGGTGCTGCGCCGCCTGCGCGAGGACAGCGACCTCGCCCACATTCCGGTGGTAGCAGTCTCCGCCGACGCCATGACCAGCCAGATCGACGCCACCTTGGCGGCGGGAGCGCAGGATTACCTGACCAAGCCTGTCAGCGTGAGCGAACTGTTGCGGGTGGTCGATCAGCTGTTGGATGAGGCTGACACTGCGTTTGGGTGAAAGCGCTTGCTCGCATCAGTGGAGCCTTCCAATGGCCCCGCCGCGGGTTTAGCACTCGGCCTTCGAGAGTGCTAATATTTCAGGAACTTGAGGGTTCACCCGGAGTCTGACGCCCATGACCCAACTCTCCTCCGCTGCTGTTGCCCCCGCCGCCGCGTCGGCCGTCGCGCTGCGCGACCCGTGGGCACTGGTGCCGTCCATCGGCAACCTGGACGCCTACATCTCCGCCGTCAACCGGGTGCCGCTGCTCACCGCCGAGGAGGAACTCAGCCTCGCGCGGCGCCTGCGCGACCAGGGCGACCTGGAGGCCGCCAGCCGCATGGTGGTGTCCCACCTGCGCCTGGTGGTGTCGGTGGCACGCCAGTACCTCGGCTACGGCCTGCCCCATGGCGACCTGATCCAGGAAGGCAACGTCGGCCTGATGAAGGCGGTCAAGCGCTTCGACCCCGATCAGGGCGTGCGCCTGGTGAGCTATGCGCTGCACTGGATCAAGGCCGAGATGCACGAGTACATCCTGAAGAACTGGCGCATGGTCAAGGTGGCCACCACCAAGAGCCAGCGCAAGCTCTTCTTCAACCTGCGCTCGATGAAGCAGCAGCTCAAGGGCGAAGACGACAACGCGCAGACCCACCGCGGCACCCTCACCGCCGCCGAGGTCGACCGGGTGGCCGGCGAGCTCAATGTCAAGCGCGAGGACGTGCTCGAGATGGAAACCCGCCTGTCCGGTGGCGACGTCGCACTCGACCCGCAGACCGACGACGGCGAGGAAAGCTACGCCCCCATCGCCTACCTGGCCGACGAGCGCAGCGAGCCCACCCGGGTGCTCGAGGCGCGCCGCCGCGACGCCCTCGCTGGCGACGGCATCCTGCAGGCGCTGAACGTCCTGGACGAGCGCAGCCGCCGCATCGTCGAGGAGCGTTGGCTCAAGGTGAACGACGACAGCTCGGGCGGCATGACGCTGCACGAACTCGCCGCCGACTACGGCGTGAGCGCCGAGCGCATCCGCCAGATCGAGGTCGCGGCGATGAAGAAGATGCGCCGCGCGCTCGAGGCCCAGGGCGCCACCGCCTGAGGCGGCGGGGGCTGCCCCTCAGGCGGCCTCGTCGAGCAGGCGCTTGAGGTCGGCAGCCACGGCGCTGCCGCCCGTGCCGTGCCGCAGGAAAAGGCGCACGCGCCCCTTCGCATCGAACACGTAGGAACCTGCGGTGTGGTCGATGGTGTAGCTGCCGGCATTGCGGCCGGTCACCTTCGCGAAGTACACCTTGAACTCCTTGGCCACCGCCTGGGTCTGCGCCAGGTCGCCGCGCAGCGCGACGAAGCTCGGGTCGAAGTTCTTCACATAGGCGTCCAGCAGTTCGGGCGTGTCGCGCTCCGGGTCGACCGTCACGAAGATGCCCTGCAGCCGTTCGCCATCCGCGCCCAGCGACTGGCGGATCTGCGCCAGTTCGGCCATCGTGGTCGGACACACGTCGGGGCACTGGGTGAAGCCGAAGAACACCACCACCACCCGGCCCTTGAATTCGTCCAGCGTGCGCAGCTTGCCGCTCGGGTCGGCGAGCGCGAAGTTGCGCGCGTAGTCCGCGCCGGTGATGTCGATGCCGTGGAAGGCCTTGTTGCCGCCACCGGCTCCACCGGACACACCCGCCGGCCCCTTGCCCCCCTCGCCGGAAGGGCTGCACGCCGTCAGGCCCCCGGCACCGGCCAGCAGGGCCAGCCCCGCCGCAGCGGTCGATCGAATCCAGATTCGGCGCTTCATCAGAACACCCCCATGGCCAGGGCGACGCCCAGGTAGTGGTCCGCCAGCAGCGCTGCGAACAGCAGCGACAGGTGGAGGATGGAAAAACGGAAAGTCTGGCGAGCCAGCGAGTCGCTGTAGTGGCGCCACAGCCTCCAGCCGTACTGGCAGAAACGCAGCCCCAGCAGCACGGCACTGGCCAGGTAGAGCCAGCCGCTCATGCCGGCGATGAAAGGCAGCAGCGTCGCGGCGAACAGCACCACCGTGTAGAGCAGCACCTGCAGCCGGGTGAACTCGGCGCCGTGGGTGACCGGCAGCATCGGAAGGCCCGCACGGCGGTAGTCCTCGGTGCGGTACAGCGCCAGCGCCCAGAAGTGCGGCGGCGTCCACAGGAAGATGATCAGGCAGAGGATCAGCGACTCGGGGCCCACTTCGCCGCGCATCACCGCCCAGCCCAGCACCGGCGGCATCGCGCCTGAAGCACCGCCGATCACGATGTTCTGCGGCGTCATGGGCTTGAGGATGACGGTGTAGACGATGGCGTAGCCGACGAAGGTCGCCAGCGTCAGCCACATGGTCAGCGGGTTGACCCACAGATACAGCAGCGCGCAGCCCGCGCCGCACAGCAGCGCGGAGAAGGTGAGTGCCTGCACCCCGGACAGCTCGCCCTTGGCGGTGGGCCGCCAGGCGGTGCGCTGCATGCGCGCATCCAGCTGTCGCTCGACCAGGCAGTTGAAGGCGGCCGCCGCCGAGGCCACCAGCCAGATGCCCACCGTGCCCAGCGCCACCAGCCGCCAATCGGGCCAGCCCGGCACGGCCAGCAGCATGCCGATCAGCGCGCAGAACACGATGAGCTGGACCACCCGCGGCTTGGTCAGCGCGAGGTATTGCCGCCAGCGCGGCGGAAGCGACTGCGCCACCGGGGGGGCTTCGCCCGGTGCAGGAGGGGACAGGGTGGGGTTCATCGTGGAGGGAACGGGCGCCATCGGCGCTTCAGTGCGCTCGCGGACGGGCCGCGGCGGCGGAAAGGGGAGTGTCGGGCCTGCGAGCGGACGCCGGAAGGCCGCCCGCTGCGGCGCGCCCGGCCAGCGGCTGCTCAGCGCTGCGGCCCTGCGCGACGCGGGTGAGGTGCAGCGCAGCCAGCACCACCATGGCCGCGGCGCCGGCGCTGTGGGCCACGGCAGCCAGCAGCGGCCAGCCCAGCACGACATTGCTCAACCCGGATACCAGCTGCCACGCCGCCATCGCCGTCCAGGCCAGCGCGAGGCGGCGGGGCGTGGCGCCACCTTGCCGCCACAGCGAGACGACCAGCGCGATCAGCAGGCTGAAGAGCAACACGGCGCCCAGCCGGTGCGCCATGTGGATGGCGGTGAGCGCCTCGAAGGGCAGATAGCCGCCTGAGGCCGATTCCCCCAGCGGGCGGATGACCGAGAAGGCCTCCCGCGCGTCCATCGGCGGCCACCACTGGCCCTGGCAGGTGGGAAAGTCGGTGCAGGCCAGCACCGCATAGTTGGTGCTGACCCAGCCGCCCAGGGTGATCTGCAGCAGCAGCGCCGCGGCCACCGCGACCAGCAGGCGCCGGCCGCTGCGGGCGGTGGGCAGTGGCCGGGGCTCCAGCACCTGCGCCTGCACCGCCAGCAGCGCCAGCAGGCCCAGGCCCCCGAGCAGGTGCAGCGTGACGATGGCCGGATAGAGCTTCATCGTCACCGTCAGGGCACCGAAGGCCCCTTGGGCGATCACCCACACCAGGCTGGCCGTGGCCCACCAGGGCGACAGCGGCCAACGGGCCGAGCCAGTGCCCGACGAGGCCCCATCGCCGCGGCGCGCGACCATCCAGGCGCCCACGGTCAGCACGATGATCAGGAAGCCGACGGCCGAGGCCAGGTAGCGGTGGATCATTTCGATCCACGCCTTGCCATGGGTCACCGGACCGGTGGGCAGAGCGGTCTGGGCGGCATGGATTTCCTCGCGGGCACCCAGCGGGCTGGCACTTCCATAGCAGCCCGGCCAATCCGGGCACCCCAGACCGGAATCGGTGAGCCGGGTGAAGGAGCCGAAGACGACCAGATCGAAGGTCAGGAAGACGATCACGAAGGTCAGCGCGCGCAGCCGGGCCGCAGCCGGCGCATGGCGCTGCCGCCAGCCCACCCACGCCAGGGGCGCCGCGGCCAGCAGCAGGCCGACCAGGGCAAGGCGGGCCAGTGGGGACAGATCGACCAGGGGGGTGGCGTCCATGGGGGTTCTCGGGCGCTGGGTGAAGGGGGCGGCGTGCGCGCGGACGGCGTGCGCTCAGCGACCGGCCTCGTCCCAGGACGAGGACGCCCGCAGCAGCCGCTCGACGTCGCGCTTGAGGCGGGCCGGATCCGGGTCTTCGGGGGTGCGCATCATCCAGTTGCCCATCGGGTCGACGATGTAGAGCTGATCGGCAAGCGAGCGACCCGGCGACGCCTGCAGCCAGGCCGACAAGGCCTGCCGGTCGACCCGCAGCACGGTGGTGGAAGGCGCGGCCGACACCGCGGCGGCGAGCTCCGGCCGCAGCGGCGCGTCGTCGGTGACCAGCCACACCTTGTCCAGGCGGTCCTTGTCTCGGCCCAGCGTCTCGCGCAGCTGGCGCTGGAGCACCAGGTGACGTTCACAGCGCGCATCGCAGCTGGAAGGGGCGACGCTCACCAGCAGCCATTGGCCCTTGAGGCTTTCGCCCCGCACTGGCTGGCCGTCCAGGCCCTTCATCGCAAGCGTCGCCGGCACGGGCACGGGCGGCGTCACCAGGGCGCTGTAGTTGGTACGGCCCTCGGGTCGGATGACGAAGTAGGTGAAGTAGGAGGCGATCACCGGCGCGGCGCACACCAGCAGCACCGCGATCATCTTCAACCGACCGTTGCGCACCTGGCGCCGGTCGGCCAGGTCTGGCACGCCCACGCCGTGGACCGTGAAGCTCAGCGGCTCGGCTTCAGCGGCGGCGGCGGGGACGGATGACTTGGAACCAGACATAGAGACCTGCAGTGAGGAAGGACAGCGCGAACCACTGGAACGCGTAGCCATGGTGCTTGTGGACGTCCACTGTCGGCACGGGCCAGTCGCGGGCGAGGCCATCGGACGGCTGATCGCCGGGCGCTGCCGTCTCCAGGACCGACGCCGGCAGCAGGGGCAGCCCCAACTCCCGGCTGCGTTGATCGACATCCAGATTCTGCCGAAGCCGCCCGGTATCGACGCCGCCGAAGTCGTAGAGCCTGGACGGCGGGGGGGCCATACGGCCCTGCACCACCACCGGTCCCGAAGGCAGCGGCAAGTCGGGCACCCGCAGCCGGTCGGACGGATCGCGCGCCACCCAGCCCTGCTGCACCAGCACACCGACCGACGAACCCGGCAGCCGCAACACGCTGACGGCATAGAAGCCCGGTCTGCCGCCCATCTGCCGGTTCTCCAGCCAGACGGTGCTGCCGGCCACCCAATCGCCGCGCAAGCGCACCGGACGGCCCGTCTCACGGCTGGCGTCCTGCGACGACGCCAGCCGCAGCAGATCGGACTCGTCGAGCGGCGCCCGACGCGACTGCAGCTGCAGCTGCGCGCCGATGGCCTCCTTCTGGGCGGCCCGGTCGAGCTGCCAGAACCCCAGCCGGGCCGTCAGGGCCACCACCACCGCAGCGGCCAGTGCGATCCAGGCCCGCGAGCGAGACGCCCGGCCACTCATGTCGTCGCCCACGCCGAAGGCGGGCCGCGCCTATCATCGTTGCCTATGAAAGCCGCCTTCGCCATCGCCTTGATCGCCATCATCGCCGCCCTGGGGGCAGCGGGCCTGGCCATGCTCAGGGGCGGTCGTGGCAACGAGCCCAAGAGCCGCCGGATGATGCAGGCCCTGGCCCTGCGGGTCGGTTTGTCGGTGCTGCTCTTCCTGTTCATCCTGCTGAGCTTTGCGATGGGTTGGATCCGGCCCACCGGCATTCCGGTGGCCGGCTGACACGGGCGGCTTCGGGCCGAGGCCTCACGCTCCGTCGGGCAGCGTCACCGCTGCCGGGTCGTCGGGCCGTCGGGTCGCCAAGTCGGCAGGTCGCCGGGCAGGCGGGTCGAAAGTGAAAGGGGCCGCAGAAGCGGCCCCATGGGTGTGGTGCTGGAAGGTCGAACCGCGGGGCGTGTGCCCGGCGCCGCCGTCAGCCTCCCGGGCCGCCGGCCCGGAACGCGGCCAGGTTCAGACCCGGCTCAGAGCCAGTAGACGACCACGTACAGGCCGAGCCACACGACGTCGACGAAGTGCCAGTACCAGGCCGCACCCTCGAAGCCGAAATGGCGCTCGGGCGTGAAGTGGCCCTTCTGCAGACGCAGCGTGATGAACACCAGCATCAGCATGCCCACGAAGACATGGAAGCCGTGGAAGCCGGTCAGCAGGTAGAAGGTGGAGCCGAAGATGCCGGAGCTGAGCTTGAGGTTCAGGTCCTGGTAGGCGTGCATGTACTCGTAGACCTGAACGACGCTGAAGGCGGCGCCCAGGAGCACGGTGATCCACATGAAGACGATGGTGCGGCTGCGCTGGCCGGCAAGCAGCGCATGGTGGGCCACCGTCAGCGTGATGCCCGAAGTCAGCAGCAGCGCGGTGTTGATGGTGGGCAGCGGCCACGGGCCGATGGTGCTGAAGGGCTCGACGGTGCCGGCCGGCGAGGCGGTGAAGCCGCCGCCCGCCGACGGCCACACGGCCTTGAAATCAGGCCACAGCAGCGCGTTGTCGATGCTGCCGAGCGACGGCACGGCAAAGGTACGGGCCCAGAACAGCGCGCCGAAGAAGGCGGCGAAGAACATCACCTCGCTGAAGATGAACCAGCTCATGCTCCAGCGGTAGGACACGTCGATGCGGTCGCCGTACAGCCCACCCTCGCTCTCGGCGATGGACTCGCGGAACCAGCCCTGCATCACGTAGATCCACACGGCCATGCCGAAGGCCAGCACCCAGGCGCCCCAGCCGTGGTCGTTGACCCACTGTCCGGCACCGAAGATGACGAAGAACAGGCCGAAGGCCATCATCGCGGGCCACTTGGACGGCGCGGGAACAAAGTAGTACGGCGTGGTGCCGGGGGTCGTCGTGACCGACATGTCGTTATCGCTCCTGCTTTCCTGACGTTTCCTGTCCTCGCACGGCCGGCCGGGGTGGCCCTGCCGCGCGGCGTTCTGTTTGCTGCAGCCCCGGCCTAGCCGAGCGCCGCCCCACTCGTCACCACCCACCGCACCAGCAGCAGCAGCGCCCCGACGAACACGCCTGCCGCCACCACGCCCGCGACGATGACATGCACGGGATTCAGTTGGCTGACATCGCGTTCGTAGTCGCTCGATCGGCGAACGCCGAAGAAGGACCAGGCCACCGCCTTGAAGGTCTGCAGCACCGAGCCGCGCCGGGCCACCGCCGACTTGAATTCCTCGCCCGCAGGGCGTGCGGGCGACACGACAGCGTCGTCGTCCTTCAAGGCCGGGCTCAAGACGGCTGCTCCACCAGGCCGCGCGTCGGCGCCGCCGGCACCTTGCCGCCCACCTCGAAGAAGGTGTAGGACAGGGTGATGGTGGTCACGTCGCGACTGAGCTTGGGGTCGATGACGAAGGCCACCGGCCAGTTCTTCTTCTCGCCCGGCGCCAGCGTGTATTCGTTGAAGCAGAAGCACTCGAGCTTGTTGAAGTGCGCGCCCGCCTGCATGGGCGCGTAGCTCGGGATGGCCTGCGCGGCCATCGTGCGGTTCTGGATGTTCTGGAACTCGTACATCACGGTGGCGAGCTCGCCCGGATGCACCTGCATGCTGCGCACCGCGGGCTTGAAATCCCAGGGGCCGCGCGAGTTCGCATCGAACTCGACGGTGATGGTGCGGCTGCGGTCCACCTGGGTGTTCACCGCGCCCTTCTTGCCCACCAGGCCACCGGCGTCTCGTTGCGCCATTCGCTCGGACACCGACAGCACGTTGATGCCCAGCGCCTCGCAGATGGCCCGGTAGATGGGCACCAGCGCATAGCCGAAGCCGAACATCACCGCCGCCACGACGACGAGCTTGAGCACCATCTGCCGGTTGTCGCGCAGCAGCGAGGCGTCACCGGAGGCCGAGGCTAGGCCACCGGGCGGGCGTTTCGTCGGGTTCATCTGGGTGTGTCTCCGTCAGCCGCCGAAATAACTCAGCCGCACGATGAAGCCGACCATGAACACGCCAGCCACCGTGGCCAGGATCAGGCCGAGACGCAGGTTGCGTCGACGCAGGTCGTCGGGGGTGGCCATCGGTCGGCTTTCGTTGCGGCGCGTGCGGGCGGTGTCAGCCGATCACGCGGGTGGCCGTGGCGTTGAGCTTGGGCGGGTTCTCGAAGGTGTGGAAGGGCGCCGGCGACGGCACTTCCCACTCGAGGCCCTCGGCGCCTTCCCAGGGCTTGGCAGCGGCCTTCTCGCCCACGCCGCGCATCATCGGCAGCACGACGAAGACGAAGAAGTACACCTGCATCAGGCCGAAGCCGAAGGCGCCCACCGAGGCGATCAGGTTGAAGTCGGCGAACTGCATGGGGTAGTCGGCATAGCGACGCGGCATGCCAGCCAGACCCAGGAAGTGCATCGGGAAGAAGGTGATGTTGAAGAAGATCAGCGAGCCCCAGAAGTGGATCTTGCCGCGCGTCTCCGAATACATCACGCCGGTCCACTTCGGGCCCCAGTAGTAGACGCCCGCGAAGAGCGCGTACAGCGAGCCGGCCACCAGCACATAGTGGAAGTGGGCGACGACGTAGTAGGTGTCCTGCAGCTGGATGTCCACCGGCGCCATCGACAGGATCAGGCCGGTGAAGCCGCCCATCGTGAACACGAAGATGAAGCCCACCGCGAAGAGCATGGGCGTCTCGAAGGTCATCGAGCCGCGCCACATGGTGGCCACCCAGTTGAAGATCTTCACGCCCGTGGGCACCGCGATCAGCATGGTCGCGTACATGAAGAAGAGCTGTCCGGTCACCGGCATGCCGGTGGTGAACATGTGGTGGGCCCACACGATGAAGGACAGGATGGCGATGGAGGCGGTGGCGTACACCATCGAGGTGTAGCCGAACAGCGGCTTGCGGGCGAAGGCCGGGATGATGGCCGACACGATCCCGAAGGCCGGCAGGATCATGATGTAGACCTCGGGGTGACCGAAGAACCAGAAGATGTGCTGGTACATCACCGGGTCGCCGCCACCGGCCGGGTTGAAGAAATTGGTGCCGAAGTGACGGTCGGTCAGCGTCATCGTGATGGCGCCGGCCAGCACGGGCATCACCGCGATCAGCAGGTAGGCGGTGATCAGCCAGGTCCAGCAGAACAGCGGCATCTTCATCAGCGTCATGCCCGGCGCGCGCATGTTCAGGATGGTGACGATGATGTTGATCGAGCCCATGATGGAGCTCGCGCCCATGATGTGCATCGCGAAGATCGCCGCGTCCATCGACGGGCCCATCTGCAGCGTGAGCGGCGCGTAGAGCGTCCAGCCCGCGGCGGGTGCGCCGCCGGGCATGAAGAAGCTGCCCGCCAGGATGAGCGAGGCCGGGATCAGCAGCCAGAAGCTCAGGTTGTTCATGCGCGCGAACGCCATGTCCGACGCGCCGATCTGCAGCGGGATCATCCAGTTCGCGAAGCCCACGAAGGCCGGCATGATGGCGCCGAACACCATGATCAGGCCATGCATCGTCGTCAGCTGGTTGAACAGCTGCGGGTTGACGAACTGCAGGCCGGGCTGGAACAGCTCGGCGCGGATGCCCAGCGCGAGCACGCCACCGATCATCAGCATCGCGAACGAGAACAGCAGGTACATCGTGCCGATGTCCTTGTGGTTCGTCGCGAAGACCCAGCGGCGCCAGCCGTGGGGATGGTCGTGGGCGTGGTCATCGGCGTGACCGTGGCCATGGTGGTCGAGTACGGCGCTCATCTTGAGTCCTCCAGATGCTTTCGAATGCGGTTGCGGCGGCGGCGGTTCGGGCCCTTGGCCTTACTTGCGCGCAGCGGCGATCTCGGCCGGCTGCACCACCTTGCCGGTGGCGTTGGACCAGGAATTCTTGGTGTAGGTGACCACGGCGGCGATCTCGGTGTCCGACAGCTGCTTCCAGGCCGGCATCGCGCCGTTGGCCGCGCCGTTCAGCAGGATCTGGATCTGGCGGGCCGGGTCGTTCTTCACGATGTCCGAGCCGTCCAGCGCCTTGATCGGGCCGGCGCCCTTGCCGCTGGCCTGGTGGCAAGCCGCGCAGTTGGCGCTGTAGACCTTCTCGCCGCGGGCCACCAGCGCGGCCAGCTCCCAGACCTTGTTCGGGTCGTCGGCGGCAGCCTGGATGGCCTTGCGCTTGTCGTTCACCCACTGGGTGTATTCGGCCTGCGTCACCACCTTCACATGGATGGGCATGTAGGCGTGTTCCTTGCCGCACAACTCGGCGCACTGGCCGTAGAAGTCGCCGGTCTTCTCGGCACGGAACCAGGTGTCGCGCACGAAGCCGGGGATGGCGTCCTGCTTGACGCCGAAGGACGGCACCATCCACGCGTGGATGACGTCGTTGGCGGTGGTCACGATGCGGATCTTCTTGTCCACCGGCACCACCAGAGGGTTGTCCACCTTGAGCAGGTAGTCGTCGCCCTGGGGCTTGCCGGCGTCGCTCATTGCGCGATGGCTGGCGTCCAGCGTGGACACGAAGGCGATGCCCTCGCCCTCGCCCTTGAGGTAGTCGTAGCCCCACTTCCACTGGATGCCGGTGGCCTTGATGGTGAGGTCGGCCGAGCTGGTGTCCTTCATGGCGACCACCACCTTGGTGGCCGGCAGCGCCATCAGGATGACGATGATGAAGGGCACCACCGTCCAGACGATCTCCACCGTCGTGCTCTCGTGGAAGTTCGCCGGCTTGGCGCCCTTGGACTTGCGGTGCTTGATGATGGAATAGAACATCACCGCGAAGACGCCGAGGAAGATGACCAGGCAGATCACCAGCATGAAGTAGTGCAGCCACTGCTGGTCGGCCGCGATGCGGGTGACCGGGGGGTGCAGGTCGAGCTGGTTGACGGCCGGGCCGCCGGGCAGGTCGTTCACCGCCCAGGCGGCCGACGCCATCGCGGCGCCCGCGGCGGCCACGGTGGCGCGCACGGCCCGCTGCCAGCCGGGGGCTTGCCCTGCGGCCGCTTGATTTGCCTTCGTCACGATCAGATTGCCTTTCACTGTCGAATCCCCGTTCATTCCGTCAGGCGCGCTGCAGTTCAATCAGCGCGCGCTTCAATTCATCGGCCACCCGCGCGCGCCGGCCCGCGGCGGCGTGCTGCCCGAGCCGCCAGCAGCGATCCCCGAGCCGCAGGCGCAGCGAGGCGTCGGCGACGCCGGGCGGCTGCACCACCAGCCAGGTGGTGTCCAGGCGTTCCCGTGCGATGCGACCCGCACGTTCCACCTCGAGCACCAGGCTGCGCCCGTCCAGCCACAGCCGCTCGCCGTCGGTGGCGTGCCGCGCATACCAGACGAAGGCCAGGCCGAGGGCCAGCACCTCGACCACCGCGAAGGGCAGCACGAGCACCGCCCCCTGGGTCCAGAAGAACACGGCCACCGCCGAGGACAACGCCGCCAGCAGAGCGAACACGGCCGCGAGCGACGCCGGCGAGATGGAGCAGTTGCGCTGCAGCGACCAATCGGCGGGCCGGGACTGTGCCACGGCATCGAGCGCGCAGGACGCTTCCGGCCGCGAAGAAGCTTCGCGGGCGTCGCCCTGTCGAGAAGATGCGATGACGGAAACGGACATCCCGGACCTGCTGAAGAAAACAACGAGCCTTGGCACAGGTTCCTCGACCCCTGGTACCAAAGCCCTACAACTTGCAAAAGTTTAGCCTAGGTCAGCCGATGGGTTTCCACCCTGTGCAATGGGCGACTGGAACGTACGGGCGGTCTGTCGCAGCTCGTCCACGGAAAACCGCGCCAGGGTTCCGCCCCGGCTCGCGCGGTCGGTCCGGAAGGCATGGCCGTAGGCCACTTCGACGGTCAGCGCCAGCCTTCCGTCCGGCCCCTGCAGCACGCCCAGTGCGTCCAGCAGGGTCTGGCGCCAACGCGGCGTGCGCCAACCGGGGAAACGGGCCGGGTCGGCGTTGCCGCCCAGGGCTCGCAGGTCGCGCAGCAGCGCGCTCGCGTCCGGCCAGGTCAGCCGCAGCCGCTCCTGGTCCATCACCGGGTCGGCGAAGCCGGCGCGCACCAGCATGTCGCCGTAGTCGTGCATGTCGGTGTGACGGGCCGCAGCCGGGCCCCAGCCGTGGCGCTGGTAGACGGCGGCGAGCTCGCGCAGCGTGTCCGGCCCGAGCGTGGAGAACATCACGAAACCGCCGGGTTCGACCGCGTCGTGCCAGCGGGCCAGTTCGGCCGGCGGATCGGCGCGCGTGCCCAGCCGCAGGTTGCACCACACCAGCTGCACACCCTGTGGCCAGGCGGCGTCCGGCTCGAGGGGGCGGGCACCCGCCAAGAGGCCCATCGGTGGCGGGGCGGACGCGGCGGGGCGCCAGGGAGCCCACCAGCGGCGGGACGTGGGGGTGAGGGTGGGGGCCGGCGCCGCTGGTGAGGCCCGCAGCCTCGCCGGCTCCTGCAGCTGGTGCACCGCAGCGGCCGGATAGGCCTGGGCCAGCACCGCACTGCTGGCGCCCAGCGGGCCGGAGGCGTCCACCACCACCGCAGGCTGCAGCCGGATGAGCGCCAGCCGCTCGCCCATGCGTCGGGCCACCGCCTGGGCCAGCCAAGGCGGACCGGGCGCCCGCAGCAGGCGTCGGGTGGCCTGGTCCACCGCCGTGGGGTCGATGGGCGCCGAGCTCATGGCCTCCCCCTGACGGGGGCCGGGCTCGGCGGGTGGACTTTCGGGCACAAGAATCGGCTCGTGTTGGCGGTGCGAAGCGCCCGATTGTTGCCGCGCCGGGCCCGGGATGCCGGCCAGGAGGCGGGTGTGGGCGTGGCGAGCGCTGCGGGCCGCTTCGTCACGCCCTGCCCAGCGCCGTCCCCCCGACCCTCCCCGCCGCCCTCCCCGCCCCCCTTCCCACCGCGTCCAGTGACCACTCCAGCACCCGCCTTCGCGATGCCCCTTGCCGCTCGCCTGATCAGCCCGCTTCTGCGCCTCGCCGCGGGCTTGCGACGGTCCGTTCCCGGGCTGTGCCTGAGCTGCCACCAATGGATGGAAGCCGAGGCCTGCCCATCGGTCCGGGCGCGGCCCACCCCCGCCCCGGCCCTCGCGTCGCTGCCTGGCCTGCCTGTGCCGCTGTGCACCGCCTGCCACCAGGCCCTGCTGCGGGGACGTCCCGTGGCCCAGCCCTTCGTCGGGCTGGACGCCTGCGTGGCCGTGGCGCCCTACGAAGCACCCTGGTCGACCTGGGTGCTGCGGCTGAAGTTCGGCAACGCCATCGGGCTGGCCCGCCCGATGGCCTGCCTGTGCGCGCAGGCCGTTCAGGACGCAGGCATCGCCGCCGACATCGTCTTGCCCATCCCGCTGTCGGCCACCCGGCTGCGCGAACGTGGATACAACCAGGCCTGGGCACTGGCCCGACCCCTCGCACACCACTTGGGATGGCCCTCGCGCTGCGACCTGCTACGGCGATCGCGTGACACCCGCGCGCAGACAGAACTGGGCCTGCTGGAACGGCAGGACAATCTGGCCGGTGCCTTCGAGGTGCCCGCTGGCCACCGACAGGCGCTGCGCGGACGGCGCGTGCTGCTGGTGGACGACGTGCAGACCACCGGGGCCACGCTGGCTTCGGCGGCCGCCGCGCTTCGCACCGCGGGCGCGGCGCGGGTGGCGGCCTGCACCTTCGCCCGCACGGCAGCCCCGGGCGGAGAGGCGTCGGTCGCGGGCGACTGAAGCCCCGTGGAAGCCTCACCCCAGCGCGCCCGCCCGCATCCGCCTTCCTCCCACTGCCAGACCACCGTGTTCGACATCGTTCTTGTCCACCCCGAGATTCCGCCGAACACCGGCAACGTGATCCGCCTGGCGGCCAACACCGGCTGCCGGCTGCACCTGGTGGAGCCGCTGGGTTTCTCGATGGACGACAAGCTGCTGCGCCGGGCCGGCCTCGACTACCACGAGACCGCGGCCGTCCAGCGCCATGCCAACTGGGACGCGCTGGTCGTGGCGCTGTCGCCGCGCCCCGAGCGCTGCTTCGCGCTGACCACGCGCGGCAGTGCCACGCTGGCGCACACCCGCTTCCAGCCCGGTGACACCTTCGTCTTCGGCAGCGAGAGCGCCGGGCTGAGCGCAGACCTGCGCTCGCGCTTCGCACCCGGCCAGCAGCTGCGCCTGCCCATGCGCGCCGGCCAGCGCAGTCTCAACCTGAGCAATGCCGTCGCGGTGACGGTGTTCGAAGCCTGGCGGCAGTGCGGCTTCGCGGGCGCCGCCTGAGGCGTCGGCCGGACGACGACCCGGGCAGGCCTGGAGCGGCGCCTGCCGCTCAGCGGGACCGGCTCACTGCGCCTCGGCGCGCGCGCCGCGCGCCAGCAGCCGGGACACCGCTTCCTGCGGCGACAGGCGCCCTTGCAGCACCTCGACCACCGCCTCGGTGATGGGCATGCCAACCTGCAGCCGCCGCGCGCGCTCCAGCACCGCGGGCGCACAGCGAACGCCCTCGGCCACATGCCCCAGCGACTGCAGGATGTGCTCGAGCGGCTGGCCGGCGGCCAGCCCCAGGCCGACGCTGCGGTTGCGCGACAGATCGCCCGTCGCGGTGAGGACCAGGTCGCCCAGCCCGCTCAGGCCCATGAAGGTGTCGGCGCGCGCGCCCATGGCCACACCCAGCCGGGTCATCTCGGCCAGGCCCCGGGTGATGAGTGCGGCCCGGGCGTTCAGGCCCAGCCCGCGCTGTGCCGGCTCCGCGTCGACAGCCCCGTCAGTGCCCGCGAGCGGAAGCCCGTCGGCGATGCCGGTGGCGATGGCCATCACGTTCTTGACCGCGCCGCCCACCTCCACGCCCACCGGGTCGTCGGAGGTGTAGACCCTCAGCGGCCCGTGGTGCAGCGCCCGCACGCAGGCGTCGGACAGCGCGGCGTCGCGGCTGGCGCACACCAGCGCCGTGGGTTGGCCGCGGGCGAGTTCCAGCGCGAAGGTGGGGCCCGACAGCACCGCATGCCGGGCGCCGGGCAGGCAGTCCTCGGCGATCTCGTGGCCGAGCCTGCCGCTGCCTTGCTGCAGGCCCTTGCACAGCCACGCCACCTGGGCGGGCGGCGCGTCGGGCTGGAGCGATGCCCGCGCGGCCACCTGCCGCAGCAGCGCCTCGAGCGCTGCCATCGGCACGGCCAGCACGATCAGCCCGCCCGATGCGATGAGCCCGTCCAGCAGCGGGTCGAGCCGATGCTCGACACCCAGCTCGGGCGGCAGCTTCACACCGGGCAGGTAGCGCGTGTTCTCCCGGGTCCGGGCCAGTCGGGCGGCGTGCTGCGCATCGCGCGCCCACAGCACGACCTCGCCGGCGGACGACCGGGCCGCATGCGCGGCCACCGCGGTGCCCCAGGCACCGGCGCCGAGCACCGCCAGCGTCGGGGCCAGCGCTCGCACCTGGCGCTGCCGCCTCAGGCGTTGGTGATGATGCGCGGGCCGTCGCCCGAGCCGTTGACCGCGCCTGCCGCCTGCTGGGCGGCCTGCGCCTGCTGGGCTTCGTACATCGCCTGGAAGTTCACCTCGGTGAGGATCACCGGCGGGAAGCCCGCACGGGTGCACACGTCAGAGACGATGGCCCGCAGGTAGGGATAGACGATGCCGGGGCAGGCGATCGCGATGATGGGCTGCAGTTGCTCTTCGGGCAGGTTGCGGATCTCGAAGATGCCGGCCTGCTTGGCCTCGATGAGGAAGAGGGTCTTGTCGGCGATCTTGGTGGTGACCGTGGCGGTGACGGTGACCTCGTAGATGCCGTCGGCCACCACCTCCGCGCCCAGCGACAGGTTGATGTCCACCTGAGGCTGGGTCTGCTCGAGCAGGATCTGCGGCGAGTTCGGCTGCTCCAGGGACAGGTCCTTCAGATAGACGCGCTGGATCTGGAAAACCGGGGTTGCGGTGTCGTCGGCCATGGTGGGTGCGGGGTTCGGGTGAAGGCCCGCGCCAGACGGCCACGGGTGGGGGAAGAAAAAGGCGAAGGAGAACGCGCAGGGGGCGCGAAGGAGCGGCGAATTATGGGAGCGGTGCCCGAGCTCAGGCCGCCAGCAGCGGTGCCAGGCCGCCGCGCTGGTCGAGTGCGACCAGGTCGTCGCAGCCGCCCACGTGGGTGTCGCCGATGAAGATCTGCGGCACGGTGCGCCGGCCGGTGGCCTCCATCATGCGGGCGCGCTGCTCGGGGTCGAGGTCGATGCGGATCTCCTCGATCTCGCTGACGCCGCGCTGGCGCAGCAGCGCCTTGGCGCGCACGCAGAAGGGGCAGACCTCGGTGGTGTACATGCGGACGGCGGCCATGGCGGTTCCTCGTCGATGGGGGTGAAGCGCAGCGAAGGAAGGAAGGAAGGAAGGCAGGGGGGAGGTGGGGTGGGCAATCCGGCCGCCGGCTCAGGCCGTGGCCTTATCCACCGGCAGATTGGCCTCGCGCCAGGCGGCCAGGCCGCCGGCCACCGGATGCACCCGCTCGTAGCCCTGCTTGCGGATGGCGGCCGCGGCGCGGCCCGAGCGCACGCCGGTGGCGCACATCACCAGCACCGGCAGTGCCTTGTTCTTGGGCAGGTCGGTGGCGGCGTCCAGGCGTGCCAGCGGCACGTTCTTCGAGCCGGGCACATGGGCAGCGGCATATTCAGCCGGCTCGCTCACGTCCACGACGCTGGCCTTCTCGCGGTTCATCAACTGCACCGCCTCCGAAGGCGTGACCCGCGCGCCCCCTCCACCGCCCTTGCTCAGGGTCGGCCACAGCAGCAGGCCGCCCGACACGATGGCCGAGAGGAACAAGTACCAATACTGGACAACGAAATCCACGCGCAGCCTCGAGTCTCGACAAAACCTCGAATTATAGTTTTCCCGTTCGACGCCGCCTTTCCTCAGCCCCTACGCCACCGGCCGCCTTTCATGCACAAGCTCGTTCTGATCCGCCACGGAGAGTCCACCTGGAACCTGGAGAACCGCTTCACCGGCTGGACCGACGTCGAGCTCACCGAGCTGGGCGTGCGCCAGGCGCAGGAGGCCGGCCGGCTGCTCAAGGCCGAGGGCTACGACTTCGACGTGGCCTACACCTCGGTGCTCAAGCGCGCGATCTGGACGCTGTGGCATGCGCTGGACGGCATGGACCGCACCTGGCTGCCGGTGGTGCATTCGTGGCGCCTGAACGAGCGGCACTATGGCGCGCTGCAGGGCCTGAACAAGGCGGACATGGCGCGGCAGTACGGCGACGAGCAGGTGCTGGTGTGGCGGCGCAGCTACGACACGCCGCCGCCCGCGCTGGAGCCGGACGATCCGCGCGGCCAGCGCGCGGACATCCGCTACGCCAAGCTGTCGCCCGGGGACGTTCCGCTCACCGAATGCCTGAAGGACACCGTCGTGCGGGTGCTGCCGCTGTGGAACGACAGCATCGCACCGGCCATCCGCAGCGGCCGCCGGGTGGTCATCACCGCCCACGGCAACTCCATCCGGGCCCTGGTGAAGCACCTGGACGGCATCTCGGACGCCGACATCGTGGGCGTGAACATTCCCAACGGCATCCCGCTCGTCTACGAACTGGACGACGAACTCAAGCCGCTGCGGCGCTACTACCTGGGCGAAGCCGCCGCCTGATCGACGGCTTCGACGGCTTCGACGGCTTCGGCGGTCGGGGCGGGCCCGGCCGCCGAATCCTGCAGCGGCGGCAGGCCTTGCGCCTGCCGCAGCCGTTCGGCCATCTTGCCGCGCAGCGCCTCGGCCAGCCGGCGCCGGTCGGCGTGGGCGGTGCCCTCGGGCAGCAGCAGCGTCACATGGGCCTGAAGACCGCGGGCCCGGGCGATGCGCCACAGGCTTTGCGCGAGCGTGGTGTCGCCGGTGTATTCGGCTGCCGGTGACACCGGGTGCACCGGGTCGGCGAAGCGCAGCACCGCCGGCTGCACCGGCACCCCTTCGGCGATGGCCGCCTGCAGCAGGTTGGCATGGAAGGGCAGCAGCTCGCGGCCGTCGCCGGTGGTGCCTTCGGGGAAGACGGCCACCGTCTGCCCGGCCTTCAGCGCAGCGGCCATGTCGTGGAGGACCCGCATCGCGTCGCGCTTGCGCTCGCGCTCGATGTAGAGCGTGCCGGCCCCGGTCACCAGCGCCCCCACCACCGGCCATTGCCGGACGTCGGCCTTGCTGACGAAGCGGGCCTGAGGCACCACCGAATGCAGCGCGATGATGTCCAGCCACGACACGTGGTTGCTCACCAGCAGCGCGGCGCCCGGCCGCGGCAGTCCGTCGCTCACCAGTTCCACGCCGAGCAGGCGCAGCAGCTTGAGCGACCACCAGCGGATGCGCGCATGGCGAGCGGAATCGTCCACGCGCGGGAACTCGAAACGCACCACCGCCAGCCCGTGCAGCATGTGCACCGTGGCCCGGCCGATGCGCCAGGCCGCCGTCAGCGGGTTCACCCGGCCCGCGGCCGCCCTGCCCGCACCGGGGGCCGCAGCGGCGTTCAAGCCTCGGCCTCGTAGGCAATGGTGCCGGCCACCAGGGTGCAGCGCACCCGGCCGGGCAGCGCCATGCCGCTGCTGGAGAAGTCGAAGGGCGTGTGCCGGCCCTGGCTGCGCAGCTTGCGGGCATCCACCTGCCAGGTGACGGAGGGGTCGAACACGCAGACGTCGCCGACCCCGCCTTCGACCAGGCGGCCGGCGCTTTCGGCCAGCGTGCCGATGGCCGAACCCAGCACCCGTGCCGGCTCGCTGCTCATGCGGGCCAAGGTGGCCGGCAGGCTCAGGCCTTCGTCCTGGCCCCACTTCAGTCCGGCCGACAGCAGCAGCTCCAGGCCGGAGGCGCCGGGCTCGGCCTCGGCGAAGGGCAGCTGCTTGGCGTCGTCGGCCACCGGGCTGTGGTCGGACACCAGTGCGTCCAGCGTGCCATCGGCCAGGGCCGCGCGCAACGCCGCGCGGTCGGCGCCCTGGCGCAGCGGCGGGTTCAATCGCATGTCGGCGTTGAAGTAACCGATGTCCACGTCGGTCAGGTGCAGGTGGTGGATGCTGACGTCGGCGGTCACCGCCAGCCCCGCCGCCTTGGCCGCGCGCAGCAGTTCGACGCCCGCGGCGGTGCTCAGCCGGCACAGGTGCAGGCGCACCCCGGTGTCGCGTGCCAGCTCGAAGACCGTGTTCAGCGCAATCGTCTCGGCGATGGCGGGCACACCCGACAAGCCCAGCCGCGTGGCCAGCGGCCCCTTGGCTGCCACGCCGTTGCCCAGCCAGGGGTCCAGCGGGCGCAGCCACACGGTGTAGCCGAAGGTGGCGGCGTACTGCATGGCCCGGTGAAGCACGAGGGTGTCCCGGACCGGCACGTCGGCCTGGGAGAAGCCCACGCAGCCGGCCTCGGTGAGTTCGGCCATCTCGGTCAGCGCCTGCCCCTGCAGCCCGCGGGTCAGCGCGCCCAGCGGGAAGAGGCGGCAGCGGCTGAGCTTGCGGGCGCGGAACTTGAGCATCTCCACCAGGCCCGGCTCGTCCAGCGTCGGGTCGGTGTCGGGCGGGCACACGAGGCTCGTCACGCCGCCGGCCGCAGCGGCGGCCAGTTCGCTTTCGAGCATGCCGCCGTGTTCTTCTCCCGGTTCGCGCAGCCGCGCGGCCAGGTCCACCAGGCCGGGGGCGACGACCAGGCCGCGCGCGTCGATGACGCGGTCGGCCTCGAAGCCCGCGGCCCGCTCGCCAATGGCCACGATGCGCCCGCCGGCCACCGCCACGTCGGCAATCTCGTCGCGTCCGCCCTCGCCGCGGACGCCCGGGTCGATCACCCGGCCTTGCTGGATCAGGATCTTCATGGTGTCAGCCTCCCGCGACGATGGACATCACGGCCATGCGCACCGCGATGCCGAAGGTCACCTGCGGCAGGATGACCGACTGCCGGCCATCGGCCACCGCGGAGTCGATCTCCACGCCGCGGTTGATCGGGCCGGGGTGCATCACGATGGCGTCGGGACGGGCCAGCGCGAGCTTCTCCGGCGTCAGGCCGAAGTTCTTGAAGAACTCGCCGGCGCTGGGCAGCATCGCGCCGCTCATGCGTTCGTTCTGCAGGCGCAGCATGATGATCACGTCGGCGTCGCGCACGCCTTCGGCCATGTCGTGGCACACCCGCACGCCCATCTCGCGGAGGTCGCCGGGCACCAGGGTCTTGGGGCCCACCGCGCGAATCTCGGGCACGCCGAGCGTGGTGAGCGCGTGGATGTCCGAGCGCGCCACGCGCGAGTGCACGATGTCGCCCACCACCGCCACGGTGAGATTGGAGAAATCGCGCTTGTAGTGGCGGATGGTGTACATGTCGAGCAGGCCCTGCGTCGGGTGCGCATGGCGCCCGTCGCCGGCGTTGATGACGTGCACATGCGGCGCGCAGTGGCGCGCGATGAGGTGCGGCGCACCGCTCTCGGAATGACGCACCACGAAGAGGTCGGCGTGCATCGCCGACAGGTTGGCGATGGTGTCCAGCAGGCTCTCGCCCTTGGCGGTGGAACTGCGCGCGATGTCCAGGTTCAGCACGTCCGCGCTCAGCCGCTTGGCCGCGATCTCGAAGGTCGTGCGGGTGCGCGTGCTGTTCTCGAAGAAGAGGTTGAACACGCTCTTGCCGCGCAGCAGCGGCACCTTCTTGACCTCGCGGTCGTTCACGCTCAGGAAACTGCCCGCGGTGTCCAGGATGTGGGTGAGCACGGCCCGCGGCAGGCCCTCGATGGACAGCAGGTGGACCAGCTCGCCATTCGCGTTGAGCTGCGGGTTGCGGCGCGACAGCATCAGCGGCGCTCCTCCAGTGCAAAGGTGAATCGGCCGTCGGCCGCACGGGCCAGGGACAGGCGCTGCGACGCGGGCAGGCTCACCCGCGCGGCCGAGGCGTCGGCGGCCATTGGCAGCTCGCGCCCGCCCCGGTCGACGAGCACAGCCAGCATCACCCGGGCTGGCCGGCCGAAGTCGAAGAGTTCGTTGATCACCGCCCGCGCGGTGCGCCCGGTGAAGAGCACGTCGTCCACCAGCAGGATGGGCCGGCCCTCCACATCGAAGGGCAGCCGGGTGGGGTCGGCGGTGCCCGACAGGCCCCGCGAGCCGTAGTCGTCGCGGTGCAGGCGGCTGGTGATGACGCCCACCTCGCCGCTGCGGCCGAGGTCGCGTTGCAGCCGCTCGGCCAGCCAGGCACCGCCCGACCACACGCCCACGAGCGCGGTCTCGGCCTGCACCAGCGGGCGGACCGCGCGCAGCAGCTCCACATAGAGCGCCTCGGCGTCGAGCGCCAAGCCGCCCAGCGTGGCAGCGCCGCCCGGCGGATCGGTGGGGAGAGCGGCAGCGGGATCGAGGGGTGAGGAGCTCATGCGGCCGGCGGCTCCAGGGCCGCAGTCGGATGGTGGAAGAACTGGTCGAGGATGACCGCCGCGGCGGCTGCATCCAGGCCGCCCGGGCCACCGCCGCGGGGGGCGTCGCGCTGGGCTTCGACGGTGGAATAGCGCTCGTCGACCAGGTGCAACGGCAGGCGCAGACGGCGTTGCAGGTGGCGGGCGAAACGCTCGGCGCGTTCGGTGTTGCGGTGGGGCGCGCCGTCCGGGTGCCGGGGCACGCCCACCACCAGCGCATCGGGCCGCCATTCGCGCACCAGGCGGTCGATGGCGGCATCGCAGGCGGCGGCCGGTTCGGCCTCGAGCGTCGTCAGCGGACGGGCGTGGGCCAGCAGCGATTCACCGGTGGCCACGCCGATGCGGCGGCGGCCGTAGTCGAAAGCGAGGTACTGGCGCAGCGGCGCAGCGGCCGGGCCGTCGAACTCCGCCCCGCTCACGCGTGCCCCGCCTCCTGCGACAGCATCCGCGGGTCGATGCCGAGCAGGCCGAGCGCGCGGTCATAGCGCCGCTCGACCGGCGTGTCGAAGATGACCGAAGGCTCGGCGGCCACGTTGATCCAGCTGTTGCGGCCGAGCTCGTCCTCGAGCTGCCCGGCGCCCCAGCCGCTGTAGCCCAGGGTGACCAGCACGCGCCTGGGCCCGTGGCCCTGCGCCATGGCCTCCAGCACGTCCTTGCTGGTGGTCATGGCCAGGCCGCCGGGCACGGCCAGCGTGGAGGTGTAGGCGGCTTCGCCGTCGGCCGGCGGCTCGTGCAGCACGAAGCCGCGTTCGGTCTGCACCGGGCCGCCGAAGAACACCGGCGCGGCGGCGATGTCCTCGCGTTCGAGCTCGATGTCCACCTTGTCGAAGAGGTTCTTCAAGGTGATGTCGATGGGCTTGTTGATGACCAGACCCAGCGCGCCGTTGGCGTTGTGCTCGCACAGGTAGACCACGGCGCCGCTGAAGGCATCGCTGCCCAGGCCGGGCATGGCGATCAGGAACTGGTTGGTCAGGTTGATCGCGGGGACGGGCATCGGACGAGTGTATTCCTGCGGCAGACTGCGCCCATGACCGCCTTTGCCCATGCCCCTTCCACCCGGCCGGCGCCCCGGCCCGCGCCGCAGGCCGAGATCGTCGACCGCGCGCTGGTGTGGATGCGCCGCGACCTGCGCCTGGACGACCACACCGCGCTGGCCCGCGCAGCCGAAGAGGCCCGCCAGCTGTGGTGCGTGTTCGTCTTCGACCGCAGCATCCTCGACCCGCTGCCGCGATCCGACCGGCGCGTGGCCTTCATCGTTCAGAGCCTGAAGGCGCTGGACGAGGCGCTGCGGGAACGGGCAGCGGCCCAGGGCGAAGGCGATGCTGCGGTGCAGCCCCCGCGGCTGCTCGTGCTGCACGGCGACCCCCGCGACGCCCTGCCCCGGCTCGCGCAGGCGCTGCGGGTGCAGTCGGTGCTGGCCGCGCACGACGACGAACCCGCCGCGCTGGCCCGCGATGCGGCGGTGCGCGGCCGGCTGGCCGACATCGGCATCGGCCTGCACACGGTGAAGGACCACGTCGTCTTCGAACGCCGGGAGGTGATGACGGCCAGCGGAACGCCCTTCTCGGTGTTCACCCCCTACAAGAACGCCTGGCTGCGCCGCCTCACCGATGCCGACCTCGCGCCGGCCGAGACGCTTGCCCCGGCCTCGGTGGGCCGCCTGGCCGGCTTGACCACCGAGCAGGCCGCTGCCGTGCGCGAGGCCGGCGCCTTCGAGGCCGTGCCGGCGCTCGCGGACATCGGCTTCGAGGCCGCATCGGGCGACAGCCTGAAGGTGCCGGCGGGCGAGGCCGGAGCCCAGGCCCTGCTCGACGACTTCCTGCCCCGCATGGACGCCTACGAGGACGCCCGCAATTTCCCGGCGGTCAAGGGCCCGAGCTACCTGTCGGTGCACCTGCGCTTCGGCACGGTGTCGGTTCGGCGCCTGGCCCGCGAAGCCCATGCGCGCATGAAGGCGGGCTCGCGCGGTGCTTCGGTGTGGCTGAGCGAGCTCATCTGGCGCGACTTCTACCACCAGGTGCTGCACCATCACCCGCATGTCGTCTCGCGCTCGTTCAAGCCTGAATACGACGCCATCCGCTGGGAGACGGGCCGCCATGCCGACGCGCTCTTCGAGGCCTGGTGCGAGGGCCGCACCGGCTATCCGCTGGTGGATGCGGCCATGGCCCAGATCAACCAGACCGGCTACATGCACAACCGCCTGCGCATGGTGACGGCCAGCTTCCTGACCAAGGACCTGGGCATCGACTGGCGGCGCGGCGAGGCCTATTTCGCCCGCCATCTGATCGACTACGACCTGGCGGCCAACAACGGCGGCTGGCAATGGGCGGCGTCCACCGGCTGCGACGCCCAGCCCTACTTCCGCATCTTCAACCCGGTGAGCCAGAGCGAGAAGTTCGACCCCCAGGGCCGCTTCATCCGGCGCTACCTGCCGGCGCTGGCCGCACTGCCGGACGCGGCGCTGCACGCGCCCTGGACCGGCCGGCCCGCCGAGCTGCTGGCCGCAGGCTTCACGCCGGGCGTGGACTACCCCGCACCCATCGTGGCCCACGACGAGGCACGGGCCAAGACGCTCGAGCGCTTCGCCGTGGTCAAGAAGGGCGGGCGGGCCACGGCGCCCTGAACGGGGTCGCCGTCGAAGGCGACCCGCTTCAGGCCTGATCAGATCAGATCAGATCAGATCAGCGTGTCGGCCACCCGGGCGTAACGCCCCACCAGCGCGAGCAGGTCGTCTTCGGCATAGGGCTTGCCGAGGTAGTGGTCCACGCCGAGCTCGGCGGCGTAGTCGCGGTGCTTCTGCGCGATGCGCGAGGTGATCATGATCACCGGCAGGCTGCGCAGCCGGGCATCGCCGCGCAGGTTGCGCACCAGGTCGAAGCCATCCATGCGCGGCATCTCGATGTCGCTGAGCAGCACCGTGGGACGCTCCTCGGCCAGCCGTTCGAGCGCCTCCAGGCCGTCCTTGGCGAGCGACACGCGGTAGCCCTCGCGCTGCAGCAGGCGCTGGGTGACGCGGCGCACGGTGAGCGAGTCGTCCACCACCAGCACCAGCGGGGCGAGCGGCTGCACGGCGGAGGCCGGCTCGAGCGCTCCCGAGCGGCCACGGCGGTCCGGCGCTGCGCCCAGGCCGGTCACCGCGGCCTGCATCGCCGAGCGCGCCTGCGACCCATAGGCCGTGGCCAGCGCCACCGGGTTGTAGATGAGCGCGATGTCGCCCGAGGCCAGCACCGACATGCCGCCCAGACCGGGCAAGCGGGCGAGCTGCTGCCCCAGGTTCTTGACCACCACTTCCTGGGTGCCGACGACCTCGTCCACGTGCAGCGCCACGCGCTGCTGGGCGCTGCGGATGATCACCATCGGCCGGGTGCGGCCTGCCGCTTCGCTGCTGCGTCCGCCCAGCTGCAGCAGCGCGCCCAGCCAGAAGAAAGGCACCGGCCCATCGCCCAGCGTGGCCGCGCCGCTGGCCACGACGGCGGTGCCGCTGGCGTAGGCCCGCTCGATCTCGGCCGCATCCACGCGCCGGACGAGTTCGACCAGCGTGGCCGGAACCGCAACCCGCTCGGCGCCGCAGCGCAGCATCAGCACCTGGGTGACCGCGGTGGTCAGCGGCAGCACCAGGCGGAAGGTGGTGCCTGCGGCGGGCGTGCTCAGGGTCTCGATGCGGCCACCCAGGGCATTCACCTCGGCGCGCACCACATCCATGCCGATGCCCCGGCCGGCCAGGCCGGTGACCTGGGTGACGGTGGAGAAACCCGGCGCGTAGATGAGCTGCTGCACCTCGGCGTCGGCATAGGCCACGCCCGGGGACAGCAGGCCGGTGGCCAGGCCGCGCTCGCGGATGCGGGCAAGGTCGAGGCCGGCGCCGTCGTCGCGGAACTCCACGCTGACGTCGTTGCCCTCCTGGGCGAGCGACACGGCGATGGTGCCGGTGGCCGGCTTGCCCGCGGCCGCACGGGCCTCGGGCAGCTCGATGCCGTGAGCCACGCTGTTGCGCAGCAGGTGCTCGAAGGCCGGGGTCATGCGGTCCAGCACGCCGCGGTCGACCTCGATGGTGCCGCCCACGATGTCCAGCCGCACCTGCTTGCCCGTCTCCTTGGCCGCTTGGCGCACCACGCGGTGCAGCCGCTCGGCCAGGCCGTCGAACTCCACCATCCGGGTGCGCAGCAGGTCGTCCTGCAGCTCTCGGGTGAGGCGCGCCTGGGCGGCCAGTTCGTCCTCGGTGCTCTCGATGGCACGCTGCAGGTTGCGGTGCACGGTGCCGACGTCGTTCACCGACTCGGCCATCATCCGCGTGATTTCCTGGAAGCGGGTGAAGCGGTCGAACTCCAGCGGGTCGAAGGCCTGGGCCGCGGCCCGGGCGGCCTCGCGGCGCGAGCTCATCTGCGTCTCGGCCTGCACCTCGATGTCGCGCAGCTGCTCGCGCAGGCGCAGCAGGTTGTCGGTGAGGTCGGTCAGCGAGCTGCGCATCTGCTGCACGCCCTGCTCGATGCGCGACCGGGTGACGCTGACCTCGCCCGAAAGACCGACCATGCGCTCGAGCACCGGCGTGCGCACTCGAACCGCCGAGGCGGCCAGCGGCTGGCGATCGGCCGAGGGCGGCTCGTCGGCGCGCAGCGCCTCGCGGCTGGCCGTGAAACGGGTCCAGTCGATGTCGGGCAGCGGTGCGGGGGCGGGGGCGACCCGCGCGGGCTGTGCGTCGGCGTCGGAGGGGGCGTCGGCGGGGGGCTGGACATCAGCTTCCGCTTCCGTATCCGCTTCGGCCATTGGAGCCGGGTGCGGCTCGGTCTGGAGATCCGGCTCGGGCTCGGGCTGCGGCTGCGGCTCGGTCTGCAACTCGGCTGGCGCCGGCAGTTCGAGGTCCGGTCCCTGCGGTGTCGCGAACGGGTTGGCGAACACCGAGGTCCGGCCCCACTCCGGCCCGATGGGCTGGGTGATGGACCAGTCGGCCGGGGCCGTCGCCGGGGACGTCGCCGCAGACGTCTCGGGGGTCGTCTTTGAATCCGTGCCTGGGGCCGTGCCTTCGGCCTGAGTCGGCGTGGCGTCGGGCAGCCGGGCGTCCGCGGAAGGCAACTCGGTCGCGCCCTGGGGAAACTCCAGCGGCAGCGTGGCGAACAGCGTTGCGGGCAAGGTGGCCAGCACGGTGTCCTGCATCGCAGGAGTGGTGGTGGGGGCAGGGTTCGGTGTCGGGTCGGGCGTCGGCGCGGGCGCGGGCGTGGCGACGGGGGCCGGAGCCAGCGGGTGGGCCGGGACGACCGTCGAGCCGAAATCGCCCAGGCGCGAGCGCAGCGCCAGCTCGATGGCCTCGGGTTCGCTCATCGAACCGGCAGACGGCTGGGAATGGGCGGCCCTCAGGGCCTCCAACGCCTCGTTCAGCGCATCGGCGCGCATCTGCAGCGCCTCGATGTCGGGCGGCGTGGCGCCGCGCGCAGCCAGCGCTTCGACGTCGGCCTCCAGTTGGTGCGCCATCTCGCCCATGCGCATCGCGCCGGCCAGGCGTGCACCGCCCTTGAAGGTGTGCAGGTCGCGCAGCGCGGCCGCTGGCATGGCCGGGTCGGTCGGACGGCGCTGCCAATCGCGCAGGTGGCCGGACAGCTGCGGCAGCAGTTCGCTGGCCTCCTCGTCGAAAATGGGGAAGAGCTCGTCGTCCACCGCGTCGTGGACGCCGTGCGGGTCGTCCATCGGCGCGTAGCCGGAGGCTTCGCCCGCGTCCGCGTCCGCGTTCGCATCGGCGAGCGCATCTACCTCTGCATCGGCATCCGCAGCCGCATCCGCATCGCGCTCGGCAAGCCGCCGCAGCAAGGCCTGCTCGACATCGGCCAGGCCTTCGCTGAGCGGGTTCGGCGCCGCGACCAGGAAGCCGGCGGCGAACTGGTGCAGCATGCGCCGGATTTCCTCGGCGGCTTCGACGAACAGGCGGGCCTCCGAGGGCAGTGCCGAGCCAAGCTCGTTGACACGGCTCAGCGTGCGCTCCAGCTTGCGGCTGAGCGCGGACAGCTCGCCATAGCCCACGGTGGCCGAGCTGCCGCCCAGCGAATGCGCCAGGGCAACGGCCGCATCGCCCACCGCCACCTGCGGGTCCATCGCCCACTCGGCGATCTCGGTGGTGAGGCTGCGCGACAGCTCGTCGGCCTCGTTGAGGTAGATGTTGAACAGGGGTGCGGGCACCCGCAGGTCGCCCACCTGGCGCAGCTCCACCTCGGGGGGCGGCTCCACCGCTTCCTCGCCTTCGAGCACCACCTCGGTGAGCGTGGGCGCGTGGGTCAGGGCCTGGGGCGGCCGGTTGAGTGTGTCCTGCACGTCGACCAGCACCGGCAGGTCATCGGCCGAGGGCTCGAGCAGCGGGGGGGTGCCCTGCTGGAATTCGTCGGCCACGGACGCGTGCGCCGTGAGCTCCTCCGCCAGGGGCAGCTCTGCCGGGGATTCGCCCGCAAGGGGGGCGCCCGAGGAAGGGTCTTCCACGGAGGGCTCGGCCGCCAGCGGTTCGGTTTGAAGGCTGGGCTCGGGCTGCGACCCCAGCGACGCCTCGGAAGGCGCCTCGGAAGGCGCCTCGGAAAGCGTCTCGGTAGCGGGCTGGAACGACGCCCCCCCACCCGACTCCCCAGGCGGCACCGGCTCCACTGCCAGCTCGAGGTCTTCGGCGGAGGGCAGATCCAGTGGCAGGCCGAAACCGGACAGCGCGCGCTCGAGCACGCTCGGCGCGTCGACCGGCGTATCGACCGGCATGTCGATGGGCGTGTCGACCGGAGCAGGGGCAGGGGCGGGCGCGGGCGCGGGCGAAACCTCCGGCGGCAGCGATCGAACCACCCCGGCCTTCACCAGCGCGGCGGCATCGAGCATCCGCCCGGCGCCGTCCGGCGTGCTGCGGCCCGCGGCGATGTCGGCCACCCACTGGGCCAGGTGGCCCACCGCGAAGCCAGTGAACTGCTGCAGCGCTTCCTCCACCGGCCGCTGCTCGGCCAGCAAGGTGTTGTAGAGCTGCTCGCCGGCCCAGGCGGCGTCACCGAAATCGCGCAGACCCACCATGCGCGAGCTGCCCTTCAAGGTGTGGAAGCCCCGTCGGACGGTGGTGATCAGCGACATGTCGGCCGGCGTGTGCACCAGCTGCATCTGCGCCGCCTCGATCTCGCCGATCACCTCCTGGGCTTCCTCGAGGAAGACCGCGCGCATCTCCTCGTCCTCGTTCGCCGGCGGGGCGCCCGCCCCCCCGGCGGCCGGGATGGGCGGCGGCGCATCGGCGGAGCCAAGTCCGTCGTCCAGCGGCGTGGAGGCGCTGCTGACGAAGTCGCTCAGCGCATCGGCGATGCGCTCGCGGGCGTCCTGTGCACGGTCCTCGTCGGTGTCGGAGGCCTGGTGCGCATCGGCCAGCGCCGCGCGGGCACGGGACACGCTGGCGGCAAGGCCCGCGCGGTCGTCCATCTGCGCCGCACGGCCCAGGCGGTCCAGCTCGCGCGACACCTCCTCCAGCGCCATCTCGCCGCTGGCGGCCTGGCTGGCCACCACCTGCGCCTGCTCGAGCAGTTCGGGCTGGACTTCGTTGCCGCGCCGGTCCGCCACCGGCTCGCGGCGCATGCGGCCCATCAGCGGGTTGAGGGTGCGCGAGGTGGCGTCGTAGACGAAGAGCGAGCGCGCCATCTGCGGCTGCACGCCCAGCATGTCGATCAGGAAACCGAGCGCGCCCAGGTTGCCCGCCAGGCGGGCGAAGCGGGCGGCCTGCGGTGCCGGCACGCCCGAGGACTGGGGCGATGCAGCGCCACCGAAGCCGGCAGTGCGCTCGCGCGGGTCGGCGATGAGCTCGTCCACCTCCTCGCGCATGTCCACCAGCGCGCGGTCGGCGGCGTCGATGCCCAGCACCGACAGCACGCCGCGCATCGACCCCAGCCGGGTGGGCACCGACAGCAGGGCGCCGCGTTGGTTGGGGTCGCGGAAGAAGTCGTCGATGGCGCGTTCGACCTCGGCCAGGCTGGAGCGCAGTTCCTGCACCACGCTGCCCATGGTCTGGCGGTCGGACACCGAGCGGTAGAGGTCTTCCATCCAGGGCTCGAGCGGCTGGGTCTCGTCCCCGGCGGTGACCGCCAGCACGCGCTCGGACAGGCGCCGCACGCGTTCGGGCAAGGTGGGATGGTCGAGTTCGCCGTCCTCCAGCGAAGCCTCCAGGTAGAGCAGGCTGGTGGCCACTTCCATGGCCAGACCCGGGCCCGGAACCTGGCCCGGCGCCACCGCGCGCAGCGCGGCCTGCTGCAGGCTGTCGGCCAGCAGGTCGCCGCCCGGATAGAGCCGCCGCAGCGAATCGCCGACCAGCAGGAACTGCTCGGCCAGCAGCGCGGCGCGCCCGCCCTCGCCCGCCGCCACCGCCGACCAGCTGTCCTTGGCGGCGGCCACCCGCTTGCGCGCCTGCGCGAGCCAGGCCGGGTCGAAGCGGCCCAGCCGGCTCACCGCATAGGACACGGGGGGCGCGGCCGGCAGGTGAAAGCTCTGCCGCACGGCGGCCAGGCGCGGCGCGGCGACGCCGGGCGGTTCGCCACGGCCGCCAGGGGCGGCCGGTTCGCCCGCCGGCAGCCGGGCCTGCGAGCAGAAGAAGAGCAGGTCCTGCGCCAGGCGCTCGGATACCGAGCCCTCGCCGCGTTCGAGCGCGCGCAGCTGCGCGAGCAGCCGCGAGCCGATGCGCTTGGTGTAGGTGTCGCTGTCCAGCAGCCCGCGGGCCTGCGCCTCGAAGAAGGCCGAAGCCAGCCGCCACAGCGTGCCCACCTGCGGGTTGGCATCGCCCGAGCCGGCCGCGAGTTCGGCGCACAGGTCGCTCATGCGGGCCGGTGCGCTGCGCGACTCGCCGCGGAGCATCGCCAGCAGCTGCTGCTCGAAACGGCGCCTGAGGTCGCCGCCCACCGGGCGGGCCTGCACGCCGTCCTCGGGGGCGAGGTCGTGCCAGGCCCACGGGGCGGTCCACAGGTCGGCGGGGTGGATGCGGTCCAGCTCGGCCAGCTCGGCCACGCCCCGGTAGGCCGGGAACAGGCCCAGGGCCGACGGCGCCTTGCCCGCCAGCCGGCGCGACAGGTAGTCGAGCAGCGCGAAGGACGCTCGCTCCACGGTTTCCACCGCCTCGGCATCCAGCCGACGCCCCTGGCTGCTGCGCCGCTGCACCGCGGCCTCGGCCGTTCGCAGCACCGCTGCCGCCTCGGGCAGCCCCACCAGTTCCAATGCCCCCGTGCCCTGGTGCAGCGCCTGGCGCGCAGCCCGGAGCACGGCCGGGTCGGTGTCGTCCACGTCCGAGCCCTGGGCCGCCTGCTGTTCACGCAGCTGCCGGCGCAGCGCTTTGTGGGCTGCGTCCAGGCTTCGGCGCAGTTCCTCCTGCACCCAGGCCAGGGCGCTCAGGTCCTCGTCGGCTGCGGGGCCCGCGGCCAGCGCGTCGGGCGAGAAGGCGGACAGGGTGCCGGGGTTCACGGATCAGGCCACCCGGAAACGCTCGACCGACTGCTTGAGCTCCTCGGCCGTCTTGGAGAGCTCGCGCACCATGGCGGCGGTGGACCGCGTGCCCTCCCCGGTCTGTTCGGTCACGGCGAAGATGTGCTGGATGTTGGAGGCCACCTCGTTGGCCGAATTGGCCTCGCTGGTGGCCTCGCGGGAAATCTGGGCGATCAGGTCGGCCAGCTGACGCGACACGCGGTCGATGTCGTTGAGCGCCGTGCCGGCGTTGTCCGACAGCCGGGCGCCCTCGACCACGCCCTGGGTGGAGCGCTCCATGGCGGCCACCGCGTCCTGGGTGTCGGTCTGGATGGTCTTGACCAGCGCGGCGATCTGTCGCGTGGCGTCGGCCGAGCGTTCGGCCAGGCGCTGCACTTCCTCGGCCACCACCGAGAAGCCGCGGCCGGCCTCGCCGGCGGACGCGGCCTGGATGGCCGCGTTCAGCGCCAGCACGTTGGTCTGCTCGGTGATGTCGGAGATCAGCTCGGTGATCTCGCCGATCTCCTGCGAGCTCTCGCCCAGGCGCTTGATGCGCTTGGCGGTGTCCTGGATCTGGTCGCGGATGGCGTTCATGCCTTCGATGGTGTCCTGCACGGCGCGCAGGCCCGACTCGGCCACCTGGCGCGACTGGCGGGCCACCTGGGCCGTCTCCTGCGCCTGGGCCGACACCTGGTTGATGCGGCCGGCCATCTGCAGCACCGATTCGCCGGTCTCGCGGATCTCGCGCAGCTGTTCGGAAGATGCGGCCAGCAGCTCGGTGGAGGTGGCGTCCACCTGTTGGGTCGTCTCGCTCACCCGGCCCACCGCGCCCTGCACCTGGGTCACCAGGCTGCGCAGCTCCTCCACGGTGTAGTTCACCGAGTCGGCAATGGCGCCGGTGATGTCCTCCGTCACCGTGGCCTGCTGGGTCAGGTCGCCCTCGGCCACCGTCTGCAGCTCGTTCATCAATCGAAGAATGGCCGCCTGGTTGGCGTCGTTCACCCGCTTGGCCTCGCGCTGCTCAAGCTCGGCTTCCTGGCGCTGGGTTTCCGACATCGCCGCGCGGCGCTGCTGCTCGCCCACGTACAGGCGCACCAGGCCGAGTGCGCCGGCCACCAGAGCGGCCAGCCCGAGCACCATGGCCGCGATGGCCCAGCCGCCGACGGTGGCGCTTTCCTGCAGCCGCTGCTGCAGCTGGCCCAGGCGGTCGCGCAGCTGTTCGCTGTCCGCCACGATGGCACCGTTGGCCTCGCGCGCCGCCGCCAGGCCGCGGGCGTTGCCCAGGATGGCCGCGGCATCCGCGCGTGTGGGCTCGAACACCTTGAGCAGCTCCTGCAGGCGCTCGCGGGTGGCGCCGTCGCGCACCGCGGCGATGCGCAGGTCGGCATTGCCCTGCAGCAGGGCCTGGGTGATGTCGCGGAAGGTGTTGACGTCGCGGCCCAGCAGGAAGGCCGCCTCGGGCGTCACGCCCTCGACCGACTGGAACTCGGTGGCGCTGCGGGCGATGCGCTGGGTGAGCATCACCAGCTGGCCCATCGCATTGGCCTCGGCCGAGGTCGGCGTGGCCTCGAACTTCGCGCTGGCCGCGGCTTCGGCCGCTGCCAGCAGCTCGGCCGAGCGGTCGGTGATGCCGCGCACCGCGGTGGCCGCCTTCACCAGCGCCGCCTGCTGCGCCAGCACCGTGGCGGCGTTCGCCTCGGTGCGGTCGATGAAGGGGGTGAGCTCGTCCATCAGCGTGGTGTAGCCGCCCGGCAGCGCGGGCAGGCGGTCCGATCCGCCGCGCAGGTCGCGCACCGTGCCCACCAGCACCTGCGAGCTCTCGCGCACGCCGTTCAGGGCAGCCGGCGTGCCCTGCATGGCCTGGGTGACGATCTTGGCCAGGCGCTGCGAATGCATCAGCGCGTCGCCGGTGGCCGCCACCTGCGCCGCCCCCCGCGACACGCTGATGAGCGACTGCGCCGCCGTCAGCACCAGCAGCAGCAGGCCGAGCACCACCATCGCCACGAAGACGCGCTGCAGCAGTCCAGCCTCGGGCGAGCCGTCTGCCTGGGCGCCCAGGGCCGCGGCGGCCTCCGCGGGCAGCGGCTCCATGCGCGTCTCGCCGAAGTCGGCCGCAGCGCCGCGGGCCGACGATTCACCCAGCGGGGCCGGGGTGAAGATGGACGTAGGCGAGCCCGGCACGCTCATCGGATCGTCCGGGTCCTGCTGCGTGGGCTGGCCCGCGTCGCTGCGGCCCAGGTCCAGGTCCAGGCCGATGTGCCCCACGCCCGGCGCGGGGGCTGGCGCCGTGCCCTGCGGGCTGCGGTGCTGGGAATCGTCAACGGTGGAGTCGAGCGTGCTCATGAGGGCCTCTGCGGCCAGGCCCTGGGCCCGGCGGAGATGTGCGTGAACCCGGACGGCGGCGCCTCAGCGACGCCGCCCGGGGAATGAAGGGTGCGCGGCATCGCGCACCGCTCGAGCTTGGGAAGGGCCGGGCGCTGAACGCCGCTGATGCCGCTGATGCCGCTCACGCCGCTCATGCCGCGGCCTCGATGCGCCGGAAGTGCGGGTCCTGCGCCAGCGCGGCCAGCAGGATCTCCTGCCACAGCGTGCCCTGGGCGTCGCGGTAGCGCCCGCCCACGAAGGCCGGGCGCAGCTCCTCGCCGGTGGGTGCCTGCAGCTCGAGCCCCGCCGCGTTGCGCAGGCCGGCGAGCCGGTCGACCAGCAGCGCGCAGGGCATGTCCAGCGCCGCATTGAAGGCCACCAGGCGCGCGTCGGTGCGCTCCTCGGCCTGCACCGCCAGCCCCAGGAACTGCGCCAGGTCCACCACCCCCACCAGGCCGCCGCGCAGGTTGGCCACGCCCAGGTACCAGGGCTGGGTGTGCGGCACCGGCTGGGTGCGCGCCGGCGCGAAGATCTCGCCCGCCTGCTCCAGCGGGAATAGCAGCCCGTGGCCGCCCACGCGCACGGCCAGCCAGCTGCGCTGGGGCGTCTGCTCCTGCGCCGATTGCAGGCGCTGGGCGAGTCGACCCTGGAGTTCGCGCAGTGCTTCCTTGTTGGCCATGGGGTGCGGGTTGGCAGGGGCTCTGGCCGGAGCGTGTGAAGGGGGCGGGCCGGTGGGCGGACGAAGCGGCCTCGGCGTCAGTCGAAGGCGCGGATCTTGGCGACCAGCTCGTCGGGGTCGACCGGCTTGACGATGTAGTCACGGGCGCCCTGGCGCAAGCCCCAGACCTTGTCCGTCTCCTGGCCCTTGCTGCTGCACATGATCACCGGAATGCCCTCGAAGCGCGGGTCGCGGGTGATGCTGCGGGTGAGCTGGAAGCCGTTCTGCCCGGGCATCACCACGTCCATCAGGATCAGGTCGGGCCGGCCTTCGGTGAGCCGCTGCAGCGCCTGCTCGCCGTTCTCGGCCGTGCGCACGCTGAAGCCGCGCTTGACGAGGCTGTCCGACAGGAAGTGCAGCTCGGTCTTGGAATCGTCGACGAGCAGGATGTTTCGGATCGGCATGAAGGGGGTCTCCGCTCGGAGCGAACCGGCTCAGGCGCGGCGGTGCTGCTGCACCGCGACCAGCAGCTGGTCCTTGGTGAAGGGCTTGGTGAGGTAGTCCTGCGAGCCCACCATGCGCCCGCGCGCCTTGTCGAACAGGCCGTCCTTGGACGACAACATGATCACCGGCGTGGTCGCGAAGCGCGGGTTGCGCTTGATGATGGCGCAGGTCTGGTAGCCATCGAGCCGCGGCATCAGGATGTCGCAGAAGATGAGGTCGGGGGCGTGGTCGTTCACCTTGGACAGCGCGTCGTAGCCGTCCTCGGCGAGCAGCACCTCGTAGCCGCCCTGGCGCAGGAAGATCTCCGCGCTGCGGCGGATGGTGTTGCTGTCGTCGATCACGAGCACCCGTGCCGCGCTGGGCGGGCCGTTCGGGTTGCCGTCTGGGTTCACCGGGGTGTCCTCCTGGGGACGGTTCGGTTGGAAGGGCATCGACGGCGCTGCGGGCGAAGGCCTGGCACGAAGCCCCCGCGCACGGTGCCTTCGATCAGATCTGGACCATCTCGAAGTCTTCCTTGCGGGCGCCGCACTCCGGGCAGGTCCAGTTCATCGGCACCTCGCTCCAGGGCGTGCCCGGGGCGATGTCGTGTTCGGGGTCTCCGGTGGCCTCGTCATAGATCCAGCCACAGATCAGGCACATCCAGGTACGGCTTTCAGCGGCACTCACCATTTTGGGGGCTTGCTTTAGTATGGGATCACTACAATGAAATCCATTCTATAGATGGGGCTCCGCCAAAAAACCTTTGCGCGGAAAGCACCTACGCAAGAAACCTCACGAACCCCTCACGACCATGCCCGCCGCGCGGTGCCCCGGGCCCCGGCCCTGCGGCCCCGCGTGCGGGCAGCCTCCATGAACGCCACCGCTGCATCGATCGCCCCCCAGGACCCCACGGCAGAAGCCCCCGAGGACCTCCCGCCGCCGGCCTGCGTCATGAGCTTCAATGCCAGCGACCCCACCGGCGCGGGTGGCCTGGCCGGCGACATCGCCACCATCTCTGCCATGGGCGCCCACCCGCTGGCGGTGGTCACCGCGGTGCTGGTGCGCGACACCGCCGAAGTGTTCGACCACGCGCCGATGGAAGCCGACCTCATCGTCGAGCAGGCCCGCAGCGTGCTCGAGGACGTGACCATCTCCGGCTGGAAGGTGGGCTACCTCGGCTCGGCCGAGGCGGTGGGCGCGGTGGCCGAGATCCTGTCCGACTACCCCGACGTGCCGCTGGTGGCCTATCTGCCGGTGATCACCTGGCTGGAGGAAGACGACCTTGCCGCCTACCTGGACGCCTTCCGCGAACTGGTGCTGCCGCAGGCCGAACTGCTGGTGGGCAACCACCAGGCGCTGACCGATTTCCTGCTGCCCGACTGGGACGGCAGCCGCCCCGCGTCGCCGCGCGAGCTGGCCGTGGCCGCCGCCGAGCGCGGCGCGCGCTACGTGCTCGTCACCAGCATGCCGGTGCCCACCGGCGCGGGCGCCGACCAGCAGCTGGACAACGTGCTCGCCTCGCCGCAAGGCGCCATCAGCGGCGAGAAGTTCGAGCGCTTCGACGTCAGCTTCATCGGAGCGGGCGACACGCTCACCGCCGCGATCGCATCGCTGCGCGCCGCGGGCAGCGAGCTGCACGAGGCCGTGGGCGAGGCCCTGGCCTTCCTCGACCAGAGCCTGGACGCGGGCTTCCGCCCCGGCATGGGCAATGTGGTGCCCGACCGCTTCTTCTGGGCCGTGCCCCCGGGCGAAGAGGGTGAGGAAGGCGACGCGGCCGACGGCAGCGGCCCGGGCGGCGACGCCGGGGGCGACGACCGGGGCTCAAGCCTCGTGGAGCCGCCGACGCCCAAGGGGCCCCGGCAGATGCATTGAGGCGCAGGCCCGGCCTGGCCGCAGGCGCTGTCCGCGCAGGCATTCGTCGCACGCTTGACCGCGCGTTCCCCATCGATTCCCCGCAGCACCCATGACCAACGAAGAACTCTTCCAACGCGCCCAGGCCGTCATTCCCGGCGGCGTGAACTCTCCCGTGCGCGCGTTCAAGGCGGTGGGCGGAACGCCCCGCTTCATCGCCCGTGCCGAGGGCGCCTACCTGTGGGACGCGGAAGGCAAGCGCTACATCGACTACATCGGCTCCTGGGGCCCGATGATCCTCGGCCATGGCCACCCCGCCGTGGTGGAGGCGGTGATGAAGGCCGCCCGCGACGGTTTCAGCTTCGGTGCGCCCACCGAGCGCGAGGTGGAGCTGGCCGAGGCCATCCTGGCGCTGGTGCCCAGTGCCGAGCAGGTGCGGCTGGTGTCCAGCGGCACCGAGGCCGCAATGAGCGCGCTGCGCCTGGCCCGTGGCGCCACCGGCCGCAAGGTCATCGTCAAGTTCGAAGGCTGCTACCACGGCCATGCGGATGCGCTGCTGGTCAAGGCCGGCTCGGGTCTGGCCACCTTCGGCAACCCCACGAGTGCCGGCGTGCCGCCCGAGGTGACCCAGCACACCCTGGTGCTGCCCTACAACGACCTCGAAGCCCTGCAGGCCGCCTTCGACCGGGTGGGCGACGACATCGCCTGCGTGATGGTGGAACCCATCGCCGGCAACATGAACTTCATCCGCGCAAGCGTGCCCTTCATGACGCTGCTGCGCAGCCTGTGCACCCAGCACGGCGCGCTGCTGGTGTTCGATGAGGTGATGAGCGGCTTCCGCGTGGCGCTGGGCGGCGCGCAGTCGGTCTACGCCCGGCTCATCCCCGGCTTCCAGCCGGACATGAGCGTGTTCGGCAAGGTGATCGGCGGCGGCATGCCGCTGGCCGCCTTCGCCGGCCCGAAGCAGGTGATGAGCCAGCTCGCCCCGCTGGGCCCCGTCTACCAGGCCGGCACGCTGAGCGGCAACCCGGTGGCCACCGCCTGCGGGCTGGCCACGTTGAAGGAAATCTCCCGCCCCGGCTTCTTCGACGCGCTGGCCGCGCGCACCCGCTCGCTCGTCGAAGGCGTGGTGGCCGCCGGCCGCAGCGCCGGCGTGCCGATGGTGGGCGACAGCGAGGGCGGCATGTTCGGCTTCTTCTTCGCCGAGACGCTGCCGCAGAACTACGGCGTGGTGATGGCCACCGACCAGAAGCTCTTCAACCGCTTCTTCCACGGCATGCTCGATCGAGGCGTGTACCTGGCGCCGGCCCTCTACGAGGCGGGCTTCGTGAGTGCGGCGCACACCGAGGCGGATGTGGCGGCCACGGTGGCGGCGGCGGCGCAGGCCCTGGCGGACTAGGCGGCAAGCCTGCGCTTGTCCTCATGACCCGAAACCATGTAGATTGAGCGTGCTTCGCTCAAAATGCATGACTTGTTCGGCCCTGGCCTGGGTTTCAACGACCAATCGAACTTGCAGATCTGACTTGGCACGCTCAGAATGCATGGATGGTTTACGAGCGCACGATTGCTCCGTTGGTCCGCCAGGCGCTGGCCGAGCAACCGGCCGTGGCGCTGCTCGGTCCGCGGCAGATCGGCAAGACGACGCTGGCCCGGCAGATCGCTGCGGAACATCCAGGCGCGGTCGTGTTCGACCTCGAGCAGTCGATCGATCGACTGCGGCTCGCCGATCCTGGCCTCACGCTGCCCGCGCTGCGCGATCGGCTCGTGGTCATCGACGAGATCCAACTGGCGCCCGAGCTGTTCCGGGCCTTGAGGCCGGAGATCGATGCGCACCGCCGCCCCGGACGCTTTCTGCTGTTGGGTTCGGCTACCGGGGCGCTGATGCGGCAATCGTCGGAATCGCTGGCCGGGCGCATCGCAGCGATCGAGTTGCCCGGCTTGACGCTCCAGGAAGTGCAGTCCGGCGGCGACCTCCGGCAGATCGAATCACGTTGGTTGCGCGGGGGCTACCCGCTCAGCTGGCTGGCGCCGGATGACGCTTCGTCCTACCGCTGGCGGAAGAACCTTGCCGAGACGGTGATCGCGCGCGACATGCCGCAGATGGGCGTCCAGGTGGCCACCGAGGCCCTTCGACGCTTCTGGGGGATGCTCGGCCACGTGCATGGGCAGCTTCTGAACGCCTCGCAGCTCGGGCAGTCCATGGGCGGTGTGGCCCACACCACCGTGGCCCGGTATGTCGACCTGATGGTGGATGCGCTGCTCGTCCGCAGGCTCCAGCCCTACTTCGTGAACATTGGCAAGCGGCTGGTGAAGTCGCCCAAGCTGTATGTGCGCGACTGCGGCATGCTCCACGCCCTGCTCGACGTCGAGACCCGCGACGATCTGCGCGGCCACCCGCAGGCCGGCGCATCGTGGGAAGGTTTCGTGATCGAACAGGTCGCAGCGCTGCTGCCTCCCTATGCGCCGCTGTACTTCTATCGAAGCACCAATGGCGCGGAGATCGATCTGGTGATCGAGCGGGGACGGCGGCGCATCGGTGTCGAAGTGAAGCTCTCCAGCGCTCCGGCACCCAGCCGGGGCTTCTGGAACGCCTGCAAGGACCTGCAGCTCGAACAAGCCTTCGTGGTGGCGCCCGTGGCCGATGAGTTCCCGATCGGGGACCGCGTGCGGGTGCTGCCGGTGCATCGGCTCGAGGAAGTGGTCAAGGCCTTGTTCGTTCGCGGCTGAGCCGTTGATGGGCCCTGGAAGACCTGCTGAGCGGCCGGTGCCGGCGGAGAGGCCGGCCAGACCGGGCCTGTACCATCCCAGGGCTTGATGCCACCCAGCCGCAGCCACTCCCGCATGACGATTCCCACTGCCTCCGCCCCTCGTTCCTTCCTGGCCCTGGCGGCCGGCGGTGCGCGTTCGCCCAGGCGGGCCGTCCACAGGCTGCGGGCTGCCGGCGCGCTGGCCGTGCTGGCGGCGTTGGTGTCGATGGCGTCCGGTGCCGCAGCGCAATCCGGGTTCGGTGAGGAGCCGAACGGCGGCGCCGGGTCGGGACCAACACAGCCCAACTTCCGCCTCGGCGGATCGAGCGGCCCCGCCGGCGGCACGGGCGGCGCCTTCCCGAGCAGCACCCTCGGCACCCCGGGCACGGCGGCCGATGCCATGCGCTCGCAGGCGCGAACCGGCCCGGTGGCCAGCGGGAACGAGGGCGGCCAGAACGCGGGCAACGACGCCCGCCGCGCCCGCAAGCCCGCCGACCCCACCGAGTTCCAGTCCTTCGTGCAGGGCGCCACTGGCCGGCTGCTGCCCATCTTCGGCAGCAGCTATTTCGCGGAAGGCAGCGCTTCGCCCGGCGGCGACACCGTGCCCGTGGCCGGCGATTACGTCGTCGGCCCCGGCGATGAGGTCTTCGTGCGGGTGTGGGGCTCGGTGGACGCCGACATCCGCTCCACCGTGGACCGCAACGGCCTGCTGCACATCCCCCGCGTGGGCAGCTTCACCGTGGCCGGAACGCCCGCGTCCAGGCTCGAAGCGGCACTGCGCGCGCAGATCGGCCGGCTCTTCACCAACTTCAACCTGAACGTCACGCTCGGCCAGTTGCGCGGCGTGAAGGTGTTCGTGGCCGGGGCCGGCGCCCAGGTGGGCGTGCTCAACCTGCCAAGCCCCGCCACGATGCTCTCGGCGGTGATGGCCGCCGGCGGACCCGCGCCCAGCGGCTCCATGCGCAAGATCACGCTGCGCCGCGCCGGCGCCGCCGTGGCCGAGATGGACCTCTACGACCTCTTTGTCAACGGCGACCGCAGCAAGGACACGCAGCTGCTGGCCGGCGACGTCATCGTCTTCGAGCCCGCCGGCCCCCGCGTGGCACTCACCGGCACGGTGGACCGCGCGGCCATCTACGAGCTCAAGCCGGCCGGCGAGCCGCTGGCCAACCTGCTGCGCTATGCCGGCGGCGCGCCGGTGCTGGCCGACCGCTCCCGGGCCATCCTGGAACGCATCGACCCCGCGAACACCCGCGCCCCCCGACAGGTGCTCAACCTGGGCCTGGACGGCGCCGGCCCGCAGTTCACGCTGCGCGACGGCGACGTGCTGACGCTGCAGGCCATGCCCGAACGCTTCGAGAACGCGGTGACGCTGCGCGGCCCGGTGGCCAACCCCGCCCGCTACCCCTTCGTGCCCGGCATGCGGGTGAAAGACCTCATCCCCGACCGCAGCGCGCTGGTGCCCGCCGACGTGCTGCGCCGCCGCAACGAGCTGGTGCAGGTGCTGCCCACCGCGCCCCGCGAACAAAGCGGCGCCGTGCGCCGCGCCGACACCACCGCCAGCACCGTGCCCGGCGGCGAGACAGCGCCATCGCTGCGGCCGATTGCCGCAGACCCCTTCGCGCCCAACGCCAACCCCGCCACCTCCGCCGCCAACAACCAGCGCATGGCCACCGACACGCTGCTGGGCGCCCAGGCCGCCGGCAGCCGCAACCTCGACGCCAGCGGCCGCCCGCTGCCCTATGACGAAGTGGCCGCCCGCAGCCGCGTGCCCACCCCCCTCTTCCCCGACCTGAACTGGGACTACGCCGTCATCGAACGCCTGGACGAGGCCGAACTGAAGACGCAGATCATCCCGTTCAACCTCGGCCGCGCCGTGCTTCAGGGCGACCCCGAACACAACCTGCTGCTCAAGCCGGGCGACGTGGTGACGCTCTACCGCCAGCAGGACCTGCGCGGCCCGCTGTCGCGCCAGACGCGGCTCGTCACCATCGACGGCGAGGTTCAATCGCCCGGCGTCTACCAGCTGGCCGCCGGCGAGACGCTGCGCACCCTGGTGCAGCGGGCCGGCGGCATCACGCCCCAGGCCTACCTCTACGGCCTGGAGTTCAGCCGAGAAGCCACCCGCCAGCGCCAGCGCGAGAACCTGGCCTCGGCCATCACCCGCCTGGAAGCGCTGGCCGCCACCCAAACGGCGCGAGACGCAGCCAACCGCCGCGACGACAACCAGACCGGCGCCGTCAGCGCCGCTGCCACCCAGGCGCAGCTGGCACGCCTGCGGCAGCTGCAACCCAACGGCCGCATCGCGCTCGAGCTCGACCCGGCGGTGTCCAACGTGATGGAACTGCCCGACGTGCCGCTCGAACACGGCGACCGCGTGACCGTGCCCCCCAGAGCCGGCTTCGTGACGGTGGCCGGCGCGGTGGTGAACAGCAACGCCTTCCTGTGGAGGCCGGACCGCACCGTGGGCGATTACCTGCGGCTGGCGGGGGTGGATGAGGCGGCGGACCCGGGCAACACCTTTGTGCTGCGGGCGGACGGGACGGTGATGACGGCGGCGGACAACCGCGGGATTTTCAAGAACCGGCTGCAGGGTTTGTCGTTGCAGCCGGGGGATGCGGTGATTGTGCCGAACCAGCTGGATTTCGAGACCTTTGGGCGGGCGCTGGTGAGGAATCTCAAGGATTGGTCGCAGATATTGGCCAATTTTGGGATTGGGGCGGCGGCGATTAAGACGTTGCGTGAATGAGCCTTCGAGTGATGCTAAGCAATTCAGATGCAGGGAGAACTGACGCCCCAGGCATGGCAGACCTCGGCTTGCGGCCGAAGCCGCCTTCCTTGATAGATCCCCTGCACTGGTGCATCCGGCGGCGAAGGCACGTCATGGCAGGCGTTGCTTTTGGCCTGCTGGTCGGCATCGCTGCGGCTTTTCTTCTGCCAACCACCTACACCGCAAAGATTGGACTTATCGCCCCAACACCGGTAGCTGCCCCGGGCGCAGCTGCCGCCTTGAGTGCCTTGGGAGGTGCAGGTAGTCTGGTTGGATCGGTGACTGCCCGCACGCCCGATGAGCTCTACATCGCGATCGTACAGAGCGACCGCGTCCTGCGCGCATTGGATGAACAGTTCAACCTGCGTTCGCGTTGGCGTGCAGAGTCCTTCACTGAGTTGTCGCAGCAGCGTGAACGTTATGTCCGCGCCACTTCCGATCGGCGCTCCGGTTTGCTAGTCGTTGAAGTGACAGATGCCGACCCCGCCATTGCTGCTTCTTTGGCCAACGCCCATGCCACCGAGGCAAACAAGGTGCTCGACAGCTTGGCAGTCACGGAGGCGCAGAGGCGGCGCGCATTCTTCGAGCAGCAGGTCAAGAAGAGCGAAACAGACCTGGTTGGCGCTGAAAATCGACTTCGGACTTTCCAAGAGCGTAGTCGCCTTGTTGCGTTCGACAAGCAAGCAGAGTTGCTGCTTCAGAGGCTGGCGCAAGCTCGGGCACGTCTGTCCGAGCGCCAGATTCACTTGCAGGTTCTGAGGACAACAACCACCGACTCAAACCCAACAACACGTCAGGTGCAAGCCGAGATCGTTGCGCTGGAACGTGAGGTTCGAAGTCTGGAGCGTTATTCGGGAGCGTCCTCCGCAGAGGCATCGGAACGAGTTTCGCAACGCGTCGAGGTGGCCGCGGCAGACTTACCCGAGGCTGCGATCGAGTTCTTACGTGCTCGACGCGATCTGCGCACCCAGGAACTCATCTTCGAATCACTGATTCGCCAGCTCGAGGCAGCTCGCCTGGATGAAGCAAGGGAAGGCTCGCGCCTTCAGCTGATTGAACCCGCGTTCGCCCCCGACCGAAAGAGCGGTCCGAAGCGTCTGCTGGTGATCGCTACGACCACGCTAGCGGGCGCATTGCTCGCCTTGGCTATCGCGATGGCTATGGGATGGCGCGAGGATCTGCGAACAGGTAGCGGGGCACGCTGATGCAGTCCCGCACACGGTCACTTCGGCTAGCCGTCGTGACCAGCTTGGCCGGAAAAGGCGCCGCGGCGCTGGTGCAGCTATATGCACTGCCGCAGCTGGCCGCCGGCCTGGGCTTGGAAGGTTATGGGGCCTATGTTTCCCTGATGGCCTTTTACTTCATCGCAACCGGCCTGTGCTCAGCCTACGTCACTAGTGCAGTGCTGCGCATCGTCGACACCACCACCTCAGGCGCAGGTTCAGCGACTACAGCAAACCTGCTCCGTCCGCAGCTGATCGGCGCCTTGAGGCTGATTCTTCCGACAGGTGGTGCCGTCTATGCCGGCATGGTGGCGCTCTACGCGGTTGGCGGCCTGCCGATCTCAACCAGTCTACGCGCTGTCGAACTTCAGGCGGGCTTGGCACTCGCGATGGTCGCAATTCTCGGAATGGCGTGTCACGCATTGGTAATTGGTGAGGCCTGCTTCACCGGCTTGCAGCGACAGCACATTCCCAACATCGTGTACGCGATCTGTGCCGTTGTGACCTTGGTGGCCGTCGAATGGGTTCGAAATCGCGACTCTTTGCCGCTGTGCGTCGCGGCATTGATCGGGCCCACTCTGCTAGCCCGACTGGCCCTGACCGTGGCTGCGTATCGTCTGCATCTGACACCTGGCTCGGACGACACGACATCGCCGTCAAAGGCATCATCTCCCGCCCTTGGATCCTTCATGCTGCTGAGCCTGTCGTTTCTCCTGGTGCAGATCGGCGCCATGGCACTGCAGCAGGGGACGCTGGTGACAATTGGAATTTCTGAGACCCTGGAAAGTGTGGCGCGGGCATCAGTGGTTCTGCAGGTTGTAGCCATCGTCGGCACCGCGCTGACCTTGGTGACTCAGCCTCTGACACCGGCCCTTCGCCACGCACGAATGACCTCCGATTTCAGTTGGCTGAGATCGGTGGCCAAGGTTATGGCCATTCGAGTGGGCATCTATGTCACTTCTAGTGCGGTGCTGCTGATTCTTTTCGGCCGAGATGTTTTCCAATACTTCAGCCAATCGACACACATACTATCGCTGTGGGAGCGAATCGCGTGGGCTTGGCTCCTTGCGGTCTTGGGGATAGAGCATGTTTTGTATGTCTGGCTCTGTGGCCTGGGACTCGAATGGAAGGCGACACGGCGCTTTCTTACAGGCGTGATCTTCTCGATGGCCTCAATGGGCGTAGCACTAATCGCAGGAACGGGCTACGCCTCGATCTTCTTGCTCTCAATTGGCCCCACGATCGTCACGATCCCAGCCTATTTTTTGTCGATACGACGCGCCCTTCATGCCAACGGCCGAAACCTGCACCCTACTAGTCCTGAATGATGAACGGACTCTCGTTGTACACAGCATCGGACGATCGGCACTGCATCTATTTGCTAAACGCGATAATAGCCTACCAGCGAGTCGAAGCGCTGCCTAAATTGCACGTCTTAGACCTTGGCCTAAGCGAGTCAAGCAAACGCCTTCTCCGAGCACTATGCCCCAAGGTGATCCTGCTCGATGTGGACCGATCGATTCCGCATTGGCGACAGAACTGGACCTGGAAAATGCTAATGATGCAACGGGCCGCGGCCGGGTGCGTTCTGTATCTCGACTTGCCGAACTTAGCGTTACTGCGTTCGCCAAAGCCATTATTCGATCGCCTGAGCGCGTCAGGACATCTTCTTTTCGAAAACGGTCAGATACTAGCCGATATCACGCCTTCCGACTACTATGCGAAATTCGGACTTGACTCAACCGCGGCGGCAACCCATCCAGTCTTCGGCGCGGGCGTCGTCGGATTTGACAGCCGACGCCCGGAGATCCGCGCCGCGATCGGTGCGGCCTATGAAGCCGCTTTGCAGGGTTTGACACTTGGCCGGTCGGCCACGGAGCATAACCCTGCTTATGGACCGCATGGGTTAATACGCGACTGCCGCTGCTTTAGGGCAGACCAAACCCTGCTCAACCTCGCTTTTCGGCGCCATGTTCCTGGACTCGTCATACTTCCTTCCGGGCCTGCCTTGGGAAACGGTGGGCGCTCGGACAGTCCGGGCCAGTTATTTTGGTATGCAAGAAAGAATCCGGAGGTTTTCGAGTTCTCGACGCCTCTACCTCAAGCCATTCTCGGTGCCGGCTTTTCCGACCGCTTGAGGTTCGTCTGGAGGGTCGGCCAAATTCGCAGTCGTCAGCGCGTTAAGGGACTGCTCGAACGCTTCGGCCTTCTTTCTACCGCTAGAGGCATCGTCCGAGGAAAGAAATAAGCATGCGCCGTTTCTCGATCATCACCATCGCCCGAAACGATGTCGCGGGCCTTGAGCGAACACTGCAGTCGCTTCTCAAGCAGACGCTCACAGACTTCGATTGGATTGTCGTCGACAGCGCATCGAGCGATGGCACCCCTGACTTCCTCGCTGACGCGAAGCGCCAAATGCCTATGGTCCTCGACTGGTCCAGCGAGCCTGACCGGGGGATCGCACATGCCTGGAACAAAGGCATCGTGCGGTCCCGAGCCGAGTACATCCTGATCCTCAACAGCGGTGACACCTTCACACAGAGAGCGGTGGAGCAATTCAACCGTGCCTGCCATCCGGATCGCATCATCTGCGCGCACGCTAGGCTAATCGGTGCCGACGGCGCAGCCACCGGGATCTTCAAGGCGCAGCCGTACAAGCTATGGCGCGGCATGCATATTCCGCATAACTGGAGTTGTGTGCCGTCCGATTTCTACCGCCGCCTCGGCCTTTACCCTGAGTTGCGGGACGCAATGGACTTTGCTTGGTACCACCGCGCATATAAGCGATTGGGTCGCCAAGGCTTCCAGATCTTGGACGCCGTTCTCGGAGATTTCTATCTAGGCGGTCAATCAACCCAGCGCGTGGTGGAGTCGTTTGAAGCCAACCGGAAGATCTTGGAGTTGAACGGCACGCCTGCATGGGCCTCGGCGATGATCTACCGCGCCTACTTGTGGAACCACAGGAGGGTGAACGGCCCATGACGGCTCAGCGGGTTTCGTCGCTCAACCGTCCCAGCACTTCCGGCATAGAGCTGGCGATGCTGCTGTGCGCGCCTTCGCTGATTAAGACCGCGCTGCACCAGTCAAGCCTAGCTTCGGGCCTGATCCTGACCGCTGTCGGACTCACGATCGCATCGTTCGCAACCGACCGGTGGCACAAGCCTACGCGGATCGGGCTGGTGGGTCTGGCCGTTGCCGCGTGGTCTCTGGTGGCGCTCGCTGTGGCCGTGGTCCTTGGCGTGCTGGATGGCCACTTGAGCGCAGGTGGGAGGGCACTAGGCAGCCTTGCCGTACTCAGCCTTCTCGCGGTCCTGGCGCTGCGACTTGCGTCCTCGCTTTCCGCTATGGACGTCAAGCAACTGGAACGGCAGGTAGACATGGCGTTGCTGATCCTCGCCGTCAACGGAGCCTTGGCGATGACAGGCCTGCAGTTCTTTGCAAACCAGTCGTCTGAGAAGCCGACAGGTTTGTTCTCGGAGCCATCGCACCTGGGATTGGCTCTCGCCTTTCCCTTGTTGGCTAAGGCGCTCGGTGGCGGCCGATCCAGTCTTGCTTGGGTAGCAGGCTGGCTCGCCTGGGCATTGGCCATCCAGAATCTCACGTCGGTGTGTGTGACAGTGGTCTGCCTGCTGTGTTGGGCACGTAAACTAGTCCCGACTCTTGCATTGCTCGGGCTGCTCGGCCTAGCACTCTTGCTCGCTGATACAGAGTACTTTGTCTCACGGCTGGCTATCGGCGACGAAGTTTCTAATCTGTCCGCACTCGTTTGGCTGTACGGATGGCAGACGGCAATTCGAACGATACAGGATGTCAGTCCGTGGGGCCTTGGGTTTCAGCAACTGGGTATCCGTGACGTTTTCACGGAGGCCGTCTCGCTCATCGAAATATTGGAACCTAGCGGCCTAAATGCGAACGACGGCGGCACCACCGGCGCAAAGCTGATTGCCGAGTTCGGCGTAATTGGACTGTTCGCACTGGCATTCTGGGCAGTGGCAGCTGTGTGGGGGGTTTTGCGGCTTTTCCTCGCTGGGCACGACCTTCGCCGCCATGACATATGTTTCGCGTATCGACGGGCCGCACTACTATGCCCAATCATCGAGATATTGGTTCGAGGCGTCGGTTACTTTTCACCCACGCTGCTACTTTGCGCCATCGTCGCCCTGACTCTGATTTTTGAGGGTGCTCTGGATGAGAATTAGGGTTGTGGTTTCTGCCGTTAACATCGTGGAAGGCGGCACGTTGACCGTACTTCGCGATTGCTTGGCCGAACTGGCGCTCCGCACGGACGTCGAGGTCATTGCGCTTGTGAATGACACCCGGCTGATCGAAGGTATCGACGTACAGGCCCTCGCCTTTCCAGCGATCAAGGGAAGCTGGCTGCGTCGCATCAGCTTCGAGTACCTAGCATGCAAAAGCATTTCTGAGAGGCTGAAAGCTGATATCTGGATGGCGCTACATGACATGACGCCACGAGTGCACGCCCGTAAGCTCTATGTCTATACGCACAATCCGATGTGGCAGTATCGAATGCGGATCTATGACATTTGGTACGACCCCAAGCTGCTCTTATTCTCTTGGTTCTACCGTTATCTCTACCGGATCAACATTCAGCAGGCCGATGCGGTAATCGTCCAGCAGCGTTGGTTACAGCGTGAATTTGAGTCGGCGTTCAAGCCGCGCAAGGTTATTGTCGCTCACCCAGTCTTGAGCAGCGCACTGGTACCCGGGGTCCGGCCGAGGCGGTTAAGCTTCTGTTATCCGTCGCTAGCACGCCCCTTCAAAAACCATGAAATCCTGCTAAAGGCTTGGGGTCTGGCGAAACGAAACCCATGCATGCGAGACGCAGTATTGCACCTGACCCTGGATGGCTCCGAGGGCCGATTGGCAGCCGATCTGCGCCGAAGACATGGCACCTTGCACGGCGTCGTCTGGCACGGACGCCTGCCAAAGGCAAAGGTTGAACGGCTATTGCAGGACTCGGATTGCCTGGTTTTCCCCTCAAGGATCGAGACTTGGGGGCTTCCTATGAGCGAGGCCCGAACGGCTGGACTGCACGTCATTGCAGCCGACGAGCCATATGCGCACGAGGTGTTGAACGGGTATCCACGCACCACCTTTGTTCCAACCGATCAGGTCGACACTTGGGCGAAGGCATTGATCGGGTGGGTAACCGATTCCGAACTGTCTTCCAGTCCTCGCGCAGCCAAAATTCAACCGCCGGATGCCGATTCATGGAAATCGCTGTGGGAGCAACTGCTCTCGGGCCTGCGCTCATGAGACGCCACGCGCGGGCTTTCCTTGCTTCGAGCGATTGAATCGCGATGCCTACCATGCAAGAACACTCATCCATGCGGATACAGGTCGCGGCTTCTATCGTGTTGTACAAAACCGCTCTGTCCGATCTTGACGGTCTGTTGGCCTCCAGCCGCGATGAGCGCATCGGTGTGTCGTGGTTCTTCATCGACAACTCTCCCACCGACGCCCTGCGTCATGATGTGCATGTGCGCTGGCCGGAGGCCATTTACGTTCATCGACCCGACAATCCGGGCTACGGAGCAGGGCACAACATCGGCATCCGCCATTCCATAGCACTAAAGATTGCTTATCATCTGGTTCTAAATGCGGACATCCGCTACGCACCTGGGACACTGGAGCAACTCATGGCGTTCATGAACGTGAATCCAAACGTTGCCCATGTGATGCCACGAGTGTTGAACGTAGATGGAACGGTACAGCGACTGTGCAAAATGTTACCCACCCCGATCGACCTTTTGGGTCGCCGGTTTCTACCGGCATCGTGGATGCGTCATCGAAGATCGCGCTTCGAACGATGGGATACCGGCTACGACAAAACGGTCTGGACTCCCTATCTGTCGGGTTGTTTCATGTTCCTACGAACGCAGACCCTTGAGGACGTGGGCGGGTTCGACGAGAGATTCTTCATGTACCCCGAAGATCTTGACCTGACACGGCGCCTCGCGGCGCAGCACGACACCGTGTTCTGGCCAGGCGTCTCAGTGATCCACGAGCATGGAGCGGCGAGCTACAAATCGCTGCGTATGCTTAGCTTGCACATCTGGAATATGTGCAATTATTTTAACAAGTGGGGCTGGCTGCACGACCCCGATCGCCAGCGCTTAAACGCACGTGCGCTGCAATACCCTGTGCCTTATCCATGCGTGGAGCCACAACGTGAGCCCTTCGTCAATTGACGCCGCAATCGAGCTTGCGTTTCTTCAGTCATCGCTTGCGAGTGACTCCTCCGTCTTCCCCAACACGGAGGTTATGCCGTGGGTCCAAGATCGTAGGGAGTCCGTTCATGCGCAGGTTACCCAGGTTCCCCTCGAAAGCCTCTCGAAGTGGAAGATCGATGAAGCCATGACCTCTATCCGCCACGACTCTGGCGGATTCTTCTCAATCGAAGGCATACGGGTCCAGACCAACTGGGGTCGTATAAAAACCTGGGATCAACCGATCATCAACCAACCCGAAATTGGCTTTCTCGGGTTCATCGCCTGCAAGTTCGCTGGGGTGTTGCATGTCCTAGTTCAGGCCAAGATTGAGCCCGGCAACATCAACACTGTGCAGTTGTCGCCGACACTGCAGGCCACGCGTAGCAACTACTTGCAGCGACACAAGGGCAAGCGCCCGCTGTATCTGGAATTCTTCAACGGCGAGCAGAGGTGCCGCCTGCTGCTTGATCAATTGCAGTCAGAGCAAGGTGCGCGCTTCCTGCGCAAGCGCAACCGCAACATCATCGTGGAAGTCGACTCGGCGGAGCATTTGCCGCCGCATCCTGACTTCCGATGGATGACGATTGGTCAACTGCGGCACTGGATGCGCGTAGACAACCTGGTCAACATGGACACACGGACCGTGCTGTCCGGGCTGAGTTACGGGACCCATCCATCCCGATCCGTCGATGCCATCGTCTCCTTTCTTGGAGGCAGTGACAGGCGCGCTTTGATGCTCCGCTCTGCCTTGAACTCAGACGCCTCGCAGCATTCATTCCGCGAGATCCTCTCATGGATCACTGGGCTGAAATCGACACTTGATCTCCAAGTGGAGCGGATGCCCTTGAACGCGCTCAACGGCTGGAAGATGATCGATGGCATGGTCAGACGTCCAGACGACAAGTACTTCTCAGTGATCGGCGCACGTGTCCAGATCGGCAACCGGGAGGTAGCGCAATGGGATCAGCCCATGATCAAGCCGGCGCAGGAGGGGCTGCTTGCCTTTGTCGTCAAACCCATTAACGGCGTATTCCATTTCTTGGTTCAGGCCAAGCTGGAAGCCGGCAACTTCGACGTAGTCGAATTAGCACCCACGGTCCAATGCCTGACCGGGAACTACCGCTTGGGTGCGAATGAGTACTCTGTTCCCTTCATAAACGATGTGCTCAATGCCCCAGCCGGTCAGGTGCTGTATGACACCATGCAGAGCGAGGAGGGTGGTCGATTCTTCTTCGAGCAAAATCGGAACCTTATCGTCGAAGTGGATGCCGACTTTTCTGTGATCGAACATCCCAACTATCGCTGGATGACCCTGCACCAGATGCTCCGATTTATCGAGTTTAATAATTACCTCAACATCGCGGCCCGCAGTCTGCTGTCTTCGATTAATTTATCCGACGAGATACTAGAGGAGGTGAATCGATGACCTTCCCCGTCCGATTGGGCGTGCTGGGCGCCGCAAAGATCGCTAAGCGCTCCGTGCTCCCCGCTGTCAAGGCCCTGAGCAATCACTTCACATTAGTTGCGATCGCTTCCAGAGAAGAGTCCAAAGCCCAGGAATTAGCTACCGCGTTCGACTGCCAAGCCGTGGTCGGCTACGAGGCCCTACTCGAGCGCAACGACATTGACGCGGTCTACGTTCCGCTACCCACTGGCCTGCACGGGCACTGGGTAGCCGAAGCCTTGAAGTGTGGACTTCATGTCTACGCCGAGAAGTCGTTCGCCCGCAATGCCGACGAGGCAACGTCTCTGGTCGATCTAGCGCGAGACTATGGCGTAGCGGCGATGGAGGGTTACATGTTCCTGCACCATCCACAGCTGCAGGCGATCCGTCGGATGATCGATAACGGCGCCATCGGAGATCTCCGTCATTTCCAGGCTTCTTTCGGCTTCCCTCCGCTGCCCATTGGGGATTTCCGGTACGACGAGCTGATCGGAGGTGGCGTACTTATGGATGCGGCGGGCTACCCGATCCGTATTTCAAGCCAGCTGCTCGGGGATGACCTTGAAGTAGGCTCCGCTAGTATTAATTACGCGCCAGAAAGCGGAACTAGTATGTGGGGTAGTGCGTACCTCCGCAGCCCGTCCAGGCCTGGCCTAGCCGCATCAGTTGCTTTTGGGTTTGATAACCACTACCAATGCCGCATGGAAGCTTGGGGCTCGCGAGGCAAGTTGTCTGCCGAGAGAATATTCACGGCAGGCCCGGAATTCCAGCCTATTATCCAACTGGCGACCATAGGCGGTGTACAACAAATCGAGGTCGCTGCGCACGACCACTTCCGTTCCGCCTTGATTCACTTCAGTCAATTGATCCATGAACAGGAGGCGCGATCTGCGGAATTCGATGCCATAGTCCGTCAGGCTCGGTTGATCGAAGCGCTGCGCCGCTTAGGAACGATGCCATGAGCCAACCCGAATGTGTCGATGCGCCAAAGCGCGCACTGGTGCTTGGAGACGGCGGTTTTCTGGGCCGGCATCTTGCAGCAGCGATCGACGGCGACCCGAACAGCGGGATGATGCGGATCCGGTGGGAACAGATATACCGGCGGGGCGCATCGGCGCCCGTCGCCACCGATAAGCAGGCCGAGTGGGATGCAACCGCTCCACATGCCTTTAACGAGGTGGATTGGCGAACGGTCGATGTGGTGTTCGTTCTGTTTGGTGCGACAGGTACAAGCGTGTCCTTCAAGCAAGGCCGGCGCTTCCTCGATATCAATACGACGGCACTCCAGGCTCTTCTCCAATCGATCGTGGATCAGGGTACTCATCGGCCACGAGTCGTCTATCCGTCGACACGCCTGGTTTACGCCGGAAGCGATTCACCTCTAGCGGAAGATGCGCTCACTGATGCAAGGACGGTCTATGCCGCCAGCAAGTTGGCCGGAGAAGCGCTGCTGCTGGCCTACGCCGCTGCGCATGACGTGCCGTACTGCGTCGCGCGCATCGGCGTCCCGTACGGCAATTCAATTGACGGCGAGCTTTCCTACGGAACCATCGGGGCGCTGGTCAAGGCCGCGCGTTCGTCAGGTGCCATACGCTTGTTTGGCGACGGGCTTCAGAGGCGTACTTTCAGCCATGTCGACGATCTGACACGCTGCTTGATGCTTTGCGGCAGGCACCTGGCCCTCGCGAATACGACCGTCAACCTGCCGGGCGAAGACCTGAGCCTGCATCATGTCGGGAGCGCCCTCGCCGGCAAGCTGGGAGCTTTGGTCGAGTTTGCGCCGTGGCCAGAATTTGAGCTGAAAATCGAGTCAGGAAGTACCGTTTTCAACGCGGAACGTTTCGGCTCACTAACCGGCTATACCTGTCGCCAACAGTTTGAGCGCTGGCTGGCCCAAAGTACTCCTTGAACTTTCACAGCAACACGGGTCGCACTGACATCTATCAGATCATTGTTAATGGCAGCTGGGTTACTTTACCGACGAACGGGACCCCTAACCGACTCTGCGTACCACCAGCCAACGCGGCGTCTTGAACTTGACGATACTCCAATAGATCGCCACATACATCACACTAAACCCAAAGATCCACGCAGCAAGTACAGGCGTACTGTCCCACCACAGAACTGCAGGAATCGTGGTCGTCAAACTCAACATCCAGAGATAAGGGCTGGTCATTGAGTTGCGCATCGTCTTTCGACGATCCACAGGGTGGTGGTCACCCAATGCTCCCCGCATCACGCGCCTGTAGACCAGCATGTGCAGGTGCACCCGATCCGGTTCGCTTGGAGAGATACCGGTGACGAACTTCTTCCGATAAATCGAAAACAAGGTCTCAAAAATCGGATACCCGCACAACAGCAGCGGGAACAGCGGCGACACCGTCGGGTTGGCCTCCACCAGCGCGATGCCCAGCACCGACAGCATGAAGCCCAGGAAATAGGCGCCGCCGTCGCCCAGGAAGATCAGGCCTGCGGGGTAGTTCAGGATGAAGAAGCCGAAGGTGCCGCCGATCATCACCAGCGTGGCGGCGAGGATGAAGCCGTCGCCCACCTCGTAGGCCACGAAGCCGATGCCGGCCAGCATGATCATCGTGCACATGGCGGCCAGGCCGTTGAAGCCGTCGATGATGTTGATGGCGTTGGCCACGCCGGTGATCACCAGCACCGTCAGCGCCACCGACACCGGGTACCAGACGATCAGCCAGTCCACGCCCGGAATATGCGTGCGGGAGATGTGCAGCCCCAGCAGCCACACCGCCAGACCCGCCGACGCAGCGGTGGCAGCCAGGCGGCGGCGCGGCGAGATGGACTTGGTGAAGTCTTCCCACAGGCCGAAGCCCAGCGTGGGCAGCGCACACACCAGCAGCAACCAGAAGCGGTCGGCCGGCCAGGGCATGCGCCAGTGCAGCCAGGCGACGCCGGCCACCACCCCCACCACCACCGCCAGCCCGCCCACGCGGGGCACCGGGCGGGTGTGGAATTTCTGCGGGCCGGACAGGTCGTGGTCTGCCGCGGTCTTCAGGAACACCGGCGCCAGGCGAACCAGCAGGATTGCCATCACCAGGGCGGCCAGCAGGGAGATCGTGAGTGTGGCCATGGGTGGGCGATGTGGGCAGCCTCGGATTTTCCTCCACAAACCGAGGAAATCCCACATCAGTCTTGTGGAGGCCGCTGCGCACCTCCCGGCAGAGGCCCCGTTGCAGCCCCGCCTGGTCTCACTTCAAGGCCGGATCGCGCCCGCCGCCTCCAGGGCATCGACCCGCACCGCACCTGCCTCCAACAGCCCCCGCCTGAAAGCCTCATCCAGCGCTGCCGCCTCCAGCACATCCACCCGCATCGGCAGGTCCGAATCGCTGAACGCCTCCACCAGGTCCGCCCGGGCGGCCAGGCTCAGGGGCGGGCCGCCGATCAGCACGTCAAGGTCCGAGTGGGGCTTCAGGCGGCGGCCAGTGGCCCGAGAGCCGACGATCCACACCTTGCGAGGCCCTTGCAGGTGGGCGGTCAGGATCTCCCGCAGCAGCGCAATCTCGTGCAGCCGCAGGTGGACTGAGGCCAGGAGCGCCTCGTCGGCAACGCAATGGAAACCTGCATCGCTCGAGCCGATGGGGTCACTCATGGGCCTGGCTCCGACGGGTGGATCACCGCCCCGCGCCGCAGGAGCGACTGAAGCAATCTTTCCAAAGCGGTCATCAGATCGGCGGCGCCCTCCACCACCTGGGCGGCCTTGCGACGGTCGTAGGTGTGGGACACGACATTTCGCAGTTCACGAAATCGGAACCACTGCGGCGGCTCGTCGATCAGGCCGCGCTCATGGCCCATCCGGACCAGGTCGCGGAAGTTCAGGCCGTCGACTTGGTCAGCGCTGGGAAGCTCACGTTCGAGCTGACGCTTGAGCATCTTCCATCCCAGTTCATAGCCGAACTCGAAGTTCTGAACCGCGCCAGCTGTGAGCAAGTCTTGCCACTTCTGCTCAGCCGCCTGGAACGCAGGGGTGCCCAACACTTCCAGCGCAGACCGCAATGACTCCAGGGCGCGGGCAAGGCTGCTGGCGTCCAACGGCGCTTCGGCGTCGGGCGAAGACGGGGCAGATGGATGGGCGGACGAGGTCATGGAGCAGAAGTCAAGGCTTCCCGCTTAGTGTAGGCACGCGCCCCTCACCCCCTCCCATACGTATCCTCGAACCGCACGATGTCATCCTCCCCCAGGTAGCTGCCGCTCTGCACCTCGATGATCTCCAGCGGCAGCTTGCCCGGGTTGGCCAGGCGGTGGGTCTCCCCGAGCGGGATGTAGGTGCTCTGGTTCTCGCTCAGCAGCACCTTCTTGTCGCCGCAGGTCACCTCGGCGGTGCCGCTGACGACGATCCAGTGCTCGGCGCGGTGGTGGTGCATCTGCAGGCTGAGCGACGCGCCCGGCTTGACGAGGATGCGCTTGACCTGGAAGCGCGGGCCTTCGTCCACGCTGTCGTACCAGCCCCAGGGGCGGTGCACCTTGCGGTGCAGGTTCTGCTCGCCGCGCTTCTCGGCCGTCAGTCGGTTGACGATCTGCTTGACCTCCTGGCTGCGGCTGCGGTCGGCCACCAGCACGGCGTCGGCCGTCTCCACGACGATCACGTTGTCCAGGCCCACGGCTCCCACCAGGCGGCTGGTGGCATGCACCAGGGTGTTGCGGCTGTCGGCCAGCAGCGCGTCGCCCACGGTGGCGTTGCCCGCGCTGTCCTTCTGGGCCACCTGCCACACCGCGTCCCAGGCGCCCAGGTCGTTCCAGCCGGCGTCCAGCGGCACCACGCGGATGTCGATGCCGCTGCCCGGGCACTGCTCCATCACCGCGTAGTCCACCGACTCGCTGGGCACCTGGGCGAAGAGCGCCTTGTGGGGCCGCACGAAGCGCTCGTCGGTGCTGCCACCTTCCAGCGCGGCGCGGGTGGCGGCCAGGATGTCGGGCCGGAATCGCGCAAGCGCTGCCAGCCACACCGAGGCCTTGAGCACGAACATGCCGCTGTTCCAGCTGTAGCCGCCTTCGGCGAGGTAGCGCTCGGCGGTGGGGGCGTCGGGCTTCTCCACGAAGCGGGCCACCGGCGCGGCCTGGCCACTCTCGGCGGGGCCGGCGAGGATGTAGCCGTAGCCGGTTTCGGGCCGGTCGGGCGTGATGCCCAGGATGGCGATGGCGCCGCCGGCAGCCACCTCGATGGCGCGGTGCAGCGCCGCGGTGAAGGCCTCGGGGCGGGTGACGGTCTGGTCGGCCGGAGTGACGACGAGCACCGGGTCGCCGCCTGCGGCCTGCGCCTGCAGCGCGGCCAGCGTCAGGGCGGGCGCGGTGTTGCGCCCGCTCGGCTCGAGCAGCAGCTGCGCCGGCGGCACCGCGGCGGCGGTGCCCGAACGCTCCAGCTCGCGCAGCTGGTCGAGCACCAGGAAACGGTGTTCCTCGTTTCCCACCACCAGCGGCGTGTGCAGCGCCACCCGGCCCGGGGAGGCCAGTGCGAGCATGCGCTGGACGGCCTGCTGGAAGAGCGTGGTGCTGCCCGACAGCACCAGGAACTGCTTGGGATAGCCCGCCCGGCTGAGCGGCCACAGCCGCGTGCCGCTGCCACCGGCCATGATGACGGGGACGACGGAGACGGGGGGCGTGGGGTTGGAGCTGGAAGTCATCGGTGTCGGGGCGTTGGACGCTCAGGTCGGGGAGAGGGAATGGGCCACGCCGAAGCGCCCGGCCAGGCGCTGCAGGCGGTGGTCGCGGGTCCAGAGGGCCAGGCCGGGGGTGATGAGGGTGGAGGTCATGTCGGCTCGCCGTCCCGCCGACGGCAAATCTGCCTGGTGTGGGCTTGGGTCCCCCCCAACGATGCCAGACGTTTGGCGCACTGAATCCGCACGAAGGTCTCCAGCGCCTCCCGGAAGAGATCGTCCCGGTCCATTTCCAGGTCGGCAACTTCCAGTGCTCGCTCGTAGAGTGCATCGTCGATGGTCACGTTGGTCCGCACGAACACCTCCACGGATCAAAAGCCGCGTTGCACTGGATGCGATGTGCAGACTGATCTCACTCGAACCCCTCGACATCCCGCAGCAGCGGCGCGGCCGCATCCTTGCCCGACAGCAGCGGCGCCATGCCCAGGTCCGGCCAGGCGATGGCCAGCGCCGGGTCGTCCCAGCGCACGGCGCCTTCGCTGGCGGGCGCGTAGTAGTCGGTGGTCTTGTAGAGGAAGTCCGCTGTTTCGCTGAGCACCACGAAGCCGTGGGCGAAACCGGGGGGAATCCACAGCTGGTGGTGGTTGTCGGCGCTGAGCTCGGCGCCCACCCACTGGCCGAAGCGCGGGCTCGAGCGCCGCACATCCACCGCCACGTCCCACACGCGCCCGGCGCTGCAGCGAACGAGCTTGCCCTGCGCATGCGGCGGCCGCTGGAAATGAAGCCCCCGCAAAACGCCGCGGGCCGAGCGGGAGTGGTTGTCCTGCACGAACACGACGGGCCGGCCCACCGCCTCGTCGAACTGGCGCTGGCTGAAGCTTTCGAAGAAGAAGCCGCGCGCGTCGCCGAACACCTTGGGTTCGACGAGCAGCACTTCGGGGAGAGCGGTGGGGGTGATCTTCAT
>JAIYCR010000079.1 GCA_027487905.1 Rubrivivax sp. | reverse complement strand
TCGCGGTTCTTGCCGATGCGGAAACCCGGCCAGTTGGTGGTGTCCATGGCGGCGCCGGCGGCGCGGGCGCGCATCGGCGAGCCGATCTCGATCTGCTGGTTGTAGCGCGCCGCGCCCGCACCGCCCAGGCCGTTGGCCACCGCGACAAGCTGGTCGCCCAGCGGGTTGTCGGTCAGGCTGTGGCCGGAGATGAAAAGCCGCGCGCTGCTCACCGGCGTGCCCCAGGCCGCGCTCGCTTGCACCGGTGCCGGTGCAGGTGCAGGCGTCGGCGCCCCGATGGGCAGGCCGGCTGCGGGAAGGGGCGACGCTGCGCCGGGAGCAGGGCTTGCGGCAAGGCTGGGCGCGGGGCCAGCGGCGGAATCGGCCACGGCACCGGCGCCCCCACCGCCGCCGCCCCCCCCACAGGCCACCAGCGCCACCACGGCCGCCAGGCTGGCCATCCAGCCGGCGGCCAACACCGGCCGGCCGGTGTCCTGGGAAGCGGGGGCTCGAGCCCGCAGGCGACGACGGGCGGGCGAGGGTGTGGCGGCGTTCATGGCGTCAGGACGGGCAATTCGCGTGCGCGACAGCACCCGCCAGGGCAAAGAGGACAAGGGTGTGAATTGTCAGGAGCCCCCGGGTTCCCCATTGCCTTGCGGGGATTGCCAACTGTGAGCGGATGTGTTGTCAGCGCCCGGCCGGGCCGCCCGCCCGCACAGGGCCTGCGCGCCCGTCGGAATGGGTGGACACCGCCCGCGCCGGCCAGGGCGCTCCCCTACACTGCCGCGCCATCCGGCCCCGGCTCACCCGCCGGCGCAGCGCCTCAGCCTTCTTTTTTCCATGAGCGACCGCACCGACCTGCCTGCCATCGCCGCCCTCGTGCCCCCGGGCTCACGGGTGCTCGACCTGGGCTGCGGCGATGGCGAGCTGCTGGCGCATCTGCGCGACCACCGCGGCTGCAGCGGCTACGGCATCGACCGCGACGATGCCAACGTGCTGGCCTGCACCCGCCGCGGGGTGGATGTGCTGCAGCTCGATCTGGAAGAAGGCCTGTCGGCTTTCGGCGACGCGAGCTTCGACGTCGTGTTGCAACTGGACACGATGCAGCACCTGCGCAATACCGCACGGATGCTGGCCGAGACCGCCCGGGTCGGGCGGGTGGGCATCGTGAGCTTCCCCAATTTCGCGCACTGGCCCAACCGGCTGCGCATCGCGCGCGGCCGCATGCCGGTGACCCGGGCGCTGCCCTACGAGTGGTACGACACGCCCAACATCCGGGTGGGCACCTTCGCCGACTTCCAGGGCCTGGCGCGCAGGCAGGGCCTGCGCGTGCTGGACGCCTTCGGGCTCGAGCACGGCCGTGAGGTCAGGCACTGGCCCAACCTGCGCGCCAGCGTGGCGGTGTTCCGCTTCGAACGGGCCTGACACCGCGGGGCTGCCTGCCTGCCTGAGCGGGGGGCGGCCTGCGCTCAGGCCTTGCGCTCAGGCCTTGCGCTCAGGCCTTGCGCTCAGGCCTTGTGTTCAGGCCTGCTCCCAGGGCAGGCCCAGGCGGCGCCAGCCGTCCCGGTGGCCGCGCTGTCGCCGTTCATCCAGCGCGCCCTCGAAGCCCTCCAGCACGTTGAAGGCGGCGGGGTGGCCGGACGCGGTGGCGGCCTCGGCCGCCCGGATGGAGCGCACGCCGCTGCGGCACAGCATCAGCAGCGGCAGCGAACGGCCTTCGGGGACGCCGGCCGCGGCGAGCGCGGCTTCGAGCTCGAGGCCGAAGTCGGGGTTGCGTTCGAGCGACAGGCCTTCGGCCCAGGCCGCAGCGGCCGCGCCCGGCACGCGCCCGACGAAATGGCGCTCGGCGCGGCTGCGCACATCCACCAGCAAGGCCTGGCCGGCGTGGAAGAGGGCCCAGGCCTGAGCCGGGTCGACATGGCCCGCAAAGCCCAGGCCCTGAGCGCGGGCCCGGGTGGCGATGGCAGCCAGCGGCGCGGGCAGCGGCTCGATCAGGGCGCGGGGCGGCAGGGGCGTCAAGGTGTCCATGGCGGCAGGGCGGGCGGCTGTCTCGTGCAGCGACTGGGTCGGGGGCAGCCGCCGATGCTGTCCGGCGCGGCGCCGCGGATCAAGGTTTTTCCGGTCATGAGCTCATGCCGGCCAGGCCGCGGGCGGGCTGCAACGCTGGCGTCCCTCGCCGGGGCCCGCCTCCGCCGCGCAGCGCAACGCAGGGCGCGGAAAACCCGCATGCGCTGCCCCGAAGCGCCGCATTACAGTGCGCCCACTCTCGAACGGCACCAACCCGGTGCTGGCAGGTCGGGGGGTTGAGGAGACACAGGTCACCGGGCCCGCGCTGGATCGGGTACCGTGCGGGGCGGTCCGTGATCCGGCTCCAACCCGCATGCGGACGCTCAGCGTCCGCAAGGCGGCCAGCATGTAGAAGAACATGAAGCAAAGGGCGACGGCCAACCCGTCGCCCTTTTCATTTCCGTCTCCGTCTTTCGCCCGCACCCGCACCCCCTCCCGATGCTCGACGTCCCGCTGGTGATCCTCGCTGCGGCGCTGGCCGGCTTCATCGACGCCATCGTCGGCGGCGGCGGTCTGGTGCTGGTGCCGGCCCTGTTCGCCGTCTTCCCTGCCGCCACCCCGGCCACGCTGCTGGGCACCAACAAGGGGGCGTCGGTCTGGGGCACCGCCTGGGCCACGGTGCAGTACGCGCGGCGGGTCGACCTGCCCTGGGGGGTGCTGCTGCCAGCGGCCGCGGTGGCCGTGGCCGGTGGCTTCGCCGGCGCGTGGGCGGTCACGCGGGTGAGCGCGGACGGCCTGCGCAACGCACTGCCCTTCATCCTGGCTGCAGTGCTCGTCTACACCCTCACCCGGCGCGACCTCGGACAGGTGCACGCGCCGCGCGGCTCGCGCACCCGTCAGACCGCGCTCGCCTGCGCCCTGGGCGCGGTGGTGGGCTTCTACGACGGCTTTTTCGGACCGGGAACCGGCAGCTTCTTCGTCTTCCTCTTCGTGCGACTGCTCGGCTTCGACTTCCTGCACGCGTCGGCGAGCGCCAAGCTGCTGAACACCGCGACGAACGCGGCGGCGCTGCTGCTGTTCGGCCTGAAGGGCCATGTGTGGTGGGCGCTTGCTCTGGGCATGGCGGTGGCCAACGTGGCGGGCAGCATGTTGGGCTCGCGGCTGGCGCTGCGCCACGGCTCGGGCTTCGTGCGCCAGGTGTTCATCGCCGTGGTGGGCCTGCTCATCGTCAAGACGGGCTGGGACGCGCTGCGCTGAACGGCCCCGCATCGGCGGCGGCAGGGCCCGTCGGAAGGGGCCATGCGTGCGAAAGCGCCGAGGCGGACCCGCACTTCAGGGCATAGACCCGATGCGGCGGGCCTAGCATCGGGCGACCGAGAGGACTCCCATGGCGATCGACCCCGAGCTGCGCACCCTGGACATCGACATTCCCACCCAGCCGGAGGCGCTGGCCGAACTGTCGCTGCTGCTGACCGATGCGGATGCCAACCTGAATGCGGTGTCGCACCTGATCGAAGGCGACATGGCGCTCGCCTCGGCGGTGCTCAAGGCGGTGAACTCGTCGATCTACGGACTGAAGGGGCGGGTGCAGAGCGTGCAGCAGGCGGTCACCTACCTGGGCATGCGCGAGGTGGCCTCGGTGACCTTCGCGATGGGCCTGAAGGCCGTGTTCCCGGACACGGTGGAGCTCGCGCCGATCTGGGAGCGCGCGTCGGTGCGGGGGCTGCTGATGAGCCGCCTGGCCCGGGAGGTGGGTCTGGACAGCTGGGCCGCCCACTCGGCGGGCCTGTTCGAGGAGTGCGGCAAGGCCATCCTCTTCCGCCACGCCTCGGCACGTTACCGCCCGATGCTGCGCGCCCCGGGCAACGACACCAGCCTGGCCGCGGCCGAACTGGCCAGCTTCGGCGTGAGCCATGACGCGCTGGGCGCGGCCCTGTGCGAGAGCTGGGGCCTGGCGGCGCCGGCGGTGGCCAGCGTGCGCCACCATGTCACGGTGCAGTCCACCGGTCGCATTCCGATGCAGCTGCCCCGGCGGGGCCTGTGCGCGCTGTCGGCGATCGCGCACGCGATGACCAACGATCCGGGCTCGCTCGAGGCGGCCGTCGAGGCCATCGCGCCCCAGGCCGACCTGGACCCGACCTTGCTGCTGCGCGGTGCGCGCCGGGTGATGCAGCAGATCGAAGATGCGATGACCGCCTGAGCTTCTACGCTGAGCTTCGGCGCCTGACTTGCTACGCCAGAGGGCGCCCGCCGCTCAGGCCGAGCGGCGCGCCTGGGCGATCCAGGCGGCGGCCCGCTCGGCAATCATCAAGGTCGGCGAATTGGTGTTGCCGCTGGTGATGGTGGGCATCACGCTCGCATCGACCACCCGCAGGCCGGCCACGCCGTGCACCCGAAGCCTTGCATCCACCACGGCCATCGGGTCGGCTTGGGGTCCCATCTTGGCGGTGCCCACCGGGTGGAAGATGGTCGTTCCGATGTCGCCGGCCAGCCGGGCGAGTTCCTCGTCGGTCTGGAACTGAGGGCCGGGCTTGTATTCGACGGGCGCGTAGGGCGCCAGCGCCGGCTGCGCGGCGATGCGCCGGGTGAGCCGCAGCGACTGCGCGGCGATGTGGCGGTCCTCGTCGGTGCTCAGGTAGCGCGGCGCGATGGCCGGCGCGTCCTCCCCGCGCGGGCTGCGGATGCGCACGCTGCCGCGGCTGCTGGGGTTGAGGTTGCACACGCTGGCGGTGAAGGCCTCGAAGCCGTGCAGCGGCTCGCCGAAGGCATCGAGCGACAGCGGCTGCACGTGGTACTGCAGGTTGGGCCAGGCTCGGTCGGGGTCGCTGCGGGTGAAGGCACCGAGCTGCGAGGGGGCCATGCTCATCGGGCCGCTGCGCGAGACCGCATATTCAAGCCCGATGCGCGCCTTGCCCCACAAGCTCGCGGCCAGCGTGTTCAGCGTGCGCGCGCCGCTCACCCGGAAGACGGCGCGGATCTGCAGGTGGTCCTGCAGGTTCTCGCCCACGCCGGGCAAGGCCAGCTGCACGTCGATGCCCAGGCCCTGGAGCAGCGCGGGCTCGCCGATGCCCGAACGCTGCAGCAGCGCGGGCGAGGCCACCGCACCGGCGGCCAGCAGCACCTCGCCACCGGGCCGCAGCCGCAGCACGTCGGCCGCGCCCCCACCGCTGCCGCCGCCGCCCTGCAGCTGCACCCCTTCGGCGCGCAGCTGGCCGTCGCTGCCGCGGCCCAGCCGCAAGCGCAGCACCGAAGCCTGGGTGCGCACCTCCAGGTTGGGGCGCGCCCGTGCCGGCCGCAGGAAGGCCTTGCTCGCATTCCAGCGCACACCGGCGCGCTGGTTGACCTCGAAATAGCCCACGCCCTCGTTGTCGCCGCGGTTGAAGTCCGTGGTTGCCGGTATGCCGGCCTGCACCGCGGCCTGGGCAAAGGCGTCCAGGATGTCCCAGCGCAGCCGTTGCCGCTCCACGCGCCACTCGCCGCCGGCGCGCCGGCCGTGGCGGTCGAAACCGGGCGCCGCATGGTGCTCGCTCGCACCGCCGTGGTGGTCTTCGTGGGCGAGGAAGGCGTCCCGGCAGGCGGGCCAGTCCCAGCCGGGGTTGGGCCCGTGGCCGTCGCCACGGCCCCAGCCGTCGTAGTCGCGGGCCTGCCCGCGCATGTAGATCATGCCGTTGATGCTGCTGCAGCCGCCGAGCGTGCGGCCCCGCGGGTAGCGCAGCGAGCGCCCGTTCAGTCCGGCCTCGGGCTCGGTGAAATAGAGCCAGTCGGTGCGCGGATTGCCGATGCAGTAGAGGTAGCCCACCGGGATGTGGATCCACGGGTAGTGGTCCGGTCCGCCGGCTTCGAGCAGCAGCACGCGGCAGCTCGGGTCGGCGCTCAGCCGGTTGGCCAGCAGGCAGCCGGCGGTGCCCGCGCCGACGATGATGAAGTCGTAGGCCGAGGCGGAGTCAGGGGCGGGAGCGCTCGTGCCGGCGCGGGTCGGGGCTGCGGTCATCGGCGGCGGGAGGGTGAGGGGTCGAAGTCGAATTCGAAGTGGAAACTCAGGCCGGGGCCGGGCATGAAGTCCAGGCGGGAATCGAAGGCCATGTCGGTTCGCGGGCGGCGCACGCTCAGCGCGGCGCGGCCGCGCCCAGCACCGGAAAGAGCTGATGCAGCCCGTCGGCCAGCAGCTCCACCGCCATCGCCGCGAGGATCAGCCCCATCAGGCGGGTCATCACGTTGATGCCGGTGCTGCCCAGCACCCGGGCGATCCGGCCGGACAGGCTGAAGGCCGCCCACACCGCGACGCCGATCACCACGCCGTAGAGCACCAGCACTCCGAGCTCCCACCAGTGCCGCGCCTTGTCGGCGTAGATGACCATGGTGGAGATGGTGGCCGGCCCGGTGAGCAGGGGCACGGTCAGCGGCACCACCGCGATGCTCGCCCCTGCATCGGCCTTGTGCGAGCCGTCCTCCACATCCTCCGGCCGCGCCTCGGGCGGCTTGGCATTGAGCATGTTCAGCGACGAGATCAGCAGCAGCAAGCCGCCGCCGACCTGGAAGCTCGCGATGGAGATGCCGAAGAAGCCGATGATCGACAGGCCCGCCAGCGCGCTGAGCGCCACCACGGCGAAGGCGCTGAAGCTGCTGACGTGGATGGTGTGGCGCCGCTGGGCGGCCGAGAAGGTCTGGGTGAAGGCGATGAAGAAGGGCACCACGCCGATCGGGTTGACGATGGCCAGCAAGGCGATCAGCGGCTTCAGGAGGTCCATGCGGCATTCTGGTCCACGCCGCCGGGCTCGCGGTGGACGGGGCCGCCGCAGGCACCGCGCTTGCCACGGGGCGACACCATGATTGCCCACGCCGACCCACTTGCAGCGCCCGCCGCACTCGCCGCGCCTGCCGCCCTGGCACGGCGCCGCGCCGCGGCCGGCCGGGCGGGCTCAGGCATCGGCCAGGCGGCGCAGCAGGGCCAGGCCCTCGATCACGCGGGGCCCCCACCAGGTCAGCGCCTCGCCGTCCACCAGGTGCACGCGGGCCCGGGGGCACAGCCGCCTGACCTCGTCCAGGTGCTCCGCACCGAAGGCGTAGGGCTCGCTTGGCAGCAGCACGCGTTCGATGCGGTGGAGCCAGTCCTCGTCGCCGCGCAGCACCGGGTAGCGCGCCGCCCCGCGGTCGCCGCCTTCCACTGCTGGCCAGGTCTGCCAGTTCACCCGGGCCAGCAGCCGGGCGATGTAGGTGTCGCGCGCCACCGTCATCCACGGCTCGCGCCAGATCAGCACCAGCGCGCGCTGCGGCGCTCGATCCTGCGCCCGGGTGCACTCGAGCGCGGCTGCGATGCGGCCGAGCAAGGCCTGGCCGACCTGGCGGGTGCGCGATTGCAGCGCCGGGTGGTCGGCCAGCGCCTCCACCACCGTGTCCACCAGCGCCGCATGGTCCTCGGGCCCCTGCGGGTGGGTCACCACCGTGCGCACGCCCCATTCGGCCAGCGAGCGCACCAGTTCGAGGCGGTTCTCGTCGACGTTGACCCACACCTGCGTGGGCTTCAGGCGCTTGAGCTTGGCCAGGTTCACCGTCTTGGTGCCACCCACCTTGGGCACCGCATCGACGCCGGGCCGGGGGTGCACGCAGTAGCCGGTGCGGGCCACCAGGCAGGGCCCCAGGCCGAGTTCGAAGGCCAGTTCGGTGAGGCTGGGCACCAGACTTGCAATGCGCGGAAGGTGCAAATGCACGTCGCCCGCGTTGTCAGATGGGTGATTCACTTTGCATCCGGCTGAAATAACGCTTGATAATCTTCATTCCCTCTTCGGTAGCAGCGCCTTCACTTGATGCGTTCAGGACGGGTTGAAGCTCGACAGGGTCAGTGGTGTTTTCTCGAACGGCAGACAGGATAGAAAGGCGCTCTCGATGGGCAACAAACTGTATGTGGGCAACCTGGCCTACAGCATCCGCGACGAAGATCTGAACGAGGCCTTCGGTGCCTTCGGCCAGGTGACGTCCGCCAAGGTGATGATGGACCGCGAAACCGGCCGCTCCAAGGGCTTCGGCTTCGTGGAGATGGGCTCGGACCCGGAGGCCCAGGCCGCCATCAACGGCATGAACGGCCAGCCCCTGGCCGGCCGTGCGCTGGTCGTCAACGAAGCCCGCCCGCGTGAAGAGCGTCCGGGTGGCTTCCGCAGCGGCGGCGGCGGTGGTGGTTATGGCGGCGGTGGTGGCGGCGGCTATGGCGGCGGCGGCGGTGGCTACGGTGGGGGCGGCGGTGGCCGTTCCGGCGGTGGCGGCGGCTACGGCGGCGGTGGCGGCGAGCGCTCCGGCGGCGGTGGTGGCTACGGCGGTGGCGGCGGTGGCCGCTCCGGCGGTGGTGGCGGCTACGGCGGCGGCGGTGGCCGCTCCGGCGGCGGTGGTGGCGGTGGTTATGGCGGCGGCGGCGGTGGCCGCGGCGGCTACTGAGCCTCTCGCGCACCGGCTCGACCGATGGCCTTCGGGCCATCGTCGGCCTTGAAGCATCAAAAGACGGGCAGCCTGCGGGCTGCCCGTTTGCATGGTGGCCGGCGCCCGCGGCGCCTCAATACCGCTCGGGCCGCAGCACCTGCACCTGGCTGAACACCATCGCCACGCTGTAGTGGGGCGCGTAGTGCTCGAGCACCCGCTCGGCGATCGCGTCGGCCACCCGCGCCTCGCAGATGAGCTTGATCTCGATGGTGCGGTCGGCTTCCCAGCTGCCCTCCCGGACGCCCTCGAGCCCGGCGCCATGCACCTCGCCCACCGTCCATCCCTGCGCACCGAGTTCGCGGGCCTCGCGCAGCAAGGCGGTCTCCAGCACCGCCTCGGCGACGATGAGCAGCAGGGTCTTGGGGTGCTTGGTCAGGCTCATGGCAGTGGGCTCTTGATGCGGCGTTGAATCGGGGCGCCGGACAGGGCGCGCTCAAGGGGGGCGCTGACGAGCGCGCTGAGTGTTCTGGGCAAAGGCTTCGGTCGCGGCAGGCCGCTCAGGCCGTGGCCATCCGCGCCCAGCCGATATACATGGGAATGCCCACCAGCAGGTTGAAGGGGAAGGTGATGCCCAGGGCCGCGGTGATGGACAGCGCCGCATTGGCCTGCGGCACCGCGATGCGCATGGCCGTGGGCGCGGCGATGTAGCTGGCGCTGGCCGCCAGCGTGGCCAGCAGCGCCACACCGCCGGTGGAAAGCCCCAGTACCAGGCCGGTGGCCAGCCCGGCCAGCGCCAGCAGCGGCGGCGCGGCCAGGCCCACCACCAGCACGGCCATGCCGAAGCGGCGGACCTCGGCCAGGCGACCGCCGGCCACCAGGCCGAGCTCGAGCAGGAAGAGGGCGAGCACGCCCTTGAACGGGTCGATGAACACCGCCTTGATGGGCGCGGTGCCGGCCTCGCCGGCGATCGCCCCGATGGCGATGCCGCCCAGCAGCAGCAGCACACTCTTGCCGAAGAAGACATCGTGGGCGAGGTCGCGCCAGCGCAGGCGCGAAGCCCCCAGGGGCGGCGGCGCCGCCGCGCCGCCGGGCGCGGACGAGACCGCCGTGGGCGCCGCCCGCATCGACCAGCGGGCGAGCAGGATGCCGGCCACCAGGCCCGGTGCCTCCATCACCGCCACCCACAGCGCCGCATGCGATTCATACGGAATGCCCGCGCGGGTGAGGGCCGAGGTCGCCACCGCGAAGGTCACCACGCTCACCGAACCGTAGTGCGCGGCCAGCGCCGCGCTGTCCGCTCCGTTCATTCGCAACGCACGCAGCAGCGGGAAGAGCGCGAAGGGAATGGCGAAACCCAGTGCCATCGTGGCGGCCACCTGGGGTGCCAGCAGGGCCAGCGGCTGGCGGCTCAGTTCGATGCCGCCCTTCAGGCCGATGGCCAGCAGCAGGTAGATGGACAGGGTCTCGTACAGCGCCTCGGGCAGGCGCAGATCGGACTTGACCAGCCGGGCGAACACGCCCAGCACGAAGAAGAACACCACGACATCGATCATGGCGGGCATGCTGCCACAGGGTCGGCGCCGCCCCGCCGTCGCCCGCGGGGCCCCGCCGGCCTCACAGCTCGAAGGACCACTTGAGGAAGAGTTCCTCGCGCAGCGAGCCCGGCACCGCCACCGACGAGGACCCCGCCCGCAGATCCCGGTCCTCGCGGGTGTAGCCCGCCGCGAGGCTTCGGCCCACGCCAAGCCGGCGCTGCGCCACGAGCGAGGCCACCCGGCCCCGGCTCAGGCCCGGCGGGGGCGAATCGGTCGAACCGGCGTCGGCCACCCGCTCGGTGCGCTGCCCTTGCAGCACCAGCCGGACGGCATGCTGCTCGCTCAGGTGCAGCACGGTGAAGAGCTGCCAGGCCCGGTCGGTGAGCGAGCGCCCGCCCTGCGGGGCGTCCACCGTGCCTTGCTGCAAGCGCTGCTGCAGTTCCAGCCCCCAGGGCGCGGCCGCCGGCCCGAGCGGCAGCGCCACACGCCAGCGCGCATCCACCAGCCAGACCGCGCCAGGACCCACCCGGTCGGCCTCGACATCCACCCGCTCGCCCCACTGGGCCTCCAGCATCAACCGGGTGAACCAGGGCGCCGGGTTGATGCCGAACTGGCTGGCCACCCCCCGCACCGGATGCAGGCGGCCCCCCGGGCGCACGCGCTCGGCATCCAGCACCGCATGGACCCAGGCCTCGATGTTCGAGTCGGCCGTCCACCACACCCCCGGGTGCAGCCTTCGGCTGATGGTCTGGGCCTCCAGCGATGCGGCCGCATCGGCCAGTGCCTGGCGATGCTCGGTCCAGACGAAGGTCTCGAACTCGTGCGCGCGCAGGCCCGCGGCGGCCAGCTCGCCATGGCGGACGATCCATTCGACCGTCGTCACGTCCACGCCGGACTGTTCGACGAAGCCGTTGTCGTTGCGAAAGCCCGTCCCGGTGCGCTGCCATTTCGCATCGACGCTGTAGGTCTCGGTGCGGTGCAGCCAGGACAGCGCGAAGAGCTGGCCGCGCTCGCGCTCGGCAGCGGCTGCACCGCCCACGGGCGCTCCGGTAAGCGCATCGAAGCGGCCCTGGCTGTCCGAGGCGAGCACCCGCGCGCGCAGCAGCTGCGCGTCGTCGGGCCGCCACAGGGCGTCCACGCCCATCACCTGGTTGAAGCCGCCCGAGCCCGCGTAGTCGCGGCGGGTGGCCAGGCCGCCCAGCACGAAGCGGCCGGCGTCGCCCTCGGCATGCCAGCGGCCCCGCACCAGCGCGACCTCGCTCGCGCCCAGCTGCGGCACCGCCCCGGTGGAGAAGGCCCCCGGCTGCAGCACCAGCCCGCCGCCGTCGTCGCGCAAGGCCAGCGCCGTCGCGTCCGCCGAGGTGCTGCGCCAGGTGGCGCGCGCCCCGACGCGCGGATCGGTCACCGAGCGGCTGTAGAAGGCCGAGATCGGCAGGTCCAGCACGTCGGTGCTCTCGAGGAAGAAGGGCCGCTTCTCCGGCACGCTCAGGGCGAAGCGGGTGTTGCCGGCCAGCTGGGGCACGTCCTGCTCGACCTGCGAGAAGTCGGGGTTGAGCGTGGCGTCGAACACCCAGTCCGCCCGGGGCCGCCACTTCAGGTCCAGTCCCAGCGCGGCCTCGCGGCTGCGGCTGCGCAACGCGCCCTCGCGCTCGCGCCCGGTGCGCACCGTCAGGGCCGGGCGCAGCGCGAGAAAGGCGCTCGCGCCGGCGCGTTCGGCCAGGTCGCCCTGGTTCTGCAGCGCGGGCATGGCCGCGATGAAGCTCAGCGCGTCGCGGGCAATGGGCACGCTCGTGAGCAGCACGCTGGCCTCGCGCGGAATGCTGCGCGTGACCATCGCCGTCCAGCGCGGTGCCGCCGCGAGCGCGGGCACCCGGGGCAGCCGCAGCGTCGAGAAGGGCACACGCATCTCCACCACATAGCCGCGCTCGTCCTGCGACGTGCGGACCTCGACGTCGAAGTCGGGCGAGAAATCCTCATCGGTGTCGTTGCCCTCCACCTGGGCGGTGCGGCCGGGAATGAAGCTGCCGTCGGCCACCACGCCGCGCGGGTTGATGCGGAAGAACTGCGCGGCGCGCCGCTCGCCGCCGGTGTCCAGCAGCAGGCTGATGAAGTCCTGGTCCCGCGTCACGCGGTCACGGCGCAGCAGCGGTGCGCGGATGCGTTCGGGCTCGGGGTCCAGTGCTCGCACGCCCAGCACCAGCGCGTCGTCTTCGACCAGCAGGCGCACCTCGGTGCGCCATCGCGGGTCGGCCGCGCCGGGCGTGGGCAGGTGCTGGCTGAAGCCCGTCGCCACCGGGGCCTCGGCCCAGGCGGGGTCCCCGAGCCGGCCATCCAGGCGCACCTGGCGGCCCGGGGCCAGGCGGTGGACGAACAAGCCCGCCGGCGCGCTCGCCGCAGGGCCGGCGGGGGAGGCGAGCGGGGACGCGAGCGGGGACGCCGCTTCGGCGGGCTGTGCGAATGCGGGGGGCAGGCCTCCTGCGCCCGCCGCCAACAGGGCGGCAGCGGTGACGGCAAGAGCGGGCGGACGCAGCAGCACCTTCATGGGGAGGAGGCGGCGCGCGGCTTTCGGCTGCGGCCGGCGAACAGGCGGTCGTAGACCGGACGGGGCAGGCGACGCAGGCACCAGGCCACCACGCCCATCGGCCAGGGAATCACGCGCCAGCGGTCGGCGGCTTCGATGCTGCGCATCGCGCGCTGGGCGAAGGCATCGCTCGTCATCAGGAAGGGCATGGCGTAGGGGTTGCGTTCGGTCAGCGGCGTGGCCACGTAGCCCGGCACGAGCGTGATCACCCGCACGCCCGCCGCCCGGCACTCCAGGCGCAGGCTTTCGCAATAGGCCACCACGCCGGCCTTGCTGGCGCAGTAGGCGCCGTGGCCGGCCAGGCCGCGCACGGCGGCCACGCTGGCCACGCCCACCAGCCGCCCCCCGCGCCGCGCCCGCATCGGCGCGATGAAGGGCTGGAAGGTGGCGGCCAGGCCCAGCAGGTTGGTGTCCACCACCCGGCGCATCACCGCGAGGTCGGATTCGATGGCCGTGTCCACGCCCACGCTGATGCCCGCGGCGGCGATCACCACGTCGGGCAGGCCCTGGCGCTCGATGCAGGCGCGGCCCGCGGCGACGATGGCCGCGGTGTCGCAGACGTCGGCCTCGTAGACCGCCCAGCGATCGGCATCGAGCCCCTGGTCGGTGGCCCAGTCGGCCACTGCCTGCGGCTGGCGCGCCACCAGCGCCAGCCGGTGGCCGGCGCGGGCGTAGGCGAGCGCGAGCGCCTGGCCGATGCCGCTGGAGGCGCCGGTGATGTAGACGAGCAGGTCGGCGTTCAGGGCCGGCTCCTGGAAGCTTCGATCGGGCGGGTCGGCAGGGTCCGGGCGGTCGAAGCGGTCGAAGCGGTCGATGCCGAGGCCGATACTGAGGTCAAGGCAGGTGGCATGAAGGTGGCCCGCACCCGGCCTTCCAGGCTCAGCACCCGCGTGCGGTGGTCGTAGACGGCGCGGTCGGCGCGGATGACCGAATCGGCCTGGGTGACGGTGACCGGGCTGGAGGCGACGATGCGCTCCTCCAGCCGGGAGGCCCTGACCTGCTCGCCCTGGAACTCGATGGGCGCCTCGCCCGGGCGGCCCTCGCGGCGCACGCGGGCGCCGCCTTCCAGCGCGATCTCGCTGGCGTCGCCGTTGGACACGGCACGGCGGGCGCTGGCCACGGTCGCGCGGCCGGCCTCGTCCAGGCTGAGCAGGCGCGGGTCGTCGATCTCCAGGCGGTCGGTGTCGGGGAAATGGCGCAGGTGGCGGCCTTCGATGCGCGCGCGCAGGCCGCCCTGCGCATCGAAGCGCTGCACCACGAAGCCTTCCATCGTGTAGTCGGGTTCGCCCCGGGCGGGACCGCCCGCGCTGGGAAGCTCGGGCACGGGCGTGCTGCGCACCAGCCACCAGGTGGCCAGCGCGAGCAGCGCCATCAGCAGCACCGGCAGGTAGGTGGCGGCGGCGGCCAGCGCCTGCGCGGCAGCGTCGGTCAAGGTGCGCTGCCGGCGGCGCGCCACCGCCGCGGGGGGCAGGTGGGTGTGGCTCGGGCGTGCGCGGGGCGAGGGGCGCTGCGGGTGCTGCGGGTGCTGCGGGTCGGCCCGCGCCGGGTCGATCATCCGGGCGCGGGCGCGGCCGCGCCATCCAGCGTGCGCAGTTCGCCTTGCAGCAGGCCTGCATAGCAGCCCCGGGCGGTGAGCAGCAGGTCGCACAGCTCGCGCGCGGCGCCCGATCCGGCGGCCGCCGTCGTCACGTGGTGGACCGCCTGCAGCACCTCGGGGTGCGCCCCCGGCGGCGCACAGGCGAAGCCCGCGCGCAGCAGCAGCGGCAGGTCGGGCCAGTCGTCGCCCATCGCCGCCACGGCCGACCACGGCAGCGCCGCCGCGTCGCCGCTGCCGCCCAGCAGGCGGCGCATCGCGTTGGCCGCCGCGAGCTTGTCCTCGATGCCGTAGGCCGCATGCCGGATGCCGAGGTCGGCCACCCGCCGGCGCACCGCTGCCGAGTCGCGGCCGGTGATGACCACCGGCTCGATGCCGCCGCGGCGCAGCAGCTTCAGGCCGTGGCCATCGAGCGTGCTGAAGCTCTTGAAGCCTTCGCCATCGCCGCCGATCTGTATGCGTCCGTCGGTGAGCACGCCATCCACGTCGAAGAGCGCGGCGCGGATGCCCTGCGCGGCCAGCAGGCACTCGGGCGCGAAACGGTCGAGCGCACGCAGCGTGCGGGGCGGGGCTTCGGCCACCTCGGCGGCGGCCGGGAACCGGGGTGAGGCGGGGGCATCGGCCATCAGATCACCTTGGCGCGCATCAGGTCGTTGGTGTTCAGCGCGCCCACCAGATGGTCGTGCGCATCCACGACGAGCACGCTCGTGATGCGGTGCGCCTCCATCAGTTCGGCCGCCTGCACCGCCAGGCGGTCCTCGCGGATGCAGCGCGGCGTGCGGTGCATGACCGACTCGATGGCCAGGGCGCGCAGGTCGCCCCCGCGCTCGATCAGCCGGCGCAGGTCGCCGTCGGTGAAGACGCCCAGCACGCGCCGCTCGCCGTCGACCACTGCAGTGAAGCCCAGCCCCTTGCGGCTCATCTCGGCCAGCGCCTGCGGCAACGGCGTGGCCGGTGCCACCGCGGGCACGTCCTCGCCCGCGCGCATCAGGTCGTGCACGTGGATGAGCAGGCGGCGGCCGAGCGCCCCGCCCGGGTGCGACCGCGCGAAATCCTCCGCGCGAAAGCCGCGCGCGTCGAGCAGCGCCACCGCGAGCGCATCACCCAGCGCCATCTGCGCGGTGGTGCTCGCCGTGGGCGCGAGGTTCAGCGGGCAGGCCTCCTGCTCGACGCCGCTGTCCAGCGTCCAGTCGGCGTGGCGGGCGAGCGTGGAGCCGGTGCGCCCGGTCATGGCCACGAGCGTGACGCCCAGGCGGCGCAGCACGGGCAGGATGAGGTTGAGCTCGTCGCTCTCGCCCGAGTTGCTGATGGCCAGCACCACGTCCTGCGGCGCCACCATGCCCAGGTCGCCATGCCCGGCCTCGGCCGGATGCACGAAGAGGGCCGGCGTGCCGGTGGAGGCCAGCGTGGCGGCGATCTTGCGGCCCACATGGCCGCTCTTGCCCATGCCCATGACGACCACGCGACCCGCACAGGCGAGCATGGCGCGCAGCGCGCCGACGAATTCGGGCCCGGTGCGCTCGGCCAGGCCCGCGACCGCCCGGGCCTCGATCTCGAAGGTCAGGCGGGCCAGTTCGAGCACCCGTGGCGCGTCCACATCCTGTTGCGGATTCATCGCGGCAGTCTATCGCCGCCCCTCGTGCAAGGGCCCTCGCATAGCATCGACCGGCCCATGGCCACCACCCTCGAACTCGTCCTGCTCTACCTCTTCGCCGCCGTGGTGGGCGTGGTGGCCTGCCGCTTCGCGCGGCTGCCGCCCATGCTCGGCTACCTGATCGTGGGCATCTTCATCGGCCCGCACGCGATGTCGCTGGCCGCCGACTCCAGCGGCGTGCGCTACCTGGCCGAGTTCGGCGTGGTCTTCCTGATGTTCGTCATCGGGCTGGAGTTCAACCTGCCCAAGCTCAAGAGCATGCGCACGCTGGTCTTCGGGCTGGGCTCGGCGCAGGTGCTGCTCACCATCGCGGGCACGCTGGCCGGGCACGCGCTGCTGGTGTGGGCCTTCTCGTTCACCTCGCGCCCCTGGGAGCTCGGCTGGCAGGGTGCGGTGGTGCTGGGCGCGGCCATCGCCATGAGCTCCACCGCCATCGTGGTCAAGCTGATGGCCGAGCGGCTTGAACTGGAGACCGAGCACGGCCGGCGGGTCATGGGCGTGCTGCTGTTCCAGGACCTGGCGGTGGTGCCCCTGCTGGTGCTGATTCCGGCGCTGAACTCGCCGCCGCAGGCGATGGCGCAGTCCATCGGGCTGGCGCTTCTGAAGGCCTCGGTGCTGCTGACCATCCTGCTGGTGGGCGGGCAGCGGGTCATGCGCTGGTGGCTCAACCTGGTGGCCCGGCGCAAGAGCGAGGAGCTCTTCGTGCTCAACCTGCTGCTGATCACGCTGGGCCTGGCCTGGATCACCGAGCACGCCGGGCTGTCGCTGGCGCTGGGGGCCTTCGTGGCCGGAATGCTGGTGGCCGAGACGCCCTACAAGCACCAGGTGGAGACCGACATCCGGCCCTTCCACGACGTGCTGCTCGGCCTTTTCTTCATCACCATCGGCATGAAGCTCGACTGGCGGCTGGTGCTGGAGCAGTGGGGGCTGGTGCTGCTGCTCACGCTCGGCCCGGTGGGCGCGAAGTTCGTGCTGGTGGCAGCGCTGGCCCACCTGTTCCGGGCGTCGCCGGGCACCTCGCTGCGCACGGGCCTGTACCTGGCGCAGGCCGGCGAGTTCGGTTTCGTGCTGCTCACGCTCGGGGCGGACAAGGGTCTCATCAGCCCGCAGTGGGTGAGCCCGGTGCTGGCGAGCATGGTGCTGTCCATGCTGGCCACGCCCCTGCTCATCCAGGCCAGCAACCGCATCGTCATGCGCCTGGCCGCCAGCGACTGGCTGATGCAGTCGGTGGCCATGACCAGCATCGCCAAGAAGGCGATCAACGTGAACGCGCACGTGATCATCTGCGGCTTCGGACGCAGCGGGCAGAACCTGGCGCGCCTGCTCGAGGTGGAGGGCATTCCCTACATGGCGCTGGACCTCGACCCCGACCGGGTGCGGCAGGCCGCAGCCGCCGGGCAGAGCGTGGTCTTCGGCGATGCCGCCCGGCTGCAAAGCCTGATGGCCGCGGGCCTGGCCCGCGCGAATGCGGTGGCGGTGAGCTACCCGGACACGCCCAGTGCGCTGAAGATCCTGCAGCTCGTGCGCGAGCACGCCCCCCAGGTGCCGGTGCTGGTGCGCACCATCGACGACGCGGACATGGACCGGCTGAAGGCGGCCGGTGCCACAGAAGTGGTGCCCGAGGCTATCGAGGGCTCGCTGATGCTCGCCAGCCACGCGCTCGCGCTGGTGGGAGTGCCCATGCGGCGGGTCATCCGCGTGGTGCAGGAGCAGCGCGATGCGCGCTACGGGCTGCTGCGCGGCTGGTTCCACGGCGCCGACGACGACGGGCTGGAGGAGCGAGACCAGGCGCGGCTGGCCAGCGTGACGCTGCCGCCGGCGGCCGCGGGCATCGGCCACAGCGCCCAGGCGCTGGGGCTCGATGAGCTCGGGGTGCAGGTGCTGGCGGTGCGCCGTCACCAGGCGCAGCACCCGGCCCCCTCCGCACGGCCGGCGTCGTCGGGGAACGACGCTTCACCGCGCGCCGCTTCACTGACTGCCGCCTCACCGACTGCCGCTTCACCGACTGCCGCTTCACTGACCGCTGCCTCCCGCACGGCCGCTGCCCGCACGACGCTTGGCGACCGGGCCCAGGCCCCCGGTGACTGGGCGCTGCAGCCGGGCGACACGGTGGTGCTGTCGGGCCACCCGCAGGCGCTGGTCGATGCCGAAGCGCGGCTGCTCGGCGGGCGGTGACGGCGCCGGACCGGCCCCTGGTTGGCGCGGGGTCTTGCGCCGGCTGGCCGCACCGATGAGCGGCCAGCGGCCACCATGCAGCCCATGAGCTTCGTCGAAGAATCCCGCCGCTGGCTGCTGCAGCGCGCCGGCCTGTCCGGTGCGGCCAGCCTGGGCCTGATGGGCGCCCCTCTGGCGCCTGCCGCAGCCATGGGCGCCACCACGGCCGCAACGAGTGCCGGCGACGGCGCGAGCGTCGTCGAGGGTCCCGCCGATGTGGCCGCCGCAGCCGCGCTTCGCTCGGGCGGCGCGGTCGTGCTGCTGCGCCACGCCCGCACCGAAGCCGGCATCGGCGACCCGCCCGGCTTCGACCTTTCGATCTGCAGCAGCCAGCGCCAGCTCGACGCCCAGGGGCGTGCCCAGTCCGAGCGCATCGGGGCCTGGTTCGCCCGGCGCGCCCTGGAGCCGGCCGCCGTTCGCAGCAGCCAGTGGTGCCGCTGCCTGGACACCGCGTCGCTCGCCTTCCCCGCGCGGGGCGTGCAACCGTGGGAGCCGCTGAACTCCACCTTCGCCGATCGGGCAGACCGCTCGGCCCGGCAGGCGGCAGACGCCCGCCGCGCGCTGGCCCAGTGGCGCACGCGGCCCGGCTTCGAGGTCTGGGTGACCCACATGGTCAATGTGCAGGCCATCGCCGGCGTCTTCGTGGCCATGGGCGAGGCGGTGGTCGTCAAGGCCGCGCCGGAGCCGGGCGGCGCGCCGCGGGTGCTGGCGCAGTGGCGGCCGGGCGGGTGATGGGCGTCGAGGGGTGATGGATATCGGCGGGTGATCGGTCCCGGCACGGATGGCCGGGCCCACACCCTTGCGGCTGCGTCACCCTTCCTGCATTACCCCGCCTGCGTCACCCCACCTGCGTCACCCGTCCTGCCCTGCCCGTTCCCCGCCACCCCTCGCCAACCCTCCATCAACGGTCGTCGCGCACCGGCCCGGTCGAGCCGCGCACGGCCAGCGTGGGGGCCAGCACCCGCGTGAGCGGCGCACCGGGCACCCCCGCGATCTCGTCGAGCAGGCGCTGCGCGGCCAGGCGACCCATTTCGTAGAGCTGGATGCGCACGGAGGTCACCGGCGGGCTCATCTGCGCGAGCAGCGGCATGTCGTTGTGTCCCACCACCGACACCGCCTGCGGCACCGAGCAGCCGGCGCGCTGCAGCGCCTGCAGCGCGCCCAGCGCGAGCAGGTCGTTGGCCGCCACCAGGCCGGTGAAGGTGGGCCGGCCACCCGCGCGGCCTGCTCCTGCGCCTGCGCCTTCTCCGCCGCTGCCGCTGCCGCTGCCGTCCAGCATCGACTGCAGCGCCGCGTCGCCGGCTTCGATGCCGTAGCTCGCGCATTCGACGATGGCCGCGGCGCTCAGCCCGTGCGCCGCCAGTGCCTGCTCGAAGCCCTGGCGGCGCGCATGGCCGGTGCTCAGCAGCGCCGGCCCCGCCAGGTGGGCGATGTGCCGATGGCCAAGCGCCACCAGGTGATCCACCGCCAGGCGCATGCCCAGCCGGTCATCGCTGACCACGGCCGGCAGGGGTGGCCGCTGCGAGGCCGGGCCGGCGAGGTCGTCGCGGGTGCGGTTGACGAGCACGATGCGAGCGCCCTCGGCCTGCAGGGCATCCAGCCAGGCGTCGTCGCGCTGCGCGGTGGCGATGATGAAACCTTCGACCGGTTGCGCCAGCATGCGCTCGGCCGCCGCCTGAGCGGCCGGCACGCCGCCCGGCCGGTCCCGCCCCTGGCCGGTGTTGGCCAGCAGTGCGAAATAGCCGTGCACATCGAGCACGTCCTCGATGCCGCGCAGCATCGGCGGAAACACCGGGTTGGTGATGTCGGGCAGCAGCACGCCGACAGTGCGGCTGCGCCCGGTGGACAGCGCCGCCGCGGCCCGGTTGGGGCGCCAGCCGAGCTCGCGCGCGGCGGCCTCGACCCGGCCGAGCAGCGGCTCGGCCACCAGGTGGCGTCGCTCGGGGTCCATCGCCCGCGACACGGTGCTCTTGTGCACGCCCAGGTGGCGTGCGATGTCGTTGATCGTCGGGCCGCTACGGACGGCGGGGGGGCGTGCCATGCAGCCGATGCTAAGGCGCGCCGCCGCAGGCAGGGGCGGCGCGGCGCTTCGGCGTGCTGCAGCCGGCCCGGGGGGTGGGCGAACCCTGCTTGACGGCCCGCTGGCAGCGGAAGAACATGTTTGCAACCGGTTGCAGTGCGCTTTCCGTGCGCCCTGAACCGGCGCCCTTCGCCCCCACAACATGACGCCCCAACCTCCGCCCCCCTCGCGCCAGGCGCCCGGCCAGCCCTCGGCGGCGGCTGCGCTGCCCACCACGCCGGCCTCGCTGCTGCCGCTGGTGCTCGCCGCCATGGCCCACACGCCGGACGCCCGGCTGCGCCAGTTGATGGCCTCCTTGACCACGCACCTGCACCGGTTCGTGCTGGACAACGCGGTGACCGAGGCGGAATTCGAGCGGGCGGTGCAGTTCCTGATCGGCCTGGGACAGAACACCGGCGAGCACAAGAACGAGGTCATCCTGGCCGCCGACCTGCTGGGCGTGTCCACCCTCGTGGCCTTGATGAACAACCCGGCCGGCGGCCCCGGCGCGGCGGACGCCGCCTCGCACGCTGCGCTGCTCGGGCCGTTCTGGCGGCGCGACGCCCCGGTGTGCGCGCGCGGCGAGTCCATCGCCCGGGGCGACACGCCGGGCACGCCGCTGCAGGTCAGCGGCACGGTGCACGGCAGCGACGGCGCCCCGCTGGCCGGTGCCACGGTGGACGTCTGGCAGGCCTCGCCGGTGGGGCTGTACGAGAACCAGGACCCGACCCAGCCGGACATGAACCTGCGCGGGCGCTTCCTCACCGACGCCCAGGGGCGCTACGAGCTGCGCACCGTGCTGCCCGCCGGCTATCCGGTGCCCACCGACGGCCCCTGCGGCGAGCTGCTGCAGGCCCAGCGGCGCCACCCCTTCCGCCCGGCGCACCTGCACTTCATGGTCTCGCACCCGGCGCACAAGGTGCTCGTCACCCAGGTCTTCGCCGACGACGCGCAGACGCTGGCCAGCGACCCGGTGTTCGGCGTGACCGCGCCGCTGGTGGGCCGCTTCGAGCGCTTCGAGCAGGACGGCCAGCCCCACGCGCGCCTGAGCCACGACCTGCACCTGAGCGCCGGGGCCTGCGTGTTCCCGCACCCGCCGATTCCCTGACGCGCCACCCGCGTCGCCGTCCTCCATCCCACCCGAGATGAATCCACCGCCCAGCCCGGCCCCTGTGGTCCCCGTCGATCCTGTCACCCGGATTGCCAACACGGCCACCACCGACTTCGCGCCCTGCGAGCGCCTGGATGGCCGCGTGGCCGTCATCGCCGGCGGCACCGGCGCGATCGGGCTGGCCACCGCCCGCCGCCTGGCCGCGCTGGGCGCGCGCTGCGTGCTGCTGCACCGAAGCGGCGCGCCCGAAGACGCGCAGGCTCTGGCCCACGGCCTGCCCGGCGGGGCCGCGCAAGGCCACGGCGCACTGCGCGCGGACATCACCGACAGCGCCTCGCTGGCCGCGGCGGCCACCCGGGTGGCCCAGGACCACGAAGGGCGCATCCACATCCTGGTCAACAGCGCCGGCCACACCCGCGCCGTTCCCGCCGCCGACCTGGACGGCCTGAGCGACGCGCTCATCGACGAGATGATGCAGGCCAATTTCCGCGGCGTCTTCGCCACCATCCGCGCCTTCGCGCCGCTGCTGAAAGCCTCGGGGGATGGGCTGATCGTGAACATCAGCTCCATCGCCGCCTTCACCGGCACCGGCAGCAACCTCGCCTACGTGGCCGCCAAGGCGGGCCTGGACGTGGTGGGCGACGCGCTCGCCCGGGCGCTCGCGCCGCAGGTGCGGGTGCTGTCCGTCTCGCCCGGCGTGGTGGACAGCGGCTTCGTCCCTGGCCGCGGCGCCGACTTCAACGCCCGCACGGGCGCGAGCCTGCCGCTGCGCCGGGTGGGCACGGTGGACGACGTGGCCGCGGCCGTGCAGGCCTGCGCCACCACGCTGCGCTACGCCACCGGCACCCGGCTCGTCGTCGATGGCGGCCGGCACCTCTGAAGGACCCGACGGTGAACCCCAGACCCTTCCTCACCTGCGCCGTCACCGGCAACCTCACCCAGCCGTCGATGACGCCGCACCTGCCCATCACGCCCGAGCACATCGCGCGCGATTGCCTGGAAGCCGCCGACGCCGGCGCCGCGGCGGTGCACATCCATGTGCGCGACCCGGCCACCGGCAAGCCTTCGATGGAGGTGGAGCTGTACCGCGACGTGGTCGACCGCATCCGGCGCGAGAACCGCGAGCTGGTGATCAACCTCACCACCGGCCCGGGCGGGCGCTTCGTGCCGAGCGAGGACGACCCCCGGGTGGCCGCCCCCGGCACCACGCTGATGCCGCCGCTGGAGCGGCTGCGGCACATCGAGCTGCTGCGCCCGGACGTGTGTTCGCTCGACCTGAACACGATGAACTCGGGCGCCGATGTGGTGATGAACACGCCGCGCAACGTGCGCCGCATGGCCGAGGCCATCCGCGCAGCGGGCGTGCTGCCCGAGCTGGAGATCTTCGACAGCGGCGACCTGCACCTCGCGCTGGATCTCATCCGCGAGGGCACGCTGCAGGGTCCAGGGCTGTGGACCTTCGTCACCGGCGTCAAGTACGGCTTCGGCTTCAGCCCCGAGACGCTGCTGTACGCGCGCGGCCTGCTGCCCGCAGGGGCCGTCTGGTCGGCCTTCGGCATCGGCCGCCACGAGTTCCCGTGCGTGGCCATGGCGCTGGTGGCCGGCGGCAACCTGCGGGTGGGGCTGGAGGACAACATCTACCTCGACAAGGGCGTGCTGGCGCGCAGCAATGCCGAGCTCGTGACACGGGCCCGCCGCATCGTGAACGACCTCGGCGCCGAGCTGGCCAGCGCCGCCGAACTGCGCGAACGCCTGCGGCTGCCGCAGCGGGCCACCTCGGCCTGAGCCGGCGCCGACCTTCGCGAGCAGCCCCCGTCAGGCCAGCCACCGAACGCCGATCGAGACCACCCCAGCCCCAGCCCGCACCTCGCCCGACCCCATGACCCAAGCCCTCCCCACACTGCGCCTGAGCGAGCGCGCGTCCAGCGCCGACGCCCTGGCCCTCCGACTCATCACCGCCGAGGCGCCCTCCATCGGCCCCGGCGAGGCACTGATCCGGGTGGCTGCCGCCGGCGTGAACCCGAGCGACGTCAAGGCCGCGCTCGGCCTGATGCCGCAGGCGGTGTTTCCGCGCACGCCAGGCCGCGACTACGCCGGCACGGTGGTCGACGGCCCGGGCGCCTGGGTGGGCCGCACGGTCTGGGGTTCCGGGGGCGACCTGGGCATCACCCGCGACGGCAGCCACGGCAGCTGGCTGGTGCTGCCCGTGGCGGCACTTCGGGAGAAGCCCGCCCGGCTGAGCCTGGACGAAGCGGCCAGCGTGGGCGTGCCCTTCGTCACCGCTGTGGAGGGCTTGCGCCGCAGCGGCTGGCCGCGGCCGTCGCAGGCCATCGCGGTGATGGGCGCCAACGGCAAGGTGGGTCAGGCGGCAGTGCAGCTGGCCGCGCGCGCAGGCGCCACCGTGATCGCGGTGCACCGGATGGACGGGCCCCATGTGGGCGACGCCTGCGGACCGGTGCACACGGTGAATGCTCGCACCGAGGACGTCGCCGCCCGCATCCGCGAGCTCAGCGGCGGCCGGGGCGCCGACATCGTCTTCAACACCGTGGGCAGCCCCTACTTCGAAGCGGCCAACCGCGCGATGGCCAAGGGCGGCACGCAGATCCTCATCGCCACCGTCGAGCGGCCTACGCCCTTCGACATCTTCAGCTTCTACCGCGGCATGCACACCTTCGTGGGCATCGACACGCTGGCACTGAGCGCCGCGGACACCGCCGAGCGCTTCGACCTGCTGCGCGAAGGCATGGAGGACGGCACGCTCAAACCCTTCCCGGTGGCCCCCAGCGGCTGCTATGGCCTGGCCGATGCGACCGAGGTCTACCGCCGCGTGCTGGGCGGGGCGGACGAGCGCTGCGTGCTCAGGCCCTGAAGGCCGCGGCGCCGAATGCCACAGCACGAACTGCAGCTACAGCGAATGCCCCCGCACCGAGTGCCCCCGCACCTCATGGCCCGAAGACCCACCGCCACTGGCTGAGCCCCCAACATGCACATCACCCGCATCGCCGACGCGCCCGAGTACGAGGCGCCCGGGCACCTGGACATGACCTGCCTGCGCCTGCAGGGGCGCGAGGCCGGCCCCTCGGTGCAGCTGTGGCTGGGCATGTCGGTCATCGAGCCGGGCGGCCACACCGGCCTGGACCCTTCGCCCATGGAGAAGCACTACGTGGTGCTCGAGGGCGAGCTCACCTTCACCAGCGAGCGCGACGGCGTGGTCACCACCGCGGTGCTGCGCTCGCACGACTCCTGCAGCTTCGCCCCGGGCGAACAGCGGCGCCTGGACAACCACAGCCCCGCCGTCGCACGGGTGCTGCTGGCCATGCCGCTGCATCCGCCCACCCCACCCGGCTGAGCCCGCCGGGGCTTGCTCGATCCAAGCGCAAGACGCGACACGACACCAGACACCACGCCCGACACCACGCCCGACACGACCCTCGCCCGACGCAGGCCAGGGCATCCACCCCACCGGAGACATGAGCCCATGAAGCACACCCACCGAGCGCAAGCCCCCACCGCCTGCGGCACGTCCGCGGACGCAGCGCGCCCCGCAACCGCCGGCATGGCGTCGGCCGCCACCGACGGACCGCCGCACGCGGGCGGACGGCGCGACTTCCTCAGCGTGGCAGCAGGCGCCGGCCTGGCCGGCCTGGGCGCGCTGGCCGGCCTGCCCGGCACCGCCCGGGCGCAGGCCGACTGGCCCCGCGGCGGCCCGGTCAGGCTGGTCGTGCCCTTCACCGCCGGCAGCGGCACGGACATCGTCGCGCGCACGCTGGCCGAGAAGCTCGGCCCGGCGCTGGGCACCCAGGTGGTGGTGGACAACCGACCGGGCGCCGGCGGCACCGTGGGCGCCGCCCAGGTGGCCAAGGCCGCCGCCGACGGCTACACCTTCCTCGTGCACAGCTCGGGCCACCTGGTGAACCCGGCGCTCTACGCACGGCTGCCCTACGACACGCTCAAGGACTTCGAGGGCATCACCCCGCTGGCCTCGCTGCCCAACGTGCTGGTGGTCTCGCCGGCCAAGGGCTACAAGGAACTGGCCGACCTGCTGCTGCAGGTGCGCGCCCGACCGGACGCCTTCAACTACGGCTCGGCCGGCAATGGCAGCGCCACCCACATGAACGCCGAGCAGTTCCGCGTGGCCGCGGGCATCAGCGCCCAGCACGTGCCCTTCCGCGGCACGCCCGAGGCGATCAGCGAGACCATCGCCGGGCGCATCGACTGGTTCTTCGCGCCGCTCATCAGCGCCTTGCCGCTGATCCGCGACGGCAAGCTGCAGGCCCTGGCGGTGGGCACCGCGCAGCGTTCACCGGTCTTGCCGGGCGTGCCCTCCATCACCGAGACGGCCCGGCTGCGCGACGCGGCCTACACCTTCTGGGTGGGCCTGTTCGCGCCGGCCAAGACCCCGCGGCCCATCGCCGAGCGGGTGCACCAGGAGGTGCTGCGCATCCTCGCGCTGCCCGAGGTGCGCGAGCGGCTGGAAAAGCTGGGCGCCACGCCCTTCGTGATGGCGCAGGGCGCCTTCGAGAAATTCCTCGTCGACGAGACCGCCGCCGCGGCCCGTCTGGTCAAGGCCGCGGGCATCCGCGTCGAATGAAGCAGAGGCCCGCATGACGCTGCGTCACCTGCCAGGCAGCTGCGGCTGCCACCCCGTCGCCCCTGGGGAGCCCGGCACTAGCCGCCGGGGCTTCCTGACCCGCCTCACAAGCCTGGCCGGGCTGGCCGGTGTGTCCGGCCTGGGCGCCGCGGCCAGCGGCCTGGCCGGCTGCAGCACCGGTGCGGGCGGTGCCGCAGCGGCCACCAGCCCGGCGTCGCTGCGCATCGACACCCACCACCACGCGTGGTCGCCGGCCTATGTGGCCGAGCTCGACCGGGTGGGGCAGGCCCCGCCCATCGTGCGCAACTGGTCGGTCTCGCGCAGCCTGGACGACATGGCGCGCGCCGGCGTGGCCACGAGCATCCTGTCGGTGACCACACCGCAGGCCACCTTCGCCGACGCGGCCCAGGCCCGGCGCATCGCGCGGGAGATGAACGAATACATGGCCCGCCTGGGCCAGGACCACCCGGGACGCTTCGGCAGCTTCGCCATGCTGCCGCTGCAGGACACCGAAGGCGCACTGCGGGAATTGGAGTACGCGCTCGATGTGCTCAAGGCCGATGGCATCGGCCTGCTCACCAGCTATGGCGACCGCTGGCTGGGCCACCCGAGCTTCGCGCCGGTGATGGACGAGCTCAACCGGCGCCGCGCCATCCTCTACACCCACCCCGCGGCGGCCAACTGCTGCCGCTCGCTTCAGCCCGACGTGCCGCCCACGGTCATCGAGTTCCAGACCGACACCACCCGCAGCATCACCGACATCCTCTTCAGCGGCACGGCGGCGCGCTGCCCGGATGTCCAGTTCATCTTCTCGCACGCGGGGGGCACGGTGCCCATGCTGTCCGAGCGGCTGGTGAAGATGCCCGTGCTCGACCCCAAGCTGGCCCCGAGGGTGCCGCGCGGCGTGCTCAACGAGCTGCGCCGCTTCCATTACGACACCGCCTGGTCGATGCACGCGCCTGCGCTGGCCGCGCTCACCCGGCTGGTGCCACCCACGCAGATCCTCTTCGGCAGCGACTACCCCTACCGCACCGGCGAAGACCATGTGAAGGGCCTGACCGAGTTTGGCTTCAGCCCGGCCGACCTGCGGGCCATCGGGCGTGGCAATGCGCAACGGCTGATGCCGCGCTGGGCGGCCTGAGCGCTTGAGCCCCTGAGCCCCTGAGCCCCGAAAGGCCGGAAGGTCGGCGCGCCTGCCCGGCCTTGCCGCGCCGGCCGTGCGCACGCGTCAGCCCGGCAGGGCGGACTGGGCCTCGGCTTCGGCCTCGGTCCTGAGCTGTGCCACCGTCTCCACCAGCGCCCGGGCCTGCTGCTCGAGCGAGACGATTCTGGAGACCTCCACGGACGGGCAAGTCAGGAAGCGGCGCAGTATTCCTTGCCCTTTGTCAAATCACCATGCGACCGGTGACACCCCGGCCCCGGTGGCCGGACAATCCGCCGCTTGAGCCCGCCACCCGACACCGCTGCGCCTTCCACCGCTCCGCCCGCCGCCCAGCCCGCCGCGGGCCCCGACTCGGGCAGGAACGCGAGCGCCGACGCGCCGGCGGTGGCGCCGCCCCTGGGCGCGCGCGCCCGGTTCCTGTCGCTGCTGGACGAGGCGCTGGCCACGGGCGCCTGGCAGCAGCTCGTCTTCAGCCGGCCGCAGCGCGCCGAGCCGGGGCTGCAACGGGTGAGCGCCCGCCCGGTGCTGCTCAAGGGCGAGCCGGTGATGAGCTTCGTTCACCGGCACCGCACCCGCGACCTCACCCGCAACCTCAGCCTGGCCGAGGGCCGCGCGCTGGCCACCACGCTGCTTGACGGTGCCTTCGGCAATGCCCATCTGTGGGTCGACGGGGCCGAGCACCAGCTGACGCTGGGCCGCCGCGGGGAAGGCCACCTGGTGCGCCACGCCAGAGCCGAAGCCGCGCCTGCGGGGCCGGAGGCGGGGCAGGGGCAGGGGCCGGAAACGGGCGGGGGCGGGGGCCGGCCCCCCACCGGAGCGCACCTCGCCCACGACCGGCCCAAGCAGCGCGCGCTGGACGCGAGCCGCCCCTTCCTGCCCGCGCTGGGCGTGACCACCGCCAGTGGCGAGGTCATCCCGGCCATGGCCCGCAAGTGGAAGCAGATCAACCGCTTCGTCGAGATCGTCGGCGCGGCGCTGGCCAATTCCACGCTGGCCGGCCGAAGCGCCTTGCGGGTGGTCGACTTCGGTGCGGGCCGCGGCTACCTCACCTTCGCGCTGCACGACTGGCTTCGAAACGGCGCGCACCCGCAGGCCGAAGTCATTGGCGTGGAGCTGCGCGCCGACCTGGTGGCCGAGGGCGAGCGCCACATCGAGCGGCTGGGCCTGCAGGGCCTGCGCATGGTGCAGGGCGAAATCGGCCGCTTCGCGCTGCCGGCGGTGGACGTGATGATCGCGCTGCACGCCTGCGACACCGCCACCGACGACGCGCTGCACGCCGCCGTGCAAGCCGGCGCCCCCCTCATCGTGAGCTCGCCGTGCTGCCACAAGCAGCTGCGCGCCCAGCTGCTCAGCCCGCACCCGCTGCAGCCGGTGTTCCGCCACGGCATCCATGCCGAGCAGCAAGCCGAGATGCTCACCGACAGCCTGCGCGCGCTGCTGCTCGAGGCCCGGGGCTACGACACGCAGGTCTTCGAGTTCGTCTCGCTCGAGCACACCCGCAAGAACAAGATGATCCTCGCCAGCCGCCGCGCGCGGCCCGACCCGGCCGCGCAGGCCGCCGCGCTGCGCCAGGTGGACGAGCTCAAGGCCTTCTTCGGCATCCGGGAACAGCGGCTGCATACGCTGCTGGCCGCCACCGCATGACGCTCCAAGGGGTTTCGGCCGCGGCGGAACACCCGGTGCTCAGCGCCTTGCTGGCGGCCTTGCTTGCGCTCTTCGTCCTCGGCTTCGTCGCCCGCGGGCTGTGGCTGCTGGTGCAGCTCGGACGCGCCCGCCAGCGGCTGCTGGCGCTGGGCGATGCCCAGGCCGGCGAGCCCGACGCGGTGGGAGCCGCCTTGTCGGCCAGCCCCTGGCTGGCCACGGCCTGGGCCGAATACCGCAAGACGCTTTTCCTCGCCGGGCCGCCGCCGGCGCTTGGGGGCGTCGGCGGCCCGCGCTGGCTGGCCACGGTGGGCGCCGACGCGCTTTTCAACGGCCCCTTCGTGGCCGACCCGCGGGTGGGGGCCGAGTTCTTCAAGCACCTGCCCGGTGTGTTCACCGGGCTGGGCATCATCGGCACCTTCTTCGGGCTGGTGCAGGGCCTGCAGCAGTTCCGCGTCAGCGCCGATGCGCAGGAGGTGCGCGTCAGCCTGGAGGCGCTGATGGGTGCGGTGGGCGGCGCCTTCACCGTCTCGGCGGTGGCCATCGGTCTGGCGATCGCGGTGACGCTGGCCGAAAAGCTGCTGCTGGGCGCGCTGCACGGCCGGGTCGACCGCCTGGCCGTCGAGCTCGATCGTCGCTTCGCCGCCGAGCCGGCCGAGCGCTACCTGGAAGCCACGGCGCGCCACGCGGCAGCCAGTGCCGGGCAGCTGGCGGCGCTCGCCCCGCTGGCCGCGCTGCACGCCCTGCCGGCGCAGCTGGCTTCCCTGGCCGAGCAGAACACCCGCACCGCGGTGCGGCTGACCGGCACGCTGCAGGCAAGCCTGGCCCAGGCGAGCGAGCGGCAGATCGACGCCAGCGGCGAACAGCTCGCCGCTCAGACGGCGGCGCTCGCGCAGGCGATGGCCGACACGGTGGGCCCGGCCGTGGCCCGTTCGATGGCCGAAGCGCTCAGCGGGCCGGTGGCGCGCTCGCTGGGCGAATCGGTGTCGGCCGCGGTGTCCGTCGCCGTGAGCGACGCGTTGTCGCGCGGGCTGGCGCAGGCGCTGGACCGTGCACTGGCCGCGCCGCTGGAGCGCGTGGCCCAGGCCCTGCAGCAGTCCGCGCACACCGAGCGCGAGGCCAGCCTGCGCGAGCTGGGCCTGGCGCTGGAGCGCTTCGGCGAGCGGCTGCAAGGCCTGCTGGAGGGGCAGGCGAGCGGCCTGCAGGGCCTGCAGGCCCGGCACGGCCAGGCCCTGGAGGCAGTGGCTGCGCAGCTCGCCAGGCTGCCCGAGCAGCTGCAGCACGGCAGCCTGGCCGGTGCCCAGGCCCTGCAGCAGCGCGCCGGCGAACTGATGGACGGCTTTGGCCAGCGCAGCGGCGAGCAGACCAGCCAGCTGGTGAGCGCGGTGCAGGCGCTGCTGCGGCAGAGCGCCCTGAGCGACGAGCGGCTGCAGCAGACGGTGGCCGCACTCAGCGCGACCAGCCGCTCGGCCATCGGCGGCCTGGGTGAAGGCGCACAGCAGGTGCAGGCGGCGAGCCGCCAGTTCGCCGCCGCGGCCGAACGGGCGGGCGTGGCCATGGCCCAGGTGGGCGAGTGGGGCGGGCGGCTCGACCAGACGGGGCGCCAGCTGGCCGAGGCGGCCGCGCAGCTGCAGCAAGGCGTGGCCGACTACCAGATCCACCGCGAGCAGGTGGGCCGCATGACGGGCGAGCTGCAGGCGCTGCTGGCGCAGGCGCGGCGCGAGGCCAGCCTGAGCACCGAGGTGCTGCAGCGCATCGAGTCGGCCAGCCGCGAACTGGGCCGCAGCCAGCGCCAGGCCGAGGACTTCCTGGGTGGCGTGGCCGAGGTGCTCGGCCAGGCCCATGAGGCCTTCAGCCAGGCGATGCTGCGCACCGTGGGGCGCCAGAACGAGGCCTTCCAGCAGCAGCTGGGCACCGCGGTGGGCCTGCTGGCGACCACCGTGGCGCAGCTGGACGACGCGCTGGGCGCCCTCACGCCGCCGGCGCGCTCGCCGTGAGCGGCTGGCGTGGCCGTGGGCGCAACGCCGCCCGGGGCGGCGCGCGTGCCGGCCGGGACGACGCCGAGCGGCCGTTCTGGATTTCCTTCGCCGATTTGATGACCGCGCTGATGGTGCTGTTCCTGGTGGTGATGGCCGTGGCCCTGCTGGCCGTGACCCGCAAGGCCACCGAGCAGGAGGCCCGCGAGGCTGCGCACCGCAGCCAGGTTCAGGCCTGCATCGAAGGCGCCCAGGCCGCGGCGCAACGCCACCCCGGCGTGCGGGTGGACCCGTTGCGTCAGGTGGTCGATTTCGGCGAACGGGCCCGCTTCGCCTTCGGCAGCTCCACGCTGAGCGCGGAACAGGAGGGCGTGCTGCGGCGCTTCGTGCCCGAGCTCATCGCGCTGGCCGACGCGGGAGCGTGCCGCGCGGTGCTCAAGCGCATCGTGGTGGAGGGCTACACCGACCGCGCGGGCGACTACCTCGGCAACCTGCAGTTGAGCCTGCAGCGCAGCCAGCGCGTGCTGTGCGCGCTCTTCAAGACGGACGTGCCCGACTCGCTGGACGATGCGCACAAGCGCGCGGTGCGCGACCTCTTCCTGGTCGGCGGCTTTGCCTTCAACGCCGGGCGGCAGACCGCCGAGGAAAGCCGGCGGGTGGAGCTGCGCATCGAGTTCCTCGGGCCGCAGGAGGTGCGGGGCGAGGGCGGCGGCGGGGGCTCCGGTGAGGGAGGGGGCGGCGGTGGCGGTGGCGGTGGGAGGACGCAGGCGTCCAACGACGGCGCCTTCGGGCGCTGCACGCTCTGAGGGCGGGCCCGTCGCGCCCGCAGCCACGATGACCGCCGCCGAGCCCGCGCAGCCCACTGCCGAGAGCCCGCTGCAGCGCCTGGCCCGGCGGCTGGACGAGGCCAACCACCGCTCAGGTGCGGGTGCGGGTGCGGATGCGGCTGCGGCTGCGAGTGCAGGTGCGGGTGCGGGCTCGCCTGCGAGTGCGGGTGCCGCGCTGGCAGCGCTCGCTGCGCTCACCCCCGGGCTTCGGCGGCAGGCCCAGGGCCTTGCGGCGCGCCCCAGGCCCGACGCCCAAGCCCGTGCACTCAGGGCGCTCGTGCAGTTCATCGACAGGCCGGTGCTGCAGTCGCTGCACGCGGCGCGGCTGGTCGCCGGGGCCTTGACGCTGGCCCTGCCGGATGGGCGGTCGGATGGGCGGTCGGCTGGCTGTTCGGATAGCTCGTCGGATGCTTCGCCGGTTCCCTCGCCGCACGCCCGCACCGGGGCTTGCCTGCTGGCCTCGCCCACGCTGCTGCAGGCGCTGTTCGGTGAACTGGCGCACTGGCGTGCGAACCCCCGCCGTTGGCGGGCCTGCTACCAGGCGCTGTTGCGCAGCTGGTTCGCGTTCGACGACGACGGGCTGGACGCGCACGCGGGATGGCTGCGCCTGCGCACCTTCCTGGCCGCTTCGGCGCACGACCTGCTCGAGGAGCCGCGCGGGGCGGCGAGCGCTGCGGCCCACCGCGCATCGGAAGGTGATGCCTGGACAGCCCGCCCTTCGCCGCCCCCGCCGCCCTGGGTGGCAGGCATCCACGGCTGGCCGGGGCTTTTCTCGGACCGACCGCTGCAGGCCTTCGGGGCCGAACTGCTGGCCGGCGCGTCGCCGGCGCTGGACGCGCGGCTGGCCGTGCTGGGCGGGAGGGATTCACCCTGGCTCCAGCGCGAGCGGGTGCAGGCTGCGGTCGACCACGCCTGCGGCCTGGACGACGCGGCGTTCCGCGCGGTGCTGCCCCGACTGCTGGACCGACTGCTGGAACGACTGCCCGCGCGACCACCCGCCCGACCGCCGGCCCGACCGCCGGCCGGCTTGCCCGCCGACCCCTCCTCGCGCGACCGTGCGCTGCAAGCCCTGGCCGCCCGGCACGCCGCCGTGGCGGGCTCGGCAGGGGGCGCGCGCCTGCGACACACGCTGCTCGACGCCTGGGGCCCACCCTGGCGGCCCCTTGCCGCAGCGGGCTGGCACGCGCTGGGCATCGGCGCGAGGCAGGCCCTGGCCAGCGGCCTGAACCGCGACGCCATCGCGTGGTTCTTTTCCCAGCTGAGCCAGACCGACCCCGCCCGGCGCCAACGACAGGCCTACTGGCTGGCCCGCGCGGACCGGCTGGACTGGGTGCACCTGGCGGTGGCGGCGGACGACCCGCTCTGGCGCGGGGCCTGGCAAGGCAAGCCGTTGGAAGACCACCCGGTACCGGACGGCGGCAGCGCAGACACGGCCCACCGCTGGCGACTTCTCGCCAGCCCCCTGCGGGGCGCTCCGGCCGGCCTGCACGCGCTCATCCTGGTGCGAGCCGGCCTGCGCTGGGTGGAGTTCAGCGCCGCGGGGCTCGCGTCGGTGGCCCGCCGCCTGTCCGCCGACCAGGCCCGACCGATGGACCCGGACCGCGCCGTCGACCTCCGCCCGGCCGACAGCCCGCCGGCGCCGGCCGCCATGGAATTGCCGCCCCTGCTGAACCCCACAGGTGAGCTGCGGCTGCCCTTGCCCGACCCCGCCACACCCGCGCCATCCTGGGAGGCCGCGATGGACGCCAGCCTGTTGCAGCACCTGGGCTGGCGCTGGGAGCGCGGCTGAAGCGCCCGCAGCTCAGGTGCCGCAGAAGGTCTGGTAGCCCCGGGCGGCGTCGGTGCTGGCTGGCGCCAGCCACTGGGGCGGCACGCCGTGGTCGTCGAAAGGCCGCTGCAGCGCCGCGAGCAGCGCCTGGAAGGGCGCCAGGTCGCCGTCGTCGGACGCGGCGGTGAGCGCCGCCTCGACGGCCAGGTTGCGCGGAATCACGGCCGGGTTCACCCGCCGCATCGCGGCGGCGCGGGAGCCGCGCTGCGGCACAACCGGCGAAAAGCCTGGGTCCACCCTCGGTTGTTCACCTGGCTCCGCACCCGGCTCCTCACCCGGCTCTACACCCAACGCATGCCCCCGATCCGCATCCTGCGCTGCACACCGCTGCCGCCACCGCTGCAGCCAGCGCAGAAGGTCCGCCGGGGCCGGCCTGGCGGCGCCGGCGGGGCCTTGTGATGCGGACCCCCCGGCTGCAGCGAATGCCGCCGACTCCCCCGACGCCAGCGCGATCAGCCGCGTGTCGTTGCCCGCTGCCGCATCAGCCAGCGCCCGCCAGGCGAGCGTGTGGTCCATGCCGTGGGTGTGCAGCAGCGCCAGCCAGTCGTCGGCCAAGGGGCCGCCCGCGTCGGTGTCCGCCAGGCCCAGCTTGGCCGCCAGGCCCGAGCGCCAGGCCGCGTCGTAGAGCCCCGGGAAGGCGTCGATGACGGCCATCACCCGGGCCACCGCAACCTTCACCGCCGGCTCGTCGTCGCCATCGGCCATCAGCGGCAGCAGCGCTTCGGCCAGGCGGGCGAGGTTCCAGCGGGCGATCAGCGGCTGGTTGCCGTAGGCATAGCGGCCGCCGTGGTCGATGGAGCTGAACACCGTCTGCGGGTCGTAGGCCTCCAGGAAGGCACAGGGTCCGAAGTCGATGCTCTGGCCGGACAGCGTCATGTTGTCGGTGTTCATCACCCCGTGGATGAAGCCCACGTTCATCCACTGCGCCACCAGCCGCGCCTGCCGCTCAGCCACGCCGGCGAGCAGCGCAGGCCAGCGCTCGGCATCGGGCAGCGACAGCAGCTCGGGGTCGTGCCGCGACAGCGCGTGCGTGGCCACGGCGCGCAGCGTGGGCAGGTCGCCGCGGGCGGCGAAGTACTGCAGCGTGCCCACCCGCAGGTGGCTCGCGGCCACCCGGGTCAGCACCGCGCCGGGCAGCGGCCGGTCGCGCCGCACCCGTTCGCCGGTGGCCACCACCGCCAGGGCCCGGGTGCTGGGAATGCCCATCGCGTGCAGGGCCTCGCTGATGAGCACCTCGCGCAGCATCGGCCCGAGCGCGGCGCGGCCGTCGCCACCGCGCGAGAAGGGCGTGCGGCCCGAACCCTTGAAGGCGATGTCGTGCCTCGCACCGGACCGGTCGACCACCTCGCCCAGCAGCAGCGCGCGCCCGTCGCCCAGCTGCGGCGAGAAGCCGCCGAACTGGTGGCCGGCGTAGGCCTGGGCCACCGGCTCGGCGCCCTCGGGCAGCACATTGCCGGCGAACACCGCCGCCGCGTCGTCGGCCTGCAGCGCCTGCAGGTCCAGGCCCAGATCCTCGGCCAGTGCGCGGTTCAGATAGACCAGGCGCGGCTCGGCCACGGGCACCGGGCGCACCGGCACGCCCGCGTCCGGCAGTTCACGGGCGAAGCGGTTGTCGAAGCGGAAGGCGTGCTGGGCAGAGGGCATGGCAGCGGTTGGGTCGGGCGGGGGGGCAATCCAGGTGCCGCGCGGAGGAAGAGGCGGTGGCGGTGGCGGCGTGCAGTGTCACCGCAGCCCGGGTGCGGGGCGGCGCAAGGCCATTCGGTGCCGGCCCGCGCTCACAATGCAGGCCGCGCCTTTCCGACGCCGCCTGCGCTACGCCGGCAACGACCGAATCCCTCCGCCCCGCCGCCCGCCATGACCGCCGCACCCCCAGAGCTTCCCACGGCCGACTACCTGCGCGAGCACATCCGCACCGTGCCCGACTGGCCCGAGCCGGGCGTGCAGTTCCGCGACATCACCCCGCTGCTGCAGAACCCACGGGTGTTCCGCGTGCTGATCGACACCTTCGTGCACCGTTTCTTCGACGTGCGGCCCGACGCCATCGCCGGGCTGGATGCGCGTGGCTTCATCATCGGCTCGGTGCTCGCCTACGAGCTCAACGTGGGCTTCGTGCCCATCCGCAAGAAGGGCAAGCTGCCCTTCACCACGGTGGCCGAGAGCTACGAGCTCGAGTACGGCTCGGCCACGGTGGAGATGCACACCGATGCGGTCAAGCCCGGCGACCGCGTCGTCCTCATCGACGACCTCATCGCCACCGGCGGCACCATGCTCGCCGGAATGCGCCTGCTCGAACGCCTGGGCGCCACCGTCATCGAGGGCGCGGCCATCGTCGACCTGCCCGAGCTCGGCGGCGCCGACAAGCTGCGCGCCGCGGGCCTGCCGCTGTTCACGCTGGTGAGCTACGCCGGGCACTGAGCCGGCCCGCCCGCTCCCCCCGCCCGCTCAGCAGAAGGGAACCTGCCGGTCCAGGTGGGCCCGCAGCCGGATGGCCATCACCGCCCCGGCCGCGCGCAGCAGTTCATAGGCCAGCACCGGCATGCGCTGCGCCAGCTCGTCCAAGCGCGCCCCGCGCAGCGCCCACACCACGCAAGGCGTCATGGCCTCCACGTTGGCGCCGCGCGGCGCTTCGGCGAAGAGGCCCGACTCGCCCAGCACCGCGCCGGACCGCAGGATGGCCACGCGGGCGCTGCCCGGGGCGCCGCCGGTGGCGAAGACCTGCAGGCTGCCCTGCCCGAGCAGGTAGAAGGCGCGGTCCGCGTCGCCCTGCTTGACCAGCAGGTCGCCGGTGCGCAGGTCGCCCTGCGACATGTAGGGCGCCACCGATCGCCACTGCTCCATCGTCAGCCGCGGGCGGAAGGCATCGTCGCTGTTGAGCGAGTGGATGGCCTGGACGAGCTCGTCGATGGTCATGGCAGCAGAAGGAACGGGTGCTGCGGAGCACAGCGCCTGGGGCGAACCGTGTCCATTATGTCCACCGACACGCCGGACTTCGAGACCTTCGGCACCCAGCTTCGTCCACTCACTTCCCGATGCAGAACCGCCCGAAGATCGCCCCCAGCAGTTCCTCGGTGTCGAACTGCCCGGTGATGCTGCCGAGCGCGCGGTGCGCCAGGCGCAGGTCTTCGGCCAGCAGGTCCAGCGCCGGGGCGGGCTGCTGCAGCCGCTCGGCAGCGGTGTCGAGGTGGGCCAGCGCCTCGCGCAGCGCCACCAGGTGGCGTTCGCGGGCGATGAAGACGCCCTCGGTGCCGGGCTGGGCGCCGGCGGCCTCGGCCAGCGCCGCGCGCAACCGCTCCAGGCCCGCGCCGGTGCGGGCCGAGACGGCCACCCGCGGGGCTACCGGGCCGGCCTGGGCCTCGGCCTCGGCGGCGGGCATGCCTTCGGGGGTCGGGGCGGGCGGCTCGCCTTCGCCGGGTTCGACCAGGTCGCTCTTGTTGTCCACGTGCAGCCAGCGGGCGTGCGGGCAGCGCTCGGCCAGTTCGGCTTCGATGCGGGCGTCGGCGGTGGCGTAATCCGGCTCGCCCCGGCGGCCGGCGTCGTGCACCAGCAGCAGCAGGTCGGCGTCGGCGGCGGCTTCCCAGCTGCGCGCCACGCCCAGCCGCTCCACCGTGTCGTCGGTGTCGCGCAGGCCGGCGGTGTCGGTGATGTGCAGCGGCATGCCGTGCACCGCGATGGTTTCGCGCAGGCGGTCGCGGGTGGTGCCGGGCACCGGCGTGACGATGGCGAGCTCCGCACCGGCCAGCGCATTGAGCAGCGAGCTTTTGCCCACGTTGGGCTGGCCGGCCAGCACCACCCGCAATCCGTCGCGCAGCAGGGCGCCCTGACGGGCCTGCGCCAGCAGCGCGGCGAGCTCGCCCCGCAAGCCGTCCACCCGCCCGGCGCAGTCGGCCTCGCGGATGAAGTCGATGTCTTCCTCGGGGAAGTCGAGCGTGGCTTCGACCAGCACGCGCAGCGTCTCCAGGCCTTCGCGCAGCGCCTGCACCGCGCTGGAGAAGGCGCCTTGCAGCGAACGGGTGGCCGAACGCGCCGCCTGCTCGGTGCCCGCGTCGATGAGGTCGGCCACGGCCTCGGCCTGCGCGAGGTCGAGCTTGCCGTTCAGGAAAGCGCGTTCGGTGAATTCGCCGGGCCGCGCCAAGCGCAGCCCCGGCAGGCGCGGGCCGGCGCCATCGGGGCGGGGTTCGGCGGCGGCCTGCAGGCAGCGCGCGAGCAGCAGCTGCAGCACCACCGGGCCGCCATGGGCCTGCAGCTCAAGCACCGATTCCCCGGTGTAGGAGTGGGGCGCAGGGAAGTGCAGCGCCAGGCCCTCGTCGATGGCCTCGCCCCGGGCGTCGCGGAAGGCACCCAGGTGGGCGCGCCGGGGCGCGGGGGTTTCGTCGAGCAGGGCCGGGATGAAGGCGCAGAGGTCAGCGCCGCTGACCCGCACGATGCCCACCGCGCCCCGTCCGGGAGCGGTGGCGATGGCCACTATGGGCTCGGGCGGCGGCGTTGGCCGCATGGGCTCAAGGCGCACGGTGGGCCTCAGGCGCAGGAAGATGGCGCGGAGGGAGGGGCACACGCACCTCCAGAGCCGGCACCGGTGAAGGGTGCCGGGTCATCCCCGCATGCAGACATCTTCGGCGCCGAAGATGTCAGTCCGATACGGCACAACCCGAAAGGTGTGTTCACTTGTGTATCGGCCGTGTGCTTTTCACGCCCCGCGAACCGGGGCGATGCGGCTCACTTGCCCAGCACGCCCATCTGCTTGTTGATCCACCACTGCTGCGCGATGGACAGGATGTTGTTCGTCAGCCAGTACAGCACCAGGCCGGCCGGGAAGAAGAAGAACATCACCGAGAACACCAGCGGCATGATCCACATCAGCCGGGCCTGCATCGGGTCCGGCGGCGTGGGGTTCAGCCAGGTCTGGAAGAGGCTGGAGGCCGTCATCAGCAGCGGCAGGATGAAGAAGGGATCGGGCTGGGAGAGGTCCTGCACCCAGCCGATCCACGGCGCGTTGCGCATCTCCACGCTGGACAGCAGCACCCAGTACAGCGCGATGAAGAAGGGCATCTGCGCGAAGATGGGCAGGCAGCCGCCCAGCGGGTTGACCTTCTCCTCGCGGTAGATGCGCATCATCTCCTGCTGCATCTGCTGGGGCTTGTCCTTGAAGCGCTCGCGCAGCTCGGTCACCCGCGGCGCCACCGCCTTCATCTTGGCCATCGAGCGGTAGGCGCTGGCGTTGAGCCAGTAGAAAGCCATCTTGAGCAGCACCACCAGCGCGACGATGGCCCAGCCCCAGTTGCCCAGCACGCCGTGCAGCTTGTCGAGCAGCCAGAACAGCGGCTTGGCCAGCACGGTGAACCAGCCGTAGTCCTTCACCAGCTCGAGCCCGGGCGCCAGCGCGGCCAGCTTGTTCTCTTCCTGCGGGCCTGCGAAGAGCACCGCGTCGTGCACCTTCAGGCCGCCGGCGGCCACGCTGCCCAGCGGCAGCACCATCGCGATGCTGTACTTGTTGTCGCTCACCCGGGCGGTGCGGAACTCGCGCGGGGCCTGGGAGGGCACCAGCCAGGCCGACGCGAAGTAGTGCTGGACCATGGCGATCCAGCCGTTGTCGGCTTCCTTGGGGTGGCTCGTCTTGTTCTTCTCGATGTCCTTGAAGTCGATCTTGGCGAACTTGGACTGCTCGGTGTAGACGGCCGGGCCGGTGAAGGTGAAGTAGAGCTTGGACTCGCCCGGGGGCGGGTTGCCGTCGCGCACCAGCTGCAGGTAGAGCTGCGGCTCCACCGGGGCGGCGGAGGTGTTGATCACCTCGTGGCGCACCGCGATCGGGTATTCGCCGCGCTTGAAGGTGAAGGTCTTGACCAGCTTGACGCCGCCCACCGGCTCGGACTCGAAGCGCACGGCCAGTTCGTTGGAACCTGCCTTGAGTTCACGCTCGGTGCTGGTCACCGTCATGGGCGTGAGGTGGGTGGGCAGGCTCATGCCGGCCACCGGGGTGATCAGGCCGGTCTGCGCCAGGTACAGGCGTTCGGCGCTGCGGTCGAAGAGCAGCACCGGGCGGCTGCGGTCGTTGTGGTCGGCCTGCTGCACCAGCGCCATGCGCACGAGGTCGCCGCCGCGGGTGTCGAAGGTGGCCTCCACCCGATCGGTGCGGATGGTCACGGTCTGCGGCGCAGCAGCGTCCACCACCGGCGCGGGCACGCCCGCCGGGGTGGCGGCGGCCGCCGCAGCCGGTGCCGGCGTGCCGGGCACCGCGGCCACCGTGGCCGGTGCCGGCACGGCGGCGCTCGGTGCGCTGCCGGCAGGGGCGGCGCCGGCGGCGGCCACCGGGCGGGCCGGCGCCGGTCCGAACAGCGAGGTGCCACCGTTGTGGCGGTTCCAGGCGTCCCAGATCAGCACCAGGGACATCGAGAAGACCACCCAGAGCAGGGTGCGGCGAATGTCGTTCATGGCTTGGAGGTCGGTCGGGACGAAAAACGGGAGGATAAAAAGGTGAAGGCCGGCGGCACCGGGTCGCAGCCACCGGGGCACCAGGGGCTGCAACGCAGGATGCGGCGCGCGGCGAGGTAGCTGCCGGCCGCGGCGCCGTGCTGTTCCAGCGCCTGCAGCGCGTAACGCGAACAGGTGGGCTCGAAGCGGCACTGGCTGCCCAGCCAGGCGCTGAGGAAGAGGCGGTAGAACTGCACGCAGCCGATGAGCGCGCGCTGCGGCAGGCGGAGCAGGAAACGCAGCAAGAAACGCAGCGCACCGCGCAGCGCCGCAGGACCAGTCGGAGTGGCGGTGCTCATGGTCGAGCTTCGGCTGCCGAGGACGCACCGCCGCGGGGGCGACGCCAGGCCTCGAGCAAGGTGCTGAGGTCGGCGCGCAGCTGCCGCCGAAGCGGTGCGGACTGGGTGCTTCGGAAGACGTCGCGTGACCACACGGCTTGGCGACGCAGCACCACTTGCCAGCCGGCGAGCGTGCCGGTGGCGCCGCTGCCCGGGCCCGAGCCGGCCGCCTGCGACTCGGCCAGCAGGTTCTTCCAGATGCGCCGCATCAGGTTGCGCGTGGCAGCCCGCCGCACGTTGCGACGCGACAGCACCACACCGGTCTGGACGACGTTGTCCCCGATGGGCGCACCGCTGCCACGGACCGTGGCAACCGATGTGTCCTGGCCCGTCAGGGTGGACTCATCCACAGGCGGCCTACGCCCAGGATTAACCCTTGTTGACAACTCTGCCTCGCCACGACGCTGCGCGTGCAGCGTCCAGCCCGCATGGCGGGCCACGGGACGGCGCTGCAGCAGCCGGCGGAAGTCGTCGGCCTCGGTGAGGCTCAGCACGCTGAGCGGCACGGCAGGCCGTCCGGCCTCGGTCAGAGGCCCAGGCGCTTGCGCCCCTTGGCGCGGCGGGCCTTGATCACGGCCCGGCCGCCGCGCGTCTTCATGCGCACGAGGAAGCCATGCGTGCGGGCGCGGCGGATCTTGGACGGTTGGTAGGTACGCTTCATGATGATCCTCGAAGGGAGTGGGGCCGCCGCCGGTGCGGGCGTGCCCATGGACGCAGGAAGCAGGTGGGGCCTTCAGTGGGGTGTCACCCCGGCGCCCTTGAGCTTCCCGTGTTCGGTTTCCTGCCTGCACCAGAGGGCTGAAGACGAGCTCCAACGGCCCTTGAAGACAAGAGGCAAAGCCCTCGATTACAGCAAATCCGGGGCTGGTCGTCAAAAAGAGCCCCACCCGCCGTGCGGACCGGCCTTCGCAAGCGAGGCGCCAACCCCGATGACGCCCCGTGCATGGCCCCATCCGCCGGCCCCGTCAAGCGGGAAACCGGCCCTGTGGATAACCTTGCCAGGGCCGACCGCGCAGGGCTATAGTCGCGGGTTATCCCGTGGGACTTGTCCACAGCGCCAACCACTCCCTTTGCGGACCGTTCCGCAAGCCGGCTTGTCGCTGCGGCCCCGCATCTGCGGGCCCCAAGGCCGCGCAGCCCGTCGAGGCCGCGCCTGTGGAAACCGGATGCCTTTCTGTCGATGAACGCGAGTCTGTGGCCGCAATGCCTGGTGCGCCTGGCGGCCGAACTGCCCGAGCAGCAGTTCAACACCTGGATCCGGCCGCTGCCGCCCGCCGATGTCAGCGGTGCGGACGGCGATGCCCTGCTCGTGACGCTGCGCGTCCCCAACCGCTTCAAGCTCGACTGGATCCGCTCGCAGTACGCCGCCAAGGTGCAGTCGCTGCTGACCGAGATCGCCAACTGCCCGGTGGAGCTCGCGCTCACGCTGAGTGCGCCGCGCGACGCCGGCACCCATGACGCAGCGGCCAACCCCGCCCGGGGCCATTCCACCGGCCATCCCAACGGGCAGTCCCCCGGCACCCCCGCCGGCGCGGCCCGCCACGCTGCCGGGCACAACACCGGACTGAACATCGGCCAGGCGCTGGCCTCGGCCCCCCTGCGCGTGGGTTCGGCCATGCCCGCCCACAACAGCGCGCAGCTGCCCGGGTCGGGTCAGCCGGGCGGCGCCGCCCCAGCGCCGGGCAGCGCGGCGGCGGCCGCCGCCGCCGGCCACACCTTCCTGCCCGCCAGCGCCCCATCCAGCGGCAACCGCAACCGGCTCAACCCGGCCCTGACGTTTTCCACGCTGGTGCCCGGCCGTGCCAACCAGATGGCGCGCACCGCTGCGCTGCACGTGGCCGGCGCGCCGGGGCAGATGTACAACCCGCTTTTCATCTACGGCGGCGTGGGTCTCGGAAAGACGCACCTGGTGCATTCGGTGGGGAACGCCTTGCTGGCCGACCGCCCCGACGCGCGCGTGCTCTACCTGCACGCCGAGCAGTTCATCACCGACGTCGTGCGCAACTACCAGCGCAAGACCTTCGACGAACTCAAGGCCAAGTACCACCAGCTCGACCTGCTGCTGATCGACGACGTGCAGTTCTTCGCCGGCAAGGAGCGCACGCAGGAAGAGTTCTTCAACGCCTTCGAGGCGCTGGTGGCCAAGAAGGCGCACATCATCATGACGAGCGACACCTACCCGAAAGGGCTGGTGGACATCGACGAACGCCTGACCAGCCGCTTCGACGCTGGCCTGACGGTGGCCATCGAGCCGCCCGAGCTCGAGATGCGGGTGGCCATCCTGATGAAGAAGGCCGATGCCGAGGGCACGCCCATGCCCGAGGACGTGGCCTTCTTCGTGGCCAAGAACGTGCGGGCCAACGTGCGCGAGCTCGAAGGCGCGCTGCGCAAGGTGCTCGCCTACTCCCGGTTTTCACACAAGGACATCAACATCGCGCTGGCCCGCGAGGCGCTGAAGGACCTGCTGTCCATCCAGAACCGCCAGATCTCGGTGGAGAACATCCAGAAGACGGTGGCCGACTTCTACAAGATCAAGGTCGCCGACATGTACAGCAAGAAGCGCCCCGCGAGCATCGCCCGCCCGCGCCAGATCGCCATGTACATCGCCAAGGAGATGACGCAGAAGAGCCTGCCGGAGATCGGCGAGCTCTTTGGCGGGCGCGACCACACCACCGTGCTGCATGCGGTGCGCAAGATCGGTGGCGAGCGGCAGAAGAACCCCGAACTCAACCAGCAGCTGCACGTGCTCGAGCAGACGCTCAAGGGCTGAGATGGGCCACCCACCGCAGGGCCTGCAGCCCGCTCCCCACCCCGTGCCAAGCCCTGGGGACAAGTCCGGAACAACTGGGCAGTTGTCCACCGGCGGCTGCGCCGCGCCGAAGTTGTTGTACCTCGCGCGACAGCGGCACAGGCCTTGCGTCAACAGGCTTGCCCCGCACGCAGGTGCTTGATGCGTCAGAAGAAATCGCAGTTGCCCACAGAAACCGTCTCCCTCTATCTACGACGACTCTTTTGAGGTTCATATGATTGTCTCGAAGACAACGCAGGAACAACTTCTCTCCGCCCTGCAGTCGGTGGCCGGCGTCGTCGAGCGTCGGCACACGCTGGTGGTGCTGTCCAACGTGCTGCTGCGCAAGACCGGCGACACGCTGGAGCTCACCGCGTCGGACCTGGAGATCCAGGTGCGCACCAACGCCCAGGTGGGCGGCGACGAGGGCACGCTTGCCACCACCGTGGCCGCGCGCAAGCTCATCGACATCCTGAGGTCGTTGCCGGCCGAGCAGGTGGTCACACTCACCGCCGCGTCGGGCAAGCTCACGCTGCAAGCCGGCAAGAGCCGCTTCACGCTGCTCACGCTGCCGGCCGACGACTTCCCGCTGGTGCAGGAAGCCGCCGACTTCGGCCCGGCCTTCAGCGTGCCGCAGAAGACGCTGCGCAGCCTGATCAACCAGGTGCACTTCGCGATGGCGGTGCACGACATCCGCTACTACCTCAACGGCATCCTCTTCGTGGCCGAAGGCCGCACGCTCACGCTGGTGGCCACCGACGGCCACCGCCTGGCGCTCGCGCAGGCCACGCTGGACGTGGAGATGCCGCGACAGGAGGTGATCCTGCCGCGCAAGACGGTGCTCGAACTGCTGCGCCTGCTCAAGGAGGACAAGGCCGAGGGCCGTGACTCGCCCAAGCCGGCCCGCGCCGCCGAAGGGGCCGAACCCCCTGCCGCCGAAGGGGCGGATGCCGCAGCGGGTGTTCCCCAGATCGAAATGCGCTTTGCCGGCAACCAGGCCAAGTTCCGCTTCAACGGCCTGGAGTTCGTCACCAAGCTCGTCGAAGGCAAGTTCCCCGACTACAACCGCGTCATCCCGAAGAACCACAAGAACGGCCTGGTGCTGGGCCGTGCGCCCCTGCTGTCCAGCCTGCAGCGCGCGGCCATCCTCACCAGCGACAAGTTCAAGGGCGTGCGGGTGAACCTGGAAGCCGGGTTGCTGCGCATCGCCGCGAACAACGCCGAGCAGGAAGAGGCCCGCGAGGAGCTGGAGGTGGACTACGCCGGCGACGACATCGAGATCGGCTTCAACGTGACCTACCTGATCGACGCGCTGGCCAACACCGATGTGGAGATGGTCAAGCTCGAGCTGCAGGACAGCCACTCGAGTGCGCTCTTGACGGTGCCGGAGCGGCCAGGGTTCAAGTATGTCGTCATGCCGATGAGGATCTAGAACCCCCCCCCGGAGGCGATCACAGATCGCCTCCCCCCCCTGGGAGGGGGGGGCAGCACGGGTGGACCGGCGGAGCCGGATCCACCGTGCTTGCTTGAGGTGGGTGTGGCAGGTGGGGCGGGGACGTGGATGGATGAAAGGCCTGGTGGGCTTTTCGGCTCTTTGGATTCATGAGACGGATGGATATGACGGATGCGACGCCTGTGATGCCTGATTCGGACGATGCGGTGAACCCGGTGCCGGCGGTGGTGCCGGGGTCTTCGAGCTATGGGGCGGACAGCATCCAGATCCTCGAAGGGCTGGAGGCGGTGCGCAAGCGGCCGGGGATGTACATCGGCGACACCTCCGACGGCACCGGCCTGCACCACCTGGTGTTCGAGGTGGTGGACAACTCCATCGACGAGGCGCTGGCGGGGCATTGCGACGACATCATCGTCACCATCCACACCGACAACAGCATCAGCGTCATCGACAACGGCCGGGGCATTCCCACCGGCGTGAAGATGGACGACAAGCACGAGCCCAAGCGCTCGGCGGCCGAGATCGCGCTCACCGAGCTGCACGCGGGCGGCAAGTTCAACCAGAACAGCTACAAGGTCTCCGGCGGCCTGCACGGCGTGGGCGTGAGCTGCGTGAACGCGCTGAGCAAGTGGCTGCGCCTGACGGTGCGCCGCGACGGCCAGGTGCATGCGATGGAGTTCCGCCAGGGCGTGCCGCAGGAGCGGGTGATCGAGGTCGTCGACGGCTTCGAGACGAGCCCGATGAAGGTGGTGGGCCAGACCGACAAGCGCGGTACCGAGGTGCACTTCCTGCCCGACGACGGCATCTTCTCGGTGGTGGACTTCCACTACGAGATCCTGTCCAAGCGGCTGCGCGAACTGAGCTTCCTCAACAACGGCGTGAAGATCCGCCTGGTCGACGAGCGCAACAACAAGGAAGACGACTTCGCCTATGCCGGGGGGGTGAAGGGCTTCGTCGAGTTCATCAACCAGGGCAAGACGGCCCTGCACCCGAAGATCTTCCACGCCACCGGCGAGAAGATGAGCGAGCACAAGACGATGGTCACGGTGGAAGTGGCCATGCAGTGGAACAACTCGTACAACGAGACGGTGCTGTGCTTCACCAACAACATCCCGCAGCGCGACGGTGGCACCCACCTCACCGGCCTGCGCGCGGCGATGACGCGGGTGATGAACAAGTACATCGAGGACAACGAGCTCGCCAAGAAGCACAAGGTGGAGATCACCGGCGAGGACATGCGCGAGGGCCTGGCCTGCGTGGTGAGCGTGAAGGTGCCCGAGCCCAAGTTCTCCAGCCAGACCAAGGACAAGCTCGTGTCCAGCGAGGTGCGCGCGCCGGTGGAAGACATCGTCGGCCGGCTGCTCACCGACTGGCTGCTGGAGAACCCGCAGGATGCCAAGGCGGTCTGCGACAAGATCGTCAACGCCGCCAAGGCCCGCGAGGCCGCCCGCAAGGCCCGCGAGGCCACCCGCAAGACCGTGATGGGCGGCATGGGCCTGCCCGGCAAGCTCGCCGACTGCCAGGAGAAGGACCCGGCCCAATGCGAGATCTACATCGTCGAGGGCGACTCGGCCGGCGGCAGCGCCAAGCAGGGCCGTGACCGGAAGTTCCAGGCCATCCTGCCGCTGCGCGGCAAGATCCTCAACACCGAGCGCGCCCGCATGGACCGCCTGCTCAGCAGCGACAGCATCGTCACGCTGATCACCGCGCTGGGCACCGGCATCGACACCAGCAAGGACAGCGGCGAGTTCAACATCGACAAGCTGCGCTACCACCGCATCATCGTGATGACCGATGCCGACGTGGACGGCGCGCACATCCGCACCCTGCTGCTGACCTTCTTCTACCGCTTCATGCCCGCGCTGGTGGAGCGCGGCCACATCTACATCGCCCAGCCGCCGCTCTACAAGGTCAAGCACGGCAAGCACGAGCAGTACCTGAAGGACGGCAGCGAGCTCGACACCTTCCTGCTGCGCGTGGCGCTGGACGGCGCCCGCGTGCAGCCCGGGGCCGGGCGCGAGCCCATCCAGGGCGAACGACTGGCCGCACTCGCCGCCGAGTACGTGAAGAGCCAGGCGGTGGTGGGCCGGCTTTCCAACTGGATGGACGTGGAGGCGCTGCGCACGCTGGCCGACGGCGACGTGACGCTGAACCTGGACACCGCGGGCGACGCCGAAGCCAGCGCGGTGGCGCTCGGCGACGCGCTGCGCCGCCTGGGCAGCCCCGCCGAGGTGGCCGCCGAGTTCGATGCCCGCACCGACAAGCACCTGCTGCGCATCAGCCGCCACCAGCACGGCAACGTGAAGAGCAGCGTCATCACCCAGGACTTCGTGCACGGCGCCGACTACGACACGCTCGCCACCGCCGGCCGCGACCTCAAGGGCCTGCTCGGTCCCGATGCACTCGCCCAGCGCGGCGAGGGCGAGAAGCTGCGCGAAGTGGCGGTGAACGATTTCCGCAGCGCCATGGTGTGGCTGCTGAGCCAGGCCGAAGGCCAGGTCGGGCGCCAGCGCTACAAGGGCCTGGGCGAGATGAACCCCGAGCAACTGTGGGAGACCACGATGGACCCGGCCGTGCGCCGCCTGCTGCGCGTGCAGATCGAAGATGCAATCGAGGCCGATCGGGTGTTCACGATGCTCATGGGGGAGGAGGTGGAGCCCCGACGGGACTTCATCGAGAGCAATGCGTTGCGGGCGGCGAATATTGATGTTTGAGGGGTAGGGTGGCGGGGATAGTCAGCCAGTACAGCCTGTACCTGCCGGTTCGGCAAGGGCGCATGCCAGCGGGCCAACGACCTCTCAAAGAAAGCCACCGCGTGTTTTGCCGAGCCGTCCGGGTGAGGTGCGCGTTCATCGAAGCGGAGATCGGCAACCACGCGGTGCAACGGCTTCGCCAGGTGATGAGCGTCCACCCGAGCGGGTTCGACGCATCGCGCGGCGAGCCGATGTCGTCACGGCAGCGCGACGATGAGCGCCTGAGCGGTTTGCTCATGCAAGCGAGGCTCGAGAGCGCCGGGGTGTACGGCGATCGATCTGTGGTCACGCAGCTCGACCCTCCAAGGCATTCAGTGCCGTCAAGAGGCGTCGCACGCCGTCCTCGATCGCATCGGTGTCCAGGAGCGCATAACCGATGACGAAGCCAGCGGGCCGCTCCACAGTCGTTAGGGACTGAGTGCGCCCCGGGAGATAGAGCGGCCCGACGGGATAGACCCGCACGCCGCGCGCACGCGCCTCCCGCACCAGCGTCAGCTCGGCACTGGCCGGCAAGCCGGGAAACCAAGCCACGAGGTGCAACCCACTGGCCGCCCCCTCGATGGTCACACGACCGCCAAAATGCCTGGCGAGTGCATCGGTCAGCGCGCGCTGTCGGGTCTGCTGCAGGCGACGCATGCGGCGCACGTGGCGGTCGTAGCTTCCATCTTCCAGCAGCACCGCCAGCGCGCGCTGAAGGCCCGTGGCAGCGTGTCGATCCGCAACCCGCCTGGCGGCGACGAAGGTATCCACCAAGCTGCGTGGCAGCACCATGTAGCCGAGCCGCAGTTGTGGCGACAAGGTCTTGGAGAACGTGCCGACATGGATCACGCAGCCACGGCGATCCAATGACAGCAGTGTCGCCTCCGGCCGCACCGAGTAGCGGTACTCGCTGTCGTAGTCGTCCTCGATGATCCACGCATGCCGTTGTGCGGCCCAATCCAGTAACGCTCTGCGCCGAAGCAGCGGCAGGAACGACCCGAGCGGAAACTGATGCGTCGGGGTGACATACGCCACGCACACCGGCCCGAGCGCCGCGAGCGCGCCGGTCCGCAGTCCGTGTTCATCGACGTCCACGCCCAGCAGCTTCGCGCCGCAGGCCTCGAAGGCATGGTGTGCCATGCGGTAGCCCGGATTCTCGACGGCCACGCCTTCGCCAGGATCGACCAGCAGCCGGGCGCACAGGTCCAACGCCTGCTGCGATCCGTTGACGATCATGATCTGCTCGACGCTGCAAGACACACCCTTGGTCTTGCTCAGGTGCGTCTGCAGCGCTCGGCGCAACGCAAGGTTGCCTCGGGGATCCTCGTACTCCAGCCGATGGATGCGCTGGCGCTCGACTGCACGGAGTGCCTTGAGCCAGGTCAGGGTTGGGAAGTCGCCGCCAGCCAAGGGGCCGTAGACGAAGTCGATCTCCTCGGGTGCGGTTGGACCCGCATCGCGGATACCCATCGCTCCGATGCGCCGGCCGACGGCGGACAGCCGACCCGCTGACCGGCCGGCCTCGTCGCGCACCTGGCGGGCACCGCCAGCACGGCGAAGCGAGGCCGCCGTGCCTTCGGCCACCCGGCTCAAGGCACCAGGACGGGTATCGATGAAGCCATCGGCCGCCAGTTGTTCGTAGACCAGCGTCACGGTGCCTCGAGACAAGCCTCGTTCCGCGGCCAGCGCACGCGACGACGGCATCGGCGCACTGGCCGCATAGGTGCCGTCCGCGATGCGCGCGCGGATCTCCTCGTACAGCGCGCGACTGCGTCCGCGTCGCCGGTCCGGATCAAAAGGCATGTTGGCGTACTGGTCCAGTGAGATTGGCAGGAACTGGATATTTTCCACATGCCGGCTCCGAGGCACATTGAGGGTCAGGCGGTTTTGGTCGCCCACTCGCAACGCGCCCCATCTACCTTTCCCAGCAGTTCGCCGAGTCCCGTGCCGAAGAGCTTCACCGCACCGTGCGCCAGAAGGCGCTTGGCATGCTTGTCCGGCCCTGGCGCAAGCCATGCGGTGACACCGCGAAGCCGACCCTCTGAGTGCCCATGAACCGCAGCGGCTCACGCCGCACAGGAGACGACCGGGTGTACAGCGCGACCTTCACGTTCGCCAAGGGCGAGTACGACGACGAGTTCCATCGCCGCGACCAGGCGATTGCCGCGATCGCGAAGGCGATCCCCGGCTACTTGGGTGAAGAGGCCTGGGAGAACCCGGCGAGCGGGCTGATTTCGACCGTCTACTACTGGCAATCGATGGAGGCGCTGCAGCAACTCGTTGAGCACCCCCTGCACCGCGCGGCCAAAGACTTGCAGGGGCGCTGGATCCGCGGCTATCACATCACCATCGCGCAGATCCTGCGCAGCTACGGCGATGGCGGCATCGCCCATCCGCTCGGTGGCATGCCTCCCGGCCACGAGTAAGCCCGAACAAGTTGGACACACTCATGGCATGGCTGTTACTGATCATCGCGGGGCTGCTCGAAGTGGGCTGGGCAATCGGTCTGAAGTACACAGACGGCTTCACGCGAATCTGGCCTAGCGTGTTCACGCTCGGGGCCATGGTGCTGAGCCTCGTGCTGCTCGGCGTGGCAATGAAGTCACTGCCGGTCGGCACTTCGTACGCCGTGTGGGTCGGCGTCGGCGCCGTCGGGACGGCGATCCTCGGCATGGTGTTGTTCGGCGAGCCAGCCACGGCCGGGCGGCTGGCGAGCCTGGGACTCATCGTTGCCGGCATCGTCGGATTGAAGCTGGCCAGCACCTGATGGCACTCCAGACAACCTTGCCCCTCGAGACACCCTGAACATGTACGCAGACAACGCTCAGCTCCAGCCCGACTCCTGGCTCGTCACTGCCGGCCGCACCTCGGAGCCCGGATCGCCACTGAATGTGCCGCTCGTTCCCGCGTCGAACTTCATCATCGGCGGCAAGCGCGAGTATTCGCGCGACGACGGCACGCCCACCTGGGAAGCCCTCGAACAGCTCGTTGGGGGCCTGGAGTCGGGGCGCTCACTGGCGTTTGCCTCCGGCATGGCGGCCATTGCCGCAGTCTTCGATCAGCTCCACGCTGGTGCGAGTGTCGTGCTCCCGGACGACTGCTACCAGGGCGTTGCCGGACTGGTGACGGCCGGTGCCGATCGCGGTCGCTGGTCGGTGCAGCGCCTGGCGCTGAACGACACGGCGGGCTGGATCGACGCCTGCCGCTGCTCCGACTTGGTCTGGCTCGAGTCGCCTTCGAACCCGTTGCTCGGTGTGGCAGACCTCGAGGCGATCTGCGCCGCGCCGCGCAAGCCAGGTGCCATCGTGGCTGTCGACAACACCTTTGCCACGCCGCTGAACCAGCGCCCGCTGGACTTCGGTGCGACGGTGTCATTGCAGTCCGCAACCAAGTTCATCGGCGGCCACTCCGACCTGCTGGCGGGCGTGGCAACTACGAAGGACGAGGCGTTCTGGCATGCGCTCAGGAAGTCGCGCGAGCTGACCGGTGCGACGCCGGGCACGCTGGAGTCGTTCCTGGCGGTGCGCGGTGCACGAACGATGGCATTGCGGCTGGAGCGGGCGCAGAGGTCGGCGATGGTGCTGGCCGAGCGGTTGGCCGTGCACCCGGCGGTCGAATTGGCTCGCTACCCCGGGCTGCCCTCACACCCGACGCATGCGACGGCCAGGCGAGTGCTCAAGGGCTTCGGGACGATCATCTCGTTTGATGTGCATGGCGGCGCTGCGCGGGCCGATGCGGTGTGCCGTCGCACGGGCCTGATCCATCACGCGACGAGCCTCGGCGCTGTCGAGTCGACGATTGAGCGCCGCGCGGCGATCCCGGGCCAGGAGCATCTGCCGCCTTCGTTGCTGCGCTTGAGTGTCGGCATCGAGGATGTGGAAGATCTCTGGCGAGACCTGGATAACGCCTTGAACGCAGCAACCACGTGACCGCGTCTGGTCGCTGACCAAGACCGAAACGCGTTTGTCGAAGCAGGCGCCCTGCGCCGCGGCCATCTGGCGAAACGAATGTCTGCTGCTTTCATCGGTCCCTGTCACTGAACACCACGGGTGGGTTGATGTTGTCCTTGAAGGACGCTGAGCTACGACGGACCGGCGACGCGAACTCCAGCCATTGCCCGCTCGCGTCGGCAGCAGCGCCCCACCGGCTCGCCTGAATGGATCCCTTCCCGACCACTTCGCGGCTTTGCCAGAACGGAGGCCCGGTACAAGGCCTTGCTGCAGGCAGCCGATGAGCACCGGCGCGGGGACCTCGATGGCCGTGGCAACCTCACCCAGCAGGGCCTGCTGGACTGGATCGGCTACACGCTGGACGTGTGCATCGACCCGATCGGTTTCATGGCGGGTCAGCTGGACGTCCAGGGCATGCGCAGCCGCATCGAGGCGGCACGGGCCTTCGAATCGGCGATGAAGACCGGGGTGCGCCAGGAGGCGCTGATGCCACTGCACTGCCTCTTCGCCACGCAGGCGGAGCTCGGCCGTGCCGACTTCAAGGCCATGACCGGGCTGGGCGACCGTCTGGCCACGGATCTGCTCTCCGCCCTGGTGCGCCGCCACTTCCTCGCCAAGGATTCGCCCTATGGCAAGGTCCGTTTCGCGGTTCCGAGGCACGCCCTGCGTTTCTATTTCCCGGCGCTGTGGCCTGAAGCGGAGCAGGACGAGGCCTTGCCCGCGCGGAGCCCGGGCGCTGATCGCTTCAAACCTTCGGCCCCCTGATGATCCCCACCCCCGGACATTGCCGCAGGGCGGCGGCGAGGTCGCACACGACGGCGCTGGAGCTTCGTGAATTGCCGCGGCCTGCGTTCTTGCTGGCCGCGCGCGCCTTCGTGCAGTACTGCCGCCGTGGCGGCGGAAAGCAACAGGGGCTGCCCGACTTCTTCATCGGAGCGCATGCCGCGGTCGAGGGCTGGCCCTTGCTGACCCGGGACGCCAGCCGGTTCCGGATCTACTTCCCGACGCTTGAGCTGATCGCGCCCTGAGCCGGCGCGGTGTGCCGCGCAAGTGCCCGGTCCAGTCCGGGGCGCGCATTGCCGGCGCCCGGACAAGGGACTCAGCGCTTGCGCGGCCCCATCGGTCCGGTGCCCAGCGGCGCCAGGCTCGCCGGCAGGCCGGGCGGGTTGGGCACCCGAACCTTCTTCGGCTTCTTCGCTTCCTTGTTGCCGTGCTTGCCCTGGGTCATGGGGAGTCCTTCCGGATGAAGCGTGCGGTGGGCCGGCCCTGAACGACCGGTGCACCCATCATGCGCCCGGCGCGGATGACCCTGTCGGGGCCGCGTCTGCCGGCACCGGCGGCGGCATCGTGGGCAGCGTCAGCACGAAGGCGCTGCCCCGGCCCAGCCCCTCGCTTCGTGCGCAGAGGCTGCCGCCGTGCAGTTCGGCCAGCCGCCGGCTGAGCCACAGCCCGATGCCCAGGCCGTCCATGGGTGCACCCGCCGGGGCCCGCTCCTGGTGGAAGAGCTCGAACACGGTTTCGAGCGCGTCGGGGCGGATGCCCACGCCGTCGTCGCTCACCACCACGCGCACCCGC